>JAEZTL010000018.1 GCA_023421395.1 Bacillota bacterium | reverse complement strand
GTACGCCGCCCGCCACCGGCGTGACCGTGATCACGTAGCTGGCGGTCAGGTTGCTGCCGTCCTTCGTGGTGGCGGTGATGGTCACCGTCTTTTTCGCGGTGACCTTCTGCGCCGTCACCACGCCCTTGCTGCTCACCGTGGCGACGGAAGGATCGCCGCTCGCCCAGCTGACGGACTTGCTGGTGGTATTGGAAGGCGTCACGTTCGCCTTGAGCGTGGCCTTGCCGCCCGCGTAGAGCGCCGTCGCGCCGGTGATGGCAATTCCCTTGGCCAGTACGGCCACCGTTATGGTGCAGCTGCCGGCCTTCTTGCTGCCGTCCTGCGCCGTGGCCGTGATCTTCGCCTTGCCCGGCTTCACCGCCGTCACCAGGCCGCTCTGATCCACCGTAGCGATCTTCTTATTCGAAGTCGCCCATTTCAGCGCCTGATTGCTGGCGTTGGCCGGCTCTACGCTCGCGTTCAGCTGCAGCTTCTGCCCCACGTCCAGCTTGAAGGAAGGGGGAGAAACCGTCACCTTGCTCACTTTTACCAGGACGTCCTTGGGCGCAAGCACATCCTCCGGGGCGTTTTCCTGCGCCGGATCGGGGGAGGTTGTCGCGTCAGTCACGACAGGCTGGGTATCGGCGGGGGCCTGGGTCTCCGCCGGAACCTCGGCCGTCTCATCGGGCGCCTCGGCGGGCGCCTGGGTTTCCGCCGGCGCTTCGATCCCATCGGCGGGCGCCTGGGTTTCCGCCGGAGCCTCGGCCGTCTCATCGGGCGCCTCGGCGGGCGCCTGGGTTTCCGTCGGAGCCTCGGTCCCATCGGCGGGCGCCTGGGTCTCCTCCGGCGCTTTGCCCGCGTCCGGATCCTGCTGCGGCTCCGGGCTCACGGGCTGCTGCGTTTCGGCGGGCACTTCGCTTTCCGCGAACGCGACCATCACGCCGGCCACGCCGCTCACCGCGGGGATGCTTCCGGCAAAGCAGGAATTCAGCAGGAGAAACCATGCCAGAACCGATGCCAGCCATTTCATGCGCATTGTCCTCATGATCAGTAATCCTCCATTTGGTATGGTCGGTTTTGATTGCGGCAGAACGGACTGATGTGAATGGGCCGGGTCGAAGGAATCGCGCCGCCCGCAGGGCGCGGATTGCGCGGCTGGATGAATCGGGACACCGGGGCACACTAAAGATCATTATAGCGTGCGACCAAAGCGCTTTGGTGTGCACGCTGCATCATTTCGCGCCGCTTCCAGACAAAAAGGAGCCCCCGAAAGGGGGCTCAAGGCGCCGAAAACCCAAAAAGGTTTTTATCGCATAAGCGGCGGTACTGCGCGCGCCTGAAATGCACGCCCATTTGGGGCGGCGCGCGGGCCGGATGGCTTTCAGCCTTGGAGAGGTCTATCGACAGATCGGGCCCCTGAAGCGCGGTGGGTCCTGGATAAAGGCGTCCGCGCAGCGTTCCCGGCGGGGCCCCGGCTCAGTCGTATGTGATGGAAAGTTCCGCACGGTTGGGCAGCGCGTCCAGCATCGCGCGCTGATCCTCCACGGCGATCACCTGCCGCAGCGCGGGCAGCGCGCCGAGGGGTGCTAGATCGGTCAGCGGATTGCCGCTGATCCACACGCTCCGCAGGGATTTCATGCCGCGCAGCGGCTCAAGGCTTTCAATATGGTTCCAGCTGACCTCCAGCAGGTCGAGGCGCTCAAACGCCTCCACGCCGTCAAGATCCCGGAGTTCGTTGCCCCGGAGGTTCAGGCTGATCAGCTTTTTGAGGTTCTCAAAGGTTCGCAGGCTCCGCACGCCGCTGCTAAAGAGCAGAAGGTTCGTCAGGTCCGTCATGCCGCTCACGGCCTCGACCGCGTCCTCGCTCAGATCGTCCGCACAAAACTGCCTGAGCCCCTTGATTTCCCGCAGCACAGACAGGTCCGCGTCCGGCCGCATGGCGAACAGATCCAGAGCGCGCAGGTTCATATCCTTCAGCGGGGCGAGGTCGGTGATCCCCGTGGCGCTGATGTCCAGCTCCTTCAGCGCCGGGCACGCGGCGAGCGGTTCCAGATCAAAGACGGGATTGTTTGAAATGTCCAGCGCCTCGAGGGTTTTGATGTCCCCGATCGCGCTGACGTCAAAGATGTAATTCCCATACAGCGAAAGGTGGGTCAGCGTCATTCCCTGGAGGAAGTTCAAATCCTTGAGGCTCAGGCGGCAAAGGGAGAGCGACGTAAGATTGGGCATGCGGGCGAAATCCGACGTATCGCGAAGCAGCGCCGCATCCGTGCAGGGAACCCCGCGAATCTGCGCGTCGACACCGTAGGTGCCCAGGTCGTACCAGTCGGCGAACGCCGTTTCGCCGCAAAGGTTCAGTTGGGTGATGGACATGAGATCCGATTCGTAGACGCGCCCCTGCGGCCTGTCCAGCTGCAGCCGGACCGCCTTTTCGATCAGAGGGGATGCGAACGCGTAGCCGGGCTCGGCGGCCAGAACCGTCGCGCTCTGAAAAAAACCGGCGATGGCGTCCGCGTGAAGCGCCGCCAGCGTCCCCAGCGCCAGCAGCAGCGCGATGCCGGCGGCCGTGACGCAGAGCCGGCGCCGGCGCCGGCCCAGCGCCCCGAGCGCCTCCGCCAGGCGCTTGACGGAGGGGTAGCGTCCGCGGGGATCGAACTCGACGCAGCGCTCGATGATGCGCCTGAGCGGCCGGGACACCGCCGCGCCCCGCAGCGTCAAAGCGTCGTAGCCGCCGGTCAGCAGGTAGATCATCAGCTTGCCGATCGCGTACACGTCGGTGCGCGGGTCGCACCTGCGGTAGCCGAACTGTTCCGGAGCGGCGGTGGTGGCGGTTCCAATCACCATCGTATCCGTGCTCTTGTCGGGGCAGAATTCCTCGACGCTGTCCAGGTCCACCAGGTGAACCGAGCCGTCCTCCGAAAGGATCAGGTTCTGGGGCTTGATGTCCCGGTGGATGACCGGCGGCGTCCCCTCATGCAGGCGCTGGACGATCCCGCACACCTTGCGCGCGATCTCGGCCGCGCGGCCCTCGGAGAACGGTTCGTCGTCCTCCACGCATTCCGCCAGCGACCGGCCGGGCACATGTTCGCGCAAAAAGCACGCGTTCGCGCCGTGGGCGAAACAGGCGACCGGGTGCGGAAACGCACCGTCGTGCAACCGGAGTAGCGTATCGTGTTCCCGCGCGAACCGGTCCAGCTGGGAGAGCGGCGCCAGCTTGAGCACAAAATCGGCGCCGCTATGGCGGCTGCGCACCAGAAACACCTGCCGGTCGGTCCCGGGCTTCAGGCATGAGAGGACTTCGTATTCCGCGCGGATTGCGTCCGGAATGGACATCGCGTCACAAACCGCGCCGTAATCGGCCAAAAAGCTCAGCCGGTCTTCCATCTTTCATCCTCCGAATGCCCGCGGTGGCGCAGCGCACTGGGCCGCGTCAATCCTCGATGGTCACGGTAAACGCCCTGCCCCCGGGGAGTGCGTCCACCAGCGGCATCTGATCCTGGGAACAGGTCAGTTCCTTCAGGTTTGGCATGGTCATGAGCACGCTCAGATCGGTCAGCGGATCGTGGGATATCTTCAGGCGCTTTACGGCCGCGTTGCCGCGCAGCGGTTCGATGCTGGTCAGCGAGGGATTGCTGTCGATGATCAGCGTCTCCAGTTTCTCGAGGGAGGAGACGCCCTCGAGGTTTTCAAGCGCGCCGCAGCTTGCCATCAGGTCGGCCAGTTGCCCCATGCCCAAAAAGGGGGACAGATCCGCCGCCGGATACTCGAAGAACCACACGTCCTCAAGATCCTGCCGGACGGCCAGCGCATCGAGCGCCGCGCGAGGCAGCTTCCGCGTGCCGAAGCGCTTCAGGCCCTCCAGCCGCTGAAGCGCCAAGGCGTCAAAATCGGGCGGCATATCGTACATCAGCAGCGTGTCGAGGCGCAGGCCCGTCAGCGCGGAGATGTTTAGAACCGGCAGCGCGCTGATATTCAGCCAGCCCAGCGACGCGCATTTCTCCAGGCCGTCCAGCGCGTAGATGGGGTTATTGGAAATATCCAGAAAGGTGAGCGCGGGCATCCGGGTCAGCGGCGCAATATCGCGGATCTCGTTGCCGCCGAGCGCCAGGTGGGTGAGCGGCAGATCACAGATCCGGGAAATCTCCCGGATTCCCAGCCGGTTCAGCGCCAGCCTTCGGAGATTGGGCATGTTCTCAAGGTCCGAAAGATCGTCCAGATGCGCGTATCCGGTCTGGTTTTCGCCATAAAGCATCTGATCCGTGCCATACGAGCCCAGATCGAACCAGTCCGAATAGGGGGTCTCGGCGCAAAGGCACAGCTGCGTGACGCGCCGGAGATCCCCCTGTGTGACGGCGCCGCGGTCCTTGCCCAGCTGAAGCCGGACCGCCTTTTCGATCAGCGGGGAGGCGAATTCGTAGGCCGGTTCTCTCGCGACGGTGGCCGCGCTGTCGAAGAAACGCTGAAGCGTCGAACCGCCGAGGCCGAGGAGGATCAGCGCTGCCAGTGCCGCCACGATGGGAATCGCCCGTTTGCGCCGCGGCCGCCTCCAGGCGGAAAGGAGCGCCCCGAGGCGCTTCGGAGAGCACTGCCGCCGCTTGGGATCGAACTCCAGGCAACTGAGGATGATGCGCCGGAGCGAGCGCGGCACGCTCCGCCCGCGAAGCGCCGCCGCGTCGTACCCGCCGGTGATCAGATACACCGTCAGCATACCGATGGCATAGACGTCGGTCCGCTCGTCGCAATACCGGTAACCCAGCCGCTCCGGCGCCATGGCCGGCGCCGCGCAGCGGGGCGCTTCGGCGCGCTCCTCCGCGGAACCCAGATCGATCAGGCAGACGGCGCCGTCCTCGCAAAGAACGACGCCATGGGGGGTGATGTCGCCGTGAACGACAGGCGGCTCGAGAGATTCCAGCATGCCGACGGCGGCCGAGACCCGCACCGCGATGTCCGCCGCGCGGCGCGCGTCCATCGCGCCTTCAGCCTCCACCAGCTCGGCAAGGGTCACGCCCGGGACGTATTCCCGCAGAAAGAACGCGCGCTCCCCGTCCGGGAAGCAGGCGATCGGGTGCGGAAACGCGCCGTCGTGCAGCCGGAGCAGCAGCTTGTACTCGCGCATCAACGCGGAGAGATCCCCTGAGGGCGCCGTCTTGAGCACATGCCGGGCGTTGCCCGTGCAGCTTGTCAGCAGAAGCGTCCGCCGTCTGTCGCCGGTTTTCAGGCAGGTTTCGACACGGAATGCGTCTTTCAGCGCGTCGGAGAGCGCCCGCGGCCCAGGCGCACCGCCCGGCGCGAGGAGATCTTCCACGCCCATTCCCCCCTTTGAAAATGCGCCGGCGGTCACGAATTGCGAAGAAGCGTCACCTCTCCGATGTCCAGCAGAAGCTTTTCCAGCCGCATCAGCGAGTAATTGTGCTGTATGCCGAAGATGATGGCCGCATCCCTGCGAATCCTGGGGTACAGATCGCCTTTATGCGCGAGCTTGAGCAGCTTGCGCGTCTGCTGAAGGTCCGCGCCCAGTACCCGCGCAATGCAGAGAACCGCGTTCCTGCCGGGGTTGCGCACGCCGTTGAATACCTGATAGGTGTAGGATTTGCTGAGCAGCGCCATATCGGCAATCTCCGCGATGCCAAGGCCGCTCTGGGTCTGGATTTCCAGCAGCAGATCCAGAAGCGTCAGCTTGCCGACAGAGTCCCCCAGTTCCCCCAGGCTCTGTTCGAAATCGGCGGCTTCGCCCAGAATCCGAACCATCGTGAAGGTGTCCGGATCGTGCTGCATCGAATCTCCCCTTCGTGTAAGAAAGGTCCCCCGGCAAGCCCAAGAAACATAACCATATTTTAGCATTTTGTTTCCCTCTGGTAAATCAAAGGATTGTTATTTTTGGCGGACGGAAACGGCGGCGCCAAAGTCCCCGCGGGTCTTCCATCGTTCCCGGCAACCTGAACGCCGGGAACGGTTGCTTCTTTCAGTGCGTATTTCAGGGAAAACAGCACCCTTCATCATTTCTCAACCCGGAAATCCCTGAGGACTTCAGGCGTGTGCGGGCTTCCTCCTTCGCACCTCAGACCCGCCGGGGGTTTTGACGCTCAGACAGCCAGTACCTCGACGGGGATGATCGAGAGCACGCAGTCCTCCTTGCCCTGCGAATACGCGACGTACAGCTTGCCCTCGTGCTCGAAGGCGTTGGGGTAGGACCATTCCGTGGTCTTGCCTACGGCGTTGCCGAAGAGCCTGCGCAGCGGGTAATGCTGGTGGCGCACCTTGAAAACGCGCCGGAACAGCCCCCCCTCGGGGCCGGTGACGGCGATGCTCAAAAGGCCCCTCCCCTCCTCCAGACTGTTGGTCAGCAGGTAGTTCTGCCCGGTCGACAGCCTGCCGGCGAAGGGCTGGCTGTCCGCCAGCGGGAAGTTGCCAAGGCCCAGCGATGTCCAGGTGTGCCCGCCGTCGAAGCTCTCGGCCGTCGGCGCGGTGGGCATCACGGAATCGCTGATGGGGAGAAGCGGGTTGGTGCCGCTGTACGGGCGGCACACGGCCACGAGATGGCCGCCGCCATAGTCTACCACCGCGCTTTCTGGATAGAGGATTTTGAGCGCCTCCGGCCGGGGAATGGTGATCATCCTCCACCGGGTAAGGTCCTCCCCGTCGCTGATGGCCACCGCGGCGTCATACCACCAGTTCTCGCCGCCGATGAGCCAGTTTCCGTCGGGCATCCGCTGCGGCGTGCAGAAGGGGACGAAGCCGGGAATGGCCGAGCCGCTCTGGTGCTCCCAGGCGCCGGTACTGTCGTTCAGGATGAACACCTCGGTGATCGGGCGGTGTTCCTCGCGCCAGCAGACAAAAAAGCCGTACAGCCTGCCGCCGTGGGCGAAGAGCAGCGGATGATTGAAGGAGGTGGACCCGATCAGCGGGGGCTGCGCCCAGATTTCCGGCTCACTCCAGTTCACCGCGTCGGCCGAGGTGCACCCGCGGATGAGCTCGTCATGGTCCCCGGTCTCCCGCGTGCGGTGGTTCGCCCAGGCCATGTAGAACCGCCCGCGGTGGTGGGCGATGGCCGCCTCATGCAGGTAGTAATAACCGCCGGGCTGGGCGCGCTCCACGGTGATATGGGTGACGACGTCCAGGTCGCACATTTCCTCATGGGACGGAAACGGCACGGCGGGGTCCCACACGGGGATGAGGCAAGGATCGGCGGCGAGCTCCGTCGAGGTGCGCACCGGCGCCTTTTGTTTATTATCGGGCATGATGGAACCAGTCCTTTCATCTCGCTTGGCGGTAATCGTCCGGTGGTTTCGAGCGGCGCGCCGGGAACCCGCAGGGCCCCCGGCGCGCCAGCCTTCTTCGGGGCTGTTTCGAGGCTTACTTTCCGAAGTAGAACGCCTCGCACACGTCCATATAGTGCTCCATGCCCATGGCGTCGAGCTCGTTCAGGTATTCCTGCCAGACGGCGTCGTCGTCCACGTCACGGATGCCCATTACGAATTCCGTATAAGAACGCTTGACGTATTCTTCGATGAGCGTGGCGAGCTCCGCGCGTTCCGCGTCCAGATCCGCGTCGGTAATCCAGACGTTGCCGTAGGGCATGCCGCTGTCGGTGGCCACCGCCGTGTACGCATCCGTCGCGGCCTTTTCCTTGGTGCCCTGGTAGTAGGCGTCCGTGCCTTCCTTATACTGCTGCGTGAAGGGCGTGTAGAGCTGGCCCTGGTAGGTGGGCAGCTCCCACCAGTCCAGTGACCATGTCTGGTTCTGGGTGGCGGCGCCCTCGGCGTAGAGGCTCTTGTCGGTCAGCTGGAATACGATGCCGGTCTCCGGGCTCTCGCTAACGCGCGTCCAGTGCTCACCCTCGAAGCCGAAGGCGCTGGTGATCTGAATCACCGGGTCCAGGCCCATATCCAGCCACTTCACGGCCGCTTCCGGGTTTTCGCAGGCGGTGGTGACCAGGGATTTGGGCACGTAGCGCCTGGGCTGCAGGATGGTCTGCGGCTGGCTGTCGGCGTCCTTCTTGAGAGGCGGGATGAAGGTCCAGGTTCTGTAGCGGTTGGGGTAGGCCGCGGTCACGAAGCGCGCGAAGTCCGGGCCGCCCGTCACGCCGATATAGACCTGATCATCGGTGGCGGGGCTGTTGTTGGTGCGGTGGGTGTTGATGTTCTGGGTGTAGGTCTCCTCGCCGATCAGGCCCTCTTCATAGAGCTTGTTGGCGTAGCTGAGGCCCGCGCGGAAATTGTCCGTGGTGGCCATGGTGGTGATGTTGCCGTCCGAGTCGGCCCGCAGCCAGTTGTCCGTGACGACCTCAAAGCAGTCGATGACGGGGATCACCGGGTCGCTGGCCTGGTTCAGGATCATGGAGGAGCCGATCATGGGAATCTCGTCGTCTTTTCCGTTTCCGTTCATATCGTTATCGCGGAAGTAGATGAGCAGCTGTTCCAGCTCTTCCAGCGTGGTGGGCATCGAAAGGCCCGACGCCTTGAGCCACGGCTCGTAGATCCACAGCTTGTGGGAGGCCACGTAGTTGTTGATGCCCACATACCGGGGGAACGAGTAGATGTGCCCGTCGGGGGCGGTCATTTCGGCCTTCAGGTCCGGATCCATCTCCAGCAGCCGCGAGTAGTTGGGCGCGTACTCCGCCAGATAGTCCTCGATGGGGATGGCCGCGCCCGCGTCGATGGCCTGCTGCACCTGGGCGGTGGTAAAATCGTAGTTCGTATACAGATCCGGGTAATCGCCGCTGGCGATGGACAGGTTGAACTGCGTGGGCAGCTCGTCCACGTAGGCGATCCAGTTGACGTGGACGCCCGTCAGCTGCTCGTAGTAATCGGTAAAGCGGTTGTTGACGAGGCTCTCCACGTTGGAACGCTGCCCCGCCCAGATGGTCAGCTCGACGCCTTCCATCGGTGCGGCCTCGGCCAGCGCGCCGACCGCGCCGAGAAGCATCAGGACGGCCAGGATGAGAGACATAAGGCGCTTCTTCATGGGTTTATCCTCCTCTAATTCTTTCGGCACACGCGTGCCTCAAAGACCGGTCGGGATTGCCCGCTATCCCTTGATGGCGCCGATCATGACGCCCCGGACGAAGAACTTCTGCACGAAGGGATAGAGGATCATCATGGGAAGACACGAGACGACCACCAGCGCGTACTTCATCAACTCGGCGCGCTCCGCCATCATGGACTCCAGCTCGCTGCTGCTCAGGCTGGACTCCAGGCCCTGGGTGAACTGGCCCAGCACGAGGATTTCCCGGAGAAATATGGTCAGCGGGTACTTGGCCCGGGAGGTCAGGTAGATCATGGCCGAGAAGTAGGAGTTCCAGAGGCCCACCGCGTAGTAAAGGCCGATGACCGCGAGAATCGGCCCCGAAAGCGGCAGCGCGATGCGCAGCAGGAATCGGAGATCCCCGCAGCCGTCGACGGCGGCGGCGGAATGTCCGAAAACCCGTGCAAAAACCGGGGGCCCTGCGCGGCGCGCAGGACCCCCGGTTTTCACTTTCTTCCGCCTATGCCTCCGGCCCGTCCCCCGCGGCGCTCCTTTGCCGAAGCAGCTCGTCGATCATCTCCGCCGCGCAGGCCACCAACCCTCCGCAGGGCCGGACTTCATAGTAACCCTTCGTCCGGTCAGCCGGAACGGGGTCGTCCGCCCCCTCCGGAAGCCCCAGCAGATCCCTGCAAATGAGGGAGCCGTTCTTTTCCCTGAACGCCTTCCCCAGCGACTGGATCAGACGGTAATGCGCCGCCTTGGCCTCTTTATCCACCGGGCAGGAATAGCCGCAGCGTAGGCCTGCCACCATGAACATCGCGCTCGCCGCGCCGCACACCTCCCGGAGCCGGCCCATGCCGCCGCCGAAGGATGAGGAAAGGCGCAGCGCCGTTTCCATGTCCAGGCCGGTTTCATCGCAGAAGGCGGCGAACACCGACTGCGCGCAGTTGTACCCCTGTTCGAAAAGTTCGCGGGCCACATCCGAATGATTCATCGCGCCGGTCCCCTTTGCCCGGCCCGGACGGATAAACCCCCTCCGCCCCAGCCGTTTTACAGATTGCGCCACTCCCATTATACGGCGTTTCCGGCATATGTCAATAAACCCGCTCAGACGGAGGCTCGCCTTTCACCCGTCGTCATTTTTGATCATTTTTGCCCGCTTACCCCATCATTTTTGGCTGGTAAACTGCTGACATCCAGAAAAAACCGGGGTGACGCAAAGTGCGCGAAGGGTATATCGAATTTTCCCAGGTCAAAAAGGATTATCCCATGGGCGAAGTGACGATTTCCGCGCTGTCCGGCGTGGATTTTCAGATCGAAAAGGGCGAGCTGGCCATCGTCGCGGGCGCCAGCGGCGCGGGCAAGAGCACGGTGCTCAATATTTTGGGCGGCATGGATTCTCCCACCGGCGGCGAGGTGCGCGTGGACGGACGGCTGGTGAGCGCCTTTTCCGCCAAACAGCTGACCACTTACCGGCGGGAGGACATCGGCTTCGTGTTCCAATTCTACAATTTGGTGCCCAGCCTGACGGCGCTGGAGAACGTGGAACTGGCGGTGGAAATCTGCAAAAACCCATTCCCGCCGGCGGAGGTCCTGCGGAAGGTGGGGCTGGAGCACCGCGCGGGCAACTTCCCGGCGCAGATGTCCGGCGGCGAGCAACAGCGCGTATCCATCGCCCGGGCGCTGGCGAAAAACCCGAAGCTGCTGCTCTGCGACGAGCCCACCGGCGCGCTGGACTCAAATACCGGCCGGGCCATCCTGAAGCTGCTGCAGGACACCTGCCGCGAGACGGGCATGACCGTGGTGCTGATCACCCACAACCTGGCCATCGCGCCCATGGGCGACCGGCTGATCCAGATGCGCAACGGCCGGGTGCAGAGCATGGCGCAAAACCCCCACCCGACGCCGGTGGAAGAGATCGCGTGGTGACGGCATGAAAAAAACCGTATTCAAAATTTCCCTGCGGGAGATCGCACGAACCTGGAGCAGGTTTCTGGCCATCGTGGTCATCGTGGCGCTGGGCGCCGCCTTCTACACAGGGCTGAAGGCCGTCGGCCCGGACATGAGCCACACGGCGACGCTGTACTTCAACGCCACCAACATGATGGATTACAAGCTGGTGTCCAACCTGGGCTTTACCGATGAGGACGCAGCCGCGGTGGCCGCCCTGCCCTTCATACGCCAGGTGGACAGCGCCTATTCGCTGGACGCGCTGATGCGCTACGGCGAAACGAGCCGGGTGGTACACGTGATGTCCATGGTGGAAGGACCCGACGGGATCAACGGCCTCAGCGTCGTCCGCGGGCGGCTCCCCGAGTCTTCGGACGAGTGCGCGGTGGACAACGCGAAACAGAACCGGGATCTCGACATCGGAAGCACCATCCTTCTCGACTCGGGCGCCGAGGGCGATCTGGGTGAAAAGCTGTCCACGACCCGCTATACCGTGGTGGGCGTCGTCAACGCCCCCAACTACCTGAACCGCGAGCGGGGTACCAGCAGCATCGGAAACGGCAAGGTGACCGGCCTTGTGTACGTGTCCAAGGCCAACTTCACCCTGGATGCCTACACCGAGCTTTACGCCACCATCGAGGGCAGCCGCGGCGTCTCCGCCTTCGGAGAGGCCTACGACGATCTGGCGAAGTCTCAGGACGCGGCGATGGACGCCCTTGCCGAAGCGCGCGAGGCGCTCCGGCATCAGCAGGTGCTGGACGAGGCCAACGCGACGCTTTCCGAAAAGCAGTCGGAACTGGACGATGCCAGCCGCAAGCTCCGGGACGGTCAGTCCAGGCTCTCCGGCGCGCGCCGGAAGGCGGACGCACAGTTTGGCGACGCCCGGCACCAGATTGAGGAAGCCGCCGCGAAATTGGCGGACGCCCGAAAGGCCTACGAGGCCGGCCTCGCGGCCTACGAGCAACAGGCTGCCACGGCCCAGCCGGGCTTCGAGGCGGCGCAGCGGGAGATTGACGAGGCCAACGCCCGGATCGCGGCGCAGCAGGCGCAGCTTCAGCAGTTGAAGGACCAGTTGGCCGGAGAGGGCGAAAACCAGCATGTGAAGCTCATGTCCGCCAGGTCCGTCGAGGCGGATTCGGCGGAGGCCGAGGGCGAGCCTTCCGCGCAGCCCGCGGAGGACAAGGCCGTACACGAGGAGGCCGGGCAGCTGGAAGAGGTCCAGCCGGCGGAGAAGACTGACCCGGCCAATGAAACCGGGCAGCCGGAAGAGAGCGCGCAAGCCGCCGAGACCCAGCAGCCCGGCGAAACCGAGCAGCCCGGAGAAACCGAGCAGCCCGGCGAAACGGAGCAGCCCGGTGAAACCCAGCAGCCCGGCGAAACCCAGCAGCTCGGCGGGGACGAGGCGCTTGAAGCGCAGATCGCGCGGCTGGAGGCGGACATCGCCGAGGCGCAGCGCGCCGTCGATGCCCAGGCGCAGGCCCTGGGCGAGCAAAAACAGGCCCTGGCGGATGCCGGCGCGCGGCTCGCCGCGACCGGATCTGAATTGGACGCCGGGGAGGCCGAAGTAAAGGCGAACCGCGCGGCGCTCAAAAAGTCCGAGGCGGAGGCGGACCGGAAGTTCTCGAAGGCCGAGTCCGAAATTTCCAAAAACCGCGGAAAGCTGTCCGACGCCCGGGAGTCGCTGGACGAAGCCCGGCAGGATGTGAACGACATCCCCGAAGGCAACTGGATCGTGCTGGGGCGGGACGACAACGCGGGTTACGCCGACTTCGACGCCGCCATCAGCCGCACCGACGGCCTGGCCAGCGTTTTTCCAGTCTTCTTCTTCCTCATCGCGGCGCTTGTCTGCCTGACCACGATGACGCGCATGGTGGACGAGCAGCTTACGGAGATCGGCACCTTCAAGGCCCTGGGCTACGGCCGGGGAGCGATCGCCTTCAAGTACCTTTTCTACGCGGGCTCGGCCAGCTTCCTCGGGAGCGCCATGGGCCTCGCCGCAGGCTTTCTGGCGCTGCCGCGGGTCATCATGATGGCGTACGAAAAGCTCTACGCGCTGCCGGATCTGATCGTGACCTTCCGCGCCGCGGATGCCGCCGTCGCGGTGCTCATGGCGCTGGGCTCCACGGTGGTGGCGGCGCTGGTCACCGTCCGGCGCGAGCTGGCGGGTGTCCCCGCGGCGCTGATGCGGCCGCTGGCGCCCAAGGCAGGCAAGCGCGTACTGCTGGAGCGGGTCGGCTTCGCCTGGAAGCGGCTTTCCTTCAGTCAGAAGGTGACGGTCCGAAACCTCACGCGCTATCAGAAGCGCTTCTGGATGACGGTTCTGGGCGTAGCCAGCTGCACCGCGCTGCTGCTGACGGGCCTGGGCCTCAAGGATTCCGTGGCCACTCAGGTGTCCGACCGGCAGTTTGGAGAAATCTTCCGCTACGACGCCTCTTTTCAGGTGAAAGACAATCTGGACGGCGAGGCGCTGAACGCCGTCGACGAAACCCTCGCCAGCGCCGGGGCCTCCCAGACGCGGCTTCTGATGGAGAGCGCCGCCGCGGACGCGGGCGACGGCTCGGAAAAGTGCTCGCTGATGGTACCCGAGTCGCCGGAGGCGCTGAAGGGCTTTGTCCTGCTCCGGGACCCGGAGACGGCGCGGCCGGTGCCGGTGCCGGAACGCGGCGCGGTCATCACCCAAAAGCTCTCCGAAATGCTCGGGGTCGGCCCGGGCGACGCCATCACCGTGATCGACGGCGACGACCGCGAGGCGCGGGTGACGGTCCGGGCGGTCGCGGAAAACTACATCTCGCATTTCGTGGTGCTGTCCCCCGAGGGCTACCTGGAGGCCTTCGGGCAGGAGGCCGTGAGCAACCAGCGCATGATCGTCCTGCCGGAGGACGCGGACGAGGCCGCGCGGCAGGCGCTGGCCACGCGCCTCACGGCGCTGGACGGCGTCAGCGCCCTGCGCTTCCAGGAGGACAACGCGAACGATTTCCGCGGCATCGTTTCCTCGCTGGACTACATCGTGTGGGTCATCATACTGGCCGCGGCGGTGCTGGCGTTTACGGTGCTGTACACGCTGACCTCCATCAACATCAGCGAGCGCTTCCGCGAAATCGCCACGCTGAAGGTGCTGGGCTTCTACGACCGGGAGACCGCGGGCTACGTGTTCCGCGAAAGCTACATCCTGACCGCGCTGGGCATCGCACTGGGCCTCGCGCTGGGCGGCTTGCTGCACGGCATGGTGCTGAAAAGCCTCGAGGTGGACGCGGTGATGTTCGTCCGGCGGATACTCCCGAGAAGCTTCGCCATCAGCGCCGCGGTGACAATGCTGTTCACCCGGCTGGTCAACCACCTCGCCATGGGCAGAATTTCCCGGATCAACATGGTGGAGGCCCTCAAGGGCGCGGAATAACCCATCGATCGCCCGGCGGCGGCCGTTGCCGCATCGCCGCGGGTGTGGTATTCTAAAGGCGGCGGGCGCGAAGGGAGCGGCGGCAATGGCGAAAATACTGGTGGCGGACGACGACCGGGACATCGCCCGGCTGATCAAGGACAGCCTGACGGACGAGGGCATGGAGGTCACGGCGGTGTTCAGCGGAGCCGACGCGCTGGCGGCCGTGGAGTTAGACGCCTTCGACATGGTGATTCTGGACATCATGATGCACGGCGTGGACGGGCTGAACGTTTGCGCCCGGATTCGTGAGCGGTTCCGGGGAACGATCCTGTTCGTGACTGCGAAGAACCGTCCGCTGGACGCGATGCTGGGCCTGGAGATCGGCGGCGACGACTACGTGACCAAGCCCTTCGTGGTGGAAGAGCTGGTTGCCCGCGTGAAGGCGCACCTCCGGCGCGACCGGCGCAGGGAGGCCTCCGAACGCGGAGAAGGCCCGGCGGTCATCGCCATCGGCAAGCTCCGAATCCACCCAGGAAGCTACGAGGTCGCGCTGGACGGCGCGCCGGCGGTCCTCTCCACCCGGGAATTCCAGCTGCTCCTCTACCTCGCGGAGAACCGGGGCCGCGTGCTGACCCGCGAGCAGATCTTCGACGCCGTCTGGGGCCGGGACTTTACCGACATCGGCACCGTGACGCAGCACATCAAGCACCTTCGCGTAAAGCTGGACCCGGACAGCCGCTACATCAAGACCGTGTGGGGCGTGGGCTACAAGCTGGTGGAACCGGCGGAGGAAGCGCGATGAGCATCCGGGCCAAGATTCTGCTGGGGCTCGCGGCGGTCTTTGCGGTCAACCTTCTGCTGCTGGGCGGATATTACCGGTTCTTCCTGCGCGACGAGGTGTCCGACAACCTGCAAAATGCCCAGGCCCGGGTGGACGAGGCGACGCGCCAGGCTGCGGAGCTTCTGGAGCAGGGCGGGATTTCGGACATCGGGACGGCCCTGTCGGCACGGGAATACGATAAGCTTGAATTCTCCGTGACGGATATCGAGCGCGGAGAAGTGCTCTACAAAAGCCGGCGCCTGTCCGGTGACCTTGGGGTCCGATCCGCCGCCGTGGCGCGGCCGGGCAACCGCCTCCTGTTGGTGGAGGCGACCTGGTATTTCAAGCTGAGCGCGGTCCGCGCGGTGGCGCTGGTGCGGCAGGTGCTGGCGGTGGAGGTCGCCGTCATGGCGGTCTTTCTGGTGCTGATCGCCGCGGTGCTGCGCTACGGCCTTTTGGAGCCGGTCACCGCGCTCAACCGGCGCATGACGGACTACCGGAAGGGAAAAAAGCCGGAGCCGGCCGCCGCGTACCGCCGGGACGAGCTCGGGCAGCTGACCCGCGAGTTCGATCGGCTGACCCGCGCGCTGGACGAGGAAAAACGGCTGCAGGAGCAGATCATCGCCTCCATTTCCCACGACATCCGGACGCCACTGACTTCGGTCATGGGCTACGTGGAGCGGCTGATCAAGGGCGGCGTCCGGGACGAGGAACGCGTCCGGCGCTATCTCGAGACGATCTACAGCCGCGCCCAGAGCATGAACCTCCTCGTGGCGGACTTTGACGCCTTCCTCGCCAGCAGCGCGCAGGCGCTGAAAACGAAACCCGTCGCCACGGAATATCTCTGCGGCCTGATCCGGGAGGAATACGGGGACGAGCTTCAGTCGGAAGGCGTCGTCCTGACCGTGGAGAACCTCGCCGGGGACGCGGTCATGGAGGCGGACCTCGGGAAAATGCGCCGGGTCTTCGGCAATCTGATCGGCAACGCCGTCCGGCACGCCGCGCCCGCCGGGCCGCTTTCGATCCGCGTGCGCTGCCGCCGCGAGGGCGGAAACGTCTCCTTCGCCGTCAGCGACAACGGCTCGGGCGTCGCCCCGGAGGAACTCGAGCACATCTTCGAACCGTTCCGCACCGGGGACGCCGCCCGCGGGGAGGGCCGCGGCCTGGGCCTCGCGATCTGCCGGAGCATCGTGGAGGCCCACGGCGGGCGGATCCGCGCCGAGGCGGCGGAAGAGGGTGGCCTGGCCGTCGTATTGTCGCTGCCGGCCGCGACGTAGCGCGCCGCACGTAGCGCGCGGGCCTTCGTCTCCGCCGGGGTGGAATTGTGGCATGAAAAAATGCCGGAGAACGCGGAATACGCGCCGTCTCTCCGGCATTTTCCGCGCCTGAAGGCGCAGCCCCGTCTCCCGGCAAACGCGTGCCCGGGCTTTGGCGGCAAACCCCGGCGCTCCCGCAACCGGCGCGGCGGAATCACGCCTTTGCCGCGGCCCTCCGCGGCATGTTCCGCGCATCCGAACCTGTGCGCTCGCGCGGAAGGGCGATCACTCTGCCATGCCGGGAACGCGGAGGGCCTTGCGGCGCTGCCCGCCCGATTTCGCCCGGACACGCACGGCGGTTCCCTCCGGTGTCCTCATGATTCCGGGCCGGAGGTCCCTCTTCCTTCGCGGCGCCCGACGGCTTCCGCTTCCCTTCCAAAAACCCCTTGCCGCGCGCCCGGCGGTATGTTATATTGATATTAACGAAGGTTTCCCTTCGCTGAAAACGCCTCTTTCGCCCCGCACATCCCAAAGCTCCGGAAACCGGAGCGTCCCATCCTTCCGACCGACCGAAACGCCGCCCGCCGCGAACGCGCCACGCGCCCTTTGGACGCCAGCGCAGCCTTCGGCATCCCAGTGTACCGGCCATCGATCCATGAAAAAGGAGGGAGACCCATGAAAAGCACCGTCGGTTTTCTCATTTGCCTCGCATTGATCGCCGTCTGCGCCCTCCCCGTCCTGACCGCCGCCGAATCCTCTTCTGTGCCCGACGCGCTGCCGCAGGACCTGGGCGGAAAGACGCTGTACGGATACCTGATGGATCTAAAAAACCAGTACGCCCCGGCAAAGGTGTTCCAGGACGCCGTGAAATATTCGGATCAGGACCGGGAGAACGCCCGGCGGGCCGCCCGGCTGATCATCGCCGCGACGACGGAGAAAATGGACGCGACCGGCCAGCCGGACCAGTATTTTCTGTACCTCAGGGCCTATGCGTCCGACCTTCTGTTTCAGGATGCCGGCGCGGCGGACACGCGCATTAGCGCGCTCGCGGACTATAAAAAGACCGTGGAACTGGGCGGCGGCTATGCCCAGGCGGACTACGACCGGCTGGCGGCAATGGAAGTTCAGACCGCGCCGCTCGCCTGGCAGGTACCCCAGATGCTGACGCTGGAGGAAATGGGCGGGATCCTTGGCGTCGAGGGCGGGAACCTACTCTATCTGAAGAGCCCTTATGCGCGCTCTGACAATAGCCGGCTGGGCGCGGGCTACGCGTTGCGCGCCGACTCGAACCCGGCGGCAGGCGCGGTCTTCGTGCTGGCGGATCCGCAGGGCGGGAAGGCCCGCTACGACCGGATCAAGGGCATGGCCTTTCTGGGAAAAGCCGAGGAAATCTCCGGCCTGGGGGATGAGGCGGTGCTGATCGGCCTGCGCAACCAGGACAGCAACCCAGTCCTCCTCACCACCGTGCTGGTTCGAAAGGGCGATCTGGTGCTGCAGGTGCGCGTGCCCGATTTCCTGTGGCGCGGCCCGGATCATCAGGCCGACCCGGCGGCGCTGGGCAAAGAGGCCGCCGCGCGGGTGATCGAAAACCTCTACGACGCCGCGCGCCCGGTGCCGGACACGGCGGGCCTGGTGATGGAAGACGCCGTCCCCTCGCTCCAGCTCGATGCCGGCAGCCCGGATTCCCCCGTTCCGGACCAGATCCCCGCGGATCTGGGCGGCAGGACGACCTACGGATACCTCGTGGAACTGCGGCAGAAGTACCTCCCCGAGGATGTGTTCACAAACCCCAAGTATGCCGACGCCGACCGGAACAACGCCCGCAGGGCTGCGCGCCTGCTGGTCGACACCCTTTCAGCGGGGTTTGACGCCAACGGCCTCAACCCCTACGAGCTGGAAATCCGGGCCGCCTGCTACGCGGCCGCCTTTGAGGATACGGGCAACGCCGCCTTCCGCCAACTGGCCGTCCACGATTATAAGCAGGCGCTGAGCCTCGGGTATCCGCTGGCCAAGCCGGGATACGACCGGCTCGCCGCGCCGCTGCTCTCCCCGATGGCCGAACTGAAAAAGGGCGATTCCGGCGAGCACGTCGCGCGGCTGCAGGCATGGCTCGGCCAGGCGGGCTTCCTCTCCGGCAAGGCCGACGGCAGCTTCGGCAGCGGCACGCAGAAGGCCGTCAAGGCGTATGAACAGGCGAACGCGCTGACACCGGACGGCATCGCCGACATCGCGATGCTGCTCTCCCTCTACGCGAAGGTCGAAGACAGCGACGCGCTGTACCTGGGCGCTTCCTGACCGCCGAGAGGCGACCCTCCGTGGGCGTTCCATCTGGCATTTTCCGCCCGCAAATGCTATAATGCACGCGTCCCCAGCGAAAGGAAGATGCCTATGCCGAAGCCCAGCGCGCGCCGCCTCGCCGCCGACTACCTGATCCTCGCGGCCCTCGCGGCGCTGATGGCGCTGAACTACCAGGTCTTCATCCTGCACAACGCCTTCGCGCCCGCGGGCATCAACGGCCTGGCGACGATGGTGCAGTACCTGTTTCACTTCAGCATCGGCTACATGTCGCTGATCGTCAACATTCCGCTGGCGGTCTTCTGCTTTTTCGCGGTCAGCCGCCGGTTCACGCTGAAAACGCTGGTGTTCGTGGTGGTGTTCTCCGGCGCGATGCTGCTTTTGCAGACCGCCGTGGACGTCTCGCGGTTCATCTACTTCACTGGCGATGGCCGCAGTACGCTGCTGGCTCCCGTCGCCTCCGGCACCGTCAACGGCCTCATTTACGGCGCGGCGATCCGCCGCGGCGGCTCTACCGGCGGCACGGACTTCATCGCCGCCTATGTTCACAAAAAGCGGCCGGAGTATTCCATGATGCGCATCATCTTCGTGATGAACACCGCCGTGGCGCTCATTTCGTACTTCGTGTATAATTTCAACATCGAGGCGGTCATCCTGTCGATCCTCTACAGCTTCATCACCTCCAAGGTGAGCGACGGCATCCTGAAGGGCGGCGAGGCCGCGCTCAAGGTGGAGATCGTCACCCCCCGTCCGGAGGAAGTCGCGAAGGTGCTCATCGAGAAGCTGAAGCACAGCGTGACCATCATTAGCGCCGAGGGCGGCTACTCCCATCAGAAGAAGGCGCTTCTGATCTGCATCGTCAACAAGCACCAGATCACGCGCGTGACCGAGATCCTCTCCGAGTTTCCCGACACCTTTGCCTGCGTGTCCGACGTGACGAGGACGCTGGGCAACTTTTTGCACATCGGGCGATAGGAAAAAGCCCGGCCATGCGAAGGGCCCGCCGGCAGAATTCTGCCGGCGGGCCCTTCGCTGAAAATCCGGGCGCGGCTACAGGTCGTCCACCAGCGCGTTGCTCTTGGCGCGGGCGCGCTCCGGGCCGCGAAGAAATCGATCCTGCCCGAGAGGCTCCGGCGTGCCGGCCGGTCTTGCGGTGCGCTCAGGCCTGCTCAGAAGGTCGCAGACCCTTTTCCCCGCATAATCCGATCCCGTTTTTCCACGTCGCCAGGCGCAGCGCAGTGCCCGGTAACTGATTGAGCCCCACGTCCGTCCGATCGTGACGCTTTCCACAGAACCCCGCGGTATTCCGGCGGCGCGCTTCCTTACGGAGCGCGCGGCAAAACCGGAGTGTGCGCGATCGTCCGCGATGCACGATTCCCAGCGTCACCGGCGAAGCACCCCGGGGGCTCCCTTCCACGTCCGAAGGCAAAAGAAAGCGCCTCATCCGGCGCCTGCGCCGCGTTGATAGACGCTTCTTCGATGGCCGGGCTGATCTCGCCAGGGGGATTGCCTGGGCGCCGTCGCGTTTCGTGCGGAACATGCCCGGATCTTTTCGCCGGCCATGGAACGCTTCCCTTATACCAATACGAAATATGATTGCATCCAACGCGGCGAGGATTTGCAGATAGCAGCGCAAGGATCTGGAGCGAGGCGACCCTTCGGGATACGCCTTCGGCGTGAAATGCAGCGCTGTGCCGGGCGGAAAGCGACACAGCGATGTGCGAAAAAGACCGCCGCGACGACGCAAGAATGTTTTGGACTGGTATGAATCCCCGCCTTCAGCCCCGGTGACACAATGACACAGGGCGTTCCCCTTCGGGATATTCCACCGCATGAGGACTTGTCCGGAGAGCGTTACGCGGTCTTCCCGCCGCGCTTGAGCTCGTAGAGCTGCCGGTCCGCGGCGAGAAACATCTGCGCGATGGTGTCGTAACCGGCGAAGGATACAATGCCGGTGGTGATCCCGGCGCTCTTTTCGTAGGCAACCGCCAGCGTTTTGAACTCCGCCTTGATGCGCTCGATCCGTTCCGCCAGGTCGTCTTTTTCGCCGTGGAAGACGATGGCGAATTCGTCGCCGCCCCACCGGCTGACCGCGTGATGGTTTGCGTCAAAATACTTTCTCAGGAGATTGGCCAGCTCCTTCAGCAGGTTGTCCCCCGCCAGGTGGCCGCAGTTGTCGTTGACCTTTTTGAAGTTGTTGAGGTCGAGAAGCGCGAGATAAACGGGGCCCGCGCCCGGCCGGAAGGCTTCGTCCACGGCCTTGTCAAACATCCGGCGGTTATTGAGTCCCGTCAGCTCGTCGTACTTCGCCAGCGCGTCCAGCTTCCGGTTGACCCGCTCGTATTCCTTGGCAAACCACAAAACGAGCAGAAACGAGGCCGTCATCAGAAGCGGGATTTGGATCATCCGGTCGATAAACTGCGCCTCGTCCGGGTACTGAGTGATGAGCTGTGGAAAGTAGTGCTCCACCGCGCGCATCGCCGCAAACGTGACGATCAGCGAAACCGCCAGAAAATTGCGCTTCCATCCGCTGAAAAGATAGGCTTCCACGATCAAAAGCAGGAACGCGTAGCCGATGGCGTTGTTGTTGCTGCCGCCGGAATCGATGAACGCGAAAGGGAGAAACGCGAAGATCAAAAACAGGAATACGCAGAATTTCACGGCCTCCGCGTATTTTTCACGGCTTGAGAGGACGTGGGCGGTCACCGTGATGGTGAAGAGGGCAATCCATTTCAGGTCCGTCTCAAGCGGAAAACCGGAGATGGCGTTGCCCGCGATACACACCGCCGCCAGCGTGGCGCCCACCAGCAGCACGGCCCTGAACAGGCGCCGCTGAACGTCCGATTGGCTCATGAACTTCTCCTCCCTCGGGTAGCCGTTTCCGGCAGCAAAAAGGAAGCCCCCGCAGGGGGAAGCGCAATTTTCAATCATTATACGCTTCACGGGAAAAAATGTCCACCGGCGAGGGAAAAGCCGCCTTTTCGGTGGCTTTCGAGAAAACCCCTGCGC
Organism: Bacillota bacterium; assembly: GCA_023421395.1. GTDB lineage: Bacteria > Bacillota > Clostridia > Christensenellales > Aristaeellaceae > JAEZHK01. The sequence goes on along the minus strand of JAEZTL010000018.1, from coordinate 36,987 downwards.
AAAGATTACCTCCGCGCCTCGACAGCCGCCCGCGCCTGACGCCAGCCATCCTCGAAGGCGTTGCGGAAGCGCACCACCGGGCCGAAGCGCTCGTATTCCTCCACCGGCAGCGAGCCCGGCGTCCAGGCGGCTTTGAAATCAGGGAGCTTTTCGAGGAGCTCGTCCAGCGCGGCGCAGCTCGTGCGGGCGCTGAAAACGTCCGTCACCGGCGGGTCCGCCTTGAGAAGCATGTCCGCCGTGCCCTTCCAGTTGATGGTCACGCCGCCCCGGGCGCCCACCCAGTCGGTAAAGTGGCGAAGCCCCCGGGCGCCGCCGGCGAGGTAGTGTACGCCGTAATCCCGCTCCCGGAGGTAGCTCTGGATCTTGCGCGCCAGCGCCAGAGACGCCATGCCCAGCGCGTCCTGGGAGATGGCGATGCTCTCCCGCCGGACGGCCTCCTCCAGGTGTTCGTCGAAGATGCCGTTGATGTGCGCCATCCAGAAGGGCGCGGGATTTTTCATGCCCCGGGTGACGTCCCGGTGCAGCTCGCACACGGAGAGAACCTGGTCGATGGACATGACCTCGGTGGCGAGCACCGGCACGCCCCGGGCGACGAGCGCACCCATCGCCTCCAGTCCGTCCTTTGTGGCGGGAATCTTGATGATACAGTTTTTCGTGAGCGCAAGGCACTTTTCCGCGTTGTCGAGGATCGACGGCTCGTCCTCCCTGAAGGGATTCCCCTGAATGCTGACAAGGCCGCGCCTGCCGCCGGACGCCTCGTACATGGGCAGGAACACCTCGCAGATCCGGGCGATGGCGCGCCTTTGGAGCGCGTCCACCACCCGATCGTCATCGGCTTCGGTGGCGATGAGCCCCTCCGCAATGCGCCAAAGCGCCGGACCGTCCTCCGGGTCTGAGAGCACCTTCGAGAGGTACGCCGGATTTTGGGTGCAGCCCGTGGCGCCTGCCGCGATGGCGAGCCGCGCCTCATTGACGGTGACGTTGTTGACCCAGAAGGCCGTGGGCGTCAGCGCCGCGACCCGTTTGAAATAATCCACGTCAGACCTCCTGTCCGGCCTTGTCGAATACGTCCTTCCAGTAGCGGAAGTGGTCGTTCATGACGTCCACCACCCGGGTCTTGTCTCGGCTGGCCACCACTTCGAAGAGGTTTTTGTGCAACGCCAGCATCTCGGGCAACTCCCCGCCCGCGATGAATCGCTCGGTAGCCTTCTGGCGCGAATCCCGCGCGACGCGTTCCACCACGAAGGAGATCTTCTCCACCAGCGGATTTCCGGCGATGCGCTGCAGTTCGTCGTGGAAGGCGAAATCCGCCATCATGACGGCCTCGGTTGTCGGCGCCTCCCGGACGGTTTTTTCAAAAAAATTCAGCGCCGCACGCAGCCGGTCGATGTCCGCTTCGACGGCCTTTTCGATGGCCAGCTGCAGTACGCCCACCTCAAAGATGTGCCTGAGCTCCAGCACCGCCTGGGTGGAGCCGCCCTCGAGGATCAGCCCGTAGACCATGGGCTCCATCATGCGGTCGTTGAAACCATCGGCGACGAACGTGCCCTCCGCCCGGCGAATGACCAGCACCCCGACGGTGACCAGCGCCTTGATCGCCTCGCGGACGGAGTTGCGCCCGACGCCCATGGAATCGGCCAGCTCTGTCTCGGTGGGAATCTTCTGGCCTGGCTTCAGCTGCCCGTTCACCACGGCGCTGATCAGGCGCGCGATGATGCGGTCCACGATGGATTTTTGCTCCATCGGCCGTAAGAGCGGTTCGCTCAATTGGTTCCCGGCTTCAATCGCCATATGCTCACCCCATTGCTTTTTTGGCGGCCTCCACGATGTCCCGCACGGAAATGCCGTAGGCATCCAGCAGCGCGCCCGCAGGGCCGCTCCTCGGGTACTGGTCCCGCAGGCCGACCCGCTCCACCCGGCGCGGGCACATCTCGCACGCGGCCTCGCAGATGGCGCTGCCCAGCGCGCCGATAATGTTGTGATCCTCCACGGTGACGGCGCACTTCGCGCCCTTCAGCGCGCCGCGAACCCCTTCCGCGTCCAGCGGTTTGATGGTGGAGACGTCCCACAGCGCGGCGAGAATGCCCTCCGCCTTCAGCGCGTGGACGGCGGCGATCGCCCGGTCCATGATGAACCCGCTGGCGAAGACCGCCACGTCGTTTCCGAAGGCCTCCACCCGGCGGATCCGGGCGAACTCAAAGGGCGCGGCCTCGTCGAACACCTCCGGCTCGCGGCCGCTGCCCAGGCGCAGATACGCGGGGCCGGGCCGCCGCATCATGGCGTCGGCGGCCTTATAGGCCTGATGCGCGTCCGCGGGGGTCAGGATCGCCACCCCCGGCATGGCGCGCAGGATGCCCACATCCTCGTAAAACTGGTGCGTCACACCCTCGCGCTCGCCGCCCAGCATGCCGCCGTTGAGGCCGATGAACTTCACATCAAGCCCCGGGTAGGCCACGAACGTGCGGATCATCTCGCAGGCGCGCATCGTAAGAAAGCCCGCGTAGGTGACGACCACCGGCCGCATGCCGGTGGTGGCGAGCCCCGCCGCCACATCCACGGCATCCTGCTCCGCGATGCCCACCTCGATCAGGCGGTCCGGGAATTCCTTCAAAAACGGCAGCGCCCGCGCGGCCAGCACGCTGTCCGGCGACACCAGCACCACCCTGTCGTCCCGCCGCGCGTGCTCGATCACCGCGCGCATGGCGGCTTCGCGCGTGCTCAGTACGTTCATGCCCCGGCCAGCTCCTTTCGCGCGGTTTCGACTTCCTCCGCCGTGGGCACGCGCTTGTGCCAGGCGTTGTTGTCCTCCATGTAGGAGACGCCCTTGCCCTTGACCGTTTTGCAACCGATGAAGGAGGGCCGGTCTTTCTCCGCCTTGGCCTTAAGGATGGCGGCGCGGATGGCCTCGACGTCGTGGCCGTCGATCATCTGGGTGTGCCAGTGGAAGGCCTTCCATTTGTCCTCCACCGGGTACAGGCTCGAAAGCTCGGTGACGTGGCCGCCGGACTGATGGTTGTTGAGATCTCCAAAGACGATGAGATTGCCCGCGCCGTGCCGCGCCGCGGCCATCGCCGCCTCCCAGATCACGCCCTCCTGCATCTCGCCGTCGCCCACGATGACGTATGCGAAGCGCCCGATGCCCTGCATCCTCAGCCCCAGCGCCATGCCCAGGCCGATCGCCACGCCGTTCCCCAGCGAGCCGGAGACGGAGTCCACGCCGGGGGTTTTATGCATATCCGGGTGCCCCTGCAGCATGCCCTCCAGCGTGCGGAGCCTGTTCAGTTCCTCCACCGGGAAGAAGCCGCGCCGCGCCAAGGCCGCGTAGAGCGCGGGGCAGGCGTGCCCCTTGGAGAGGATCATGCGGTCCCGCTCCGGCCAGCGGGGCGCTTCCGGCCGGATGTCCATCTGGTCAAAATAGAGCACGGAGAGGATGTCCGCGATGGACATCGAAGGGCCCGGATGCCCGTCGCCGCAGGCGTGGATCGCCTCCACCACGTCCAGCCGGATCCGGTTCGCCGTTTGTCTGAGTTCTTCCGCTGTCATGCCCTACGCCACCCCCCAGACACTCGCCGCCATCTCCCGGAAGACCGGTTCCGGCTCGCCCTCGCGGCAGAGCACCTCGAGGCCGACGCGCAGTTTCTCATCCCCCGGATAGAGCGCCGAAAGCCGCGCCGTCAGGGCGCGCAGCGCCGGCGCGTCGAACACGCCGCCGGGATGGCCGAAGGAGACGTGCCTGTCGCCAAAGAGCGGATCCGTTTCGTCGGCGATCACGCAGTTCGCGTAGTGGATCTGATTGCACCAGGGCTTGAGCCGGCGCACGGTTTCAAAGAAGTCCTCGCCCTCTTCCACGGTGTGGGCGCTGTCCAGCGTCAGCCGGAGCGGCACGCCCGCTTCATCCATGCGGCGCATAAATTTGAACGTCCGCGCCGTTGGGCCGATCAGCTGGCGGGCGTCCATGCGGCTGTCACAGGGCTCCATCAAAAGGCGCAGATCCAGTTTTTTCTTGATTGTTACATTATACAGTTCGCAAAAGGACGCGTAAAGCGCATCCAGGCCGCCGGAAATGTTATCTTCCCGTATCGCGCCGGAATTGAACATGACCTCCGGAACGCCCTGGTCCGCCGCCTCGAGGAGGCAGGCCCCGGCCAGTTCCAGCGCCTTTTTGCGCCCTTCCGGCTCCACGTCGCACAGGTGCAGCCGCCCCTCCTTATGGGCGATCACCGCGATATAGACGCCTTGCAGTCCCGCGGCGGCAAGCGCCTCTCCGGTCTTTCCCCGCCCCTCGCCGTCGTGGTAGAATTCCATCGCCTCAAACCCTGCGGCCCGGACCGCTTCCGCCGCCGCGCGGAAGGCGTCGATGGATTTTCGGGATTCGGGAAACAGCAGGTTTGTGCAGGCGCTTTTGACGAGTTTCATGGACGCCTCCTAATTCCGGCCGGCGGGCCACGCGATGCGCTGCGGAGAGTTCATCACGATGGCGACGTACGCGGCGTAATCAATAGAAACGGGACGCTCCTTCGATGGCCCTGTATGCGGCGCCTTCGCGCGGGACATCAATCCCCATGTTCCGCGGCCTCCACCGCGGCCTTGACCGCTCCGACGCCGTAGCCGATGCTGGAGAGCACCGGGAGCGAGAGCGCCCGGGAGACGGCGTCCTCCGCGTAGGCCATGGAGCCCTGTGCGAAGAGCAGCGCGTCCACACCGCCCGCCACGCGGCGCCCGGTCTCGACGAGCCTTTCGATAAACTCCTCTCGGCCGAGGCCGAAGGCGCCCTCGGCCAGCGCTTCCATTACCTCCACTTCGCGGCCCTGCCGCGCCGCGCACTCCAGCACCAGGCGCTTGGTGGGTTCCAGGGTGGAGCGGAGGGTGGCCACCACGCCGATGCGGCGGAAGCGGCGCACCGCGTCCATCGCCATGCCCTCGTCGATGCGCACGACGGTTACGCCCGTCATCGCGTACAGCGGCCGGGCGGCCTTCGCCACCTCGCCCACCGAGGAACAGGCGTTCAGCAATACGCTCGCGCCAGCCCCGGCTGCCTGCTCGTACAGGTTGAACAGCCTGCGCGCGCAGCCGCTGGTCACCCGGCCGGCCTCGTTGGCTTCCCGGATGATGCTGGGGTCCTTGAAGGAAAGGATCTCCACCGCCCGGCCATTGAGCGCCTCGGCCAGCGCGCCCTCCACCATCCGCGTCAGTTCCGGCGTTGTCCCGGTATACACCACGGCGATCTTCACGAAGCTCCCCCTCTTTATATCGGATTGACCAACGTAGGATGTTAAGCCCATCATAGCTTGGAACCCCACCGCTGTCAATGGCAAAATGTCCGCCGCGCGGCAAAATGCCGGATAACTTAATTTTTTCAACGGATAAGGAAAAATTTTTTAACAAAAATATGCAGGAATAATTGTTGAAAGGATAGAATTTCAGATTCAGAATATTTTTCAATTGACATTAAACATCCGACGTAGGATAATTACGGCACGGAGGCCCCAGCCGCGGCGCATTCCATGAGGGACAGTGGGCGGGCGGTGCCCGCTGAGGATACTGTAACCAAATCGAAAGAGGAGAGGAAAACGCGATGAAGAGGTTTCTTACCCTGACTTTGGCGGTGCTGCTCGTAGTGTCCATGCTGGCCGTCGTGCCCGCCGGCGCGGAAGCGAAGTTCCAGTCCAGGAAGATCAAGATCCTGTCCATCTGGGACGAGACCGACCCCTCCACCAACGGCTACATCCTGAATGAACTGTCCAAGGAATACGCCCAGACCGTCGAAGGCTTCGAGCTGGATTACGAATTCGTGTCCATTGAAAACCTGGACCAGAAGGTCACCACGCTGATGGCGTCGGACGACCTGCCGGAAATCTGCATCTATGAGAGCGGCAAGCGCCTGAAGAAGGTCATCGAGTCCGGCCAGATCCTGGATGTGGACAAGACGCTGACCGAGCTTGGCATCCGCGACAGCGTGGACGACGGCGCGGCTTCCCTTCTGATCAACCTCGTGGACGGCGTGGGCCTGTACGACCTGCCGCTGGGCCTCAATGTGGAAGGTTTCTGGTACAACAAGGCGCTGTTTGAGAAAGCCGGCGTCTCCGTGCCCACCACCTGGGCGGAGTTTATGGACGTCTGCGAGAAGCTCAAGGCCGCCGGCATCGTGCCCATCGCCCAGGGCGGCAAGGACAAGTGGCCCATGACCCGCGTTCTCAACGCCTATCTGGTGCGCCACGTGGGCAAAGACGCCGTGAAGGACGCCATGGAGGGCAAGACCAAGTGGACCGATCCCGCCTACGTCGAAGCTGCCCAGATGTTCCAGGATATGGCCACCAAGGGCTACTTTGTGGAAGGCATGACCACCATCGATCCCGGCACGGCCACCGAAATGCTCACCAGCGGCCAGGCCGCCATGCAGTACAACGGCAGCTGGATCACCCAGAGCCTGTCGCTGGATACCAACCAGGCCGGCCCGGAGGGCATCGGCTACTTCAACGTGCCGCTGGACAACGACCAGAGCACGCTGGACGACTACTCCATGAACTGCGGCAACATCATGATGTTCTCCGCCAAGAAGTACGACGAGGCCGTGGGCGACTGGATGAAGTACGTGCTGCCCCGCATCGGCGACTATTCCATGAAGAACTTCGGCACCTTCAAGGGCTACAAGATCAACGAGATGCCCACGGACCTGCCCACCTACACCAAGATCGTGGGCGACGCGCTGTCCTCCGCCAAGGGCGCGTTCCTCTGGTTCGAGGCGAAGATGGACTCCGAGACCTCGACGCTGGCCCAGGACAACATCGCGCTGCTCTACTCCGGCGAAATGACCCCCGAACAGTACATGACCCAGCTGCAGACCTCCTCCGATAAGAACCGGGCCGCGTAACCGCCCCGAAGACCCCATGCGATTGCGGGCCGCAAAACGCGGCCCGCAATTACGCGGTTTCTGAAATATTTCAGGGCAAGGCGCGTACATCCCCGCGGCAGTCAGCGAACGAAAGGGGGCAAGGTTATGGAAAAGGTGTTGCGCGACAGGACGGCGATCCTTCTGTTTGTGCTGCCCGCCTTTCTGATCTTTGCGTTTGTCATCTTCGTCCCGATCGTGTGGACGTTTGTGTATTCGTTGTTTTCCGGCATGCCCGGGCTGAACTTCACGTTCTACGGCGGGCAAAACTACCTGGACCTGTGGTCAAACCCACAGACCATGAACGCCATCAAAGTCAACTGGCGCTACATCCTGATCGTTACGCCCTGCCAGGTGGGCTTCGGGCTTCTGACCGCGCTGATGGTGCACTTCAGCGTCAAGCGGTTCAAGACGCTTTCGAGGACGCTGATCTTCATCCCGACGATCCTGCCCGCCGTGGCGGTGGCGCAGATGTTCATCAAGATGTACGCGCTGGTGCCCAGCCACGGGCTGGTGAACGCGCTGCTCGACGTGGCGGGCCTGGGGCATCTGGCGAAAGCCTGGCTGGGCTCGTCGTCCACCGCCTTCGGCGCGCTGTGCATCATGGACATCTGGACGGCCATCGGCTTCTACACGGTCATCATCTACGGCGCGCTGGTGGACATCCCCGACGAGATCATCGAGGCCGCGCGCATCGACGGCGCGGGCAGCATCCGGCTCTTTTCGCACATTCTGATGCCCATGCTCAAGACCATGCTGACCACCTGCTTCGTATTCAGCTTCACCGGCACGCTGAAAATGTTCGAATCCGCCACCGCTCTCACCGGCGGCGGGCCGGGCAGCGCCACCACCTCCATGACCATGAACATGTACCAGAACGCCTTCAAATTCGACCAGTACGGCTACGGCAGCACGATCGCCATCTTCATCCTGGTGCAATGCCTGCTGGTGACCCAGATCGTCAACTGGGTCGGGAAAGAGAGGTATTAGCGCCATGACCAAGAAAACCGGCGTCATGACCGTCCTTGGCAAGGCGCTGATCGCGCTTTTCCTGTTCGTGGAGATCTACCCGATTTTCTGGATTCTGATGAGCTCGATCAAGAGCAACAACGAATTCGCGCTGTCCCCCTCCTACGCGCTGCCCCAGGGCGTCTACTGGCAGAACTATGTGGAGGCCTGGAACCGCGGCCGCATGAACATCTACTTCATGAACTCCGCCATCGTGACGGTGATCTCGCTGGTCCTGATCATTCTGCTCTCCACCACCAGCGCCTTCGCGCTGACAAAGATGCATTGGAAGCTGCGGGGCCGGACGATGAAGATGTTCCTCTCGGGCATCATGGTGCCCACGGCGGTGGTACTGATCCCGCTCTACACCATCTACAACCGGATCGGCCTCATCAACTCGCGGCTTTCGCTGATCCTCACCTATGTGGCCTTCGGCCTGCCGCTGTCGATCTTCCTTCTGCGCAGCTACCTTACGGCGCTGCCGGATGAACTGATGGAGGCGTCGGTCATCGACGGCGCGAGCATTTATCAGGTTTTTCTGAAGATCGTGCTGCCGCTGATGAAAACCGGCATCGTGACCGTGGGCGTCATCCAGTTCTACTTCCGCTGGAACGACCTGATGTTCTCCATGACCTTCATCAACGACAGCGCGCTGAAAACCGTGCAAACCGGCCTTCTCTACTTCTCCGACCAGTACGGAAACCGCAACTGGGGCGCGATCTTTGCGTGCATCGCCATCTCCGTCATGCCCACGCTGATCATCTACGTGGCCATGAACAAGCTGGTTATCGAGGGCATGACCGCCGGCGCGGTCAAGGGATAGGGCGCGGCCCCCTTTCCTGCCCGCCGGGCAGGGAAGGCGCGGCGGCGCGTCGAACGGATTATCGGGCTTTTAATTTTGCTGTGATTCCGGGAGGAGTTCCTTTATGGGCAGTCTTACCGTCGAAAGGCTCTTGACAAACCATCTGAAAAATCCCCTGGGCCACGCGCTGGGGGAGCGCCCCCGCTTCTCCTGGGTGGTTGAGGGAGACGGCGATGCGCAGGGCCTTACAACCCGCGTCGTGGTGGCGCTGGACGAGGACTTCTCCCGCGTCGTGTATGACAGCGGGCTCAAGTCCGGCCTCGACGGGGTGTGCTACCCCGTGGACATTGCGCTTTGGCCCCGCACGCGCTACTTCTGGCGGGTGGAGGCCCGGCGCGGCGGCGACCGGGCGGAGAGCGCCGCCTGGTTTGAGACCGGCAAACTGGACGAGCCCTGGGACGCCGGCTGGATCGCGCCGGAATTCCCGGAGGACTGGCACCCGGTGCTGTCCCGCGCTTTCCGTGTGGAAAAGCCCGTGCGCTCGGCCCGCGTCTACGCCTCAGGCCTGGGGCTGTACGAGCTGACGCTGAACGGCGGCAAGGTGGGGGACGAATACCTCACCCCCGGCCTCTGCGCCTATGACAAGTGGCTTCCCTACCAGACCTACGACGTGACGGACGCCCTCGCCCCCGGTGAGAACCTCCTCGCGGCGGCGCTGGGCAACGGCTGGTACAAGGGGCGCTACGGCCTGAACCGGCGCGAAAAATTCCAATACGGTACGGAGTTCGCGCTGATTCTGGAACTCGTGATCGCCTTTGAAGACGGCACCGAGGCGCGGATCGCGACCGACGAAAGCTGGCGCGCGCGGCGCGGCCCAGTGCTCGATTCGGGCATTTTTGACGGCGAGATCCGAGACGATTCGTTGGACGCCTCCGCGGAGTATCCGGTGAAATCCCTCCCCATCGACAAAAAACTGCTCGAGCCCCGGCGCAGCCCCGCCACCCGCGAGATGCTGACCCTCGCGCCCGTGGAAGTCCTCCATACCCCCGCGGGTGAGACGGTTCTTGACATGGGCCAGAACATGGTGGGCTTTCTCAGCTTCTATTGCGACGCGCCCCGGGGCGCGCGCGTGCGCCTGCAGTTCGGCGAGGTGCTGCAGGGCGGCAATTTTTACCGTGACAACCTGCGCACCGCGAAGGCCGAATTCGTCTTTATCTCGGATGGCGCGCCGAAATGGGTGCGTCCACAGTTCACGTTCTACGGCTTTCGCTACGTAAAGCTGACCGAATGGCCCATGGGCGTTGAACTGAAAAATTTCAGCGGCATGGTGCTCTACTCCGACCTTGCGCCCGCCGGCCGCGTCGAGACCGGCGATGAAATGGTAAACCAGCTCTTTGAAAACACGCTCTGGGGCCAGCGCGGCAACTATCTGGACGTGCCCACCGATTGCCCGCAGCGGGACGAGCGCATGGGCTGGACGGGGGACGCCCAGGTGTTCTTCGGCACGGGCGCCTTCAACATGGATGTGTGCGCGTTCTTCGACAAGTTCCTGCACGATCTGATGAAAGAGCAGGCGGCGCTTGACGGCTGGGTGCCGGTGGTGGTGCCCAAGCACGACGTAGGACAGGCGGGCGCCTGCGCCTGGGGCGACGCGGCCACCATCATCCCATGGAACCTGTATGTGCGCTACGGCGACCGGGACATGCTTCGGGCGCAGTACCCCGCCATGCGCGGCTGGGTGAACGCCATCCGCGGCCAGGACGAGGCCACCGGCGACACGCGGCTGTGGCGGGGCAGCTTTCACTACGGTGACTGGCTGTCCCTCGACGTGGAGGACCCGGTGGGCTACCGCTTCGGCGGCACCGAGCGGGTGTTTCTGGCCAGCTGCTACTACCTCTATTCCACGCGCCTTCTGGTGAAGGCGGCGCGGGTGCTGGGCTTTGACGCGGACGCGGTCAAATACGAGGCCCTGGCCGGGGAAATCCTCTCCGCGATCCACCGGGAATACCTGACGGAGGGCGGGCGGCTGGCGGTCGCCACCCAGACGGCCTACGTGGTGGCGCTCTTCATGGACGTGCTGCCGGAGGAGCACCGCGAAAAAGCGGCCTATGCGCTCAGGCTCAAGCTCAAGGAGTCGGACTACCACCTGCGCACCGGCTTCATCGGCACGGCCTACCTGTGCCGCGTGCTGTCAAATACGGGCAGCAACGACATCGCCTACAAGCTTCTGCTCCAGCGGGACTTCCCCAGCTGGCTCTACGAGGTCGGAATGGGCGCCACCACCATCTGGGAGCGGTGGAACTCCATCCTGCCGGACGGGTCCATCTCCGACACCGGCATGAATTCGCTCAACCACTACGCTTACGGCTCGGTGGTGGAGTGGCTGTACCGGGACGTTTCAGGCATCAATCCGCTGGAGGACTGCCCGGGTTATCGAAAATTCCTGCTCGCGCCCAGGCCCGATCGCTCGCTTCGGCGCGCGGCGGCGTCGTTTGATTCCCCCGTCGGGCGCATCGAAAGCGGCTGGGAGATTCAAGGCGACGCCGTGTGCTACCGCTTCCGCGTACCGCTTTGCGCCGCCGCCGCGCTGCGCCTTCCCGGCGAGCCGGAGATTCTCCTCGGGCCGGGCGAGCACGTCTTCACCCGGGCGCTGCCCCGCGAAGGGCTGAATCTCGATTCCCCCGTCAGCGCCCTTTACAAAAACGCGGCGGCGCTCGCCGCCCTCCGGGAAACGCTGCCGGAACTGCCGCGCATGATGCTCTTTGAAATGATGGCGGGCGAGCGCAGCGTGAACGATTTCGTCCGGGAGGGCTTCGTCCGCCCCGGCGACCCCGCGCTCATCGAACTGGAACGGAGGCTTGAGGCGCTGTGACGCAAAGACAGCAAGACGCCCTGGACCGCATCGCCCGCTACATCCGGGAGCGGAGCCCCCGGGTGTTCAAAAGCCCCGGCGCGCGCTTTCCCCACCCCTTCATCGACCCCGGCTCCATCTACGACGGCAACCTGTGGGACTGGGACACCTTCTGGACGGTGTACGCCCTTTCGGCCTATGCCCGGACGGAATACGCCGGCCCCGGCTTTTCGGAAAAGCTGCGGGCGCACGCCCGGGGCAATGTGGAAAACTTCCTCGCCTTCCAGCTTCCGGACGGCTACATCCCGATGATGGTGGCAAACAACATTCAGGGCGACGGCGAGGAATCCTACCTGATCCGCAAACACCGGGAGGGCCACATCCTCAACATGCACAAGCCCTTTTTGTGCCAGCAGGCGATGCTGGTAACGGGCCTTGAAGGCGCCCACGAATGGCTCCGGCCGCACCTTCCGAAGCTGGAGGCCTACTTCGCCTGCTACGACCGGTACTACCGGAGCGAGGCCACCGGGCTCTACGTCTGGGCGGACGACGTGATGATCGGCATGGACAACGATCCGGCCGTCTTCGGCCGCCCCCGCTTCTCTACCGCCAGCGTATTTCTGAACGGCTTCATGGTGTCGGAAAAGCGCGCCATGGCGTGTATTTGCCAAAAACTCGGGGACGAGGCCCGGGCCAAGCATTACGGAGCGGCGGCCGACGCGCTCGCGGAGGCGATCCGGCGGGAATGCTGGGACGAGCGGGACGGCTTCTTCTACTCACAGGACGTGGACGTCAAGACCCGCGCCTACGACTGGTTCCACAAGGGGCTGGGCGTGTTCTGGCACACGCTGCCCATCAAGGTGCGCGCGTGGACGGGGTTCATCCCGATGCTCTCGGGCGTGGCCACGCCCGCCCAGGCGGAGCGCATCGTGCGGGAACACATTCTGGATGAAAACACATTTGCCAGCCCCTACGGCATCCGCTCGCTGTCAAGGGACGAAAAGATGTACAACCTCGAGGCCACCAACAACCCCTCCAACTGGCTGGGGCCCATATGGCTGGTGGTCAACTACTGCGTATTCCGCGCGCTGATGGCCTACGGCTACCGGGCGGAGGCGGAGCGCCTGTTTGACCAGACGCTCAATCTCCTGGGCGAGGACCTCCGCGCCACCGGCGAGATGCACGAATACTACGTGCCGGAGACCGGCGCGCCGGTGATGAGCCCGGGCTTTCTCAATTGGAACATGCTCGCCCTCAACATGGCCCAGGAGCTGGAGGGTTCCTTCCCCGCCTTCGACTTTTTGAAGGCGTGACCGCCCGACCGAAAGGAGATCGACCCATGCAGCGCCCGACCCCGGACACCCTGAACCTCGCCGACCGCGCCCGCCTCGCGCTGGGCGCAATGCTCGGCGTGGCCGACGACGATTACGAGGGCATCCCGTTCTTCAGCGGCTTTCTGCAATCGGATGCGGAACACCCCGCGTGGATGAGCCACGGAAACTGGGACTACGGCTCGAGCCACGGGCGCCTCGTGGATTCCATCCTTCTGGTGCGCGCGATGACCGGCGCCGGCGAGGGCCGGGACGCGGAGGCGCGCTACCGGGAGAACCTTCTGAGCTTCATCAAGGAAGACGGCCTTTGCTACCGCCGCAACTCGTTCACCGACGAGGAGATGCAGCGCCTTCACGCGCCCTTTCGCGCCGGCGCGCCGATGATCGACCAGCGGGCGGTGATCCTGGGGCTTGCCACTTGGTACCAGGCCACCGGCGACGAGCGCGTGAAGGGCTACGCGGACCGCCACGCGGCGGCGCTGAGGCGCATCGCGCGCAAGGAGCGGGAGAGCTGGTACTACCCCGCCAGCGAGTACTTCGAGGACGGCTGGCCGTCGCTGGACGCGGTAAACACCCGCCTGGCCTACGATCCCTGCGCCATGTGGGGCCGCCAGGTGAACCCGTTGCTCAGCTGGCACCTGATCAGCGGAAATACCGACGCGCTGGAGCTGTGCGAAAATTTCACGGCCAACATCGTGCTCCGCAGCGGCGCGTTCCTGCCCGACGGCAGCTGGAACGGCGCGCTGGAGTACCGGAACGGCCACTTTCACACCCGCATGGGCACGCTGCACGCCATCGCGCGCTTCGCGCTGTACACGGAAAACGCGTTTCTCAGCGCCTGGGTGGAGAAGCGCTTCAAATGGGCGCTGGACAACTGGTGCACCCGCTTCGGTTGGACCCCCGGCGACATGCACGACCAGGGCTACGAGCACGAGACCTGCACGCTGGTGGACGCCATCGGCTGCGCCATCGCGCTGGCGGAGGCGGGCTACGCGGGATACTGGCAGGCGGCGGAGCGGTTCCTCCGCAACCATCTGGTGGAATCGCAGCTCACCGACACCTCCTGGATTTTCCAGCTGGACACCAAGGCGCGGGATATCCCCCGGCACAAGACCTTCTACCGGGTGGGCGACCGGCTGCGCGGCGCTTTCGCGGGCTATGCCGCGCCCAACGACTTCGTGTACTCCGGCGTCAAGGGCCGGGGCCACATCATGGACGTGCAGACCTGCTGCGTGGCCTCCGGCGCGCGCGGGCTGTATTACGGCTGGCGCAGCATTGTGACGGAGAAGCGCGGCCGCGTGCGCGTGAACCTGCTTTTAAACCGCGATACGAAGTGGCTGGACGTGGAGAGCCACCTGCCCTTCGAGGGCAAGATCGTGCTGCGCATCCGGCAGGACATCCCCGATCTCGCCTGCCGCACGCCGGACTGGGCGCCCTACGGCGCGATCCGGGTCGAATACGAATCCGGCGAAGCCCGCCGCACCGAGACCGGGCGCACCCTCTCCGTGGTGGACGGCGTGTTTTTGAAGCTGGGCGGCGTGAAGGCGGGCGACGTGGTGACGATCGAATTTCCGGTGGCCGAGTACGAAACATGCGAGCGCGCCATCGATGACCTCTATCAGGTGCGCTGGCTGGGCGACAACGTCGCCGGCATCGAGCCCGGCGGCAGCTACCTGCCGCTGTACGGGCGCGGCCCGAAGCGCGGCCCCGCGGAGATGGTGAATCGGCCCCGCTTCGAGGGCGATGCCAGCTTCCGCTGAAGAGCCTTCCACAGAAAATCCCCGCATTCCGCGGGGATTTTTGGCATTCTGCCCTACGGCCGCATAGGGTTTGACACGCCGCGCCCGGATGCGCTACAATCACCGGGAAGGGAGGCGGCGAACATGAACTGGTTCCCGCTGTGGAATTCGCTCCGAATCTCGGCGATCTCCACCCTTCTGACATTTTTCGGCGGCATCTGGGCGGCGCACCGCATCGCTCGCGCGCCGCGGCTTTTAAAGGGCGTGCTGGATACGGTCCTCACGCTGCCGCTGGTGCTGCCGCCCACGGTCATCGGCTTTTTCATCCTGATCACGCTGGGTCCCAAGGGCCTGGTGGGCGCGCTGGCCAAGGCCTGGTTTGACTGGACGATCACCATGCGCTGGCAGGCGTCGGTGATCGCGGTCACCATCGTCACCTTCCCGCTGATGTACCGCACGGTGCGCGCCGCCTTCGACGCCTTCGACCGCGACCTGATCTACGCGGGGCAGACGCTGGGCCTCGGCGACGGGTACATCTTCTGGCGCGTACTGCTGCCCAACTGCCGCGACGCGCTCCTGGCAGGCGCGGTGCTGTCCTTTGCCCGGGGGCTGGGCGAGTACGGCGCCACCAGCATGGTGTCGGGCTACATCGCGGGGCGCACCGCCACCATCTCCACATCGGTGGCCTATTTCTGGCAGATCGGGCAGGACGCGGAGGCCTTCTTCTGGGTGGGGGTCAACCTCGTCATCTCGCTGACGGTGATGGTGACGGTGAACCTCTTGGAAAAGCGGAGGAGCGCCTGACGCGCGCAAAGGGAGGGAAACCCATGCTGTCCGTTCACATCCGGAAGGCGCTGGGAAGCTTTACGCTGGACCTTGCGCTCGAGGCCGCCAACGAGCGCTGCGCGCTCCTCGGCGCGTCGGGCTCAGGCAAGAGCATGGCGCTGAAGGCCATCGCGGGCATCGTCACGCCGGACGAGGGCCGCATCGAAGTGGACGGCGAAGTGCTCTTCGATTCGCGCAGGAAAATCAACCGTTCCCCCCGGGATCGCCACGTGGGGCTGATGTTTCAGCACTACGCGCTGTTTCCCAATATGACGGTGGAGGAGAACATCCTCTGCGGGCTGAATCGCGCCCCGCGGCCCCTCCGGCGCGGGCGCGCGCTTGACCTGATCGAGCGGATGCAACTGACGGAGCAGCGGGGTCTCTACCCGGCGCAGCTCTCGGGCGGGCAGCGCCAGCGGGTGGCGCTGGCGCGGATGCTGGCGTCGGAGCCGCGCCTCGTGATGCTGGACGAGCCCTTTTCCGCGCTGGACAGCCACCTGCGATGGCAGCTCGAGCGGGAGGTGCTGGGGGCGCTCCGGGACTTCCCCGGCACCACGCTGATGGTGTCCCACAACCGGGACGAGGCCTACCGCATGTGCGACCGGATTGCCGTGCTGGAAGACGGCCGCGTCAGCGCCGCCGGGGCGCGGCGGGTTCTGTTCGAGCACCCCGTCACCCGCGCCGCCGCCGTGATGACCGGCTGCAAAAACGTGGCGCGGGCGGAGAAGGCGGGTCCGAACCGCCTTTGGGTGCCGGACTGGGGATGCGCCCTCGAAACGCTGGACCCGGTGCCGGAGGGCGTGGCCTGGGTGGGCGTTCGGGCAAGGCAGATCGTGGCCGCGTCGGAAGAAGGCGGGGTCAACCGCCTTCCCTGGACGCTGGCGGACCACATCGAAGGCCCCTTCAGCCACATTCTGATGATCCGCTGCCCCGGCGCGAAGACGCCCCTGCGCTGGGAGCTGTCCGCCGAGGCTTACGCCCGCCTGGAGAGCCCTGACCGCGGGGTGATGGAGATCCCGCCCGCGCGGGTGCACCCGCTGGTGGACTGACGGGGCGCATTTCCAAAACGAGGGCCGGAGCGGCGATGCGCTCCGGCCTTATTGCCCTTCAAAAGGCTATTTCCCGGCCGCGAAGCCAAAGTAGCTGCGGGCGTTGTCGCAGCAAACGTCCCGGACGATCCCGCTGAGAAGCGCCCTGTCCGCGGGGAACATGCCCCCCTCCACCCACTCGCCGATCAGGCGGCACAGGATGCGCCGGAAGTACTCGTGGCGCGGGTAGCTCAAAAAGCTCCGGCTGTCGGTCAGCATGCCGACAAAGCCCGCCAGGTAGCCGGTGCTGGCCAGCGAGCGCAGCTGATCGGTCATGCCGTCCAGGTGGTCGTTGAACCACCAGGCGGAGCCATGCTGCACCTTCGCCACGGCCTCGTCGTTCTGGAAGCAGCCGCAGATGGTGTCGATGGCGGCGTTATCGTTGGGGTTGAGGCTGTAGAGGATGGTGCGGGGCAGCGCGCCCTCCTCCGCCAGCGCGCCCAGAAACGCGGCGGTTTCGGCGGATGGGGTATGGTTGTCGATGCAGTCGTAGCCGGTGTCCGGGCCCATTTGGCGGTACATGTCGGGGTTCACATCCCGGCGGCAGCCGTAGTGCAGCTGCATGGTCCAATCCATCGCCTTGTACCGCCGCGCGGCGAACAGCAGGAAGGCGGTCTTAAAAACCTCCTGCTCCGGGGGCGTCACGGCCCCGCCCGCCAGCCGCTTTTGAAAAATCTCCTCCACCGCCAAGTCCCCGGCGGGAGAATAGACCACATGGGCGAGGGCGTGGTCGCTGAGGCGGCAGCCGCCATTCGCGAAGTGATCCATCCGTACCTCCAGCGCGCGCTTGAGGGCGCCGAAGCTGTCGATGAAGACGCCGGAGGCCGCCGAGAGCCTGCCGAGGTACTCCAGGTAATCTGGCTTCTCCAGGTTCATCGCCTTGTCCGGACGCCAGGCGGGCAGCACCCGAGTGGCGAAGGAATCATCCGCCGCAAGCTTTGCGTGCCACTCCAGCGAATCCACCGGGTCGTCCGTGGTGCAGAGGGTCTCCACGTTGCTCATTGCGATCAGCCCGCGCACGCCGTATTCCTTCCGGCGCAGTTTCTCGCCCGTCAGATCCCACACCTCCCGGGCGGTTTCGGGGCTCAAAAGCCCCTCGTAGCCGAAAAATCGCCTGAGCTCCAGGTGACTCCAGTGGTAGAGCGGGTTGCCGATGCTGCGGCTGAGCACCAGGGCCCACTTTTCAAATTTCTCGTAGTCGCCGGCGCCGCCGGTAATAAAGTCCTCGCTCACGCCCGCGGCGCGCATCAGCCGCCACTTGTAGTGGTCGCCGCCCAGCCAGACGCGGGTGATGTTTTCGTAATGCAGGTCCTCGAAGATCTCCCGGGGATTGATGTGGCAGTGGTAATCAATGATGGGGCACTTCGCTGCCACGCCGTGGTACAGCGCCCGCGCGGTGGGTGTGGAAAGCAGAAAGTCCCCGTCCATAAACGCCTGCATGATCCTCGCTCCCTTTCTATCGCGTGCTGCCGCGCCGCACGAGCTCGCCCGCGAACACCGTCCTCCGGGGCATTTCGCGGCCTTCGAGCACGCCCAGCATGGTGGCGACGCACTGATCCGAAATGGCTCGGAGCTTGTTGTCCACGCTGGTCAGCTCCGGCTCGCAAAAACGGCAGAAGCCCGAATTGTTGTAGCCGATGACGCCGAGGTCCTCCGGGACGCGCAGCCCCTCCGCGCGGGCGAACTTCACCGCGCCGACGGCCAGCGCATCCTCCGAGGCGAGCACCGCGTCGAATTTCAGCCCTTTTTCCCTCAGCCGCGTCAGCCGCTCCACCACCCGCTCCAGATCGGTCCTGCCCTCCGGGAAGTATTCGATCAGCGCCTCCCGCGCCGGGACGCCCCGGCTGGCCAGCGCGTCCCGGTACCCGGCCAGTTTTTTCCGGCCGCTGTAGTTCTCGCTGTGGCAGAGGTAAAGGATGTCCCCGTGGCCGGTATCCAGAAGGTGCTGGGCGGCCTCCATCGTGGCGCGGCGGTCGTCGCACAGCACGCAGTATATGTTGTCGCCGTGGATGAATCCGTTCAGCAGCACGATGGGGGCGAGCCCGGCGGCGCGCCGGATGGACTCGTTTCCCTCGTCCGCCTCCTCCGCAAAGCTGGAACCCATCAGCACCAGGCCGTCCACGCGGCGGCTGATCATCCGCTCGACGCCCTCAGCGCGCGCCTCCGGCTGCCGGCCGGTACAGGCCAGCAGGCTGTCGTACCGGTGATCCCGGAAGGCGCTTTCCAGGTACGCCAGCGCCTGGGCCAGGTATGGGTCCGCGGCGTCCGGGCACAAGAGGCCGATGGTCTTCATGCTGCCAAGCCCCAGACCCCGCGCGAAGGCGTTGGGCACGTAGCCGCTGCCCCCGATGACCGCCAGCACCCTTTCACGGGTCTCGGGGCTGACGTGCGGGCTGTCGTTCAGGACGCGCGACACCGTGGCGATGGAGACGCCGGCCCGCCGGGAGATGTCGTAGATGTTCACCGCGCGCCCCCTTTCCGCGTAAGTACTTACAAGCCCATGGAAACGGGTTGATTATAGCACGCCGGGCGGCGCTTGGCAACCCGCGGGCAATAAAGGTGCGAAGTTGCGAAAAACGGTGCGCAATCCGTGAAAAAGGCCGGCGCCGGCCGCGGATTTCGTTGACGCGGCGGTGGAGACGGCGTACAATGGTCTTGGAAACTTGTAAGTACTTACACGCCCGTGCCGCAAAGGAGCGCCGGCGCGAAAGGATGAGGAGGAAACGGATGTGAACAGGCTGAACGCCGCCTTGGCGCCCGCGCCGGCGCGCACCGTGCGGGTGCTGCAGTATGGCGAGGGCAACTTCCTGCGCGCCTTTGTGGACTACATGCTGGACATCGCCAACGAGCGCCTCGGGCTGGACCTGGGCGTGATGATGGTCAAGCCCATCCCGATGGGCAGCCTGGACGCCCTCCGGCAGCAGGATTGCCGCTACACGGTGGTGCTCCGGGGCCTTGTGGACGGCGCGCCGTCCACATCCACCCGGCTGGTGACCAGCGTGGCGGACGCGGTGGACGCCTATGACGAGTACGAAAAATACGCCGCCTGCGCGCGCCTCGACAGCCTGCGCTTCGTGGTCAGCAACACCACCGAGGCGGGCATCGCGCTGGATGAGAGCGACCGGTTCGAATTCTGCCCGCCGAAGAGCTACCCCGGCAAGCTGTGCAAACTGCTCTACGAGCGGGCAAAGGCCTTCGGCTACGCCGCGGACAAGGGGCTCGTCATCCTGCCGGTAGAGCTCATCGACGACAACGGCCTCCAGCTGAAAAAGTGCGTCAAGGCGCTGGCGAGGCTTTGGAAGCTGGGTGAACGCTTCGACGCCTGGCTGGATGAGGCCTGCGTCTTTGCCTCCACGCTGGTGGACCGCATCGTCACCGGTTATCCGGCGGACGAGGCGCCGGAAATCTGGAAGGGCCTGGGCTATGAGGACCGGCTCGTGGTCACGGGCGAACCCTTCGCGCTGTGGGTCATCGAATCGGACCGGGACATCTCCGGAGAACTGCCGCTCCCGGACTGCGGCCTGCCGGTGATCTTCACCGACAACCAGAAGCCCTTCAAACAGCGCAAAGTGCGCATCCTGAACGGCGCCCACACCGCCTTCGTGCCCGCGGCGTTTCTTTCGGGGTACGACACGGTACTGGAGGCGATGGGCGACCCCACGATCAAGCGCTTCATGCGGGACGCGCTCTTTGAAGAGGTCATCCCCACGCTGAGCCTGCCCCGGGAGGATCTCGCCGCCTTCGCCGACGCGGTGACGGCGCGCTTTGAAAACCCCTACATCAAGCATCAGCTGCTGTCGATCTGCCTCAATTCCGTCTCCAAGTGGCGCGCCCGGTGCCTGCCCAGCCTGACGGGCTACGTGGCGCTCAAAGGGGCGCTGCCTCCGCGGCTGACCTTTTCGCTGGCGGCGCTGATGGCGCTGTACTCGGGCGGAACGCCGGAGGGCGGCGCGCTCGTGTGTCACCGGGACGGCGCGCCCTACAAAATCATCGACGACGAGCCTGTGCTCCGCTTCTTCGCGGAAGAAAGCGGCCGCGGTGCCGCGGAATTCGCGCGGGCGTTCCTATCCGATCCGCGCTTCTTCGGAGAGGACCTGACAAAAATCCCCGGCCTTGCGGACGCCGTGGCGAAGGACCTCTCGGCCATCCGGGAAAAGGGCATGCGCGGCGCGCTGGCCGCGGCCTTCGGAGGCGGCCGATGAAGCCGTTCGTCCGGATTCATCCGAGGGATTCGGTGGCGGTGGCCCTTCGGCCCCTCGCGGCCGGGCGGGCGGTCAGCGCCGGCGGCCTTGCAGTCACGCCCGTTGAAGAAATCCCCGCGGGCCACAAGGTGGCGCTTGAGGCCATTGCGGCGGGCGAGCCGGTGATCAAGTACGGCTTCCCCATCGGCGCGGCGACGCGGGATATCCCGCCCGGCGCCCACGTGCACACCCACAACCTGAGAACGCTGCTTTCAGGCGAGCTGGATTACGCCTTCGCCTCCGAAGCCGTGCCGCTTCCCCCGGAGGCGCCCGAGCGCTTTATGGGGTATCCCCGCGCCGACGGCCGGGTGGGCGTGCGCAACGAAATCTGGATTCTGCCCACGGTGGGCTGCGTCAACGACGTGGCCCGGGCGCTGGAGCGGCGGGCGCAGGTTTTAACGGGTGGCGGCGTGGAGGGCGTATTCGCCTTCACGCACCCCTACGGCTGCTCCCAGATGGGCGAGGATCAGGAGAACACCCGGCAGATCCTGGCGGACCTGGCGCTCCACCCCAACGCGGGCGGCGTACTGGTATTGGGGCTGGGCTGCGAAAACAGTGGCGCGGACGCCATCCGCGAACGGATGGGCGGTTTCGACCCGCGCCGGGTGCGCTTTCTGGTGGCCCAGGACACGGAGGATGAACTCGAAGAGGGCCTCCGGCTGCTAGGGGAACTGGCGGAGGCCATGCGCGGCGAGGGGCGGGAATCGTGCTCCGCGGACAAGCTGGTGGTGGGTCTCAAGTGCGGCGGCTCCGACGGCTTCTCCGGCATCACGGCCAACCCGGTGATCGGCGGGTTTTCCGACCTTCTGATCGCCCGGGGCGGCGCCACCATCCTGACGGAAGTGCCCGAAATGTTCGGCGCGGAAACCCTCTTGATGAACCGGTGCGAGGGCGAGGCCCAGTTCCAAAAGACCGTGGACCTCATCAACGGTTTCAAGCGCTACTTTGAGGCCCACGGCCAGCCCGTCTACGAAAATCCCTCCCCCGGCAACAAGGCGGGCGGCATTTCCACGCTGGAGGACAAGTCGCTGGGCTGCACCCAGAAAAGCGGCTCCGCGCCGGTTTCCGGCGTGCTGGCCTACGGCGAGCGCGTCCTTGCGCCGGGGCTGAACCTGCTCTCCGCCCCCGGCAACGACCTGGTGGCCTCCACCGCGCTGGCGGCGGCGGGCGCGCAGATCGTGCTCTTCTCCACGGGCCGGGGCACGCCCTTTGGAGCCCCCGTGCCCACGGTGAAGATCTCCAGCAATTCCGCTCTGGCGGAGAAAAAACGCGGCTGGATCGACTTTGACGCCGGCGGGATGCTGGAGGGCGGCACGCTCTCCGGCTTTGCCCGGGCGCTGATGGACTATGTGCTGGCGGTAGCCGGCGGCGAAAAGGTGAAAGCGGAGCTCGCCGGCTACCGGGATATCGCGATTTTCAAGACCGGGGTCACGCTCTAGTTCACGGACAAAAACGCCGCCGGCGCGCCGACGGCGTTTATTGATTCCGCAGGCTACACGCGGCGCTTGTACTCCGAGGGATTGACCCCGGTGGCCCTGCGAAAGATGCTGCTGAAGTACTGGGCGTCCTGATAGCCCAGGCGGTCCGCGATCTCGAAGATCTTGAGGTCGCTCTCCTCCAGAAGGCGCACGGCCTCCTCCATCCTGAGCTTTGTGAGCATGCTGAGAAACGACGCGCCCGCCTTGCGTTTGAACAGCTTTGTCAAATAGCTCTCGCTGATGCCGAGCGCGTCGGCGACGCTTTTGACGGTGATTCCGTTCATGAAGTTGGCCTTAATGTGGGCGACGGCCGCCTCCATGTACCGGTCGCCCAGTGACTTTTCATTGCGCCCGAGCACGGGCGCGGCCTCCCGCTCTCCGGCGCGGCCCGCCCGGAGCATCTCCTCGATCTGTCTGCGCCGGGCGATGAATCCGGCGGCCCTGTCGAGGGCCGCGGCCAGCTCGTCGTCGCCGATGGGCTTGACCAGATATGCCCGGACGCCCAACCCGATCGCCCGCTGGGCGTAGTCGAAGTCGTCGTAGCCGGAGATGATGATGTAGTCGCAGGCGATCTTGGCGTTCAGCGATTCGATCATATCCAGCCCCAGCACCCTGGGAAGGCGGATGTCGGTGATGACAAGGTCCGGCCGGGTTTCAAGGATGACGCGCTCGCCTTCGGCGGCGTCCGCCGCGCTGCCGGCCACCTGATACCCATGCTCGGCCCAGGGCGTGGTCAGCATCAGCCCCTGCCTGAGCAATTCCTCGTCCTCCACCAGCACTACCTTGTACACGGCGCCGCCCCCTCCTCCGCCGGCTCCAGGCGCTTCAGCACCAGCGTAATGGTGGTGCCCCGGCCCAGCGCACTCTCGATGGTCAGCCCGCACCGCTCGTCGCCGTAGAGCCGGGCGCGCTGGTGCACGTTGGAGAGGCCGATGTTGTACATGCCGTTGGGCTTCAGTTCCTTGACCGACTCCAGCGTTTCCGGGCTCATGCCCTCGCCGTCGTCCTCCACCACGAAGCGCATCAGGTCCCCCGACCGCCGGGCGGTGACGGTGAGCGCGCCGCCGCCGGGCTTATTCTCCAGCCCGTGGACGATGGCGTTTTCGATCAGCGGCTGGAGCGTCAGCTTGGGAATGCGCTCCGTTTCCATCCCCTCCTCAACGTCAAAGCGGATAAACAGCTTTTCGCGGTAGCGGCACTTCTGAATGTCGAGATACGCGCCGATGAGCGCCATCTCGTCCGCCAGCGCCACGACTTCCGCCTTGTTGTTCATCAAAAGCCGCAGAAGCTTCCCCAGCTGCACCATGATCCGGGATACTTCCCCGGGCTGTCCCAGCTTGTCCGACCACTTGATCAGATCCAGCGTGTTGTAGAGAAAGTGCGGGTTCACCTGCAGCGACAGCGCGTTGATCTCCGCGATGCGCAGGCTCCGCTGCTCTTCCTCGATGTTCCGGATCAGCTCCACGATGCGGGCCTGCATCCGGTTGAAGGCCGCGCCGAGCCGGCCGATCTCGTCCCGGCTGGTGACGCTCACCCGGGCGTGAAAGTTGCCCGCCTCCACCTGGCGCATGGCTTCGGTCATCCGGCTGATGGGCGCGGAGACCGTCCTCGCCACAATGTAGCTTAGCAGCATGCCGATGGCGCAGGCCGCCAGCAGCACCGGGAGCACCGCCCGGGAAGCGGAGGCCAGCACCGCGTTGACCAGCGCCGGGGAAGTCTCGCCCACCACGGCGAGCCGGGCGGAGCCAAGGCCGGCCCAATAGGTGCCGGAGGGCGAAAGCTCGCCGCCGGTCGCCCCGCCCGCCCAGATGCGCTCGTAACCCCCGTCCTTTTCCAGCTTGCCCAGGCCCTCGCGCTCCGCGCCGCCGGTGCTGAAGAGCACCACGTCGTACGGGTCCACCACCGCGACCGACCGGGCGCTCGGCAGCGCATAGCCGGAGACGACCGAATCAAACGCCTCGCGGGACACCTCCACCACCACAAGGCCCAGCGCCTCGCCCGCCTCGCCCCGCACAGCCTTGCCCAGCACGAGCCGCGTGTCGCCAAGCATGTTGATGCCCCGGACCGACTTGTAGTCCGCCACATCCTCCGCGGACAGTATGCGCCGGAACATCGTGAAGTCCGGGTTGTAGTTTTCCCGCTCGAACACGGGCGACACCGCGCCGGTGGAGGAGATTTCCCCGTCCGACAGCCGCACGACGTGGACGGCAAAGCCGCCGCCGGCGTTGATGTCCGAAAGGTGCAGGACCCGCGCCACGTCGTACCGGGTGGCCCCCGGATCCCGCGCCAGATAGCGCGCCACCACGCCGTCGCCCGCCACCTTGCGGATCACCTCGCGGCAGTTCTCCAGGTATTCATCCAGATGGGCGGCGATGGCGCTGACGCCGGAGAACGTCTGCGCGCGCACGTTGCCCCCCACCGAGGCGCTCGCCAGCGCCAGAATCAACCCTACGGTGATCAGCACCAAAAGCACGCCCGCGATGATATAATAGAAGAACAGCCTTCCCAGATACGTGTGCCTGAGCCTGTGAATCATCCGCATTGCCTCCGGTTTTCTCCGCTTCATTTTACATTGGATCGGAAGGCATGTAAAGAGCCGCCGCAAAATGTGCCGGTTTGTCTGGGGAAGTTGACGATTTATCGGGTTGTCATGAACGCCCGGGCCGTGCTACCTTGGGGGTGCAGCCCATGGCGGAAAATACGTTTGGAGGGAAGCACATGAAAAAGTCCATCGCGTTGACGCTGGCTCTGATGCTCGTCCTGGCCCTTCTCGGCACGGCGCTGGCCGAGGCCGCCCCCGAAGAAACGGGAACGCTCACGCTCTACTACTCCCATTCCACCGAATGGGCCGACCCCATCATCCAGCAGTTTGAGGAGGCGTCCGGCATCAAGTGCGAGCTGGTGCAGGGCGGCACGTCGGACCTCTTCGCCAAGGTGCGCGCCGAGGCGGGGAATCCCCAGGGAGACGTGATCTGGGGCGGCATCGCGGACACCTACGCCGCCAACGCCGACCTGATGCAGCCCTACGCCGCCACGGAACTGGACAAGCTGGTGCCCATGGCCATCGGCAAGGACAACATCTGGCTCGGGTTTGACATCGAGCCGCTGCTCATGGTCTACAACACCGACATGATCGCCGCCGAAAACGCGCCCACCACCTGGGCCGACATTTTGGACGAGCAGTACAAGGGCCGCATCGCCTGCGCCGACCCCACCTCCTCCTCCTCGAGCTACGGCCTTCTGATGGGCATCATCAACGCCTACGGCACCGACAGCGGCAAGGGCTACGAATTCATCCGCAAACTGGTGGAGGCCCTGGACGGCAAGGTGCTCTCCAGCTCCTCCGCGGTATACAAGGGCGTCGCCGAGGGCGAATACATGATCGGCCTGACCTACGAAGAAGCCGCGCTGCGCTACATCAACGCCGGCGAACCCCTCGCCATCGTCTACCCCTCCGAGGGCACCTACTTCACCGCCTCGCCAGTCTCCATCGTGAAGAACTGCAAGAACCTGGCCAGCGCGCGCAAGTTCGTGGACTTCATCCTGAGCGCCGAGGTTCAGGCCCAACTGGCCAGCCTGAACCGCCGCACCTCCCGCACGGACGTCCCCGTTGCCGCCAACATGACGCCGATGGATCAGATCGCCATCGTCCAGTACGACTTTGACTGGTCTGTCGCCCACGAGAAGGAATTCCGGGACACGTGGCTCGAGTACGTGGCCGACGTGGGCTGAACCGGCAATCCATAGGCATATCGATGGAGGGATGCCCGAAGCGGGCATCCCTCCGCCGAAAGGAGCGGGACATGAGCCACATCGTCAGAATCGAATCCGCCGCCAAGATCTACGACGGCAGCGTCCGCGCCGTCGACGGCGTGGATCTGGAAATCAGGGCCGGCGAGTTCTTCACGCTGCTGGGGCCCTCCGGCTGCGGCAAGACCACGCTGCTGCGCATGATCGCGGGCTTCAACACCATCGACGAAGGCAGCATCTACTTTGACGACCAGTCCATCAACCACCTCCCCGCGCACCGGCGCAACATCGGGATGGTGTTTCAGAACTACGCCATCTTCCCCCACATGTCCGTCCGGGACAACGTGGCCTACGGCCTCAAGGCGCGCGGGATCCGCGGGGCGGAGCTTGCCCGCCGCGTGGACGAGGCGCTGGAGCTGATGGCCATCACCCCCTACGCGAACCGCCAGCCCGCGCAGCTGTCCGGCGGGCAGCAGCAGCGCGTGGCGCTGGCCCGGGCCATTGTCATCCACCCCGCGGTGCTTCTCATGGACGAGCCGCTGTCCAACCTGGACGCAAAGCTGCGCGTGCAGATGCGCGGCAGCATCAAAAAGCTGCAGATGGGCCTGAACATCACCACCATCTACGTCACCCATGACCAGGAGGAGGCGCTGGCCATCTCCGACCGCATCGCGGTCATGCACGACGGGCGCGTGGAGCAGGTGGGCGAGCCGGAGGAAATATACACCCATCCGGCGAATACATTTGTCGCCAATTTCATCGGCACCTCGGGTTTCGTGGACGGCGCGGCGCGGGGCGGCGAAGTGACGCTCCTGGGCGTCAAGGCGCTCGGCGCCCGGGTGAACCCCGGCTTCAGCGGGCCCGTCACCGTCTCCATCCGGCCGGAAAACGCCGCCCTGACGGAGGAGCGGCCGGGCGAATTGACCGGCGTGGTCGGCATGGCCACCTTCCTCGGCAGCGTCGTCCACTACGAGGTGCAGCTGGACGGCGGGCCGGTGCTCGAGGTCAGAACCGCCCAGAACGAGGGCGAACGCCGCAGGATCGGAGACCGGGTCAGCGTGGTGCCGGAGGCCGCGCGCGTCACCGTGTTCGACAAGGAAACCGGCAAATCCGTCATGGCCGGATAAATTGGGGCATTTCCCCAGGGAGGGTGGTCGGCATGATATCGCCCGCGCCGCGCGGAAAAAGGACGCTCTATGAGCGGCTCCGCCTGGACAGGCTCAACTTCTGGACGTTCGTGGTGTTCGCCCTTTTGATTTTCAGCACCATTTTCATCATCTTCCCCTTCGGGAAGCTGTTTTTGCAGAGCTTCTCGACGGACGAAAAGGCGTTTACGCTGGACAACTACATCCGCTTCTTCACAAAGGCATACTACCGGAACGCGCTTTTGAACAGCCTCAAGATCTGCGTCATGACCACCATCCTGGCGGTGGCCATCGGCGTTCCGATGGCTTACGTGGGGACGCGCTTTAACCTGTACGCCAAGAAGCTGATCAACGTGATGATCGTGCTTTCGATGCTCTCCCCGCCCTTCATCGGCGCGTATTCGTGGATTACGCTGCTGGGCCGGAACGGCCTCGTCACGCAGCTTCTGGGCTCCATCGGCATCAAATTCGGCTCGATCTACGGCTTCGGCGGCATCCTGCTGGTGTTCACGCTCAAGCTGTTCCCGATGGTGTACCTGTACGTATCCGGCGCGCTCGCCGGCATCGACGCCTCGCTGGAGGAGGCCAGCGAAAACCTGGGCGTGGCGGGCTTCCGGCGGATCATGAAAATCACGCTGCCGGTGATCCTGCCCACGATCCTCTCCAGCTCGCTGATGGTGTTTATGACCGCGCTGGCGGATTTCGGCACGCCGCGGCTGATCGGCGAGGGCTACGCGACGCTGCCGGTGGTGATCTACAAGGAGTTCATGAACGAGGTGGGCACCGACACCAGCTTTGCCAGCGCGCTCAGCGTCGTCATCACGCTGGTCTCGCTGTCGGTGCTGCTGATCCAAAAGCAGGTCATCGACCGCAAGAGCTACAACATGAGCGCGCTGCGCCCGGTTCAGGTGGTTCGGCTCTCGCCCGCCAAGCGCGTGCCGCTGTCCCTGGGCGTATTTTTGATCGCGCTGATGGCCATCGCGCCGCAGCTGACGGTATTCGTGCAGTCTTTCCGCAAGACCCGGGGGCCGGTGTTCGCCGACGGTTGGAGTCTCGAGAGCTATCAGGCGGTGCTCCACAAGCTCTCCACCAACATCCGCAATTCCTTCACCTTCGCCGTCATCGCCATCGCGCTGATCGTACTCATCGGCATGCTGGGTTCCTACCTGATCGTGCGCCGGAAAAGCCGGCTGAACGCCTACCTCGATATGGCGCTGATGTTCCCCTACGTCATCCCCGGCGCGGTGCTGGGCATCACGCTGATCTCCGCGTTCAATTCCGGCGCGATCGTGCTGACGGGCACCCTGTGGATCATCATCATCTCGTACACGATCCGCAAACTCCCCTACACCATGCGCTCGTCGGTGGGCATCCTGTACCAGATCGAAAAAAACGTGGAGGAGGCCTCCGTCAGCCTGGGCGTGCCGCCGATGAAGACGTTTTTCAAGACCACGGTCGTATTGATGCTGCCGGGCGTGCTGTCCGGCGCGGTGCTCAGCTTCATCAGCTGCATCAACGAGCTGTCCTCGACGCTGGTGCTCTACACCGGCAGGACCAGCACGATTTCGGTGGCCATCTTCAGCGCCGTGACCAACGACGCCTACGGACAGGCCTCCGCGCTGGCGACCATCCTGACGGCGGCGACCATCGCCGCGCTGATGGTATTCAACCGAATTTCCGGAGGAAAGAGCGTCGTCTGACGGCGGGAGGTACAAATGCAGTCCGGTAGAATGACCGCACTGACGGAGCTGGTGCGCTCCGTCCGGTCCATCGTGGAAAATGAGGAAAACGTGAATCGGCGCGTGGAAAAGGCGGAATTTGACTTCGCCACCATGGTGGATCTCAAGATCCAGGAGCACATCGCTCGAAACCTCGAGACGCTTTATCCCGGAAGCCAGTTCATGGGCGAAGAGGGTGCGGGAAAGGCGCCGGACCTGAACGAGCCCACCTGGATCCTCGACCCCATCGACGGCACCACCAACCTGATCCACCGCTACCCCCAGTGCGCCGTCGCGCTGGCGCTGATGGAGAAGCGGCAGATTACGCTGGGCATCGTCTTTAACCCCTTCCTGGATCAGATGTTCACGGCCGAAAAAGGGCGTGGCGCCTGGCTGGACGGAAAGCCCATCCGGGTGTCCCGCGTCGAACGGCTGCACGAGAGCCTCGTCTCCATCGGCACGTCGCCCTACACCAAGGCTCGCGCGGGCGAGAATTTTTCGCTGGCCCGGGAGGTCTTTACCCGCTGTCAGGACATCCGGCGCTGCGGGGCCGCGGCCCTCGAGATCGCCTATGTGGCCATGGGCGTCGCGGAAGGGTACTACGAGCGGGGGCTCAAGCCCTGGGACTACGCCGCGGGCAAGATCCTGCTGGAGGAGGCCGGCGGACGGATGAGCGCCATGGACGGCGCGGAGATCCCCACCGGCCTCGCCAGCGATTGCCTGGCGACCAACGGCCTCGTTCATGAGGAAATGCTGTCGCTGACCGCGAAAGCGCGCTGACGCGCTAAGCGTCGAACCGGTCAAAAATGGCCCCGGTTCTTTCCGGCGGCATGGCCGCCGGAGACAGGATAACGCCACCGGCGCGCGCCGGTGGCGTTATCCTGTCTCCGAGCCGGCGCGTCAAGCGCATTCGGGCGCGCTTACGCTCCGGACGCCGCGTCGCCGGCGTCGAAGAGGTCGAGGGATTCCACCCACCCGTCGATCAGCGACGCGGCGTCACCCGCCTCGTAGCCGTCCGTATATCCCTCGTAGATGTCCACGCTCGTGCGCGCCTCGAAGATGAAGAAGTACGCGTCCGTGCGAATCAGCACCACGTCGTGGACGGAGGAATCCTCGTTCTCCCCCGTTTCAAAGCGCACCCTTTCGGTGGGGTAGGCCGCCACCGGATTGGCTTCGACCACCGCCAGCTCGGGCGCGGCCTCGAGCTCAAAATACTTCTGAATTAAATCCGCCGCCGCCATCTCCATGGGATAGTCGCCGCCCACGGCCTGCCGCGCGGTCAGGATCCAGATCGCGCCGTCGCCCGTCAAAAGCGCCTCTCGATAATTGCCCTCAGCGTCGCCGGTGTCCTCGACGACCTCCGCGTCTTTCGGGAGATCCCCCACCAGCAGAAGCCCCGAAACCGCCGCAACCGGAGCGGACGCCTCCTCCGCGAACGCCGCAAACCCCGTCAACGCGACCGCGAGGAGGCACACCAGCATCGTCCTGATGGTCCTAAGCGCCTTGTTCACACCCATCTCTCCTTTACCCCCCAGGCTTTTGAAATTGGACGGATTTCCCAGCCGGCCCGTTCCGTACCGTGGCAAGATGCGGGGGGTGCCGCGGCGTCCGCCGCCGGTTTGCCCGGATCCGGCGGAGCCGCCGCCGCATATGACCGGCTTGACCCTCCAGCGCCTCGCCGTCTTTTGAAATCCCCATAAAAAAGCCGCCCTTTTCAGAGCGGTATAACAAGTCATGGCATCATCGGCAAATTAATCATTCAATTTGGACGGGCGGAACCGAAGCGGCTCCTTCCATCCTGGCCTGCGTTCCTCTGCGCAATAATCTTTACTTCTCCGGTTCCCCGGATTTATCTGCTCAAGCGCCTACGGCTTCCTGCAATTGATTAAAAACGGGGATATTCACAAAGGAAGCAACGCACAAGTAAGGGGAATCCATTTTCTGCTGAGGGAATATGGAATGTGTGCCGTCGCTCTTCAGGTGAACAACTCCGATCTCCGTATCATCCCAGATGTCCCAGCCACACATTTGCTTGGTTCCGGAAATGAGATCATCCAATGTCGTTTCGTCTGATTCATACATATGGGGAGCGCCGTATATTTGGGTTAGCCCGTCAATTAACAAAGCAACATCGCCGACATCCGTTTCAGTATAATAACAAGCAATGAAGCATAGCTTATCATTGTAATACGTGAACATCATTCTGCCGCATTCGTAACCGGCGAAGCTTTCATTCTCCGTCCACAGCACGGCAACAGTCCCGATGGACTCGTCCGTTTCCTCCCCGCGCTGAACATCATCGCCCAGGACCAACTCAACGTCTTCAGGCGTCGAATCCCAAGTGATCGTATCCATAAAGGTAAATTGAGCGGCCGGTTCTGACTCCGCCACGCCCACCGACATCAGAAACATCGCCATCATCAAGACTGACAAAACGGCTATCCTCTTGTTCATAGCAGCTCTCCCTGTGCCGGTGGATTGATTCTTTGATCATATCACTGAACTCCATCCGCGTCAAACCAATGTATTTTCACCTCTGCCCACCACACAGGCGAAGTCCTTGTGGAGTGGCGGCGCAAGATCGCGACCGTCTGGCCGTGCATCCGCACGCAGATTTTGCGGCCACCCGGCGAAGCCTTCCACACGGAAGAATGCCCGCCCGCTAAAGCCCGCGGCGAGCACGGATTTGGCTGCAGCCTCCGCGAACCGCGGCACGCCTTCGCATCCGCTGTGAAGAACGGCAGGCCGATGGCGCTCCGGAGATCTGCGGCCGGTCATTCCAACGCGGTGGACGCCCCCGCACATACGGTCATAAGATTTCCGGCGGGATGAAGCAGGCCGCGGGGACCATCGGCATCGCCTTTGGACGCATCCTTCAAGAAGAAAATTGAAAAGTGGGCGGCAAGGCAAAAAGAAAAGCCTTGAACCCCAATGGCTTCAAGGCTTCTCTCATGGTGCGGTCGACGGGACTTGAATTATCATAGGGGCGTTTTCTTCGTGATTTCATGTGTTGGCCGGTTCGCGGAAACCTTGAATTCCAGGCATTCTGCGGCACTTCCGTCCCATGTGTGACAAAGAATCCAAAGGGTAAAGGGTAATCTAAAGGGTGAACTAACCATGAACTCTGCCCCGCTTCTTCAGCCGCTCATACAGCACGCCGCCGACCACCTGCATGATCTGGCCCATCATCTCCGGTTCCTTGAACATCCGGACGAAGAAATCTTCGTTCTGCTCGTACCGGGCGGCGGCCATCTCCGGGAAGTCCTTCTCGAACAGCAGCATGAAGGTCTTGCGGTCGTTGTTCGCGGCGTAGCCCTGCCACTTGTCGCTGCCCGCATAGTCGTTTTCGATCTGGAGGAGTACCTTGTCCATCTCGGTGAAGTTGGTGCCGTACTTTTCGTTGATCTTCTCGATGATGACGGTCAGCGGGTCCTTCTTCTTCTCCTTGCGGCCTGCTTCGCCGGTGATGGGCGTGAAGCCCTCGTCGGTGCCCTCCAGCTGGATGCCGCCCTCGAAGTCCTTCTCCAGCCGGTAGTATTCCAGCATCACCTTGTCGTCCACTTTTTCGTTGGTGGTGTCGCCCTTGGGCAGCATCATCGCGAGGAACTTCGCGTATACGCTGAACTTGTGGATGTCCTTGTCGAACATCCGGCAGACCTGCGTAATGAACGCGTAGATGCGATTAAACCGCGCCAGCGTGGACTTGAACAGTTCCTTCTTCTCATCCTCCAGCGCCTCGTAGCGGTCCATAGCGGGCTTCAGCGCGCCCTGCAGCGCGCCCAGGTCGCCCGCCGCCTGATCCTTCCGAGAGAAGAAGATTTGCGCGAATTTGTCGATCTCCAGCTGCTGATACACCCGGTACTCGTCCAGCGTGTTCTTGAGGTCGTAGATCACGTTCGGATCGGTTTCCTTCTCCAAGACCGTCTCCTCGTAGTACGGCTCGAAGGAGGCCTTGATCTCGTCCGCCGTGTTCACGAAGTCCAACACAAAGGTATCCTGCTTTCCGCGCATGGTGCGGTTGAGGCGGGAGAGCGTCTGCACCGCCTTCACGCCGGACAGCTTCTTGTCCACGAACATGGTGTGGAGGAGCGGCTCGTCAAACCCGGTCTGGTACTTCTCGGCGACGATCAGCATGCCGAAATCGTCGGTGTGGAAAACCTCCGGCAGCTGCTTCTCCTGCACCGTCTCGCCGGACTTGGTCTTGTTCAGCTTCACCTCGGTATAGGTGTTCCCCTCATCCTCCACCTCGCCGGAGAACGCCACCAGCACGTCCATATCCTTGTAGCCCTTCTCCTTGATCTGCCGCCTGCACTCCAAGAGGTAGCGCACCGCATGCAAGCGTGACGGGGTGACCACCATCGCCTTTGCCCGCCCGTCGATCTTGTGCATGGTGACACTGCGGAAGTGCTCCAGGATCACCGCGGTCTTCTGCGCGATGTTGTGTGGGTGAAGCGTCTCAAATCGCCTAATCGCGCTGAGGCCTGCCACTGTGTCCAGCTCCGGGTCGTCGGGGATGGCCTTCGCGATCTTGAAGTACATGTTGTAGGTCATGTAGTTACGGAGCACATCCAGGATAAACCCTTCCTCGATGGCCTGCTTCATCGAGTAGATGTGGAACGGGTGATACTTGCCGTTCTCGTCCTTCCTGCCGAACATCTGGAGGGTCTTGTCTTTCGGCGTCGCGGTGAACGCGAAGAACGACAGGTTCTCATGGAAGCCCTGCGCCGCCAGCTCGTCGAGGAGCTTGTCCTCGTCGTCCTTGCGGCTCGCCTCCTCCTCGCCCTCCTGTTTCGCGTACTCCTCCAGAATCTTTTCGGTGTCCGCCAGCGCCCGCTTCAGCTTCTTGGCTGCGTCGCCCGTCTGGGAGGAGTGCGCCTCGTCCACGATCACGGCGAAGCGGCGGCTGCCGGACTTGACCTCCTTATAGATCACCGGAAACTTCTGCAGCGTGGTGATGATGATGCCAGTCCCGGCCTCGATGGCTTCCTTCAGCTGCTTGGCGTTCTTGTCGATCTTCTGCACCACGCCCTGCACATGGTCGAACTGGTACACCGTGTCCTGCAGCTGGTTGTCCAGCACCCGCCGGTCGGTGACGATGATGACGGACTGGAAGATCTTCTCGTCCGCGTCACTATGCAGCCCCGTGAGGCGGTGCGCCAGCCACGCGATGGAGTTGGACTTCCCGCTCCCCGCGCTGTGCTGGATCAGGTAGTGTTGGCCGGAGCCGTTCGCCTTGACATCCGCGAGCAGCTTCGTCACCACGTCCAGCTGATGATACCGCGGGAAGATCATCGTCTCGACGGTGGTCTTTTCGCCGGTGGCTTTGTTCTCCTTCACATCTTTGGCAAGGTGCAGGTACTTCTGCAGGATTTCGAGCAGCCTTTCCTTCTTCAGCACGTTCTCCCACAGGTAGGCGGTCGCGTAGCCGTGTTCCGGCGTGGGGTTGCCCCGCCCGCCGACGCTGCCCGCGCCGTTTGATCCCTGATTGAAGGGCAGGAAGTACGTCTTGTCACCCATCAGCCGCGTGGTCATGTACACGTTTTCGAGGTCGACCGCGAAGTGCACCAGCACCCGGTTTTTGAACTCGAAGATGGCGTCGTTCCCCGCCCGGTCGAACTTGTATTGGGCGATGGCGTTCGCCGTGTTCTGCCCGGTGAACTGGCACTTCAGCTCCATGCTGACCACCGGGATGCCATTCAGAAACAGCACGATGTCGATGCTGTTCTCATTGGATAGCGAATAGTGCAGCTGGCGCGTGCAGTGGAGGATGTTCGCCTCGTACTGCGCGACGCTTTTCTCGTTGAGGCCGGTCTCCGGCTTCCAGAACACCGCGCGGAACTTCACGCCCCGGTCGGTGAAGCCCTGGCGCAACACCTTCAGAAGCCCCACCATCTTCACCTCGCGGCAGAAGCGGTCCACCGCTTGTCGCTCGCTGTCGGCACCGTAGAGCTTTTCGTACCGCTCCCACTCCTTCGGCTGGCTAGCCTTGAGAAAGCGGAGGAACGTACCCCGGTCCAGCGCCAGCGCGCGGTCGAAGGCGGTGGAGGCGCCCTTTTCGTAACCGCCCGCCGTCAGCAGGGAAGCCTCGATGTCGTCCTCGAAGCGCTTCTCGCGGTAGTCAAAGTCGCTCATTGCTATACCTCCATCTTGCCGGTGACCGCTTCGTAGATGAGGGACTTTTTATAGTCGATGAGTTTGTCGATTAAGACCTGCTTCTTACAAATAGCCGCGTCCGTCGAGGCGCATACCCTATCGAGATATTCTGCAATTTTTGTTTGCTCGGATATTTGAGGAACAGGGAAAGCTAATCGGCCAAGATCATATCTCGAAACTTTAAGCCTGCAAGTGTTAACACGGTCATTTCCTCTTTCTATAGCTAGAATTCCTTTGCCTAAAGAAAAGAGCACTTTGCGGATCGTCGATGTCTTGAAAGCATAGTCATAGTACTTGATAGAAAACAAGTCGGGATTGCTCGCATACATGACATAGTACGCAGGGCTGACACAACCCAAATATTTCGATATTCCCTCCGCTCCAACAATTACATTCATGCTGTTAATTACGATATCGTCAGGATGTGCAATTTTGTATTTCGACACATCATCCTTAAATCTATCAAGGTTCGTTGTTTTTTCTGCATATAAGGTTACACCTTTGTCGATGGACAACGATAACCTTTCTTCTGTAATAATCGGACTATTATTCTGATTTCGCTCCGAAAGGATAAATTTCAACGCTTGAATATCCCACTTTTCCGGCACCATACCAATCCACTCAACCCCGCTATCCTTCATAGGCACGGTGGGGTCGAGGCCTTTGGTGACGGCTTCGGTGATGACAGACAGCTTGTAGGCTTTAAGCTTTTCAATGACCTGCTGCTGCTTTTCGATGATGGCGTCAATCTGGGCGCATTTGGCATCGAGGAAGGAGGCGATGCGGGATTGTTCCTTCACATCTAGTAATGGGAAGTCTACGCTGTTTAAATCGCGTTGTGTCATTGACGGAACTGCAGATCCAAACTGATAATAATCGAATCTAATCTGCGTGCAAAGATAGTAAAAAAACTTCGCTATTGCCGTATCTTTTATAGCAGTATAGTACATCGTATCAACAGTCCAAAATGGTTCATCTTGATACAATGGTTTATCGATTGTTCCTTTTCTGCCAAGTAATACTGACTCTTTATCATATAGATAGGTATTCGCAGTAGCAAATTGACCACCGCTGCCCATCACTGGATATTTGCCATCGTCTGCGGCCACACCCGCGTAATCTTGCCCGTTCAGAATGGTAGCATAGTTTTTCAGCCTGCATAATGACCAATTTTCTGGTATACTACCAATCCACTCCACGCCGCTGTCCTTCATCGCCCTCATTCGCCGAACACCTCCGCCAGCGCGCCATCCAGTTCTGCCTCGATGGCCTGGATCTCCCGCATGATCTCCTTGGAGGGCTTCGGGGCCTCATACTTGTAGAAGTAGCGGGTGAACGGGATCTCGTAGCCCACCTTGGACTTGCCCTCGTCGATCCACGCGTCCGGCGCGAAGGGCAGGACCTCCCGCTCAAAATAGGTGCGGATGTCCTCCTTCAGCGGCACGTTTTCGGTATCCCGGAGGCTCGCGTCGGGCTGGGGCCTGCCCTTCTTCAGGACGGGCTTGCCCTTCTCATCCCGCAGCGGGCGCTCCACCGTGATCTTGGTATAGCCGAAGTCGGCGTTGTCAAAGACCTTGCTGATCTCGTTTTCCACCATTTCGCCGTAGACGCGAGTGATCTCCGAAATGGCGGAGGCGGGGATGTCGTTTCTCTTGTTGCCGAGGGATTTGCGGCGCTTCTCGAAAAGCCCGTTCGCGTTGATCAGCTGGACCTTGCCTTCGCGCTTCGTGCCCGCCTTCTTGTTACTGAGCACCCAGATGTAGGTGGCGATGCCGGTATTGTAGAAGATGTCGTTGGGGAGCGCCACGATGGCCTCCAAGAGGTCATTTTCGAGAATGTATCTGCGGATCTCGCTGGGGCCGCTGCCCGCGTCCCCGGTGAAGAGCGGCGATCCGTTGTGGATGATGGCGACGCGGCTGCCGCCATCCTTCCGGTCCTTCATCTTGGAAATGGCGGTCAGGAGGAACAG
>JAEZTL010000009.1 GCA_023421395.1 Bacillota bacterium | reverse complement strand
ATTCCTTTTTACACCCCGACCGCTTGCCGGAGGGTGTCATCGATCCCGCCCTCAAAGAAATGGATATACCGGTTGTTGGTAATCCCCACGCTGGTGTGGCCGGGCAGCTTCGAGATGATCTTACCCTCTACCCCCCGGGCGTACCGATTAGAAGTGAACAAATACCGTAACGCGTGCAAGCCCCCGTGCCTTGGCCCACGGCTTCGCAGGCTTTCTCCATCGTCGCCAACAGATTCCGGTAGCTCAGGTACTTGCCGGTCTGGGCGGCGAATACATAGGGGCATCCCGACACCTGCCGGTCCTTGAGGGGCTGGATAGCTTCCAAGGCTCTGTTGTTGAGGGGAATTGTGCGCCTGCCGGAGGCCGTCTTCGTGGTGCGCCGGACGGTATTCTTGCCGTCGGCCCGCATCGGACTCTTGCTGACCTTCTGCGTGCGCTTCTCCTCGTCGATGCCGCCCCATTTCAGTGCCAGCGCCTCTCCGGTACCTAAGCCCGTCTCCATCATCAGGACGTATCTGAAGCCGGGCCTGCCGTTCTTCTCTTCTGCAAAAGCGGCTACGAGCCTCCGCTGGTCGTCCTTCTCGTAAGGACAGACCCCCTTGGTGTTGTGGGTCATCGACGGCGGCGGCTGCACGCCCTG
The DNA here is from genome assembly GCA_023421395.1 of Bacillota bacterium. Lineage (GTDB taxonomy): Bacteria > Bacillota > Clostridia > Christensenellales > Aristaeellaceae > JAEZHK01. The sequence goes on along the minus strand of JAEZTL010000009.1, from coordinate 120,571 downwards.
TACCGGGTTGCGCGGGAGAACATCCGTCAGCACGGCATGTTCAAATACCTGGTATAGCGGCAATCGCTGTATTTTGAAGGCGTACGCGCTCATGGCTTCCAGACGGTTGACGTACATTTGGATGGCTTCCAGCCGGGCCGATCGGACCTCCATGTGGGCGATCTCATCCTTGCAGAGCAGCCGCAGGCTTCTTCGCCGTCCGCTGATCGATGCGGTACTTCTTTCCGATCTCCTTGCAGCTCAGCCCCTTTGAGCGGCCGTTTCGAATGTCCATCCATTTCGCCCCTTCCACTTACTTCCAGCCCTTCCTGTCGCGTTCTCTCGCGTAACAGAAAGAGTCTGCCATGGACATATCCTCCGCCGCCATTTCATTGCATTTTTTGCCCGGCACTTTTTGTCATTTTATCACTGATACGGACAATTACCTCCCAGCAGGGTACCGGTGGAAGGGCGCGGAATGACCCGCAGGGCGCAGCTTCCTTATGTGCGCTGATCCGATACCAAAATCTCTTTTCTTCCGACGCGCACATTTCCATCGAATCTCTTTTGCAACCCCCCGTTCCGTCTCTCCTGGGGGTGACAAGCCAGATAAACAGAATTGTGGTACGAATTTGCGTGATCGTGTTGCAATCTGAGTCGAAAGAGGCTATAATTTGATGGGGATTATGGACTGTGAAGCTTGAAAATTCTATATGGGAAGTTTCAGGTGCCCGAAGCCTTCGGCTTTGGGTGAAAAGGGAACGGGGTGCGAATCCCCGACAGGGCCGCTGCTGTATTGCCGAGCTGCTTTTCATGGATGGATGATTCCTCCGGCCACTGGCGCCTATGGCGCCGGGAAGGCGAAAAACTGCGATGAAGGCTAAGTCAGAAGACCTGCCTGAAAAGTACGTATCATTTTCTTCGGACTTTCAAAGAAGGATACGTCCCGAAAAAGCCGTTTCCGTACCATGCAGTACGGTATGGGTATTGTTGAGCCCATAAAAGGCAGGCTCGCAGCGATGATTTGCGGTGGCCGCCTTTCTGTACCCATCCATCGGCATTATTAGGACGTGTTGGAACTTGATTCCGACGCGTCCTTTTGTTTTGCGCGAGAATCTAAAAAACCTCCCGGCAAAGCGCGAACGCCTGAGGCGGATCCTATTGAACGCGCTTTCCCCCGTTTGCCCTTTGTCTATAGGGCGCGACCGAGACGCTTTCCGGCCGGGGCGTCCCGATTGCGCTGCGATAGAAAACCCACCCAATAGCACTGGAAAGGAAGGTATCCGTCCCTATGCGTAATTTTTTTCACATGCTGCTCGCCGCGCTGCTCGTGCTCTCTCCCCTGAACGTCGCCTGTGCAGAGACGGCGGCGCCCCGCGTCATCCTGGTGGCCAGCTTCGGCACGAGCTACAACGACAGCCGCCCCGTCACCATCGAGGCCATCGAAAAGGACATCGCCGCCGCGTTCCCGGACTGGGAAGTGCGCCGCGCGTTCACCGCTCAGACCATTATTGACAAGCTCGCGGACCGCGACGGGCTTCAGATCGACAGCGTGGACGAAGCCATGCAGCGCCTGATTGCCGACGGCGTAAAGGAAGTCGTCGTGCAGCCGACCCATATCATGCCCGGGTACGAGTATTCCGACCTGATTGCCGCGGTCAGCGCGTATGCCTCCAGCTTTGATAAGCTGGCAATCGGCAAACCGCTGATCTACACCGAGGAAGACTACGAAGCCGTGCTTACCGCCCTGACCGGCGAGATTCCCGAAGTGGGCTCCGAGGACACCGCGGTGGTCTTCATGGGGCATGGGACCGAGCACTTTGCCAACGCGACGTACAGCGAGCTGGAGTACATGATGCACTGGGAAGGCTACGAGAACTTCTTTGTCGGAACGGTCGAGGGTTTTCCGGGCGTCGACCAGGCCATGTCCGAGGTGAAAGCATTCGGCGCGAAGAAGGTCGTACTGTATCCGCTGATGATCGTCGCGGGCGACCACGCCAACAACGACATGGCGGGCGATGAACCGGACTCCTGGAAGACCTTGTTCACGGGCGCAGGCTTTGAGGTGGAATGCCGCATTCAGGGCCTTGGGCAGAACGCGGCGATCCGCGCGCTCATCATAAGGCACGTTCAGGGGACCATGACCGAAGCGGGCCTGTAATGCCATTCCAAACCTTCTTTTGTCGCCGTGGCGGATCTTTTCGCGCGAGCTGACGTCGCTCTCCGCTCGAAATAGCGCTGCGATTCCTGCGCTGCGTCGAAAATCTCCAGCCCTTTGGGCAAAACATCATTTCGGATTGGTATAAGCCAGGCTCAGGCAAGCGTGCGGCCGCGCCCAACCGGCGCGGCCGCATACGCGACAACGGGAAAGGGAAGACGAGTATGATAAAACGGCTCATGGAGAGGATTGTCCTGGTTGTCCTTGCTATGGCGCTCCTGGCCTCACCGGCCTATGCGCAGGGCGGTTCCGCCTTAGGCGACGGCCTGTACACGATCGGGATAGCCTCAAGTTCCGACATGTTCAAGGTGGTTCAGTGCGTACTGCATGTCGAGGACGGCGCGATCACCGCGGTCCTGACCTTGAGCGGGCACGGCTACGGGTATCTCTACGCCGGCACGGGCGAGGAGGCGGACGCCGCCCCGAAAAGCGATTGGGTCCCGTTTATCGAGAACGCGGACGGCGCGTATACCTATGCGATCGAGATTCCCACGCTGGATACCGATCTCGCGGTGGCCGCTTATTCCACGAAATACGCCAAGTGGTACGACCGCACTCTGAATTTCCTGTCCGGGAGCCTAAGGGATTATGACATGGTGCCCAAGGACGGCGCGTACAAAGTGGAGGCATCCTCGGCGACCCTTGAACCCGGCGATTGCGCCCTCGTGGTGAAAGACGGCGCGATGACCGCGAGCTTTTCCCTCAAGGGGTACGACGCCCTGCGCGTGGGCGAAGCGGAATACGCCGCGGAGGACGGCGTCTTTTCCGTCGCGATTCCCTCCCTGGACAAAAGCATCGCGTTGGAAGCGCGCTCCGCCGACGGCGGCGCGTGGAGCAATCACAGCCTGATGTTCCGCTCCGGCGCGCTGGCAAGCCTTACGGTCGTGCCGGACGACGGCGTCTATACCGTCTCCGTGCGCTCGGACTCCAACCTCTTTCCGGTCACCGGCTGCAAACTGACCGTGAAGGACGGAAAGATGACGGCCCTTCTCTCCGTCGAAAGCGCGAAGTACGGTTTCCTCTATCCCGGCGCGGCCAGGGATGCCCTGAAAGCGGCGGAAAGCGATAGAATCGCGGCCGCCCAGAGCGGTTCCGGCTGGACCTACACGCTTCCCGTCCAAACGCTGGATCAGGAGATCCCCGTCGCCACATGGTCGGCGAAAAAGTCGCAATGGTACGACCGTACGCTGATCTTTGACTCCGCCACGCTGGCGCCGGATGAAGAACCGGAAGCATTTTCCTTCGCGTTTGCGGGGGGCACGGGCCGCGTGGCGATCACCTGCCCGGGATTCCGTCAGGACGGCGACCAGCCGGTGGCCACCATCGTTTTCAGCAGCTCCAAGTACACCTGGGCGGAAGCCGGCGGCGTGAGATACGGCAACGTGAACATCGGCGGTGACTCCACATTCGAGATTCCCGTGACCTTAAACGGCCCGACCGAAATCCAGGCCGAAACGACCGCCATGGGCGATCCACGTGTTGTCGAATACGTGCTCTACCTCTATACGGACGGCACCGACGCGGCCAAGGCCGCGGGTGCGGGCGCGGGTGAATCCAAAGGCGCCGCAGAATCCACCGCCGCCGCGCCTTCTGCCCTGCCGTCCGGCGCCCCGGTCGTCGAGGGCCTGACATACGAATCCGCGATGAAACTGGACAATGCCCGGTGCTTTCAGGTGTATTCCTACGAGGGCGGCTATTCCGTGATCCGCGTGGCCGACGGCCGAGATTACCTGATCGTTCCGGAAGGCGGGAGCGCGCCGGAGGGGGCCGGTACAAACTATGTCGTGCTGCAAAGGCCGCTGGATCGCGCTTATCTTGCGGCAACCTCCGCCATGTGCCTTTACGACGCGCTGGACGCTCTGGGAGGCATCCGCTTTTCCGGAACCAAGGCGGACGACTGGCATGTGGAGCGCGCCGCCGAAGCGATGGAGGCAGGGGCGATGCGCTATGCCGGAAAGTACAGCACCCCGGACTATGAGCTCCTCCTCGCCGAGGGCTGCGATCTGGCCATCGAGTCCACGATGATTCTCCACGCTCCGGAGGTGCAGGAGAAGCTTGAGGAACTGGGCATCCCGGTGTGGATCGATATGTCCAGCTATGAGCCGGAACCTCTGGGGCGAACCGAATGGATCAAGGCGTACGCGGTGCTGTTGGGCAAGGAAGGCAAGGCGGAGAAAGCTTTCGCCCTCCAGAAACGCTATGTGGACGAACTTCGGGACTTTGAAAACTCGAATCTCACCGTCGCATATTTTTACGTCAATTCCAGCGGTCAGATCGTCACAAAACCCGCTTCGGACTACTTTGTCCGGATGATCGAACTGGCCGGAGGCCGGTATGCGCTGGCCGGTCAGGACATTGCTTCGGACACCTCCTCCTCAATCACCATGGACGCGGAGAGCTTCTATACGACAGCCAAAGATGCGGACTTCATCATTTACAACGCTTCGATCGACGATCCGCCTGTCTCCGCGAAGGATTTCATCCATATAAACGCGATGTTCGCCGACTTCAAAGCCGTTCGTGAGGGCAATGTGTGGTGCACGACCAAGTCCCTCTACCAGGCGTCCGACGCCATCGGCCAGATCGTTTCCGATCTTCACGCCATGCTGACCGGGAACGCCGGAAGCCTTGCCTACCTTTATAAGTTGAATTGACACGGCCGGGAGGTAGATCCATGCGAGAGAACCCTTCGCCTTCTCAGATGGAAAAATTCAAAAGGCGCGCCCGCTATCAGTTCGCCTTTTTGCTGATGGCGGTCGCCTTTTGCGCGATATTGGTCTTAAACGTCAATTCCGGCAGCACGCACATTTCGCTCCCGGACATTGCGCGCATCATCTTCCTGCGCGCCGGGGATGAAACCCAATTGAGCATCGTTTGGAAAATCCGCCTCCCGCGCATCCTGCTCTCCGCCATTTTGGGTGGCGCGCTGGCGCTCTCCGGGTTCCTTCTTCAGACGTTTTTCCGAAATCCCATCGCAGGACCCTTTGTGCTGGGCATCTCTTCGGGCGCGAAATTGGCGGTGGCCGTCACCATGATCTACGTAAGCGCGTGGATCGGAAGGCTCTCCTCCTTTGCCCTGATCGGGGCGGCTTTCGCCGGTTCCCTGCTTGCCACCGGTTTTATCTTGCTGATCTCCCGCCGGATCGGCCAAATGCCGGTGCTTTTGATCGCGGGGATCATGATCGGATACATCTGCTCGGCGGCGACCGATTTTCTCGTCGCGTTTGCGGACGATTCCGATATCGTCAACCTGCACAGCTGGTCCCTCGGGAGCTTTTCCGCGGCCAACTGGGATGGGGTAAAGGTCGCCTTTTCAGTGGTCCTGGCGGCGTTCGCGCTGGTCTTTCTAATGTCGAAGCCCCTCGACGCGTTCCAGATGGGCGAGAAATACGCCCGCAGCATGGGCGTAAACATCGCACGGATGCGCACGGCGATCATCCTGCTGTCCTGCGCACTGTCCGCCTGCGTCACTGCGTTTGCGGGGCCGATCTCCTTTGTGGGCATCGCGGTTCCGTTTCTGATTAAAAAGAGCCTGAACACGGCGAAACCCGTCGTCGTGATCCCGGCGCTGTTCTTGGGCGGCGCGGACTTTTGCATGCTGTCGGATCTGATCGCCAGGACGGCCTTTTCCCCCACAGAATTAAGCGTCAGCACGGTAACCGCCGCCTTCGGCGCGCCGGTGGTCATCTTGATGATGCTGAGAAACCGCGGGAAATTCGAATGATGGACATGTATTTCGTAAAAATGCAGGGGCTGAGCGTCGGATATCGCGGTGCGGCGCTGATCCGCGATATCAACGTTGAGATCCCGAAGGGCGAAATCGTCACGCTGATCGGGCCCAACGGCGCGGGAAAATCCACCATTCTGAAAAGCCTTGCTCAGCAGCTAAAGCCCATCGCGGGCGCGGTGCTGATCCATGACGCGGACGCGCGGAAAATGACACTGCGCCAACTGGCCACGCAGGTCGCCGTCGTATTGACAGAACGGGTAAAACCGGAACTGATGACGTGCCGGGACGTCGTGGCGACGGGGCGCTACCCCTATACCGGCAGGCTGGGCCACCTCTCGCCCGAGGACGAGCAAGTGGTCGAGGCGTCCATGCAAACCGTTCATGTGGAGGATCTGTCGGGCCGCGACTTCTCTGAAATCAGCGACGGGCAGCGTCAGCGGGTGCTATTGGCCCGGGCGCTCAGCCAGGAGCCGGACGTGCTGGTGCTGGACGAACCCACCGCCTTTCTCGACATCCGGCACAAGCTGGAACTGCTCGCCACCCTTCAGCATCTGGCCAGGGAAAAGGGCATCACCGTCATCCTGTCGCTGCACGAGATCGACCTGGCGCAGAAAATCTCCGATCGGGTGCTCTGCGTGAAGGGGGAGACCGTCTTCCGGTTCGGAACGCCGCGGGAAATCTTTCTGAGTGACACCATTCAAGAACTCTACGGCGTGGGCGAAGGCACTTACGATGTTCGATTCGGCAGCGTAGAATTGCCGAAGCCGCCGGGCGAGCCGGAGGTGTTCGTCATTTCCGGATGCGGCAGCGGCATCGCCGTGTATCGAGAACTTCAAAGGGAGGGGACGCCTTTTAGCGCGGGCATCCTTTATAAAAACGATATCGATTATCCGCTGGCGCAGACGCTCTCCGCCCGGGTCATCGCGGAGGAACCGTTTTGCGCCATCCGCGATGAAACCTACCGGGAAGCGCTTGCCGCCATGCTGCGCTGCCGCCGGGTAATCAACGCGGGCCTCATCGTCGGGGAATGCAACGCGCGCATGAATGAATTGATCCTTGAGGCGGAAAAGCGCGGGCTGACCCGGCCGTGAGCGGGCGCAAGCCGCCCGAAATCGAAGCGGTCCTTAAGCCTCTTCCTTCCCTGGTCCGATCAGCACCGTGGAAAAATAGGATTCCCGCGCATCCGCTCCGGCGAGCCGTCCCAGATATTCGCCCGGCATACCCAGGTTCTGCGCGAGCAGCGCAGAGCGCCCGCAGAGGGAGGCTTGGATTGTGTCCAGCGAATGCCCGGCTTTAAGCACCACCACGGCGCCCTCCGGCAGAGGGTCGCCTTCCAAGAATCCGGGCAGCACGGTCAGCCGCTCGCGCCCTTCGGCCAGCGGCGCGCCCAGCGCGGCGGCCGCGGCGCACATGGCCGGGACGCCTGGGATGATCTCGCAGGGGTAGCGTGGCGTGATGCGGCGGTACAGGTAGATGGAACTCGCATACAGCGAAGGATCCCCCAGCACCGGGTAGGCGATCCGCACCCCCGTCCGAAGGCGTTTGATCAGCTTTTCAGCCGCCTCATCGTGAGCGGGGGCCCAATCCTCGCCGGAACGCATGGGCATTTTCAGTTTCAGTACCGGTTTACCCGTCACCAGCGGCCCCGCGATGCGCAGCACCGCGCTCTCGCCCGACCCGGAATCCGCGATGGCGATCACATCGGCCCGCGCCAGCGCGCGCACCGCCAGGACGGTCATCAGATCCGGATCGCCCGGGCCGACCCCCACAAATGAAAGCATATTCCTCCTGAAGGGTGACCGCGGCAAGCGCAGTTGCCCCATTTTATTTCCCCGAACTCAGATAACCCACGCCGCGAGCAGCAGCATGACCAGTGTCAGGACTGCGGTGACGTACAGCATCCGGACCATTCTTCCGATGTCCTTCCGCTCCGGCGCCCGGTGGTCGTCCCCTATGGCCGGCTTTTCCACCGGCTTTCCAAAGTACCGGTGGGTGCCGCCCAGCCGGATGCCCAGCGCGCCCGCGGCGGCGGCTTCGCTCCAGGCGCAGTTGGGGCTCAAGTGATTGGCGTGGTCGCGCCGCACGATCCGGAGCGCGCCTTTCCAGTTAAGCCCGGTGATCGCCGCTGCCGCGATCATGAGCCCCGCGCACAGCCGGGCAGGGAGGTAATTTAAAACGTCGTCCAGTTTCGCGCTGGACCAGCCGATGTCCCGGTACTTCGGGTCGAGGTAGCCCACCATCGAGTCGAGCGTGGAGGCCGCCTTGAAACCCATCAAAAGCACCGGCCCGCCGAGTGCCGTAAAGAGGAGCGGCGAGACCACGCCGTCGGTGGTGTTCTCCGCCACCGTCTCCACCGTGGCGCAGATGATTTCGTGTTCGTCCAGTTCCGCCGTGTCCCGGCCGACGATGCGGGCGACGCGAGCACGCCCGGCCTCGATCCCTTCGGAAAGCGCCTTTTCCACGCCCCGCGCCTCGTCGGCAAGGTTCCGGACCGAGAGGCCCAGCCAACAAATGACCGACATGCCGGCAAAATGCGGCCAGCGCCCGAACAGCGACAGCGCCCAGAGGATCAGCGACGTCACCGCCATCGTGAGCGCCACCGTGCTCAATGTCAGGAACACCGCCGAAGCGCGCAGGCTGCCGCCGCGCGCGCGCAGTTTTCTCTCCGTCCAGCGGATGAAGCCGCCAATCCACTTGACCGGATGCGGAAACCCTTCCGGGTCCCCCATCACAAGGTCCATCAGAAAACCCGCCGCCAGCGCAAGGATGTAATCCGGCATCAGCCCTCACCCCGCAGGATTTCGTAGATTTTCCCCATGTCGAGGCTCGTCCGCACGACGGAGGCCAGCCGGTCAAGCTCCTTTTCCCGGAACTCGTCCATGGTGATCGGCGCGCGGCCCGGCGCCTCCAGCCCCTTCTTCCGCCGCAGGTCATCCACCAGCGCGCGGCACAGGTGGCCGTTGTCGAAGAGGCCGTGCAGGTAGCTGCCCAGCACGTTTCCTTCCGGGTTCCGGATGCCGTCGATCCCCTCCCGGCTGGTGAGGCGCAGCCACGGCACCGCGTCCGCGCCCAAATGGTTTACGCCCGAGTGGATTTCGTAGCCGTCAACCGCCGCGCCGTCGATGGCCGAAAGCCAGCAGCAGCCGCCCGCAACCCGCCCGGACGCCTGCACCGTGGTCTTCTCCGGCAGGAAGGTAACATCCATGTCGAGAAGCCCCAGCCCCGCTACTTCCCGCACGCGGGACTCCACACCCTCGGGGTCATGGAGACGGCTGCCCAGCATCTGGTAGCCGCCGCACACGCCGACCACCAGCCCGCCCGAGCGCGCGTGGCGCACAACTGCCTCGTCGATGCCCCGGCTCTTGATCGTGAGAAGGTCTTCGATGGTGTTCTTGGTGCCGGGCAGGATCACCACGTCCGCGCCTTCGAATTCGGAAGCATGCTCTATGTAGCGCACGCGTACGCCGTCCGAGAGCGAAAGCGCCTGAAAATCGGTGAAGTTTGCAATGTGAGGGAGGCGCACCACCGCCACGTTCACGTCCCCGCCGCCCAGCGCGCTATGAAAGCGGTCGGTGACGCTGTCCTCGTCCTCAAGGTCCACATCCATCCAGGGCACCACGCCCACCACCGGCATGTGGATCAGGTCTTCCAGCATGTCCAGGCCGGGCTTCAGGATTTCCCGGTCGCCGCGGAACTTGTTGATGAGAACGCCCTTTACCCGCACGCGCTCCGTTTCCGTAAGCAGCTTCACCGTGCCGTAGAGCGATGCGAACACGCCGCCCAGGTTGATGTCGCCTACCAGCAATACCGGCGCGTCGGCCATCTCCGCCATCGCCATGTTCACGATGTCGCCGTCTTTAAGGTTGATCTCCGCCGGGCTGCCCGCGCCCTCGATCACCACGAAGTCCACGGTGGATTCCAGTTTTTCATAGCTCTCCCTGACCAGTTGAGACAGCCTTGGCTTGAACAGGTGGTATTCCATCGCGGTCATGTTTCCGATGGGGCGGCCGTTCACGATGACCTGGCTTCGCCGGTCGGAGGTGGGTTTTAAGAGCACCGGATTCATGAGCGCGCTCGGCTCGATCCCCGCCGCCTGCGCCTGCAGCACCTGCGCCCGGCCCATCTCAAGGCCCTCTTTGGTCGCGAAGGAGTTGAGCGCCATGTTCTGCGCCTTGAACGGCGCGGCGGAATACCCATCCTGCTTGAGGATGCGCAGGATCGCCGCGCACAGGATGCTCTTGCCCACCGAGGAACCCGTCCCTTGAACCATCAGGCATTTTCCGCGCATGTTCAACCCTCCGTTGGCCTTCGAATCATGATGACCTGAATGCCCCGCTCGAGCGCGGGAACCACCTTGTCGGTCACGCCGCCCGGCTCGCCGGAATCCTTGGAGACCAGCGCGCGGATGTCCCAGGCGTCGTACAGCGCCTCGTTCAGCGCGCATGTAAAGGGGCCTTGCATGGCGATTACGTGGCCCGGCGGGAGCATGAGATCCTCGCACTGCCTCAATATGCTGGAATCCGGCAGCACCCGGGCGTAAAGGCGGCCCCTCGGGATCGCGTCAAGGTAGATGCCCAGCGTATGGCTTCCGGTGGTCAGGAGGATGTTGCCCCGGGTTTCTTGAAGCGCCTCCGCCGCGGACTTCGCATCCTTAACCCACTGTACAGCCTCTGCCCAAGCCTTGTCCCCACCGCCAGGCCGCAGGTGGCGGATGCGCCGCACGCACGCCCGGTTGGACGCGGCGCGGATGTTCTCGGTCACCCGGATTGCGTAGGGGTGCGTCGCGTCGATCACGAGGCCGGGCCGTTCCTGCAGCAGCATCTCGGCCATCTCCTCCGCATCCATCGGCCGGGCATAGGCGCGCGCGCCGGGCGGAAGCAGCTTTTTCGCGTAAACGCTTGCGACGCAGGCGATCACCTCGTCCCCCGCGTCCAGGTGCCGCTGAACCAGCGCCCGTCCCTCGACGGTGCCGCCGAAAATCACGACCTTCATGACAGCGCCCTTTCGAGGGCCGCGATCAGCCGCGCGTTTTCGGCCTCCGTCCGCACTGCGAGCCGGAGGAAGTTTGCCGGAAGGCCGAAGGACTTGCACTCTCGAACCAGGATGCCTTCGCGCTTCAGCGCCTGCACGGTCTCCGCCATCGGCCGCCCGAAGTCCGCGAGCAGGAAGTTGGCCTGCGAGGGCAGCGCCTTCGCGCCCAGCGCGGCAAGGGACTTTGAAAGAGCATCCCGCCGCAGGTCGTTCAGGCGGCGGTCCTCCACGAGTTCGTGAAGGTGCGCCGGCAGCGCCCGGGCGACCGCCGCGGCGAACGCGTTCAGCGACCAGGGCGCGGCGAGGGTTCCAAACCGCTCCACCCACGCGGGCGCGGCGACGAGGTACCCCAGCCGTGTGCCGGGAATTGCGAGCGCCTTGGTTAAGGAGCCGATGGCCACGAGGCCGGGCTGTCGCGCCGCTTGGTCCCGCACGCTCTTCTCCGGGCAAAGGTCAATGAACGCCTCGTCCACCGCCAACGCGCCGCCAGCGCTTTGGATTGCTTGGCCCAACTCAAGCACCCGGTCGCGTTCCATCGCTTTTCCGGTGGGGTTGTTGGGGTTGCAGAGAATCACTACATCGCCCCGGCGGACCGCTTCCGCAGACGTAAAAGGCGCATCCTCTCGGTTATAGACCTGCGCGCGGCGGGCGTACTCGCCGAAGGTGGGCGGCATGGTCAAAACCCGCCCCACGCCCGAGCGGCAGAGAATATCGATGGCCTCGATGCCGCCCGCCGTGGGCAGGATGCACGCTGCGGGCACACCTGCGTAGACCGCCAGGCCCTCCCGCGCCGCACGCATGGCCACATCCGGGTAGTACCGCGTCTCCCGGAGCGCCCCGGCCATCGCCTGCATCACCCAGTCCGGCGGGCCCTCGGGCCGTAGGTTGGCTGAAAAGTCCAGCCACCCTTCCGGTGACACACCCTGCCATACGTTGCCGCCGTGCGTCATGGCCAGAGCCTCCTTATGAGTTCCGGATGGGAGCCAAAGTGCAGGTGCGGAAAGCCCGCCAGCGTGTTTCCCTGTTCATAGCCGCAATCCCACATCCGGCTCGGGTCGCTTGCCCTGACCACCCGGAACGCGCAAGGCACTTCCACCAAAGGCTCTGCCTCCGCGTGGTGGAACTCGTGGGCCGGGAAGGCCAGCCCCGTCCGGTCGGTCACGTTTACGTAGCCAAAGCGCTGGAGTTTTTCAGTCATGCGGCAGGCGATGGGGAAAAAGTCCACCATCGCCCGGTCGTCGATGGAGCGGCAGAGGTACAAAAGCCCGCCGCATTCGGCATAGCAGCGGAGGCCTCCTTCAAGCGCCGCGTGAACGCTCTCCCGCATGGAGCGGTTGGCTTCCAGGCCTTCCGCGAACACCTCCGGGAAGCCGCCGCCCAGGTACAACCCGTTCAGGCCCTCCGGCAGGCGCTCACCGTGAAGCGGCGAGAAATAGACCAGCTCCATGCCGGAAGCGCGGAGCATCCGAAGGTTCTCCTCATAGTAAAAACTGAACGCCCGGTCCCGCGCCACGCCCAGCCGGTAGCCGCGGCGGTCTGGCAGCGGCTTCCGGTCCCCTTTCAGCGACGGAGCGAGCGCGGCGAGGCGGATGATGGCGTCAAAGTCCACCGTCTCAAGCGCCAACTGTGCCGCGCGCGCGATCTGCCGGGAAAGCGCCTCCGTCTCCTCCGCCGGGATCAGCCCCAGGTGGCGGCTCGCAAGCGTCAAGAACGCATCCTTTGGCAGGTAGCCCACTGAAGGCAGCCCGGTGTACCGCTCGATTGCGTCCCGCACCAGCTCGTAATGCCCGCGGGAGGACACGCGGTTGACCAACACTCCAGCGATCCGGCTGTTGCGCTTGAAGCGGAGAAACCCCAGCACCGTTGCCGCCGCGCTGGCCGCACCGCCCGACGCGTCCACCACGAGCAGCGCGGACGTCCGGGTGTCGACAGACAACTGCCAGGTGGAGCAGGCAAAGTTCTGGCCGTGCATCCCGTCGAAGTAGCCCATCACGCCCTCGATCACCGCGATGTCGGCGCGCTCCTCGCCCGCGCGCAGGATGGCCCGAACGGTGCCAGCGTCGCACAGGTGAGCGTCCAGGTTGTCCGAGGGACGGCCGCAGGCGGCCTGATGAAAACCCGGGTCGATGTAGTCCGGCCCCACCTTGAACGGCGCGACCACAAGGCCCTTTTCCCGAAGCGCGGCCATGATCGCCAGCGTCACCGTGGTCTTGCCGCAGCCGCTGGACGTACCCGCGATCATGATCCTCACGGGCGCACCCCCTCGATGCCGTACATCAAAGCGTTCACGATGGCCGCGGCCACGTTGCTGCCGCCCCGCCGCCCCATCGCGACGATGGCGGGGAGGCCGCTCTTCCAAAGCTGTTCCTTGGCTTCCACCACATTGACAAAGCCCACAGGCGTACCGATTACGGCGATGTTCTCCGTCGCTCCGCGCTCGAAAAGCGGCGTCAAAAACGACGGCGCGTTGCCGCAGACGATCAGCTTTGGTCCGGGCATCTTCAGCGCGCGCTCCATGGAAACCCGCGCCCGCGTGACGCGCCGGGCGGTGGCCTCCTCCGCCACGGCTTCCAGCGCCATGAAGCAGACGATCTCGGCGCCCAGCTTCGCGGCGGCGGCCTTATTGATGCCCGCCAGCGCCATGTTGGTGTCGGTCACCACCAGCGCGCCCATCTTCAACATCTCGCGCATTCTTGGCACGACACCCGGCGTGAAGCGTAAAAATTCGGCAAATCCAAAATCCGCCGTCGCGTGGATCACGCGCTTGACGAGGGGCGCGACCTCCTCCGGCAACGGGAAGGACAGCTCCGACTCGATGATTTCCATGCTCCTCTTTTCAATTTCCATCGGTTCCAAACGCGTTCCCTCCTTTTTCCCACCGGTTTTTGTCCCGGCGGATCCGCCCGCTGACGCCTAGGATCTCTTCACCGTCCAGAAACGCCGCATCGATTTCCGTACTGCCGCGAACCCTGGCTTCGCAATACGCCGCCGCCGCGTCGGCGAGCCTGTCCCAAACCGCCTCATACCTCGCGCCGCGGATGGCGCCCACCATCGCTTCGGTGGTCGGGCAGCCATGCACGCTCTCCACCAGCGCCCACGGCGCGCCCATCCGCGCCAGCGCCGTGATCACCGCCTCGCGCCGCGCATCGGCGTATAGGTTGTGGGTCTGCATCACGCCCGCCGAGACCTTGACCAGCTTGCCCGGATGCCCCGCGATCAGAAGCCGCTTGAAGCCCAGCCGCGCCGCCTCGTCCAGCGCAAAGCCCACGTAGTTGCTCATCTGGGCTGCGGGGAGGCCCGGAAAGGTGCGAGCGAGCGCCTCCTCCCCCTGGTTTCCAAACGTCAGCGCCAGCGCGGCCGTCCCCTTCGTGCGGTGTACGTTCAATTCCAGCGCGATGGACGCCTTCAGCGCCTCTTCGCTCATGGGGCGGACAACGCCGGTGGTGCCCAGGATGGATAGCCCGCCCTCAACGCCGAGCCGCGGGTTGAACGTCCTTTGGGCCAGCACCTCGCCGCCTGGGACGGATACGGTGACCACCGCCGCTCTGGGGCCGAGTACGCTGCGCACCGCCCGTTCGATCATCGCCCTGGGGCCGGGGTTGACGGCGGCTTCGCCCGGCGGCAGCTTCAGCCCCGGCCCGGTCACGACGCCCACGCCCTCGCCCGCCCGGAAGCGGACCGGTCCCAGGCTCTCCCCCGGCTCCACCCGCGCCAGCACCTCGCAGCCGTTTGTGATGTCCGGGTCGTCGCCCGCGTCCTTGATCACGCCGCAGGTAAAGTCATCGTGCGGGATGATCTCCGGCGCGAAGGAGCGCCCGTCGGGCAGCACGATCATAACCCGTACCGGGCACTCGCCATCCCGGCGCGCCAGGCAACTGGCCAACGCCGCCGCCGCCGCGCAGGCACCGGTGGTGAAGCCCTCCCTCATGTGCGGTACCCCCGGAGCGTGATCAGCCTGCCGCTTTTGAGGAAGGTCTGGCTGCTCCCGACGATGACGGTGGTGAACATGTCCACCCGCTCGTCCCGGAGATCTGCGAGCGTCAGGATTTTCTTCTCCTGCCCATCCCGCGCGATGTTGCGCACCCAGCCGCAGGAGGTGGCGCCCGGCTTGTGGCGGAGCAAAATATCGACCGCCCGCTGCAGGTGATCCGGGCGCGACCGGCTGGCGGGGTTGTACAGCGCGACCGGAAAATCCCCCAAGCCCGCCGCGCTGAGCCGCTTCTCAATGACCGCCCAGGGGGTCAGAAGGTCCGAAAGGCTGACGATGGCGAGATCGCCGGAGAGCGGCGCGCCCAGGGCTGCCGAGGCCGCCAGCGCCGCCGTCACGCCCGGCACGATTTCGACCCCGTCCGATTCGTCCGCAAGTTCCAGGATCAGGCTGGCCATGCCGTAGACCGACGCGTCGCCCGAGCACACGACGGCGACGGTCTTCCCCTCCCGGGAAAGGCGCAGCGCCTCCCGGCACCGTTCCACCTCGCCGGTCATTCCGTTCTCAAAGGCGGGCTTTGCTGGGAACTCCTGCCGGATCAGGTCGATGTAGGCGGCGTAGCCCACCAGGATGTCGGCGCGCTTAATCGCATCGGTCGCGGCGGCGGTGCGCATCATGGCATCGCCCGGCCCTAGCCCCACCACGTAGATCATGTGTCTTCCTCCCCGGCCAGCGCCAGCGTGACGCCGTCATACTTCGTCTTGCCCATAAGCAGCCGCCCGCCGGAGGCCAGAACCGCCGCGCGTTCACATACGTTGTCCACGCCGACGGCCTTGAGCACATACTCGGATTGGGCGAAGACGCCCGGCACTTTGGAAAGCGCCTCCGCGCTGTAGGTCAGAAACGGCAGGCGGTACTTTTCGCAGAAGTCCCGGAACGCAGGTTCGTCCGCCTTGAGGTCGATGGTGGCCAGCGCGCGCACCGAGAGCAGTGACACGCCCGAGGATTTCAGGAAGTGCAGCGCGTTTTCTTCGAAGCGGCTGGGGGATACGCCCCGGCGGCAGCCCGCGCCGATGACCAGCGTGCGGGGCCTAAGCACCAGCGTCACCGGAAACGGCGGCGTCAAAAGACGCTGGGTGATCATCACACCCACCGGCCCTCCTTCGAGGGCGGCCGAAGAAACTGCCCGCATGGCCGATGGATTTTCGATGGCGCAGCCGTTTTTGACCGCCCAATGGTCAATGGCGGGCAGGCCGTTTAAATCCGTCGCGGTGGTGATGACGGCTTCCGCGCCGGTCCTCTCCGAGATTTCGAGAGCCAGTTCGTTCGCGCCGCCGATGTGACCGGACAGGATGGGAATCACGTGGCGTCCCAACTCGTCCATCACCAGCACGGCGGGGTCGGTGAGCTTTGAGCGGATGTGGGGCGCGATGGCGCGCACCGCGATGCCCGCAGCGCCGATGAAGAGCAGCGCACCGCCCGTCTGAAACGCCTCCGCCGCCCAGTTCAGGACGCTCGCGGGCCGCTCGACGGGGACGCCCAGCTTTTCGCTCCACGCCGCGCCCCGGTCCGTGAACGCCGCCGCCTTGAGGGTCATGGCCTTGCCTCCCGGTATCCGTGGGCGAAGGAGGGGGCGTACAATTTGGACCGCTCGTAATCGCCGCCCAGAAAGCCGCCCACCAGCACCAGCGCGGTCTTCGTCATGTCTTTGCCGATCTCCGGCAGCGTGCGGAGCGTGCCGCGCGCCACCCGCTGGTCGGGCCAGCTGGCCTTGTAGACGATGGCCGCGGGCGTGTCCGGCGCATAGCCGCCCTGGATCAGTTCCGCGCACAACTCTTGCAGCATGCCCGCGCTCAGGAACAGCACCATCGTCGCATTGTGGGCGGCGAGGGAGCGAACGCGCTCGCGTTCGGGCACCGGCGTCCTGCCCGCCATGCGGGTAAGGATCACCGTCTGCGAAACCCCCGGCAGCGTGTACTCTGCCGGGATCGCCGCCGCCGCCGCGGAGAACGAGCTGACCCCCGGCACCACCTGGAACGCGATGCCAAGTTTTCTAAGTTCATCCATCTGCTCCCGGATCGCGCCGTAGAGAGACGGGTCCCCGGTGTGCAGTCGAACCACCACCGCGTCCTGCCCGTCCCAGCGGGCCATTGCTTCAATCACTTCGGGGAGCGTCATGCGCGCGCTGTCCAGAATCTCGCAGCCTTCAGTGCAGCATTTGAGCAGCGCCGGGTTCACCAGCGAGCCCGCGTAGATCACGCCGTCCGCCCTTTTGAGAAGCTCTTGGCCCCGCACGGTGATCAGGTCCTCCGCCCCCGGCCCGGCCCCGACGAAGTAAATCATTTTGCGCCCTCCCAGTCTGCGGAGAATAGGAATACCGGGTTCTGCGCCCTGAATAGATGGCTCGCGCCCGCCGGTTCGAGGCGGCTCACCAACACCTGCGCCGCCTCGAAGCGCTTCCACCCGGAGAGCCGTTTCGCCATAAAGCGCGCACTCTCCAGCGTCACCGCCGTGGCGGCGAGCCGCACAGGGGTGCCCAAAGCCTCGATATGGCCGAGGATCGCGCCCATCTCCCCGCCGCTGCCGCCCAGGAACACATGGGTGGGCGCGGGGAGGCTGGAAAGCGCTTCCGGCGCGCTTCCCGGGACGATGGCAAGGTTTGTCGCGAAGAATTTTTGCGCGTTTTCCCGGATCAGCAAGATCGCCTCGCCGTCCCGCTCCACCGCGTAAACAGCCCCCTCCGGGCACTGCCGCGCGCATTCTACCGACACGCTGCCGGTGCCCGCGCCCACGTCCCACACCACCGAATCGGTCGCAAGGTGCAGCGCGGCAACGGCGAGCGTCCGAATCTCTTTCTTGGTCATCGGCGTCTTGCCGCGGATGAAATCGCCGTCCGGAATCCCGAGGTCCGGCAAACCCTTGGCCGGGCACGGGTTGAACACCCTCGCCAGACACAGCGGGCCGAAGGTTTCGCGCCCAATCGCCTCCGGCGAGCCGGAGATCACGCGTTCATCCGGGTAGCTCAGGCGCTCGCCCACGGCAACTTCCACGCCGGAGATGCCGTTTTCCCGGAGCGCCGCACACAGCCAGGTGGGGTCGTGCCGCGAATCACAGAACAGGAACGTGCGCTCGTGGGTGCGGATGGTGTGGGCCAGCGCGCTTCCGGCCAATTCCCGCCCGTGGGCGCTCAATACGGCGGCGTCCTGCCAGGGCTCTTTAAGCTGTGCGCACAGCGCCTGCAGCGCGCCGACGCCCGGAATAACCGATAGATTCTCCCGGCCAAACGCATGGGAAAGGGCAGGCAGAAGGCTGTACAGCGCCGGATCGCCCGATACCAGGACGGCGACCTTCGCGCCCATCATCCGCCGGGAGCGCATGTCCTCCAACGCGCGCTCCAGCGGCTCGAGGGGCCTCAGCTTGCCGCCCGTGAAATGTGCGTGCCTCTCGGCGGCAAAGACGATGTCCGCCCCTTCCACCGCCTCGAGCGCCTTTGGTGTGAGGCAATCCAAAGCGCCCGGCCCCGCGCCGACCACCGCTACCTTTTCCATTCAGTCCTCCAAAAAAATGCCCCCTTGCGCGTGCAAGGAGGCATATCGATTCACATGTTTACGCCCATAGGGCATAATCGCTCTGCGATTTCGGCATGTCATTCTCCGTTGCCCGAGAACTATCCGATTCAGAGCAGGCAGGTCTCCTGACTTATGACTGGCGGCGTGCCGCCCGCGAGGACGCCTTCTCAAGCCTAAGGCTCAATGGCATCAAGTCCTCGCGCCTGTCAAATACAGTAATGGCCGTTGTACCGGATTTTCACCGGTTTCCCTTTTCACCCGCCGGGGCTGAAAGCCCGCAGCGAAACCATGCTCTATATGTAATTGTCTCGTCCATTATCGCACACGCGCTTGCGTAAGTCAACTAGATTGCGGGGTGGGTGTGCGATAGAGTTCCGTCCGCAGAGCACGGTTGATACGGTTCCTCGAGGCGGTTATGAATTCTCATCGCCGCTCGAAACGTTTTCCCTATGACATCCCGCACATTGATTTAGCCACTTCGCTCATTATCACGCAGCGATTCTGATGCAGAATTGGAAAGCGATTCTTGCTCACGCCGGAGGGAGAAACGGTTTGCTCTCAGCCCATTTGCATACACCGGATGGCGCTTGCCCTCGCATGCAACGTGCGCGTGTCCACGGCCAGAACGCGCGGCGCGAGCGCTTCTCAAAGCGCAACGGCGATTCCTTCGTCATTGGACCGGTACGCGGCTTCGACCACGCGCTGTACGCATACCGCGTCCCGCGCGTCGGCGACAAGCGGGCGGTTCAAAAGAAGAGACGTGCAGAACGATTCAATTTCGCGCGCGTACAGATCGCCGAATTCCGCGTCCAGCCGGACCTCCCGCGCCTTCATCCCGCCGTCTTGCCGCGCGTCGTAGTCTTTCGCGCCGTCGACCGTCATTGCGTCCACACGGCCGCCGTCCACTTGGCCCAGCACCCCGTCGCCCATCAGCCGCCCGCGGGTCCCGAAGATCTCAAAGCGCCACTTCGACACTTCGTCAGGAATATTGAAGTTGGTCTGCAGCGTACATAGAGCGCCGTTTTCCAGCCGCAGCACTACGCAGGATGAGTCCTCCACTTCGTAATGGAAGGTCAGCGTGTCGTGGAACGCCGCGACGTTTCGCACCTTCGAGCCGGTCACGTACTGCAGTAGATCAATGACGTGTACGCCCATGTCGGTCAGCGCGCCGCCTCCGCCCAGCACTTTCTTTTGACGCCAGCTTCCGGGGATATCCGGGTACCAGCAGGTGAACTGCGCATAGGCGGAGACCATACTGCCGACCGCGCCGGATTCGAACGCCTTTTTCATCTGCCGGATGCCCGTGCCGAAGCGCATCATGAACCCGGCCGCGACGCGGACGCCCTTCGCGTCGCAGTAGTCCAGCACCCGTTCGCCCTCGGCGCTGGTCAACGCCAGCGGCTTCTCCACCAGGATGTGCTTGCCCGCGTCGGCCGCCAGCATCGCCTGGGCCGCGTGCAGCGCGACCGGCGACGCGATGTATACCGCGTCGATTTCCGGGTCGGAAACGAGTGCGAGCGCGTCGGCATACGCGCGCTTTGCGCCGTACTTTGCCCGCAGATTTTCCGCGAGGGCCGGATCGACCTCCATCACCGAAACCAGCTCCGCTTTTTCGCACCGCATCATCCCGGGGATCGTGCGCCGGTCGGCGATGCCGCCCGCGCCGAGAACGCCCCAGCGAATTTTGTCCATGGTCCGCCTCCCTTGAAAAAATTGGATTGTTTGCCATCAGTGTACGCCCTTTGGCGAAAAATGAAAAGCGCTTTTTATAAAGCCGTCCGCTCTCTTCACCGAATCTTGCGTGCATTTCGCGATAGCTTCCGCCCGGTACCGGTGTGTGACCAGCGGCGTCAGGTCGAATGTGCCGCCAAGGGTCGGCGGCCAATACCGTTCGCAGGCGCCGGGCGACGTGTGCGGAAGCTGCTGCGCGGCGTCCTGTGCCAGCCGAAGAGGCAGATGCTGCCGGCCCCGCGGCATGGATCCACCGCCAGGTCCAACCCGCTCTGGGAACCGGAGCACTCGATCCCCGCGTCGAAGTGCCCCGAGCCCAGCGATTCAGGGCGTGCGGCGCCCGCGTCCGCGCCGATCAGGATCTTTTCGCACCGCACTGCTTTGCCATCTTAAGGCTGAACGGCTTTCTATCCGCGGCGGTGAATTCGCGCATCGGGCAGCCTCGGATCAGCTGGGTCATCAAAGGGCCCATGAAACCCGCGCCGATCAAAAGAACCCGGCTTCCGGGCGAAATCCGCATGTGCGTGACGGCGTTGACGACCGACGCGGGGATTGATGATCCAATAGGCGTGGTCGCGAATGCCGGCCGCGAGGTTGGTGAACGGTTCGCTGGCCTTGACGTCCGCGAGCCAGTTGAGGTAGGTGTAGGCCGCTTTCAGCTTCGCGTCATCGCCCTTGAGCTTGGCGTTGATGCCGCAGCCCATGATGAGGCCCATGTTGATCGACTTCTGCTGATCCTTGGTCTCGCCCGGCATATAAAACCAGCCGAGGTCCAGATCCGGGTTGGCCGCCTGAATCACGCCCAGTTCAAACGTGCCCACCGGATGGATCGCGGCCTGCTCGGCGCTGAACATCAGCCGCATGCCTTCGCAGCCGATGCCTTTGTAGCCGTCGTGGAAGAACCTGCCAGCTTCTTGATCCGTTCGTCGTGCTTGATATAGCCGGGGTCCGTGTAGCCGCCTTCCCCATTCACCAGCCCGGTATGCCACGCGCTGCGCCGCTGCCTGTTCGATGCTGACGCTGCAGGAAAGCCGCGGGAAGATACACCCGGGTGGCCGCCATGATTTGCTGTTTGATGAAGCCGGCATCATGACGGTTCTCTGCCGTGTTTATACGAAGGCTGTAGTCTCTAAGGCGCTTGCGGTGGTCTGCCAGGGGGCACGGCGATGGCCATCAGGTATGCGCGGGACAATCGGCGCGCCGGTGTACCGCCTTATGCCTGAGGGCCTGGGAAGGCTGGGCAACTCGATGGTCATTGACCGGATACCACGCGATTCATATGGCACGACGGGGCGACTGTCCCCTTATCTCTTTAAAGGAGCATGACTGAATGGCCCGGCTTGCGGAAAACGCCCGGCTTGGCGCTTCTGGAATTCCAGAGTGGATGAATACCGGCCGCACGATCTGGTCTCGATTGCGGGAGATTTGATCGGCGTCCGACGCGGCATGACAGGACAGCGGGCGTTTCTATCCTGCTTACTCCTGCTGCATGAGCCTCCGCGGAATGAAAGGCCTCGAAAAATCAGCGAGGATCTCATCGCCGATCCGGGCACCAATATATTTTCTTCAAGGTTGTGAACGGCAAACGAACGCCCGGAACATGAGTGATCGTCTTCTGCCGTTTTCCTGGTATGAGCGCTTTCCCGACCCGAAACTGGCGGACGCCATTCTTGACCGGCTGGAAAATGACCTGGCCCCGCTATGGGCGAGGCTGGTCAACGGCAAAACGGGCAGGTTGTCGCAAGATTCTCTGAGCCAGAGGCCGTGTCCAGTCAGCGTTGGCTTGATACGGGGCGGACTGGCCATGACTGGCCATTGGACGGGCGATCCTTTGCTGAGCCGACAGATGACTTATTGGGAAAAATGGTTCCCATCGCGGTTGCCAGGTATCGAGACAACACCCGCCGAACGGTCTAAGAAGGTTTGCGGGGAGTCTCCATCGTTTGATGAATCGGGCTTGCGTTGGGCAGCTCGGGACAGAACGGGCGACCCTTGTTGATCGTGATGCTTAATAAAGCGACATGTGCCCCCTTGGGACCATTTGCTGACTTACGTCAGACGATCGCCGCCGCGTAGCGCATGACGCTCTCCTCGGTGGCCTCCTCCCGGGTGAGTTCGCCGGTGATTCGCCCCTCGTGCATGACGATGATCCGATCGCACAGATTGAGCAGCTCCGGCAATTCCGAGGAAACCAGCACGATGCCGATGCCCCGGGACGAGATGTCGCGCAGAATCTCGTAGACCTCCGCCTTGGCGCCTACGTCGATGCCGCGCGTGGGCTCGTCGCACAGCAGCACCTCGGGCTGGCTGGCGATCCAGCGCGCGATGACGACTTTCTGCTGGTTGCCGCCGGAAAGCGTCATAATGGAGTCGGATGCGTTTCCATACTTGATGGCATATTTTTCGGTCATCTCCGTCATCAGCCGCCTGGCGCGCGCGCCGTTGACCAGGCCGCCTTTCACCAGTCCGCGCAGCACGACCAGCTGGGCGTTCTGCTGCACGCTCATCTCAGCGATCAGCGCGTCGTCGCGGCGGCTCTCGGGGATGAGGGCAATGCGATTGCGAATGGCGTCGGCGGCGGATCGAACCTTGAGTTCCCGCCCGCTCAGGAACATCCGCCCCGCGTCCGGCCGGTTGATGCCGAAGATGGAGGAGACCATCTCCGTCCGCCCGGCGCCCACAAAGCCCGCGAAGCCCAGGATTTCACCCCGGTGCAGCTCGAAGCTGATGTTCTGGAACTGGCGCTTTTTTGAAAGCCCCTCCACCCGCAGCAGCACCTCGTCGGTGAGGGCGCTGCACTTGATCTGGGGCTCGAGCTTGCGCCCCACCATCATCGAGATGATGTCCTCCATAGAGGTGTCCTGAATCCGCTTGGTGGCGATGAAGCGGCCGTCGCGCAGCACCGTCACGCGGTCCCCCAGCTCCATGACTTCCTCCAGGCGGTGGCTGACGTAGAGGACGGTCGTCCGCTTCGTCCGGACGAGCCGGCGCACGTTCTCAAACACGATTTCCTTCTGGTCATTCGTCAGCGAGGCGGTCGGCTCGTCAAGGATGAGGATCTTGGGCTCAAAATAAATCGCTTTGGCGATCTGGATGATGGACTGCTCCGCAATGCTGAGCGTCTCAATCAACTGGGTCGGCTCCAGCTTCAGGTGAAACTGGTCCAGCAGCTTGCGGGTTTCGGCGCGGATGTACTTTTCGTTGATCAGAATTCCCTTGACGGCCTTGTCCGAGCCCAGAAAGATGTTGTGCGCGATGCTCATGTTCTTGCAAAGCGGCACCTCCTGGTGCACCACCGCAAAGCCCAGGCTCTCGGATTTCTGGATGCTGTTGATCTTCTCGGGCTTACCGCAGATGCATACCTCGCCCTGCGTCGGCGTGAACACGCCGCCGCAGATGTTGATCAGCGTGGATTTACCGGCGCCGTTTTCTCCGCACAGGCAGTGGACCTCGCCTTCTTCAATATCAAAGCAGATATCTTTCAGCGCGGTGACACCGCCGAACTGTTTGGTGATGCTCTTAAAGCAGATGTACGATTCCATGCGATGCCACCCCCTATGCGCGCTTGGTCTCCAGCCGCCCGATCCAGGTATCCAGAAGGACGGCCAGGATGATGATCACGCCGATGAAGCCGGACTGCCAGAATACCGGCACCTGCAAGAGCACCATGCCGTTTTTCACGACGCTCATGATAATCGCGCCCAGGAACGTGCCCAGCATGGTGCCCCGCCCGCCGCTGAGGGCCGCGCCGCCCAGGATGACCGCCGCGATGACGTCCATTTCACGCCCCTCGCCCGCCGTGGTGGGCACGGATTTAAGGTAAGCGATGCTGATCAGCGCCGCCAGCGCGGTGAGCATGCCGGTGACGATGAAGCAGGTCAGCTTGATCCGGTCGGTGTTGATGCCCGCCAGCTGCGCGGCGCGCTTGTTGCCGCCGGTGGCGTACACCTCATAGCCGAACTTCGTCTTTTTCAGCACGACGTAGGCGAGGATGAACAGGGCGAACATGATGATGACCTGCACCGGAAGCTTGCCGACGGACGCGCCCATCTTGAACACCCAGCTGTTGGTCGCCCATTCCGGAAAGACGCTGATGCTGATGCCGCCGGAGATCGAGTAGGCCACGCTTCGGAAGATCTGCATGGCGCCCAGCGTGGCGATGAAGGCGGGAATTCGCATCTTGGTGACGAGCAGCCCGTTGAACGCGCCGATCATCCCACCCGCGATCAGCGTGATGACGAACACCAGCGTCGCGCTTTGCATTCCCGCGGAGAACTTGAAGATGGAGGCCGCCAGCATGGCCGTCGCGCCGAAGATGGAGCCGACGGAGAGGTCCATTTCGCCGCAGACGATGAGAAAGGTCATGCCGATGGCCATGATACCGATTTCAACCGTCTGGCGAACCACGTTGATGATGTTCGCCGGCTTCAAAAAGACGGGGGCCTTTATGGCAAGCAACACGCAGATGAGCGCCAGCACCATCAGAACGCCAAACTCTCTGAATCCCTTTATGTTCAGCTTACGCATACCTCGTACACCTCTGCCCTGGAAAATATCACCGGCGGCGGGGACCGCCGCCGGTGTGGAAGGTTTCCGCGGGTTACTCGGGGGTCACAGCGTTGACGTTATCGATGGTGACCATCTGCGCGCCGCTGTTGATGTCCAGGCACTGCTGGCCGTGGGCGACCTTGAGGTAGAGTTCCATGACCGAATAGTAGCCCTGCAGGAAGGGGTTCTGGCCGATGGTGAGCTGCATGTCGCCGTTCTTGACGTGCGCGAGGGTGCCCTCCGTCAGATCATAGCCCGCGCCGAGCACCTTGCCGCCCAGGCCCTGGGCCGCGATGAACGTGCCGATGGCCTCGGAGAAAACGTCCACGCCGAGGATCGCGTTCACATCGGGGTTGGCAAGGTAGGCGTTTTCGATGACGCCATAGGCGTTGGTCAGGTCCGTTCCGATGTCGATGATGCCCAGGCACTTGATCTCGGGGAACTCCTCAGCGGCCTTGGTAATGCCCGCGGTGCGGGCGATCAGCGCGGAATCCGCCGGCGCGCAGCTGGCCACGAGGTAGGTGCCCTTGCCGCCCATCAGCTTGCCGAACATGTACTGGCCCATCTGATAGCCGGAATCCACGAAATCCTGGCCGATGAAGGCCTCGGTGCCGCTGCCCTCGGCGTCCTGGTTGAAGCCGATCACGGGGATGCCGGCCTCGTTGGCGCGCGCGATGACGTCATTGAACCCGGAGGGATCCCAGGTGACGGTGGCGATGCCATCGTACTCCGCCGCGATGCAGTTCTCGATGAGCGCGACCTGCTCGGCGAGATTCGAGGCGGTGGCCGGCGAGGTGATGTCGACGGTGATGCCCAGGTCCGCCCCGGCGGCGCGCGCGCCGTCGGCAAGCTTGGTGTAGAACGAGCTGTTCATCGCGTGGAGAACCACTGCGATGCGGGTTTCACCGGCATTCTCGGCAAGCGCGGGGATGGACAGCAGCAACAGGGACGCGAGGACGAGGGCCAATAGCTTCTTCATGGTCATCTTCTCCCTTTCTTTTTTGGCGTGCGACTTGAAATCCTTACCGATGGATTTCAAAATGAACGGCTCACAGGTTTTCCGAAAACTCCACTGCAGGCGCTACTTGTCGTAGCCGGCGCGGGCTTCGTAATAGTCCGGCGTGATGCAGCCTTCCTTCTGGAACCACTTGTGCGCATCGATGCCCGCGAAGAGAACCACGTTGCCCCAGGGCATGAAGTCACCGGTGCGCACGATGTATTTCGCCCGAGGCAAGTAGGTGGCGAACAGATCCGCATGGGGCATGGTCTCCACCGCGCACCGGTCTGAGAGGGCGCAGACGGCGGCGTGGTGTACGGGGTTATAGAGCTTCTGCTCCTCCGCGACGACGACTTTTTCATAGACCATTTCGTCCATGACCAGGGCGAGCACCTGCGCGATGGTGGGCACGTCCTGGCTCACGGCCAGGTCTACGCGCTGTTCAGGCCGGGCGATGGGAACGCCCGCGTCGCCGATGATCATGATTTCCGTGTGCCCCATGTCGGCGATGGCGGTCATAAGCGCCTTGTTCAGAATTCCCTTCCTCTTCATTCGTGCATCCTCCCTTTCAACGTCTCCGTGATGTACCGCTCGATATCCGTACGGGTGGGAATGCTCTCGATAACGCCGTACCGGGTCACCGCCAGACCCGCCGCGATGTTGGCAAAGCGCGCGGCATCCCGCTCGCACAGGCCCTCCGAAAGGCCCACGCAAAACGCGGCGGAGAAGGTGTCGCCCGCGCCGGTGGTATCCACCGCGCCGACCACGATGCCGGGAACGCGCTGGCACTGCGCGTCGTTGACGATCATCGCGCCGTCGCTGCCCAACGTCATGACCACGTTGGATACGCCCAAGGCGTGGATGCGGCGGGCAATCTGCTCCTCGTCCGTCGGATCATCCGCCGCGAGGCCCAGAATCTGGCGGGCTTCCGTCTGGTTTGGGGTCAGGTACGCGCAGAGCGAGAGCAGCTCTTCCGGCAGTTTTTGGAACGGCGCGGGATTGAGCACGAACGGCAGGCCGATTTCGCGGCACTTGCGCGCAGCGTACAAAACGGTATTCATATCCGCTTCCAGCTGCATCAGCAGGAGCCGGCACTTTTTCAACTCCGGCAGCATGGCGTCGACATCCGCCGGAGAAAACTCGTTGCTGGCCGCGAAGTCGATGACGATCTCATTCTCTCCCCTGCCGTTGACGATCACGAAGCCCACGCCGGTGGCCAGCCCCTTGCGGCTGCGAATCAAGTACCGGTGGTCCACATTTTCATCCTCGTGTAGCTTGACCGCCATGTCGCCGAAGGTGTCGTTGCCCACGCAGCCGCCATAGAGCACCTCCGCGCCGATGCGGCGCGCCGCCACCGCCTGGTTGGAGCCCTTTCCGCCGTGGATTGTCACAAAATCATGACCCGGCACCGTCTCGCCGGCCACGGGAAACCGCGCGCACTTCATGGTCATGCCCACCGCGTAGCTGCCGATTACCGCGATTTTTACTGTGGAACTCATATCCGCACCTCTTATCTGTAAAACGATGGCACGCCGAAGTTTTGTCCGACGTCAAAAAACGCGAGGATCTTCTCCGGGGAAATATCCGCCTGAATGTTGTGAATCTGGGAATACACGAATCCGCCGCCCGGCGCGTAGATCTTGATCATCTCTTTCGCCTCGTTGACGATGTCGTCGATCGTGCCGTGGGTCATCGTGGTCTGCGTGCTCAGCGCGCCACCCCAGATGGTCAGGTTTTTGCCAAACAGTTTTTTGATGGTCGCGGGGTCCATGTCGTCGCATTCCTTCTGGATGGGGTTCAAGATGTCGTAGCCCGACTCGATGAAGTCGCCGATGATCGGGAACACGCTTCCGCAGCAGTGCAGTGAGATGTGCATCCCAGGCCGCTTTCTGCGGATGGCTTCGTTGATGCGGGCGTGGCGGGGCTTGAAGAACGTGCGGTACATATCCGGCGAGATGAGCATGCCGCGCTGCTGGCCAAAGTCATCGTTGTTCTGAACGACATCGACATAGTCGCCCACGGCATCAAGGTAACGCTCCATCATGACAATATAAGCGTCTGTGAGCTTGTCGAGGTAATACGCCATCAGCTCCGGCTCGGCGTGCAGGTTCACCAAAAAGTTTTCGTAGCCCCAATCCTTCAGCCCCTTTTCAAAGAGGCTGGTGCTGGTCGCGCCGGAGATGGCAAAATCCGTGGTTTCGCGGATGTGCCTGGCGCGCGCGCGCAGCCATCGCATTTCCTCGTCGGAGATGGACGGCATGGATACTCTGTCGATCTCGGCCTCGCTCTCGGCGTCGGCGAGGGGAGAATACACCTCGTCAAAGTACAGCCCGCCGCTGGGCCGGACGGCGATCAGCGTGCCCTGTTCGTTGTACAGGCCCAGGCCGCCGCCCGGCAGTTCCCTGGGTTCAAACGCCTTTGCCAGCAGGCATTCTCCGCCATCGCGGGGCAGCTGGCCGGTTTTGTATTCGTCGATCCGAACGCCGACGGAGGGGACCAGGCGCGGGAGGATCACCACGTCCACGCCCAGGCGGCGCAGGATTTCCTCATCGGGAAGCGCCAGAAGCTGCTTCACATCAAACAGCACGGTTTGCGAGGAAACGCCCAGGTGTTTGCGCAGGTTGTTGTAGGCGATCGCATTGATGCCGGTCGAACGGGACGAACCCAGATCGATGGGCACGCGGTCGGTCTCCTCGTGCCTGAGCGCCGCCAGCACCCGCTCGCGTGATGTAATGGACATTTCTTTCGACTCCCCTCTACAAATTTATGTTTTTAATGCTCCCGCCTGCGCGCAGATGGGGTTGAAAGCGTATGGTCTTTTCCGAAACCTTCTTGTTTTCGATCAGCCGCAGCAGGCATTCCGCGGACTTCTGACCCATTTCGCACCCACCCAGCGCCACCGTATCCAGCGGCGGCTGATGCAGGTCCGCCAACAGCGTGCCGTCAAACCCCACAGCGGAGATGTCGTCCGGTACGCGCATGCCCGCTTCGCGGATGGCGCGGCACGCGCCGATGGCGATGAGGTCGTTGGCGGCGGCGAAGGCGGTGAATTTTTCGTGCTCGAGCAGATCGCGCATGGCGCTGTAGCCTGAGTCCAGCTTGTAGTCCCCATAGCGGATCAGATTCTCATCCACCTGCAGGCCAAGGTTTTCATGCGCCGCGAGGTAGCCCTCCAGCCGCAGCCGGGCGTTGTAGGCTTCCTTCGGGCCAGAGAGGTAGGCGATCCGCCTGTGGCCGTTCTGATACAGCTTCCCGACGCTCAGTTCCATGGCCTCCCGGTTGGTAAAGATTACCCGGTGCAGGTCCTTCAGATCGTCCCCGTATCGCTCGACCAGTACCAAGGGGAACTTCTCCTGCTCAAGCTTTAACAGCTTGTCGTTGTTTTCCGCACCGTTGAGGGTGCTGACCAGTATGCCGTCGACGACGCCAGCGCTGAGATCCTCCAGATAGGCGAGCTCCCGCGCCTCCGAAGCCGCGGTGTTGCATAGGAGGATCTTGTACCCCCGCGCCATGCAGTACGCCTCGGCGCCCTGATAGAACTCCTGAAAGAAGTGGTTGTATATGTCCGGAATGAGCACCGCGATCATGCGGGTGCAACGTTTTACGAGGGAGCGGGCGACGGGGTTGGGCCGGTATTGCAACCGCTCTACGGTTTCCAGTATGCGCTTTTCCGTCTCCGGCGCGCAGTACCCCGGTACGCTGTTTATAACGCGGGAGACCGTCGTGATGGAAGTCTCGCATTCGCGCGCGATGTCGGCGATTGTTACCCGTTTGCGCATTTCTTTCGCTCTCCGTATTAAAAAACGATTTAGTAAAACGTTTTAGGTGCTATTGCAATTATTATATCCGGAAACATTTATTTTGTCAATACAGATAAAAAGATTATGATTTCACGAGACGAGCACGTTTTGCGGGATGGGCGCTGGCTTGCGGCGATTGAGCCCGACACCGCAAATGGATTCTGCCCCTCTGAATGACGGCCAATGATCACACGCCTCGCCGCCTACAGGTACAATCTGTCCGGCGAATCAAGAGGCTTGCCGCGCGGCAGTCAAAGCTCCGGGCGCTGACGCGTCGCCGGCTGCGCCTCCGGGCGCATTCCCCACTCCCGCAGCCTGCAACGAACGAGTAGATAATGAGACTGTCGCTATGAAAGCCGGGGCCGTTGGCCCGCAGCAGCGTGCGGAACGGCTCCACCCGCGGCGCGAACGGCGCGACGCGGGTCTTTCAGTTTATGGAAATGGTTTGACGGCTGCATCTTCTTCCTTCCGTATGCGCAAGAAATGCGTTCCAATTTCGTAACGCGATTATTCAGTCAATACCCCTTGCCCCGGAATTATCCCGCTCAAAAGAGGCTGCCCTCCGATTTTCCGCAAATCTGACGGCAGATTTTTTTCGGCATAACCGCCATCAGAATTGCCTCTTGAAAATGAAGACGCCGATGTCAGGCATCGGCGGAACCCTTTATTTTAAGGCCTCGCAGGATCGTCCGGGACTTTCAAGGCTGATCTGCCCCAGCCATCCCGCCGGAGAACAGGCCAGCTGCATTCAGTACTACATGGAGGGCCGCATCGACGGGGTGATCTTCATTTCCTCGGCGCATAGCGAACAGAACTTCATGGAGTCCGACTACATCGAAATGTTTCAGCGCCATGCCATCCCCTTTGTCGTCATCTATGGTTATACCAACGAACCGGGCGTCAGTTACATCAAGTCTGACATGTACCGGGACGGCCTGGCGGCCTGCCATCTGCTGCTGGAAAACGGATGCAGCGGATTGGATACGTCGGCGCCCTCAGCAAGGACAACCTAAGTGTCTACCAGCCCAAGACCGAGGTGGACCGTCTCAACGGATACCGGGACGCTATGAAAGCGGCGGGATTGCCGGAGACCGTACTGTACCTGCCGCGGAATTTCCACAACCAGGATTACGGGGCGCTGTTAAAGCGCCTTCAGGCGGCGAACCTGGACGGATGCATCGCCTGCTGGGGCACCTATGGCGTGCAACTTCTGACGGCGCTGCGCGCCATCGGCAAGCGTGTCCCGGAAGATGTCAAGGTAATCGCGCTGGACTCGCTACCCTACTTGGATCAGATTGACCCGCCGCTCACCGCCATGAGTCTGCCGTTTTTTGAGATGGCACAAGCGGGCACAAAGGCCCTGCTGGCAATGCTCCGGAAACCCGAAACGCCCGCGGTGCGGGAATTCTTCCACAGCAGGCTGGAAATCCGAAATTCCGTATAACCCAAAGGCGGATTTTCTGCCTTCAGAGATAAAGGGCGCCGAATGGCCGTTCAGCATCTTTCAACTCACTCATCCTTTGCAATCATTGCCTCGCAGGCATCTCCAAGCCCCTGGGCCACGCCAGGGCGGAGCCCAGCTGCAACCGGTAATCCACTTTCACCGAAGGCCATATCGACGGCGCCCTCCGGCAGTTGGTGAGGGCGCAGCGAAAAAAGCGACCAGCTTGCCAGGCAGCAGGTCTGCCCTGCGCTTCGCACTCTGCCGCTTTTCACTCCAACATATATTTTTTGCCCGGAAGCTGTTAATCCGCGAACCGTCCTCAAGTCACTTTTCCATTTCCGCCAAACAGCCCTTTTCTGCCGGCCGGTAGGCGGCGTCAATCGTCTTCATAAAAAGACAGCCTGCCTCGGCGGAGTTTTCGCACGGGATGCCGTCTTGAATGCGGTGGATGAAATAATTCATCTGCGCGGTAACCGGCTTCTGATGCCCGAAGCGATCGCAGGTGACGCGCGGAATCATGTCCATCGGGCAACCGCCCGACGCGGCGCGAATCTCAATCTCCGGATCCGCCCGCACTCCGCCCGGGTGCCGAATAGCTCCAAATGCATGCCGTCTTTCTTCGTATGCAGCAGGAAGCTGGTCTCAAACACCGCGCAGGCGCCATTGGCAAAATCACAGTCAGCACTGCCGCCGCTTCCACATCATCGTTTATTAAGGTGTGGGGTCTGCAGGCTGATAGGCCTGACGTCGGCAAACCCGCTCCAGGTTTTCGGTCCGCCTGAAGGTACGGGCGAAGACATTGATGGATGCATCGCCGGCCAGTCTCAACGTGAGGTCGATCAGGTGCGCGCGCAGTCCATCGGCGGGCCACCGCCGGACAACGCCCGGTTGGTAAACCCGCCGTGGTGTGGGTCGCTTCGACTCAATATTGAGATTCAATTCACGCCCTTCCCGCGAAGGGCGACGTCGGCTACCCGGATCCCTCCGGCCGGCGCAATCCGAGGCCGTGTGCTATTGCACGCCCTCTTCATCTCACCTTTCTCTGCTCTCAAGCTCATTTGCGGCTTAACGTTTTATTTGCAGACTTCGAGAGTGAGGTTGACGACACCCTGCAGCAGGCGGTTCGTTCGTAACTGGATGACGAAGAAGCGGACGGCTTTGCTGAAATAGCTGGGCCGCCCGCCTTTAAAATTGGAACCATGGCCGTCCGATGATCATTCTTCTGCATAACACAAGGTTCAAACTTCAATGATCTTCAGAACCTCGGTAAGTCATCCCTCAGTTCCCGCTTGGGCATCGGCATCAGCGGGTGCCGGAGATGGTTTCACATGGGATTCCGGAGCGGGCTCCCGCTCGGTCTCGGGAGCAGGTTCCGGCTCGGCAGAAGGCGCAGGCTCGGGTTCAACCGCCGGCACGGGGGCAGGCGTGGGTTCCGGCGCAACCGTCGGCTCGGTCTCCGGCGTCGGTTCCGGCATGACCGGCTCAGGTACGGCGGACGGCTCGGGATTCTGGCGTGGCGCATCCTCATCCGGCTGCGTTACGACGATCCGGATCGTCCATTCCCCACCGTCGCTTGCATCGCAGGTGAGCGTCGTCGTCCCCAGGCGCAGAGCAGCCAGTTGGCCTTCCTCATCGATCGCGGCAATTTCCCTATCTTTCACCGTCCACTTGACATTCGTGTTTGTTGAGATTGTCAGGCCCGTGTCCTTATCCAGTTTCAGCTCCGCCAGATTGCCGTCCTCGACCTTCACGACGATCTGCTTTCCGCCCGCTTCCAGCGTGGCCGCGCCGTCCGACTTCAGCTCGACATTGCCTTTGCCGTCCACGTCCGCCACATGGCCGTCACTGGTGGCGTAGCCGCCGCCCGTCAGCCTCAGCGCGATCCTGGGTATGGCTGCCTCCACGGCGGGCGTGCCCGCCGTGCCCTTGGGCAGGCTTTTGACCACCTTGACCGTGCAGCTGGCCTTGATGCCGTTCTTCGTGGTTGCCGTGATGACGGCCGTACCCGTCTTGCTCTTACTCGCCTTCACGACGCCGGTGGAAGACACCGTGGCCACCTTCGTGTTGCTGCTCTTCCAGGTCAGCGCCCTTTCCGTGCATCCCGCGTCATAGTCCGTTTCCGCGCCAAGGTTGAAGCTCTGCCTGAAGGCCAGCGTCTTTTCAGTGGTCTTCAGATTAAAAGCCGCGGGCAGCGTGCGCACCGTAACTGTGCAGTCCGCCGTGCGACCCCTGTCGGTGGTCGCGCGGATCACCGCGGCGCCGTACTTTACCGCCGTCACAATGCCGGTGGATGCGTCCACCGTCGCCGCGTCGCCGCTTGCAACGCTCCAGGTCAGGCTTCGGTATTTCGAACCCTTGGGCGACGGGGTCGCCGTAAGCTGGAGGGCCTTCTGCGCGCCGGTTCCGTTTTGGTAGAGCACCACACCGGTCTTGTTCAACTTGATCGACGTTGCAGGAGAAACAATGGTCAGACTGATGCTGCCAGCCACGCCGCTTCCGTCCTTCGCGGTGGCGGTGATCTTCACCTTGCCCGCGCTCCTGCCCGTCACTTGGCCCTGCGCATCCACCGCGGCGAGCTTGGTGTTGGAGGACTTCCACGCAAGGCTCTTGTCGTTGGCGTTCCCGGGGGCTACGACCGCTTCCAGCGCCTCGGTCGTCTCGCCCTTGTAAACCACCGTGCCATTTTTCGGCGGCGTAATCGTGATGCCCGTCACCGGCTGCGCCACCGTGACGGTGCAGCTGTCGCTCAGAGCGTTGTACGCCGTCGCCGTGATGACCGCCGTACCCAGCGCCTTCGCCGTCACCGTGCCGTCCGCGGCGACCGTCGCCACGGCTTCGTTATTGCTCTCCCATTTCAGCGACTTGAACGTCGGCTTGGAGGGGGAGAGCGTTGCCGCCAGCTTCTTCGTCCTGCCGACAAAGACCTTGTCCGTCTCCGGCAGACGCACGTCCTTCACCGGGGTGATGACCTGGATGGTGATCTGCCCGCGCACGCCCGATCCGTCCGCCGCGGTGGCGTAGACGGTGGCTTTCCCCACCTTTTTGCCGTAGACCCGGCCGTTTGCGTCCACCGTCACGTACGCTGTGTTGGAGGACTTCCAGGTAACCTTGCCGTAGGCCGTCTCCGGGCTGACCGCCGCCGACAGCTGCAGGGACTTCTTGTAGTCCACATAGGCGTTGCCGGTCTCGCTGGCAATCTGCACGCCCGTCGCCCGGTCGGTCACCCGCACCAGGCAGGAGGCCGCCTTGCCGTTCGCCGACGTCGCGGTGATGTTCGCCGTGCCCATCTTCCGCGCCGTAACCGTGCCATCCTGGGCGACCGTGGCCACGGCTTTGTTGTCACTGTCCCACGCAAGCGCCTTGTCGCTGGCGCCGGAGGGGGCGATTGCCGCCGTCAGCTTCTTCGCCGCCCCAGTCAGCATCTGCGCCTCGCCCGGCAGGGTGACGCTGCCCACCGGGGTATACACGCTGATCTTGAGCGTTTTTGACTTACTGGCCAGCCCTTTTGAATCCTTCGCGGTGACGGTGATGGTCGCCTGGCCGTTTTTGAGGCCTTTGATCACGCCCGACTTCACCGACGCCACCTTGCCGTCGGAGGTTTTGTAGGAGAGGGTATGGCCGATCCCCTGCGGCTTCACGCTCGTTCCGATCTGCAGCGTGCCGTTTACCGGCACGCGGTAAGCGCCGTTCACGAGCGGCGTGCCATCCGGCACGCTCAGTGTCAGGTCCACCATCCGGTCCTCCACGGTGATTTCGCAGGTCGCCGTGACATAGTTTGGTGTAACTGCCGTGATCGTCGCCGTGCCCCGGCCGACCGCCGTTACCATACCGCCGTCTACAAGCGCCACGTCCGGATTGCTGGTACCCCAGATCACGCTGCGGTCATGGGCGTCTTCGGGCTGCACGTTTGCCGAGAGCATCAGTATGTCCCCCGGCTTGAGCAGCGCCTCCCTGACTGGGCCGATCGTGACGCCCGTCTCGAGAACCCAAACCGTGATTTCGCAGGCCACACTCTTGTTGCTGCCATCCGCAGTCGTCGCGGTGATGGTCACATTGCCAGCTTTGATCGCTGTGACCAAGCCGTTTGCCACCGTCGCCACGGCCGTATCGCTGCTCGACCAGGTCAAGCTCTTATCGCTCGTATCGCTGGGAGAAACCGTCGCTTGCATTCTTAGCTTTCCGCCGGTGTACATCGTTGCGCTGGTCTTGTAAAGCGCCACACCGGTGGCGTACTGCTTTACGGTGATCTGGCAACTCGCACTCTTGTTGCTTCCGTCCACGGTCGTCGCGGTAATCGTCGCCGTCCCCGCTTTCAGCGCGGATACTACGCCGGAACTGCTGACCGCTGCCACGGCCCCGTCGTTGCTGGTCCAGGTTACGTTCGGATTGGTCCCATCGGGCGAAATCGTCG
This sequence comes from Bacillota bacterium, assembly GCA_023421395.1. Classification (GTDB taxonomy): domain Bacteria; phylum Bacillota; class Clostridia; order Christensenellales; family Aristaeellaceae; genus JAEZHK01. The sequence continues at coordinate 85,185 of JAEZTL010000009.1, read as the reverse complement.
CGTGCAGCGTTAGCGTCTCGCCGGTATACATCGCCGCGCCGGCTTTGTCCAAAGTCATGCCGTTGGCATACTGCATGACGGTAATCTGACAACCCGCGCTCACATCGTTGCCATCCGCGGCCGTCGCGCTGATGGTAGCGCTGCCCGCTTTGAGCGCCGTAACGACACCGGAGTTGTCAACCTCGGCCACAGTTTCGTCGTCGCTGCTCCAGGTCACCGATTGATCCTCGGCATAATTCGGGGTTACCCCAACGGCCAGCGGGAGGGTATCCCCAACGTATAGGTTTGCGGTTTCCGGTTGGACCGTAACGGCCGACACCTTGAAGGGGTTTCCGTTCCCGTCCAGCAGCGTTCCGGTGATCGTTCCGTCCTTGACCAGCACACCCGCCACGTATAGGCTGGCGCCTTCTTCCACCTGAATGCTGCGCCCCGCCGGAACGATGTACGTGTTGCCTTCCGGCAGATGCAGCGACTGCGTGAGAACGGCGTCCCGCTCCAGCGTATAGACGTGATCCGTTCCTGTAAACAGCAGCGCGCCCGTCAAATCCAGGCTGGCGGCCGTATGGCCGCGGACGAGCACCGCGCTGTTATGAATGGAGATCGAACCATTCGGAACCGCCAGAACGTCCGCGCGAAGCGAACCGCCGCCCGATATGTCCAGGGAAGGCGCGTCAATCTCGCCGGATACACTGTTTGCCGTCCCGTCTTTCAGGCGCAGCCTGAACGGCGATGCATCCGCACAGCCAACAAAGCCGCCCGAATAGCCGTCCAGCAAAAGCTCGGGTGCCTCCCAGGACCAACGCCAGCCATCCCCCTCCAGGTCTTCCGAGAGATCGGCCGCGTCATAGGTTTCGCCGTCGATGTACAAGTTTTTCGGCGTGTCGATCTTCCTCAGAGTCCCATTCTCATAGACCCCGTGTCTCCAGCCGGTTACATCCTCCAGGTGTCCATTGACAGTGAGAACGCCAAATGCGGAAATGCTTCCGGCCGCCCGCACATAGGTATCCGCTCCCGATAGAGAAACGCCGTCGGAAGCGGCGATGCCTCTCCCTCCGCAGGCCTTTATATTGCCGCCGCTGATGTCGATTTGTCCATCCCGCGCCAGCAGCGCGTAAGATCCGTCCCATCTGCTCCTTGCGGTCAACTTGCCGCCGCTTACAGAAATGTTCCCGGAATACGAATCGATACAATTCCCTTCGCCATTCAGGGTAACATCTCCGCCTGTGATCCGGACATCGCCCTCATATGCGGCAAAACTTTCGGCGACAACCTCCCCGCCGCTGATTTCGATCGCGCCTTTATTCGCCATCACCACACTATCCCGTAGCTTCATAGAGCCGGCACTTACCGCGATCTTCCCGGAACGGGAAAATACTCCGCCGCTACTATCGAACGTGCCGCCATCAAAGAGGATGTCGCCGGCCTGGGTGCTGATTCCCCAACCGTCACCTGTGGTCGTGAGGGATCCGCCCGAGATTTTCACCCGGCCATTCTGCGATTCGAGTCCGCCGTAGTCGCCCGAAGCCGTAACGCTTCCGCCGAGTACGGAAACGTCCCCCAAGAAGGAGATTCCTTCAGAATTCCCCGTGGCGTGAACGGTGCCGTTTGCGTAAGTCGCGGTCTCGTAGGAGTAAATCCCGAAGCCGCCCCCGTTTGACCCGACCCCATTGGCCGTGACGGATCCTCCGTCAATGAAAATGTTTCGCCCGTGCATGCCATAGCCGTAGTTCCCGCTGCCGGCGCTCCCGTCCCCGGTTGCGGCAATGGTCCCACCGGTGATGCTGATGCTGCCCGCCATGATGCCATGGGCATAACCGCGGCTGTTGCCGCTCCGAACCGCCCCGGTCGAGGCAACGGTTCCGGCGGTGGTGATGAAGCTGTCCGCCATGATGCCATAGGCGTAACCATTGCCGCTGCTGCCGCCGGCGACGACCGTTCCGCCGCTGATCATGAGGGTGGACATGGCTCGCAGCCCGTAAGCATCGGTGCTGCCGCCGCTTACGGCGAGCGCGGTCAGCGATCCGCTCCGGACCGTAATTTTCCCGGCCCAGACGGCGGCCTCCTGCCCGGAGACAACCTTCAGCGACCCACTGCCGCCAAACGTCAGATTGCCGTTGACGCCCTCGATCCCGCCGTGCATTTCATTGCTGCCCTGCATTGAAATGAGCAGCGTGCCCGTCGGGCCGCCGGCATATACAAAGTTACAGTCCTCAAGATCCACGCCGCTCAGCGCAACGTCCGTTACGGCGGCGGCAACCTCAATTCGGAGCGCGTCGCCCGAGTAGCCGCTGAGCGTCAGGCCGCTGCCGGAAATGGCCAGGACGCCGTCGGCGTAGCTCCATCCTGCGCCGGAGCCGTCCGCCAGCGCGGCCTCGTTGATGGTGAACGCCGGCTCCGAATTCAGGATCTCTACGTCAAACAGAGCGTAGCGGTGCCCGTCAAACTGAAACGGGAACGTGTGTGTGCCATTCTCCATCGCATTCAGGGAATCCTTGGAGATCGTAACGGTGTCCCCGGAAACGGTGTAATCGCTTCCGGCTTCCAGCCCGGCGATCCCGGAAAACACATGTCCGTTCGCGGTCATCGCAACGGAGATATCGGCATGGCGCGGATCGTTGACGTACTTGTCAAAGGTGGCTGATTGCGGCAACAGGGAAGCGACCGGACTCGTTTCGACTAGCTGCAGCGAAAGCGCCTGTGCGCTATAATAGTCAAATTGGAAATACAGCGTGTATTGCCCGGGTTTGAGCGTTTCAAGGTACGCCTTCAGAAGAACGACGTTGTCTCCTTCCAGCGAATAGTCCCTTCCTTCTGTCAGGCCCTCGACGCCGGTGAGCGAGCAGCCCGTTGTGCTCACCGCGATCAGGACATCCCCGGGGGCGGCGTAATCGAAGACCGCGTTATCCGGAGAAATCGAGGCCGTGATGGAATCGTCAGACACCATGATCGCCACGGAGCGGCTACCGCCGCTTGTGAAATTGAACACGAGGGTGTTTTCGCCGGGCAAAAGGCGGCTGAGCGCCTCCTTGGAGACAGTTACTTCATTGGCATCTTTTGTATAGTCTTCCGCGCTCAACCCCTGGATCCCCGAGAACTCGGTGTACGCCATCGAGAGCGTAAAAACCAGATCGGTATGCTGCGGACTGGTTTCGGTCCGATTAAACACCGCCGATACCGGGGATACGCTGCAAACGGGCGTTGTATCAACAACGTCGACGGACACCGTTTTCTGTGTGCTTGCGCTGAAATTCAGCGTAATATCATGAATTCCAACGGACAGCGTCGCAAGAAAGCTTTCTTTTATTATTACATCCGTAGCCGAAACAAGATAGTCAGCATTCTCTTCCAGCCCAGTTATTCCGAGAAAAGTCACTCCCTGCAATTCCTCGCAGGAAACGACTATATTCGAATGCGCTGCTGCAGCCGAATTCAGATCGAATGCATACGGAGAATCCGGCGTTTCCGCTTTCCCCGTTTCATATTGCGCGAATAGCGGCAGGAAGAAGCAAGCGAGGATTATGAACATCACAGCGGCCGCTTTTTTTAGCATTTGATCTCGCCTTTCTATGGCTCTATTGATAGCTGCCAAAAGGGGGATGGGAAAGTGATGGCCGAATTTCACAAATATTAGTATTACACTAAAACAAATGGAAAGTCAAGTATATCCAGCGATATCAAGAAGCAATACGCCTCGCCTGGGCAAACGCAAATTAGGCCTGCGCCGGATCTGAGATCCGCGATACCGGTACGAAGAATTCTCGAAATCCTCTCCGACATTGCGCTGACATTCTGCCGCCATCGCCATTTTATGCACCCGTACAAAGCGTCGCCGCTTTTTCCGCTCATTTTTCCATACGCTGATCCCGAATCAGAGATGCCAACCAACGTTCTCCTCCGAAATCAGTCCCAACCCGCAAAAACCACCGCAAAGCACCCGATCAACATCACCAAGACCCCGTTTAGGCATTGACTTTGCCCAACTCCCTGCTGCAAAGGCTTGCGCAGGTTTTCTTCCCGGAACAGGCCGAGTGGCTGAAGGCACCGGCCTAGATCGTCCCGAACGAGCCTGCAAAGCCTCATCAATCAAGGGTCTCGCCGATGGTTGACATCGGTGTTTGGCTTTAACAGGGGTAGTTCTGATGGCAGAAAGACCAGAAAGAGGCTGCCGTTCGATTCGCGGAAAATCGGATGGCAGTCTCTTTTGAGCAGGGTCCTTCCGATGGCAACTGTCATCGGATGGATATATCCAGGCAAAACGGCCGGAGCCTATTCACGGGTACGTCAACCGCCTGCAAGCCGCGAGCGCGTTTACAATCAAAAAGTAGAAACTGCTGCTCAGCCGGATTTTCGAGCGTGCGATGCTGACCGGTCTGATCGTGCGCAATCCCGTGCGGGGCCCGCAGATGCCACCCAGTTGCGCAGCGCCAAAGTGGTCTATCCCTATGGCAGGAAAAGCTGATGGCGGCCTTTACCGAGGAGGAGAGCGACACGCCTCGTCTCCGCCACGGCTGGGGATGCCTTCTCATTCTGAAGACCGGGCCAGGAGCGGGTGAAGCGCCGGCGTTAAAGCGGGGCGATATCGACGACGAGAATCGTACCGTAAAGACTGCAAAGAACATGATTCGGGTGGACGGGAAGAACCTCGTCCATCGTACGACGAAGACGGCGTCCGGCTAACGGACAATCCCGCTCAACGCCAGGGCAATCGGCACAGGCGGTCCCCGGCTCGACCGCCGCTCAGACCAGCAAGCCCCTGAGCGGCAGAAATCCACCCGCCGCGAATGAGAAGGCCTGCGTGGCGGCGAACGTGGAACGCCGCGGTCTGCATGCGGTCTGGCGCTCCTTCGCGAGTAACCTGTGCGCGCGGGGCGCGGAGATCAAGGGTAATTCCACGCTCCCAGGGTCCCCCAGCACGCAGATCGCATGCGACCGGTATGTTCGCTCGTTCTTGGTCGACCTCAACGAAACGCTCAGGCAGGCGGTGGGGCGTGAGAAAATTCCATGGGGTATTCGGGTGAAATCGCGGGCGGCCTCAATCCGTCCGACTCGCTGACCAAGGGCAACGCCCGTCCGTCAATCCGAGCCGCCCGGAAACTCGTATTCGATGCCGAGCAGGGCGCGCATCACGTCCCCAATCCGCTGGGCAGTACCAAAGAAGAACCATAGGGACGACGTGTCCACGCTCTTCTCGCGCCCGGCGCCCGGCCCGATCGTCAGGCCGCCATGCTCGAACTCCCCAAACCCGCCGTTGGAACCGTCATCGTTGTAGAAATAAGCCGACGCGCCGCGCCTGCCCAACTGGTTCCACGGTTCCGAAACGTAGGGAACGGAAGGATCGTTGTAGTAATTGCGAATCATGGCGGACCACTTCTCCCCGAAGCGGGCGACATACGCAATCCTGCCAAACGTCGCGGCGGATTTATAAGCCGTCTTGTATTTGCGGTACCCGGTGACGTCCAGCTCGGCATAGCCGCGCTTCACCCGCTGCATTTCCTCGACGGGATCGTAGTAATCGTCAAACTGAAACGCACCGAAGAAGGGAATCACAAATTTCCCGCCCGGGTTGACCTGGCAAATCGTCCAGGGCTCCAGACAGATCGGGATTTCGAGCGAGGCATCCTCGAGGGTGATCTCCTGCGTGTAACCGCAGTAGTCGAGCCCGGCGCCTTTGAACGCATCCATCCAGGCCAGCGGGTACGCCGCCGGGGTGTACCGCCTTTTGACCCGGAACGCCTTGACCGCCTCGCCGCCCAACTCCCGCAGCCGGGCGCTCTGTTCGAGGCGAACGCAATTGTCCCCTTTTTCCAGGACATAGCTGCCCGGGTCCAACTGCGGCTGGACCGTGTAGGTCTCGTCGAAGCGCTCGGGCGCCTGGCAGAAGAATTTGAGCTCCGGATTGATCCAAAACCGCTCGCCGCCCAAGTTCCACCTGCGGCCTTCGACGAATTGACCAAACGCCTCTTCCTCCCCGAACGCGCCGTTCAGCCAGAAGTAGCTTTCACTGTCCTCGCCGCGAAACGGCCCCAGCGCCCGCCCGCCGTATTGGGTCAGAATGAGCGTCCAGCCGTTTCCGATTGAGAGTTCCTCATACGCCATGCCCAGGCCGTCCAGCCGCCGCTTTGCCATCCGCTGCGTGATATGGTGGTTCATGCGCGCCTCCACTACCTCAGTTCGCCCTTGTAGTTCATCGAATCGACCATGACGGCCAGGAAGATGATGACACCCCGCACGATGGTGTACACGTAGGGGTTCGCCGACATCATCGTCAGGCCATTGACGATCGTGTAGATCAAAAGGATTCCGATGATTGAGCCTGGGAAGATCGAGCCCTTGCCACCGAATAGCGAGATGCCGCCCAGCACCGCGGCCGGAATGATGATGAACTCGTTCCCGCTGGCAAAGGAGCTGGGCACGGATCCGTTGGAACCGGCCGACAGCATGCCCGCCAGTCCGCACAGCGCGCCGCAGATGACGTAGGCCTTGAGCTGGTTCCCCTTGACGTTGATGCCCAGCTTCATCGCGGCTTCATGGTTGTTGCCCTGCGCCTTGAGCTGGCAGCCGAAGGCGGTGTAGCGCATCACATAATGGAACACGCCCACGCCGATGAGCGCGAAGTAGATGAGGATTGAGATGCCCAGGAACGTCTTGTCCGTCAGCTTGAAGCCCATGGTATTGATGATGATGAGCTTGGCGTTGGTGATGAACATGCCAAGGCCGCGGGCGATGCTGGTCATAATCAGGGTCACGATGAAGGGCAGCATGTTGAAGCGGGAGACCAGAACGCCGTTGACAAGGCCGATCAAAGAACCCACGAGGGCCGAAACCAGGAGGATCAGCGCGTAAAAGAAGAAGCTTGAAGTATCGCCGCCCGCGTCGTAGATCGCCTTGATCACCAATGCGCCCGTCGCGGCCGACAGGTACATGTTGGACCCGGCCGAGATGTCGATGCCGCCATCCATCATCACAAAAGCCATGCCTACCACGCCCAGGCAAAGCGGCACGCTCTGCTGGAGCAGCAGGAGGATGTTGGACGCGGTCAGGAAGTTGCGGTTGCTGAAGGAGAACACGATGGCCATGATGACAAAGATCGAATACACGCCATATTTGACGATAAATTCGAGGGAAAACCTCCTGCCGCCTTCACGCATTGCCGTTTCCTCCCGTCAGCGCGTAGTACATGATCTTTTTGGGATCATACTCGCCCTTCATCAGTTCACCCGACAGCTCGCCGTTTTTCATCACCAGGATCCGGTCGCAGATGCCCATCAACTCCTCCATCTCGCTGGAGATGAACAGGATGCCAGAGCCCTGCTTCGCCAAGTCCTGGATTAGCGCGTAGATCTCATACTTCGCGCCCACGTCCACACCCCGGGTGGGCTCGTCCATGATCAGCATCCGGGGGTTCTTGCAAAGCCACTTCCCGATGACCACTTTCTGCTGGTTTCCGCCCGACAGGTTGGCCGCGTGCTGCAGCCGCTTATCGGAGACCTTGATGGAGAGCCGCCGGATCAGATCGTCCGAGATCCTCGAAACCTCGCGCCTGCGGACGACGCCCAGCTTCGTCATGATGTCGGTCAGCTTGACCAAAATCAAGTTGTCCTCGACGGGCTTGGGCATCAGAAGACCCTCCTTGCGGCGGTCCTCGGTGATGAATGCCATCCCGCGCCCGATGCACTTTTCCGGCGTCGGGTTGTCAAGCGCCGACCCGGACAGCCTGAGCGAGCCGGACGCGATCCTGTCCAAGCCGTACAGCGCCCGCGCCAGTTCCGTCCGCCCGGCGCCCATCAGCCCGAAGATGCCGAGGATTTCGCCGCGGCGAAGCTTCATGCTGACGTTTTTGATCGCGGGCGGCACGCTGACGCCGTCCGCCTCGAACAATACGCCCCCGATCTCCTTCTCCACCGTCGGGTACACGTTTTCAAGCGCCCGGCCCACCATCAGGCTGACGATGTCGTCCTTGGAAAGCTCGCTCCTGTCGATCGTGGCGACCATCGCGCCGTCGCGCAGCACCGAAACCCGGTCGCATAAGAGGAACACGTCCTCCAGGATATGCGAGATGTAGATGACGGTGACGCCTTTTTGCTTCAGCGAGCGGATGACGCCGAACAGGTGCTCCTTCTCCTTGTGTGAGAGCGACGTCGTCGGCTCGTCGAACAGGATGATCTCCGCGTCCATCATCAGCGCCTTGGCGATCTCCACCGTCTGGCGCACGCCCATCGGCAGCGTATCGACGATCGCACGCGGGCTTACGTCCATGCCCAGCTCGGTCAGGCGCTTCTGCGCCTGGTCGTGCATGAATGAATAATCGACGGCCCCGGCTTTGTTCTTGGGCAGTTCGTCGATGAAGAGGTTCTCCGCGACGGTCAGGTTGGAAAAGAGGTTCAGCTCCTGGTGGATGAACGCGATGCGGGCCGTCCGCGCGTCCTTGGGCGTCGCGGGCCGGTACTCCCGGCCGCCGATCGACATTGCGCCCGACTCGGGCGAAAACACGCCGCCGATGACGTTCATCAGCGTCGATTTCCCGGCCCCGTTTTCGCCCACAAGGCCGTAGATTTCACCTTTCTGGAAGGACAGGTTGATACCGTGCAGGACCTCGATGCCGTAAAAGCCTTTCCGGATGTCCTTAAGCTCCAGCGCGCATTCTGACATTTCGCTAACCTCCCCTTTAAGCCCGGACCACGCGGGCCGCCGCGCGTTCGCTCATCTGGCGCGTGACCAGCTCCAGGCCCGCCGCGACCAGGATAAAGGAGCCCTTTACGACGTTGTACAGCGTGTACGTGATGCCCATCAGGTTCAGGATGTTGCTGAGAAGCACCAGGAACAGTACGCCGTACAGCGTCTTCTTCACCGATCCGAAGCCGCCCGCCGGGCTTGTGCCGCCGATGACCACCGAGCCCACGATGTCGATGAACATGTCGTCTCCCAGCGTGGTGATGCCCGCCTGGTTCTTCGCGGTGAACATGAGCCCCGCGACGCCCGCCATCAGGCCGCAAAGCAAAAGCTCCAGGAAGATCGTGCGCCTGACCGGGATTCCGCTGACCTTGGCGGTATTGGGGTTGACGCCTACCGCGTAGACGCGCCGGCCGAAGTTGGTGGCGGACAGAAGCCACTGGACGAACAGGAAGAACGCGGCCGCGATGGCGCAGGGCAGCCAGAAATAGCCGCCCTTGCCCCCCAGCATCGTAAAGCCGGCGGGCAGACCACTGAGCGAAACCTTGTCGTAAAACACGCTGCCGAACCAGACCGCGATGCCCGAAAAAACCAGCATTGTCGCCAGCGAGGCGACGAAGGAGGGCATCTTGAGCCGGGATACGGCCAGGCCGTTGATCACGCCCACGAAACCGCCGATCCCGACGCCGGCCACCATCGCCAGCACGATGCCCGTGGTTGTCTGCTTGACGGGCGACTTCACCATGATGAACGCGCAAATGGTGCTGACCAGGGATATGACCGATGTGATGGAAAAATCGATGCCGCCGTTCAACACGACCACGGTCAGACCCGATGCCGCGATCAGAAGCGGCGCGCAGGTGGTCAGGTAGTTTTTCAGGTTGTACGCCGAGCCGAATCCATCGACGAACAGAAACGCATACGCAAAAAACAGGATCCAGATGAAGAGAATCGCGTTGTCGGCGACAAACCGCTGGAACCTGGCGGAAGCCACGCTCCGGGCGTGTGTCTTGCTGGCGCTCACCTTAATAACCCCTCCACTCGGGGGAAGGCCGGCGCATCCGGCCATCCCCCAATTGCGTTATTCCCAGGCCGATTATTTGACGCCGGCCCAGCCCCAGACGGTTTCCTTGACCTGGTCGAAGTTCTCAAGGTTGGCGATGATGCCCGGGTCGATCGTGTCAACCGCTTCGAGCTTGCCGCCGTCGATCAGCGTGACGGCCGCCTGCACACACATCTGGCCCTGGGTGATGGAGCCCTGCGCGGCGTCCGCCCAGCAGTAACCGTCCTTCATCATCTGCATGCCGTTGACGTCGCCGTCAAAGGAAATGACCGCCACATGGTTGGCGTCGCCGATCTTGCCCCACTTGCCTGCCTGCTCCAGCGCCGACTGGATGGGCGTCCAGAGGAAGTCGGAAGGCGTGATGATCAGGTCCACGTCGGGATGCGCCTGCAGCGCGTTCTGGAGACCGGCCAGCGCGACTTCCTGATTCCACTCGGTGGGCACTTCGACCGCGACGTTGACCACACCCGGGTTGTCCTTGATCGCGGCGGTGAAGCCGTTGTAGCGCTGAATGGCGTTTTCGTCGCCCAGGTCGCCGATGAGCATGATGGCATTATTGAAGGTGATGCCCTTGGCCTTGGCGTAGCCGATGAGCCAGGTCATCTCGTCGTAGGCCATCTGCTGGTTATCCGACAGAATCTGCGCGGAGGGCACGCTCTCGCCCGAGGTCGGCCGGTTGTCCATGATGATGTAGACGTTGTTGTCCAGGCATTCCTTGATGGCCACGTCGATGGCCGCGCTGTCCGCCGCCGCGCAGATGACCGCCTGGCAGCCGCGGGCGATCAGGTCGGCGATCTGGTCGTTTTGCACATTGGCGTCGCCGTTGGCGATGGCTTCCACGATCTCCACGTCCAGTTCCTTGGCTTTCTCATAGATGGCGTTGTAGTTGCCCAGCCAGAACTCGGTGTTCAGGTCGTCCATCGAAAGGCCGACCTTGTACTTGGCTGCGGAGGCGGTGACGGTCACGGACAGGGCCATGATGAGCGCGAGAACCAGGACCAGTGCTTTCTTCATAGAACAGGTACCTCCTCGTATTTAATTACCCCCGACGGGTAAAAAAACTTTCACGATTCTGCGTTACCGCACACGCAACTGGCTAAAAATAAACCCGCCTGATCTTTCGCCGTTTCTGCCGCCTTCCGCGTAACCGCACACGCATTTGGGTGCACCATAGCCTTTGTATGTTCCTCACAACAAAGCATAGTACGCTTAACAGAACTTGTCAATACCATCTTAACACTTTCTATTCGAGAATCCACTCGCTCATATCCCGGGTCATCGAATGCTCCGACGCATTGTAACGCATGACCATCTTGACCCGGATGAACTGCTCCTGCCTGGCAGGCGTCCACCGCTCGATCAGGTGCCTGGCCAGCAGCCGCACGCCATAATAGCTCTGCTTGCGGGGATCCTGGTCGATGATCATGTCGCAAACCTGGCGCTCCAGGTATCCTTCCACTTCCTCCGTGACGTCGTAGCCGATGACGACGGGCTTGTGCGCCGGAGTTTTGTCCTCAAGGAACCGCCCCGATGCGACGGAGCCAGTGGAGCTGTTGGAGAAGATGCCGTCGATGCCCCGGTAGCGTTTGAACACATCCTCCATGGCTGCGTAGGCGACGGTTTCCACATCCCGGTACTCCCGCTCGCAGATGATCTCAACGCCGGGGTAATTTTCGCGCAGCACGTCCCGGAAGCCGTCCCGGCGGTTCGTCGAAGCGCCAGGATTGTAAAAACTGACAAAAACCGCCACTTTGCCCTTGCCGCCCAGGAGCCTGCCCATCATGTCGCCGGCCAGCCGGCCGGATTTGTACGCGTCCTCGCCCACGAAAAACAGCCGCCCGCTGGCGCGCACATCAGAGTTGAAGGTGACCACCGGCACACCCGCGCGCGCCAGCCTGTCGATGGAGTCGGCCAGTTCATCACCACTGCCAATCAACGCGATACCGTCATAGTCGCCGGCGTCCAGCCCATCCAGCACCGCGCGCTGCTCGGCTACATCCAGCCAATCGGTAAACAGTTCTTCGACGATCACGCCGTAGTCGGCGAGTTCGCCCGCGGCCTTAACGATTCCCATGCGCAAGTACTGGAAAAAGAAGGCGGGATACCGGGGGATGAGCACGCCGATTTTGAATTTCCGCTGCCTGCCCAGCGCGCTTGCAATCTTATTGGGGGTGTAGCCCAACTCCTCAGCGATCCGGAGGATCTGCATCTTGGTGTCGGGCTTGATGCGGCCCCTGGAATTGATCGCCCGGTCCACCGTTCCAACCGAGACCCGCGCGGCCCGTGCTATGGTTTGTATTGTCACTTTTGCCATTCGTTTCACCCTGCCTTGGAATTTAACACAGGTTTCGGCGCATTGTCAATACATTTGCAAAAATATTTATTGGAAACCGGTTGAAATATATATGACAATGGATTATAATATTAGTGTTGATAATTTGCGTGTGCGCTAACGCATTTGAAGGGGTTTGCTCGATGATCAACACCCTTACGCTCAACCCGGCCATAGACAACATCATTTACCTGAACCGGTTCGTCCGCAACATCACCAACCGCATCCAGACGAAGGCGGTCACGATGGGCGGGAAGGGAACCCACGTGTCAATGAACCTCAACGTGATGGGTACGCCGTCCCGGGCGTTCGGCTTCGGGTTTGGATTGAACGGGCGGCGCATCATCGAAATGCTGGAGGCCGACGGCGTGATGCCGCGCTTTGTGTACTCCCGCGAGGGCGAAAGCCGCGATAACTACCTTTTGGTGGAGCGGGACACGAAGGATTCCACCCTTATATCGGACCGTGGCCCGCAGCCCACCTTGGCGCAAACGGCGGAGCTTTACCGCCTGCTCGAGGCGGAGGTTGAAGAAGACGACCTGCTCGCGCTGTCCGGTGACGCGTCGAATTTCCCCGACCCTTTCATCTACAACCGGCTCATGGACCGTCTTTCGGAGAAACACCTCAAGGTGTTTCTGGATGCCAGCGGCGAATCTTTGAAACAGTGCGTGGCTCAGAGCCCGTACCTGGTCAAGCCCAACCGGGACGAGCTGGCCGAGCTGATTGGCCGGCCGCTCGCAAGCGACCGGGACGTCGTTTCGGCCATCGCGGCGCTGGATAAGCATTCCATCGAAATCGTCGCCGTGACGATGGGCGGTGGCGGCTCCATCGTCCGCGCGGGGGACGCGCTGTACCGCATCCAGCCGCCGGAAGTGGACGTGTACAACACGGTCGGCTGCGGCGACTGCTTCATGGCCGGAATGCTGCACGCCACGGAGAACGCCATGCCCACGGAAGAGGCGCTCGCCTTCGCCACCGCCTGCTCCGCCGCCACTGCGGAGTCCCCGCTCTCGGTGGGGTTTGACCTGGCCCGCGCGAAGGCGTTGCTGGGTTCGGTATCCATTCGGAGAATCTGATCGGAAAGAAGGTTTCGAGATGGACCTATCCTATCTGGAAATTCGCGAGGAAATGTGCCTGACGGCGAAACTCATGTGGGAGCGCCGCCTGACCAACGCCGCCGGCGGCAATTTCGCGGTGCGCGTGGCGGAAAACCGCATTCTGGTGACACCGTCGTTAATGTCCGAGCGGAAGCACTGCTGTCTTTCGCCGGAAGACATACTGTTGATCGACTATCAGGAAAACGTGCTGGAGGGCACGGGGAAGCTGTCCCGCGAGACGGACATGCACATAAAGCTGCTGTCCGGCTTCACCAACATCGGCGCGACAATCCACGCCCATCCGTTCTACTGCATGCCCTACGTCGCCTTCTCCAAGCCCATCCCGAACGTTACCGAGGCGACGATGGGCCGCGGCTATGTGGAGTGCATCGAGTGGACCAAGGCTTATACGCCGCAGCTGGCCGAAAACGTGTACAAGTACTTTGACGCGCGCCGCGAGCTGGCGGAGAAGAAGCCGCTGGGTATGATCCTGCCCCTGCACGGCGTGGTGGTCTCCGGGCCGGACATCTACGGCGCGTACTCGATGCTGGAGCGCATCGAGGCCGACGCCTTCTGCGGCATCTGCAAAAACCTGATCTAGCTTTCAAAACACCAGCGGCCAAAGGAGCAGCCGATGCGTAATTTCTTGGCCTTTGACCTGGGCGCAAGCAGTGGCAAGCTGTTTTCAAGCGCCTTTGACGGCGACCGCCTGCGCATTCAAAGCGTGTTCGGCTTCCCCAACACGCTCGTCAAGGTGCGCGGCGCGCTGTACTGGGACTTTCTCGGCATCTTCCGGCAGATGTCGGAGGGCATCCTGAAGGCCGCAGGCGAGGCAGGCGTCGATTCCTTTGGAATCGACAGCTTCAACAACGACTTTTCCTTCATCGACCCGAATGGGGAATTGCTCTTCCCCGTCCGCTCCTATCGCGACCCGCGCGGCGAAACGTACGCGGAGAAGATTTACGTAAAAATGAGCCCCCGCGCGCTCTACGCCTGCACGGGCAACCAGATCGCGCCCTTCAATACGCTGATGCAGCTGGCCGCGATGCGCGAGGCCGGGCAGCAATACCTGTTTGAGAAAGCCCATCGCCTTCTGTTCCTGCCGGATCTTCTGGGCTACGCGCTCACTGGCGAAGCCGTCACAGAGTACACGCTGGCTGCGGAGACGCAGATGCTGGATTGGGAAACCCGAGACTGGATCGACGAGATTCTTGCCGCCTACGACATCCCCCGCGCGCTGTTCGCGCCTCTCGTGATGCCCGGCACCGTGACCGGTCGGGGCGCGCTCGAAGGGATTCCGGCATTTGACTTCGTGTCCGTCTGCGAGCACGACACGGCGTCCGCCTTCCTCGCCTCGCCGCTGGGCGCAAACGCCGCGATCATCTCCAGCGGCACCTGGGCGTTGGTCGGCGTTGAGCACCCCAAACCGGTCATCTGTGAAACAGGCTTCCGGTGGAACATCGCCAACGAGGGCAGCTTTCCGGGGCACCACCGCATCCTCCGAAACGTCATGGGCTCATGGTTGCTGCAGGAGCTGCAAAGGGACTTCGCACTGCTCGGTCAAAGGTTCGATTACGACCGGATGCAGGCGGAAGCAATGGCGGCGCAGCCCTTCCAGTTCCTTCTCGACCCCGACGATCCGAGGTTCTACTACCCCGGAGGCATGGCCGGAAAAATCCGGGAGGCCTGCCGTGAGACAACCGGGCGCGCGCCAGAAACGCCCGGCGCATTTTTCCGGCTGGTGTACGAGAGCCTTGCGCTGAAATACCGCCTGGTGCTGGAGCGGATTGAGGCGCTGACGGGCCGGCAATATGAAGCGGTCAACATCGTCGGCGGCGGATCGAAGGACGCGCTCGGCGCGCAGTTCGCGGCCAACGCGCTGGGTCGGCGCGTCGTGGCCGGGCCTGCCGACGCCACCTCCATCGGAAATATCCTGGTGCAGATGCTGGCCCACGGCGATATTTCCTCCATAAAGCAGGGCCGCGCCCTGGTCGCCGCCTCTTTTGAAACCAGAGAATACCTGCCCCAAGACGCGGCGCGGTGGCAGGCACAGTATGAGCGGTTCCTGAGCGTCTTTGGTTTCGACCGGGAAGCTCCGGCTGTTGAATAAGTTTCCGGAAATACATGCGGGAGGGATGCTTCAATGAAGACGGTCAAGGATAAGCAGGTATTGGTAGGCGCCGACTTTGCGGGCTTCGCACTGAAGGAAGCGGTGGTCGCGCACCTGAAGGAGAACGGCTGGACGGTAACGGACATCGGCGTGCGCTCGCTGGAGGAGAAGGAACCGGAGATGTTCCACCGCATCGGCCTGAAAGTGGGCGCCAAGATCTCGGAAGGCGAGTTCGAGCGCGCGCTGATCTTCTGCGGCACGGGCATGGGCATCCACATCGCCGCTTCGAAGTGCCCGCACGTCCACGCGGCGGTCGCGGAAAGCGTTCCGGCGGCGAAGCGCTGCATCACCGGCAACGGCTGCAACGTGCTGGCGATGGGCGGTTTCTACGTCGCGCCGCAGATGGGCATTGAGATGGCCGACGCATTCCTGAACAACAATCTTGGCGACGGCTACGAGTGGTGGCCAAATTTCTACGAGTTCCACAAGCTGGCCATCGACGAGCTGGAGGCCTTCGACTACGAAGAATTCAAGCAGAACGGCTTTGAGGTCAAGCGCTTGGGCGACTACCCGCTGGCAGACCTGATGAACAAGCGCCCGCGGTAGCGCCCATACCCATACAAGGGTTTCAAACGTTGCGGTTCAAGTAACACAGCACCTCTTTCTGAATAGGGGAGCGCTACGTTATATGAGCCGCAACGTTCAATAGAACATTTACCGCCCATGCTTCAAGGTTGAATCCCGGCAAAATTCTCCGGATCGCGGCGATGATATAATCTCCCGAATCGGAGAAAGCAGAACGCGGCAGTATGCCATGCAGCTTCCGGCTTTCGCTCACAGGGCCGATGCCGGCTGCTGTCGGCGTGCGTTTCACGGCTCGTGTGTCTCGGCATCGATAACCCCGGGCCGGGCGCATCGGAGAACGGAAACGGCAGAAGGACAAGTTTCTCCCGGCGGGGTGAAACTGTGGCTCCCTTATGCTTTTGCCCGTTCGGTTGCAAAAGCAGCCAAGACAACACTCGCTTTATCCTTCGATGCCTGTCTGAAAAACGCACAGGGAAAAGGCACGGAGCGCGTCTGCCTTTTGCTTGTCGCTTCGGCATACGCAAGAAGGTGGACGCTCTGCCGCCCCGGCAGGGCCGCCCACCTTTTCTTCGCTTGTGCAGGGCCTCTTTTTTCTGAGGGTGCCGCCTTCCGCGTATCGCTTTCACGCCAATGCGGCCGGATGCTGGGGATCGGGTCCGTTCGCCTTATTCCTTGACAGAGCCGCTGGTGAGACCGCTGACGATCTGTTCAGAGAAGAAGAAGTAAATGATGATGATGGGGAGCAGCGCGACGGTGACGCCCGCGAACACCTTGTTCCAGTTGGCGAGGAAGTCCGCGGTGTAGGCGTAAATGCCCAGCGTCAGCGTCCTCAAGGTTGATTTCGTCAGAAAGACCAGGGGCATGTAGAAGTCGTTCCAGACCATGACGAAGTTGATC
Source organism: Bacillota bacterium (assembly GCA_023421395.1). Lineage (GTDB taxonomy): Bacteria > Bacillota > Clostridia > Christensenellales > Aristaeellaceae > JAEZHK01. Next base: position 68,431 of record JAEZTL010000009.1, on the reverse strand, counting down.
AGGCCTACTGTAAAGATGACGGGCTTTGAAATCGGCAGCACGACCCTGGTGAACACCTGCAGGGGGTTCGCGCCGTCGATTACCGCAGCTTCCAGCAGCGCGTGCTGGAACCCGCTGAAGAATTTGGAAAACACGACCACCGAGAAGGACATGTTGGCCGAGTACACCAGCGCGAGCCCCAGCAGGTTGTTCGTCAGCTTCAGCTTGTTCATGATCACGAACAGCGGCAGGATCCCCAGCTGGATCGGGAACATGAGCCCGACGAGGAAGTACGTTTGAATGAAGTCGCGGCCTTTGAATTTGAACATCGAAACGCCGTACGCCACCGATGAAGATAACGCGACCATAAACAGAATGCTCAGCGACACAAGAATCACGCTGTTGAGAAGATACGTGAGGAACCCATCTTCTCCCAGGACGATGCGGAAGTTGTCCAGAACAAACGCCTGCGGGAAACCCATGGTGTTGGTGATTAAGTCCGCTTTTGTCTTAAAGGAAGACAGCACGGCATTTCCGATCAGGAAAATCGTGATCAGCGTATACAGGATCAACACGAAGGATATGAGGTTTTTTACGAGAACCGCCGACCGGCTCTGGGTCAGGAGACGGCTGTTTTTTCTGGCCATTGAGCACCTCAATTATGCGTTGTCTCGCTTTTTTAGGATCAGGCTGACCAGGACAGAGACCGCCAGAATCATAATGAACATGGCGACGCTGATGCTGGAGCCGAACCCCAGATTTGTTTCGCCAAAATAAGTGCCGCCGAAGGCATACCGGTAGAACACCATGTTGACAAAGTCGATCGTGTTATTGACGCCGCCCTGCACGCCGCCCAGCATGAACGGAATATCGAAAATCGTCAGCGCATAGATGACGCCCAGCGTGATGACCGTATTGAGAGAGGACGAAAGCTGCGGCAGCACAACGCTGAAGAAGGTTCGGATTTCGCCCGCTCCGTCGATCTTCGCCGCTTCCATGATGGAATCGGAGATCTCCTTCATGTTTGCGTTGAAAATCATCATGCCCGAGCCGATGGACGACCAGATGACCACCATCACCATAATCTTGAAGCTGAGGTGCGGATCCCCCAGCCAGGCGCTCCTCATGGCCGATAGGCCGATGTTCTGAAGGATGGTATTCAGAAAGCCAATGTTGGGGTCGAAGATGATGACCGCGAAAAAGCCGACGATGGACGTCGAAATGACGTAGGGCAGAAACAGCATGAACTGGATGTACCGGTGCGCCCGGATGCGGATATACAGCACATAAGCGAAAAAGATCTGGATGGGGGTGATGACGAAGATCACGCTGGCCAGATATTTGAAGTTGTTGCCCAGCGCATTATAAAAAACCCGGGACATGCGCCCACCCATCAGAAGTTTTTCAAAGTTGGCCAGGCCAACATACTTCATGGGGCCGATGCCATTCCAGTTGAAAAAGCTGTAGTACATGGCGAAAACAATCGGGACGATCATGAACATCGTATAGATCACAAAGCCCGGGGCGATAAACCCGACGTAGGATTTATTTTTTTTCATGCGCCGATCCCCCTGTTTTGTTGCGGAAAATCCCGTTGCAGGCCTTATGGAAGCGTCCCGGATGCGCCCCACGCCGGCATGGATCAACAGGACATTCACATGTTGCGGGAATGGCGAAGGCCTCGCCATTCCCGCAGTGATCAACGGTTGGTCAGATTACTGCTTTTCCAGCTCCTGGAGTTCGTCCATCAACTGCTGCGGGGTGAGGCCGCCGGACCACACCTTGGTCTGATCCTCTTCCCACACCTGGCCCGGGGCTTCCCCTTCGGCGGCCTGGGCGACCAGCATGTTGTACCAGCTTTCCAGCATGATGTCAAACTTTGCGATGTCGTTGACAACCGGGTTCTCGGATACAATTGCGGAAACGGAGGGGATGGAGTCGAGCGCCTTGATCCACAGGGTCTGGCCCTCGAGGCTTGCGAAGTAGTTTTCAAACGCGATGGCGGCTTCCGGGTTCTTGGTGGTTGCGCTGATGGAGAAGCCGTTGGAGGGGGTGCCCACGAACGGGACAACGCCGTCCGCCGTCGGGATCTGGAACGCGCCGTAGTTCAGGTCCGGGTTGTTCTTGGAGATGGTGGCGATGTTCCAGGTACCGTCGATGGTCATGGCCGCCTCGCCCTTGGAGAACGCAAGGATCGCGCCGGAGCCGTCAACGCCGGTGTAGCCGACGCCAAAGTAGCCCTTCTGGCCCCATTCGACCATCTTATCCTGCGCGGCGACCACACGGGGGTCGTTCATCGCGACGGTCTTGCCTTCCATGTACTCCTTGATGTAGTCGATGTTCATGCCCGCCAGCACGGGCTCGAAGAAGAACAGGCCGCACCAGGGATCGCTGCCGCTGAAGGCGATCGGGATGATGCCCGCATCCTGAATGGTCTGAAGCATCGCTTCGAACTCATCAAAGGTCTTGGGGATCGAAAGGCCGAGCTTGGAGAAGATGTCCTTGTTGTAGAACACCGCGCGGCCGCCGACTTCGGCGGTGGGGCTGGACCAGTAGCGGTCGTTGACCTTGGAAATTTTCAGCGTGGAATCGCTGAAGAGGGACAGGTCCACCACGTCCGTCAGATCCATCAAAAGGCCCTGTTCCACGTAGGCGGCCATGTTGGTGGTCAGCGTGCCGTTGGTCCAGAACAGGTCAGGCGCCTCGCCGGCCTGGGTGGCCGTGGCGAGCAGGTTGTAGTACTGGTCGGACGTCTTGACCTGGAAGTCGACCTCCACGTTCGGGTACTTCGCCTTGAAGCCCTCGATCACCGCTTTGCCAGCGCCCTCAAACTGGGAAGTGTGCTCCCAGATGACCAGCTTGCCACCAACCTCGGCCATGGCCGGCATGGACATCAGGATAAGCAGGAGCGCTAGGGCAATGCACAGGAACGATCTCTTCATGAATCCCTTCACGAGTGAATACCTCCTAATTTGTAGGTTAGGCACATAATAACACAATCGGCAAACTGCAACAATGTCAATAATCAACATATTCATGCGGAAGTTCAGATATGCTAGTTCCGTTTTGTGCATTGCGCCGCAGTTTGTCCGGCAAATGTGAAAACAGGCATGATGAAAAGGAATTATTGCCCTTTTGCCATTTCATACAAAATGCTATAGTATGATTGTTTTGGGGATTGCCCCGCCTTGCGGATTACGGGATGTGCGGCGAGTGCTGCGCAAAGCGGCCGGGCTGCACGCCGTAATGGCTCTTGAACGCGCGGGCGAAGCTGCTGGTGTCCGCGTAACCCACGCTGGCCGCGGCCTCGCTGACGGTTCCGCCGGTGCGCAGGATGCGCGCGGCCTCCTGCAGCCGCATGCGCAGGATGTACTGGTGCGGGGACATCCCCATGTCCTGCTTGAACAGCTTGATGAAGTAGTGGGGATGGTATGCGGTGAGCGCACTCAACGTGTTGATGGAGATATCTTCGTTCAGGTGCGCGGCGATGTAGATGAGGGTGGCCGTCATCTGGCCCGACGGGCGGATGAAGTTCTCCTCCTTCTCGAAGATCGTCCCGAACGAGCCGGACAGCGAATGGACCAGGTCGCGGTTCTCTTCTTCAACCGCGCGGTAGATGCACGTCAGGAAGCTTTCGAGTACGGAGCCGGGCAGAATCGGCATCTCAACGAGGCCGGACACCGCCCGCGGGAAGAAGTCGATGTGCAGATACGTGACCGCAAAGTCCCTGTCTGATCGCCGCCACGCGCGGTACGGAATGGACGAGGGCAGCGCGTAGAGCGTGTTGGGCTTGAGCGCGCACTCGGTCTTGCTGTCGCGGTACATGATGTCCGCTTCCTGGACGTAATACACGCGGGAATACCCGGTGGGCAGTTTTTCGTCCAGCTGCCAATCCAGTTCTGCGACCGTGTTGCCGTATTCCAGAAGCATTCGGATAACCTCACTTTACGGTCGATTATACCACATGGCGGGTCGGGGATCAAAGGGCTTTATACCGGCCAAATCCTTATCAGGAGGCAGCATGACAAACAGGGAACGCTTTTTGCGCACGTTGGACCATCGACCTGTGGACCGCCTGCCCATCCTCGAATGGGCGACCTGGTGGGATCTGACGGTCGCCCGGTGGAAGGAAGAGGGCCTCGGTGAGATCCCTGAAATCGACGGGCTGAACGCCGACGAGGCGTTGCGCATGCATCTGGGGCTTGATCTCCTGATGCAGGAATGGATCCCCTTCGTAACCCCCGGTACGCCCAGGCCCGCCGTTCACGGCGCGCCCATCGTCAAAAGCCTCGGAGACTACGAGCGCATCCTGCCGACGCTGTACCCGGCCGATCAGCCCGACCCGAAGCGCATGCGCGAAATGGCGAAGCGGAGCGCGTCCGGCGAGGCGGTCACCTGGTTGACGCTGGATGGCTTTTTCTGGGCGCCCAGGACGCTGCTTGGCATCGAGCCCCATCTGTACGCGTTTTACGACGACCCGGAGCTGCTCCACCGCATCTGCGAAGACCTCACGGCCTACTACATCCGCGTGCTGGACGCCATGTTTTCGTATTTCGCGCCGGACTTCATGACCTTCGCGGAGGACATGAGCTATAACCTGGGGCCAATGCTGTCCAAGGCGCTGTTTGACGAATTCTTACTGCCCTATTACAAGCGGCTGGTGCCTCTTTTGAAGGAACGCGGCGTGCGCGTGTTCGTGGATACGGATGGCGACGTCACGCAGATGGCGCCATGGCTTCAGCATGCAGGCATCGAGGGCGTACTGCCGCTGGAGCGGCAGGCGGGCGTGGACGCAAACCGTCTCCGCGCGGATTACCCGAACCTATTGATGCTGGGTCACTTTGACAAGATGTGCATGCCCCGAGGCGAGCGCGCCATGCGGGCGGAATTTGAAAGGCTGCTACCGGTCATGCGCTCGGGCGGCTTTATCCCGGGGGTTGACCATCAGACGCCGCCTTCGGTTTCTCTGGAAAATTACCGGACGTTCCTTGCGTTGTTCCGGGAATATGCGAGCCTTGCGGCGGCCGGGACCAGCTTAGAGGCGATGGAGGGTAAGCCATGATCATGAATCTGTTGGGGCAGCGCGTGGAAAAGACGCTCAGCGAGCTTGCGCGTTTCAGAGCGGCCCGGAAAGTCTCTGTCGCGGACATTGAAACCGCACCCAAAGCCGGTGCGTGGCGGACGTTCGAAAATGGCGGAGAATGGGGCGTTCCCGAGCCTTGGCAGGATTTCCGTTTCGAGGTCGAGGTGCCGAAAGACTTTGCCGGGCGCGTTCTGTTGCGCGCGATTACCGGGCGCGAGGGATTGTGGGACGCGACAAACCCCCAGTTTGAGGCGCGCGTCGACGGGCGGGTCGAACAGGCGCTGGACGTCAACCACACCGCCGTGGATCTGGGCATGGCGGAGGCGGTGCGCGGCAGGCGCTTCTCCGTCGTCCTGAACGGGTACTGCCCACCGCTCGCAGCGGGCGAGGCCGCGCCGAATCTGATGTTGACCCTGGAAGACGAGGATGTGGAGACCGCTCAGCTGTACTACGACCTGTCGGTGCCCTATCAGGGTTGCGTACTGCTGCCCGAGGGTGAGCGCGACCGGGAGGCGACGCTGGAGATCCTGTCCCGCGCGATCGATCGGCTCGACCTGCGCTATCCGCACAACCAGGACTACATCCGGTCCGTGGCCGCGGCCCGCGAATACCTCGGCCAGGCGTACTATCAAAAGCGGCAGTCCATTTCCCCCTGTGCCGTGGCCGAGTGCGTCGGCCATACGCATATCGACGTGGCGTGGCTGTGGGATCTTGAACAGACGCGGCACAAGGCAGTACGCTCCTTTTCGACGGTTCTCAAGCTGATGGACAAGTACCCGGAATACAAGTTCATGTCCAGCCAGGCGGTGCTCTACCAAATGGTCAAGGAGGATGAACCTGAACTGTTCGCCCGGATTAAAAAGGCTGTCTCGGATGGCCGCTGGGAAATCGAAGGCGGCATGTGGCTGGAGGCGGACTGCAATGTCACCTCCGGAGAATCGCTGGCGCGCCAGTTTCTGTACGGGCAGAAGTACTTCCGGGAGGAATTCGGCCGCACCTCGCGCATTCTGTGGCTGCCGGATGTGTTCGGCTACTCGGCCGCATTGCCACAGCTGATGAAGCTCTCGGGCGTCGAGTACTTCATGACCACCAAGCTCAGCTGGTCGGAGTTCAACCTGACCCCTTACGACACTTTCCTTTGGAAGGGCATCGACGGGAGCTCGGTGCTGACCCACTTTTCGCCCTCCCGCGAGCTGGATTACAGCCGGCAGGGCAGCGACGACAACACAGACCACGGCCTGCCGAACTACACCACCTACAACGCGCTCCTCAGGCCCAGCCAGATTGCCGGAGGCTGGCAGCGCTTTCAGCAAAAGGATCTGGATGACCGCTACCTTGTAAGCTTCGGCTACGGTGACGGCGGCGGCGGCCCGACCGAGTGGATGCTGGAGAATGCCCGGCGCATGGGCGTGCCCGCGCCCGGAACGCCCGCGGTCGCCCAGAGTTTCGCGCTGGAGTTTTTCCAGGCGCTTGAAAAACGCGTGAAGGACGATCCGCGCCTTCCCCGGTGGTCGGGCGAGTTGTACCTGGAGTACCACCGCGGCACGCTTACATCGATGGGCCGAAATAAGCGCTTCAACCGCAAGATCGAATTCAAACTGCGTGAAACGGAGCTCCTTCGGACGGTCGCACTGGAGAAGGCGGGCCTGCCGTATCCACACGGGGCGCTCGACGAAATCTGGCGGAATGTTCTGATCCTGCAGTTCCACGACATCCTGCCGGGAACCTCAATTAAAAAGGTATACGACGATTCGACGGCGATGTATTTGAAGGCGTTCGAGGCGCTGGATTGCCTGTGCCGCGAGGCGGTTGAGGCGCTTCGGCGGCGGACGGACGGCGTAACGCTGGTGAACACCCTGTCGGAAACCCGGGATGACATCGCGTGCTTTGAAGCGCCGGAAGGGGCGACCCACCTTCTGGGCGAGGATGGGCGTCTCTTTCCGATCCAGCGGACGGAGGAAGGCTGCTCTGCCTTCGTGAAGGGGCTTCCCGCCATGTCGGGCAGGTTCTATGGCTTTTCGTCCGGCGAAGCGGATAAGGCCCGCCTGTCCGTCTCCCGGGATGGCTTCGACACGCCCTTCTTTGCCGGGAAGTTTGACTCCGCCATGCGCATCACGAGCCTCGTCATGAAATCCACCGGCCGCGAAGTGTGCCGCCCGGGCGAGGCGCTGAACCGCCTGGTGTGCTATGAGGACAAGCCTTACCAGTTCGATGCCTGGGAGGTCAACGTCTACTACCCCAGAAAGTTTTGGGAGGTGGACGAGCTCCTCTCGGCGGATGTCGTTGAAAGCGGCCCGGTGCGCGCCACGCTCCGCGTGGTCTGGCGCTACCAGATGTCAGTCATCCGGCAGGACATTCGATTCTACGCGGATATCGGCCGCATCGACTTTGACACGACGGCGGACTGGCGCGAGTCCCACACCCTGCTCAAGGCGCACTTCCCGGTAGACGTGTTCTACAACGAGGCGACCTACGACATCCAGTTTGGCAACCTCAAGCGGGCCACCCACAAAAATACCAGCTGGGACGTGGCGCGCTTTGAAGTCGCCGCGCAGAAATGGGCGGACGTCTCGGAGGATGGTTTTGGCGTTTCGCTGCTGAACGACTGCAAGTACGGCCATTCCGCGGATGAGCACTCGCTGGCGCTGACCCTGCTGCGCTGCGCGGTCGATCCCAACCCCGAAGCCGACAAAGAAGTTCACCGCTTCACCTACTCGCTCTATCCGCACGAGGGCGGCTGGCGCGATGCGGGCACGCCGTCCATGGCGTACCGGCTGAACGAGCCGGTCAAATCCGTCCGGGGGGATGCCTCCTTCGAACCGTTCGCGGCGGTAAACGCGCCCAACGTGATGATTGAGGCGGTCAAAGACGCCGAAGACGGGGACGGCTTCATCCTGCGCGCCTACGAGTGCTACGGGCGAAGGACGAAGGCCCTTCTCACCCTCGACGCGCCTGTCGCAGACGCGAAGCGGGTTAACATTCTTGAAGAAACCGTTGGGGAAGCCGCATTCAGCGGGCGTGTGGTCGAGATGCACCTGCGCCCCTACGAGATCGCGACACTCCGCGTTCATACCCAAAAATAAACGCCTGACAGCAATAGACGGAGGTTTGCATGCTGAACCGCGAAGAAATCGATTTGATCCGCTCTCTCGCCCGCGAATACGCGCAAATTGCGTTTCAACCAGAACAGGACGAAAAAAAGAAGCTCTGGATCGCCCACAACGACTTGGAAACCGAAACGAGACCTTTGGTGCTCATCGATCAGGTTTGCTGGAACGAAATAGACGTGGACGGCTCGCTGGACGCGAAGGTTTCGGATCCTTACTGGCGCGAAGTCGAGCTGTGGCTGAGGCAGGCGATCTACCAGTGGAACCACATGCCGGTGGACCGGGTGTATGACCCTTATGTGGTTCTGCCCGCGCCGGTTTTGAGCACAGGCTGGGGCATTGATGCCGATACGGACGTTCTCAGGCTTCAGAAATCCAGCGAGGTCGCCAGCCGGCACTTCAAAAACCAGATCAACGAGGAAGAGGATCTGGAGCGCATCCATACACCCGTTCTGCGGCTTGATCAAAGGATGCTCGAGTCCATCCGGGAGACAGCGATCGGGGTGTTTGGCGGGGTCATCCCCTGGAAGCTGAGGGGCGTCACAATGCACCTTGGGCTGTGGGATGTGATCAGTTCCTGGATGGGTGTGGAAAGCTGCTATGTCGAATTGATCGATCGCCCCGAGATGATGCATGCGCTGATGGAAAAACTGACCGAAGGCATACTGAGCCAGGTCGCACAGCTCAACGACCTGGGGCTTTTCGACATCACCTCGAACATCTGCCACTGCTCCCATACCCATTCGGCGCGCCTGCCCGGAGCCGAGTGCGACCGGGATAAGCCGCAGTCGAAGGATGCGTGGGCTTTTGGCCTTGCGCAGCTTTTTACCGCCGCGTCGCCCGCCATCACGCGGGAATTCGAAGCGGAGTATATGTCCCGCATTTTCCCGCTGTTCGGCGCCATCTATTACGGGTGCTGCGAGCGGCTGGACGACCGGTTGGATGTGGTGGGTAAGCTGCCCAATGTGCGCAAGATTTCCTGCAGCCCGTGGAGTGACCGCGAGCGCTTCGCGGAGCGCCTGCCGGACGGCATCATCATGAGCAACAAGCCCTCCCCCGCCCTCCTCGCGACCGATTCCTTCAACGAGGACGCGGTGCGGTCGGACCTCCGAAGGACCATCGCCGCGGCGAAGCGCCATCACCGCCCGCTGGAAATGATATTAAAGGACATCTCGACGGTTCGGAATGACCCGAAGCGTCTATGGCGCTGGGCGCAGATTGCCATGGAAGAGGCCCATCGGATATAATGGTTCTGGAAACTGATGCGTTGGGGGAATCGGCCATGAACGGACAATGGATCTGGCTCAAAGACGACCCATTCCTTGAAAATGAGCGCGCGTGCTTCACGCGCGCCTTTGAGATTTCGGACATCCCCGGTCAGGCGCTTCTGAAAATCTCCGCGGACACACGGTACGTGGCGTACCTGAACGGCGAGGAGATCGCGCGCGGCCCCGCGCGCAGCGTCCGCGAGCACTGGTTTTATGATGAGATCGACGTCTCTTCAAAGCTGAAAAGCGGCGCAAACCTGCTCGCGGTATCCGTCTGGAGCTACGGCTGGTCCACTTACCAGACCATCGCCTCCCTCGGCGGGCTGTGCTTTGAACTCGCCGCGGACGGCGAAACCCTCTTCCGGTCGGACGAAGCCGTCCGCTGCCGCCGGGACGACGGGCATCAATCCTTCCGGCCCAAGCGCAACGTCAACCTGGGCTTTACCGACAGCTACGATGCGGGGCGGTTTTCGCAGAACTGGATCGAAAACCCCGCCGCCAGCAGCGCCTGGTCCCCCGCCGCGCCCATTTCCGACGAATGGGGACCGCTCACCCGGTCGCCCATCAACGCCTGGGACCGCGAGTACAGGAAACCCGTGCGCGTCTGCCGGGCGTTCCTTGCGGAAAACGGCTGCCAGCAGGTGACCATCAACACGCGCACCGCGTTCTTCGGAGACCGCAGGGACGCCGACGAAACCATATTCACAGGCTTCATCGCCACGGTCGTCACCGCTCCGGAGGCCGCAAACGGGCGGATTGCCTTTCCCAACCGCACCTGGAACGGCATTATCGGCGACTTCCGGATTGGCGAAACGCTTTACCCGGTCGACAATCAGCATCGGGACATAGAGGTCTCCCTCAAGGCGGGAAAGAACCTCTTCCTGATGCAGGTCTCCGGAAAATTTGACGACCTGTATGCCCACATGGAGTTTATTTTCCCCTTCAAATTGGGTTTTGAGGATTACCGCGGGCGGACGGATGAGCCGTTTTTCGTGATCGGACCTACGCAGGTCATTCATTCCGAGCCGGACGGCTACCACAAGGTATACGGCGGACTTGACGAGTACAACCGCGTGGAGGAGAATACACCGGAGCACGACCGGATTTTTTCCTGCGGTTCGCTGGAGTCCCTCGGCCGCTTTGAGGCGATGTTCCGTTCCGTGCCCGAGCGCTATACCTGGTATGACCAGTACCTTTTGTCGCTGGCCCGGAACCTGAGGCCCTTGCGGGAGCGCCCGGTCGACGGCCGCCTGTCGGCAATCCTGTGGGACAACGATGCCTGCGTGACGCTGGATGCGTCGGGCGACGGGGTCCAGTGCCTGATCCTCGACTTCGGCGATATCTATGCGGGAAGCTTCGAGTTCGCGCTCAAGGCGCAAGCGGGCGACCAGGTCTACCTGTACGGCTTCGAGAACATGTTCGAAGGGGAGATCGACTACACGATCGGCCTCAACAACGGCATGTACTACACCTGCGCCCAGGGTTGGCAGCGCTACCGGGGCTTCGCGAGGATCGGCATGCGCTATGCGCTGGTCATGGTCAAAAACCCGGAAAAGCCGGTGCTCCTTCAGAAGTTCGGGCTTCAGAGCCTCGTCCGTGCCAGCGCGGCGATCGGTGCGTTCCGCTCAGACGATTATCTGCTGAACCAGGTTTACGACATGTGCCGCCACACCCATGAACTGTGTGTGGAGGACACCTTCACCGACTGCCCGACCTACGAGCAGGCGTTCTGGATCGGCGACGCGCAGATCAGTTCGTTCATCAACGGCTGGATGTGCGGCGACTACGATTTCCTGCGGCACAACATCCTGATCGGCTCCACCGCCCTGAAAAATACCCCGATGATGAACGCGCTGACCCCGACCGACTGGAACACCTCCATCCCGATGTGGGCGTTCAACTGGATCACCGCGATTGAGGAATACGAGCGCATGACGCGGGACAAATCGCTCGCGTCCGGGCTTTATCCAATCATCGAGAAGGTGATGACGTACTACATCGGCTTCATGGACGCCCGGGGCGGCCTCTTGATCAACGGCTGGAACATGCTGGACTGGGCGGCGCTCGACATCCACAACAACTGCGTGGTCACCGGGCAGCAGGCGCTCTTCGCGCATTGCCTGGACTACGCGGCGGGGCTCGCGGAGGCGGCGGGCCACCCGGAAGACGCGGCGCGGTTTTGGGAAAAGGCGCAGATTCTCCGCCGGTACATCGACAGGGTGCTGTGGCGCGAAGACAAACGCGCCTTCGCCGATGGATGGACGCCCGAGCATGGACTTTCCAAGACCGTCAGCACCCAGACCAATACGCTGCTTACGTTGTTTGACGGCATTATAGACCCGGAGAAGAAGCGCATGACGCTGGGTTATATCCAGCGCGAACCGGAAGCGTTTATCCGGGCCGGTTCGCCATTTTTCCTGTTTTATGTGTACGAGGTGCTGGTTGCGCAGGGCAGGCTGAAAGAGGTGCTGGAGGACATCAAGCTCCGCTGGGGGGAAATGCTGCGCTACGATTGCAAGACCTGCTGGGAGGTCTTCCCCGGATTCTACGAGGTCAGCCGCACGCGCAGCTACTGCCACTCCTGGTCCGCGGCGCCGGCGTACTTTATCCACCGCTATGCGCTGGGCGTGGAACGCGCGGCGGACGGCTTTGACGAGATCCGGCTGCGCCCGGTCGATGTAAACCTGGGCTGGTGCGAAGGATCCATCCCCACCCGGCACGGCCGAATCGACGTGCGCTGGAGCCGCGAGGGCGGAAACCTGCGATATTTCCTCCGCTTGCCGTCAACCATCCGCGTAAACGCGGAGCAGATGGCTTCATGCGATCTGACCATCCAGCGGGTTTGACCGCCTGACGCTGTTGCGGGGGGTCCAGCCCCATCCGGTGCCGCTGCCGGTTCCAGGCCGCACTCGGGATGCACCCCGTCCGGGCTCCCGCACTCGGCGCACAATGTGCGGCGCAGCCGATTCCATCTCCGACGCCGGGCCGCCTGCCCGAAGCCATGCCTGCCGACGCTGCTCCAGCCGGGCGCGGATGGGCATGCGTTCCGGCTCCTTCGGCCCGCGGAAGGGCGCGCGTACGGGGTCGGCGGCAGGCATGCCGTTTCAAGCGGCTTTTTGAGAGTGCGAATCGATCCAATGCGTTGCGCCTCCCGCAGGACTCGGCGATGCGCTCCGGCGGCGGCCGGGCCGCAAGGAATGCATAAAAAGGCGGACAGCCCTGCCGCGGGCAGGGCTGTCCGCCTTTTTATCGGCCGAAGACGCCTTCGCAACCTGAGGGGTATTATCGTGCGCAGACGCGCGCCGCTTGTCAGCGGGAGCGCCTTTCCGGTCACGGCGGTCAGGGAACCGGAGACAGCTTCGAAACCACCTCGTACAGAAACTGGGCGACAGCCTCCGGCGGTTCCGGATTCTCCTGGTTGATCCACTCCCTGATCACGGCAAAGCCGCCGTTGACAATGAAACAGGAAATGTACTTCAGCCCATCGCCGCCATACCCCTCGTTCAGCACCTGAGACAGCAGCTCCTGCACCTGGGGCAGGGTGATCAGCCGTCCGGGGAAATCAGGGTCTACGTTGTTGTTGAACAAAAGGCGGCACAGTTCCAGGTTGTTGACCGCGTAGGACAGCACCTTTCTCAGGCGGTTTAGGTCCTTATCGCCGGAGGATGGCCCAAGATAGTCGTCGATCTTCGCCAGCAATTCGCTCTCAATACCCTCCAGCAGGTCGTACTGGCTGCCGTAGTACTTGTAGAAGGTGGTTCGATTGATCTCGGCGCCCTCGCAGATCTCCCGCACGGAGATCGTGTGGATGCTCTTTTCGTGCAAAAGCCGCACCAGGCTGTCCTTGAGCAGCTGCTTGGACATGCGAACCCGCTGATTTTCCACCGCCATCCCCCCGTTTTATCGCGAACAAGTCCGCCTCTCCTGACGCAAACGCGACAATAACCCGATATGTGTTGATCTCACCGCCATTAGAATATCAACAGTCGGTTGTAATATCATCATATGGCCATTATACTGGAGGTCCCGTGACGCTGTCAATACCGGCGCGCGCAGGAGGCTGTGGATGAGCGATATTGTTCTGATGGACGTATGCAAGGAGTACCGGGTCGGGGAGGTTTCGATCCGCGCGGTGGACCGCGTGAGCTTCACCGTAAAGTGGGGGGAGTTCGCGGTGGTGCTGGGGCCCAGCGGCGCGGGAAAGACGACGGTATTGAACCTCCTGGGTGGTATGGACCGGGCGACCGGCGGGCGGATTCTGGTGCGGGATCGGGACATCGTGCCGCTGAACGACAAGCAGCTGACGCTGTACCGGCGCTATGACGTGGGCTTTGTCTTCCAGTTCTACAACCTGATGCCCAACCTGACGGCGCTGGAGAATGTGGAATTGGCCGTCCAGGTGTGCAAGGACCCGCTGGACCCGAGGGAGATGCTGGAACGGGTGGGCCTCTCCAGCCGGATGCACAACTTTCCGGCACAGCTGTCGGGCGGCGAGCAGCAGCGGGTGGCGATCGCGCGGGCGCTATGCAAAAACCCCGCGCTGCTTCTGTGTGACGAGCCCACCGGCGCGCTGGACTCCGACACCGGGCGGATGGTGCTCAAGCTCCTGCAGGATCTGGGCAGCGACATGGGCAAGACCGTGCTCGTGATCACCCACAACGCGGCCATCGTCCCCGCGGCGCAGCGGGTGATCCGCATGAAGAACGGAGCGATTGAGGGCGTGACGGCAAACGATCATCCGGCGAAAATGGAGGAGATCGCATGGTAACGGCCAGGCGGCCCGGCAGCCCCTTGAGGGCCAAAATGATCCGCGATCTCAAGGCTGGGTGGAAGTCTTTTCTGTCGATCCTCCTGATCTCGATGCTCTCCACGGCGCTCTTCATGGGGCTGGATGCCACCTGGCGGGGCATGTGGGACAACGTTCAGAACCAGTTCGCGCAGGGGAACCTTTCGGATATATGGGTCAATGGCGAAATCAGCGACAACGACGCCCGACAGATTGCGGACCTGCACGGCGTCAAGGCCGTCCAGCGGCGCGTCGTGGCGGAAGCCGAAGCCAGGGATCTGGACGGCAAGCCCAAGATCAAGCTATTGATGAGCGAAGGTACGCCCGCAGTCAACCAGCCCATCGTCTATGAAGGCCGGGGCTTCGCGCCCGGCGCGAAGAACGAGTGCGTTCTGCAGCAGCGGTTCGCCGCGGCGCACCACCTGGCCGTGGGCGATGTGCTCGCGGTCTCCGTTGGCGGCCGCAAACTGGACCTCGTGATCGCGGGTCTGGGCGTGATGCCGGAGTTCGTGATGTTCCAAAAGGGGAGCGAACTGGTTACGCCCGCCGGATCCTACGGATATGCCTGCCTGTCGCCGGGGACGCTGGGCTTCATGCCCTATTCGGAAATCACGCTGACGCTTGAGCCGGGCGCGGACACCGCGGCCGTTCGGCAGGCGGTTCAAGGCGTGGTGGACGAGGACCGGACGACCGTCACGCTCCGCAAGGACAAGTCGGCGATCAAGAGCACGATGGAGCAGATCGCACAGCTTCGCATCCTCGGCCTGATTGTCCCGCTCCTTTTCTTCCTCGTCGCCGCGCTGATCACCTGGACCACAATGGGGCGGTTGGTGGAAAACCAGCGCACGCAGATCGGTGCACTGTTCGCGCTGGGCTACGGGCGGAACGCGCTGATCTCGCACTATGCCGAATACGGCGCGACCATCGCGCTTCTGGGCGCGGCGCTGGGCATCGCCGGCGCTCTTTGGGGCCTCGCACCGCTGCTTTTATGGTTTCTCCAGAACATGTACATCATGCCGGATGCCGTGCCCAGCCTGTCCTGGTGGATGGCCAGCGCCGTCTCGCTGGGGCTGATGGGGATCACCGGCGGCTCGGGCGTTCTGAGCGCCCGGCACGCGCTGGCCCAGACACCCGCGAGCCTGCTGCGTCCAAGGGCGCCGGCAAAGGCGAAGAAGGTGTTTTTGGAGCGGATTCCCTTTCTCTGGAACCGCCTCGGCTTCAGCGGCAAGATGATCGCGCGCAACATGCTCAGAAGCCGCGTCCGGCTGTTCATGGGCCTGGTGGGCACCATCGGCTGCACGGCGCTGATGCTGATCGGCTTCGGCCTCCGGGACACGGTCGAGTACGCCACGGGCAACTATTAAGAAAGCGTACTGCGCTACGACGTCCGGGCCGCGCTGGCAAGCGGCGCGCCGGAAGGATACGGGGAGGCCGTCTCGCTTCGCGCGGGCGCGACGGAGGCCGAACAGGAGATGATCACCGCGCTGGACGTCTATCTGGACGGCGACTGGAAGACAAAGCAGGTCTACGTATTGGAGAACGGCCAGCAAATGATCCGCCTGCAGGATGAGAGTGGAAACGCGCTGGCGCTGCCCCCGGAGGGGATGGCCGTCACGCGCAAGCTGGCGGGGGACGAGGGCCTTCAAATCGGGGACGCGCTGAAGCTGCATACGCCCGGCATGAAGGATGCGCTGGCGAAGGTTACGCAGATTGTGGACATCGAAATGGACCAGGGGTTGTACTTCTCCCGCGAGGCATGGCGAAAGCTGGACCTCGCGCCGTGGACGCCCACTGCGACGCTCCTCAAGGGGGACGCGCTGGACCTCCAGCGGGTGCGGGATATGGACGGCGTGGACAAGGTGCAAACCCGAGCCGAGGAGAACGAGGACGGAAACGCACTGCTCCGGACCCTCAATTTGGTGGTTGTGCTGTTGATTGCCTTTTCCGGCGGCCTGGCGCTGGTGGTCTACTACAATTTGGGGCAACTGAACTATTCGGAACGCATAAGGGAGCTTGCAACCCTCAAGGTACTCGGGTTCACGCCCGGGGAGATGAAAAAGCTGGTGCTTCGCGAAAACATCCTCATCACCTGCTTCGCGCTTCCCTTCGGCTTCGCGGCGGGCGTGCCGCTGCACCGCTTGGTCATGGATTCCGCGCTGCCCAGCGCGATCCAGTTCGTACAGCACATCGAGCCGACGAGCATGGGCCTCATCGCGATGATCACCATCGGCTTTTCGTGGATCGTCAACTGGGCACTCGGCAGCAAATTCAAATCAATCGACATGGTGGAAGCGCTCAAAAGCGCGGAATAGACAGAGGAGGACAATCCAAATGAATACAAAAAGCAGGCGGATGAAAACCGCCGCGGCGATTCTGATCGCGGCGCTTATGATGCCGGCATTTACGGCAACGGCGGAGGATTCCAAAACCGTCTCGGCAAAGGGCGCCATCACTTCACCCAGCCGGATCAACCTGCTCGCGCCGATGGGCGGCCAGCTCAAGGACTTCTCCTGGAAGGCCGGAGACCGGGCGGAGGCGGGCCAGGTGGCGGTGGGAGTGCTGCCCGTGGAGATCGACGCGGCGAATGACGGCGTGATCACGGGCCTGAACGCGAGGGTCGGCGATCAGGCGGAGGCCGTCCAATCCCAGTACGGGGCGCTGTGCCATGTGGAGCGGCAGGGGGTCTGGCACGTCAAGGCCTCTTCCGCCTCCGCGTACAACAAACCCAGGAACCGCGATGTCCGCGTCGGTGAAACGCTGCGCGTATACAAGAGCGGCGATGAAAGGGAAGGGCTGGGCAGGGTGATCTCCGCGGATGGAAAAGATTTCGTCCTGGAGATGGAAAAAGGCGATTTCGAGCTGGAGGATGACGTGAAGTTCTACCTGGGCACCGGTTCGGACTACAAAAATACCGATTTGGTCGGCAAGGGCGAGATCGCGCGGCCGGACGCGCTCCCGGTCACCGGCGCGGGGGTCGTGGCATCCGTCCTGGTTGAGGACGGCGACAGCGTGGTGCGCGGCCAGCCGCTTTTCCTGCTGGACGCCGCCTCCGCCCGGTACGGCCAGGCCGCAAGCCCCGAGGCATTCTTTTGAAGGGGCGTCTCTGATCGAGCAGGTGCTTGTCATCCCCGGCCAGATGGTGGCGCAGGGTCAGGCGCTGATGGTGCTCATCCCCGAGGGCACGCTGGAGGCGACGCTGGAAGTGGACGAACTGGACATCGCGCAACTGCAGGTGGGGCAGCGCGTGCGGCTGAAAATCGACGCGTATCCGGGCGATGAGCGCGGGGGTATGGTTCGGGAGATTCGCCCGATCGGCAACACGGCGTTGGACACCACAAAGTACGACGTGCGCGTGTCCGTAGACCAAACGGACGGACTGCTTATCGGCATGCACGTCACCGGAACTCTGGGCCAGTAGCCCCGCTGCCTGCGAAAAAGGCCGCGACTTCGCGGGGTTTAAAACCAGCCGGCGCTTCCGTTTGTTGCTGCCGTTTTTCTTTCGAACGCATCCGGAACCGGCTTTTCGCCTCCGGTTGAATTGATTCGCTCGAATTTCCAGGGTCCTCCATATCCCCTTCGGGCAGTCCGCGGCGGTAAACGCTTCTGATCATGCATCGCCATGCAGGAACTGTCCAAATCGCCGCGGCCCAGAAGTGCGGGAAACCCCGCCCCGCGCGGTATGGGCCGGCTTTTTATTTTGTCCCGGGATACCCCGCCAGCATCGTCATCCGATCATGACCCCGCGGCGTCCCTGCGGATTTCCCGCCCGGGCGCATACCGCCCGGGCGGGAAGCGTTTGCCTCAGCAGCAGTCGTATACCCAGACGGTCATCCAGCAGCAGCGGCAGGGATCCCACACCAGGCAGGATCGCCAGCAGCAATTGTCCCGCCTCCAGTCCGGGCGGTGACAGTCGTTCCATTTCCGGTCCTGGTGGCAGCAGTCGTTCCACTTCCAGTCCTGGTGGCAGCGGCAATCGGTTCTCCAGCAATCAGGGCAGCGCATGGTTTCATCCCCCTTTTATGGCGGCTTGGATGGGTAGCGTCATATTAGCGTATGCGCCGGGTGCGCTTCGCGTTCTTTCGCGGCGATTCGCACCGGTCCTTTCCCGGAGACTGCCGAAAAAACGCAAGCGGCCCTTCTTCGCCCTTTTGACCGGGATTTCCGCCAAAATCCGAGCGCCCCGCGCACCGAAAGGTGCGCGGGGCGCTTTTCAAAGGAACCCGTCCGGATGCCGCGTAAAAGGCCAACCGCCTTGAGGCTTTCACCCGCGCTCATGCCGCAAACCGCGGCGAGGGGGCGTCAAATGCTCGCGTTCGCTCCGTCCGGCTTTCCCGGTCACTCCGCCTTGGCGGAGACGTTGACTTCGATATTGCCGCGGGTCGCGCGGGAGTAGGGGCAGACCTGATGCGCCTCGGCGGCGAGTCTGTCCGCAGCATCCTGCTCGACGCCACGGATCACGGCCAGGATATCCACCGCCAGCTGGTAATCGCCGGCATCGGTGGTGCCGATGGACACGCTGGCCTGAACCTCCGGCGCGGGCAGGTTCAGCTTATGGACGCGAAATACGTGCTGCAGCGCACTGCCAAAGCAGGCCGAGTAACCCGCCGCGAACAGCTGCTCCGGGTTGAACCCGCTGCCCTTCGCGCCGCCCATCTCCTGCGGCAGCGCCATTTCAAAATGAATCGGGGTATGATCCACGCGCGCCTGACCATCGCGTCCGCCGACGGATACGGCCCTGGTCTTATAGAGAATCTTCATTCAATATCAACTCCCTTGTGGGTTATCGTCTGACCAATATATATCCAGTTTCGCGGTACTTCAAACCGCGGCTTGCGGAGGAACCGCGGCGGTGATACAATGGGCGCACACGGGATTGGGGGAAGTGCGCATGGTTTTCAGGCCCATGACAATGAACGACTACGACCGGGTGTACGCGCTGTGGCTTTCGACCAGCGGTATGGGCCTCAACACCGCCGACGACGCGCCCGAGGGCATCGCCAGATACCTGACGCGCAACCCCTTCACCTGCTTTGTGGCGGAGGAAAACGGAGAGATCCTGGGCGTGATCCTGGCGGGGCACGACGGGCGTCGGGGCTACATCCACCATACGGCGGTGCGCGAAAGCGCGCGGAACCGGGGCATCGGCACGGAATTGGTGGAGCGGGCCATGGAGGCGCTCAAGGCCGAGGGCATCCGGAAGGTGGCGCTGGTGGTCTTCCAGCGGAACCGCCTGGGCAACGGCTTTTGGGAGAGGCGCGGCTTTTCGCCGCGGGAGGATCTGGTCTACCGGAACCGCGCCATCGGGGAACTGACGCGGATCGACACCTGAGGGAGGCCGCGCCATGGAAGCATCCCAGGCATACTTTTCGGAGGCCGTCGCGGCCATGGAGACGCTCTACGGCCGGGACGTTCCAATGAGCATGGCCACCGTGGACGGCGACCGGCCCGGTGTCCGGGTGGTGGACGTCTATTTCTTCGGCGGCGCGTTTTACGCCGTCACCCACCGTAAAAGCGCCAAGATGCGCGAAATCTCGAAGAATCCGAACGTGGCGCTCAACCACCTGTTGTTTGTCACACGGGGCCGGGCGGAGAGCGTCGGCCACCCGCTGGCGGAGGGCAACGAGGCGCTCCGGGGGGAACTCACCCGGGCGTTTTCCAAATTCTACGCCCGCCACGTGAACGAGAACGACCCGGATACCTGCATTCTGAAAATCGCGCCGGAATGGGCGCTGGTGTTCGCGAACGGCTTCAAATACGCGGCGGATTTCAAAACGATGTCCGCCACGCGGCAGTTCTTCGTGACGGACATCCTGCTATAGCGCCCGGCCGCCAAGGGCGGACAACGCGGAGCGCGCTCGCTTTAGGAAAGCTTTTCCTGAAACACGTTGAGCATCTTTTCCGCCAATTCGGGAGAATTGATATAAAGGCCGTCCTTTACCTCGCCCATCTGAACCCAGATCTTGAAGTTGTCGCCGGTAAACCCGTCGTTAAGCTGCTCGTAAGCCGTGGCGACGCCCATAAGGAAAAGCGCCACGTCTTCTTTTCCCATATCGGCCCATATCGCCGTGGGACCGCCGTAGTTGAACAGGGCGTTGTATTTTGTCTCGTCTTCATCGTCAGGGAAGACGATGGCGTAATGGTCGTCCGCGTCAAAGCTATAGGTATGAATCTCCACATCCCCGATTGTGTCCGCGTCCACCGTCGCCAGTCGCTCCACGCTCAGGTATTTCTCCAGTACGTCCAGAAAAATCTGCGCGGCCGTGGGAAATTCGATCTTCGCCTGCGCGGCAGCGGGAACCAGCAGCATCAGACAAAGGCACAGCGCAACAAACCTCTTCATGTGAAAGCGCCCCCTCTTGGTATTGTCGCCCGGCGGAGAAACGGGGCGCGGCGAATCCGCGCTCAGGATTTGAACGGTCATCTATACAATAATATGGAATTAAAGATGTGTCAACGCAAAAATCCAGATTTCGGCGTTTTCCGGCGCTCCCTCCCGGGATCTTTTACCGCAATTTGATCGCCCCCGAATCCGCTTCTGACCGCCGGGCGCTACAATGGGGCCGTGCGAAGAGAAACCGCAACAGAAAAGGGAGGAACCCATCATGAAGAGGATTCTGGCGATTTTGCTGGCGCTTATGCTGATTCTGGGCGCGATGTCGGTCGCGACAGCCGAGACTGCGGACGCGAAAACCCCCAAGTACGTGTTCATGTTCGTCGGCGACGGCATGGGCAGCCCGCAAATCAGCGCCACTCAGTACTACCTGGGCACCAAGGAAAACCCGGATGCCGCGATGCCCACGCCGGCCTCGCTGTCCTTCACAAATTTTGAAAACGTGGGCATCATGACCACCTACGACGCCACCTCTTTCTGCCCGGACTCGGCCTCCACCGCGACGGCCATGTCCTCCGGCGAGAAGACGCTCTCCGGCGTGGTCAACTACAACGTGGACAAGAGCGCCCCGCTCAAGCCCATCACCGAATACGCCAAGGAAGCGGGCAAGAAGGTGGGCGTCATCACCTCCGTATCGCTCGACCACGCGACGCCCGCAGCCTACTACGCGAAGGTTGAAAGCCGCAGCCAGTACTATGACATCGCCGTGCAGGGCCTCTCCGGCCAGACGGTGGACTTCTTCGGCGGCGGCAGCTACCTGCAGCCCACCGGCAAGGAAAAAGACCAGAAGGACATCCTGGAGATCGCCAGGGAGACCGGCTTCACCGTCGTGGACACCGCCGAAGGCATCCGCGCGTTGACCGCCGAAAGCGGCCGCACGCTGGCCGTCTCGCCGGAACTGGGCGGCTCCCAGGCGATGCTCTACGAGATCGACCGTGAGCGCCGCGCGCCGGAATCGCTGAGCCTCGCGGACTTCGTCCAGGCCGGCATCCGTGTGCTGGATAACGACAACGGCTTCTTCCTGATGACCGAGGGCGGCAAAATCGATTGGAGCTGCCACGCCAACGACGCCAAGACCAGCATCATGGACACCCTCGCCTTCTCGGACGCGGTGCAGGTGGCCATCGACTTCGCGGCGGAGCACCCGGACGAGACGCTGATCATCGTCACCGGCGACCATGAGACCGGCGGCCTGACCATCGGCTTCGCGGCCACCGCGTACGAAACCCACTTCAACTACCTCGAGAGCCAGACCATCTCCTTCGAGGATTTCGACAAGGTGATCGCGGGCCTTCGCGACAAGGGCGCGAGCTTTGAGGACGCCCTGACTGAGATCAAGGCCTACTACGGCCTGAGCACCGAACCCGACCAGGCGCTGACGCTGACGGCGGAGGAGCTGGCCAAGATCCAGGCCGCCTTTGATCTGAGCATGCAGCCCGCGGACGCGCGCCAACTCTCCGACGATCAGGCGCTGCTCTACGGCGGGTACGAGCCGCTGTCGATGGCGGTCAGCCACATCCTGAATAACAAGGCGGGCATCGCCTACACCTCCTACGCCCACACCGGCCTCCAGCTGCCCGTCTACGCGCAGGGCGCGGGCGCGGCGCTGTTCATCGGCAGCTATGACAACACCGACATCTTCCAAAAGACCATGAACGCCATGGGCCTGGCGGCCTAAAAACAACCGGCTTGCCCGCGCTCCGGGGCTTCGAGCCCCGGAGCGCGGGCGTATGAGGAGAGAACCGTATGAAGGACAGACGCCGAAATCTGATCTTCTGCCTCGTCTCGCTGGCAATCAGCGCGGGGCTGATGTTCCTTCCAGGCTTTACGGGCCTGAACGCCAGCCCCGCGCCCCGGGAAAAGGTGGAGGTGCTTTCGGTGGACAACTCCACGCTGGTGAAGATCGGCGTGGTATACGCCGACACCCAGCGCTGCCGCGTCCGGATCCTGACCGGCGATCACGCCGGAGAGGAGGCCGACGCCGGCAACTACATGAATTCCGCGCTGGACAAGGACAAACTCTTTCAACCCGGCGACGTGGCGCTGGCGATGGTGCACGCGCCGGAGGGCGGCGCCGTCACCGCCACGATGATCGACCACTACCGGCTGGATTCCATCGGGCTGCTGTTCGGCCTGTTCGGACTGCTTCTGATCGTCTTTGGCGGCATCTCCGGCTTCGGCTCGTTGATTTCGCTGGTGCTGAGCGTCATGCTGGTGTGGAAGGTGCTGGTGCCGCTGATGCTGATGGGCTGGCCGCCCATCCCGGTGACGCTTCTGATCGTCACCTTCCTGACCGCGATGATCGACTTTCTGGTGGCGGGCTTTACCCGGCGGGCGTTGATCGCGCTGGCGGGATCGCTGATGGGCACGTTCCTCACCTGCGCGCTGGCGATCTGGTTTGGAAACCTTTTGAAAATTGACGGCGGAAGCCTGCCCTACGTGGTGCCGCTGATCGCCCAGAGCGGCATGAAGATTAATCTGAAGGAATTGTTCTTTTCGATGGTGTTCCTGGCCAATTCCGGCGCGCTGATGGACCTGAGCATGGACATCGCCTCCGCTTCGGAGGAGATCTGCCGGCACAACCCCGCCGTCGGGCGAAAGGCGCTCCTGCTGTCCGCTTTTTCGGTGGGCCGCTCTGTCATCGGCACGATGACCACCACGCTGATGCTGGCCTATTCCGGCAGTTACCTGTCGCTGATGATGTACTTCGCCGGACAGGGTACGCCGGTGATCGACGTGGTGAACCTGAAGTACGTGGCCAGCGAGATCCTGACCACGCTGGTGGGCAGCTTCGGCCTGGTGACGGTGGCGCCGTTTACCGCCGTCGCCGCCGCGGCGGTGCTCACCTCCTCCCGGCGCGCGCGTACCGGGACCGCCCCGGCGCCGGAGTGACGCCCTTTACGCGGTGCCCGCGCGCTGGCTTTCATGCATCGTGGTGAAATCCCCTTCTCCCGACGTGAACATTTCCGCCCGGACCCCGCGGCATGCCGCGCATCGGTGAAATCCGGTTCAAACCAAGCGCGCCATTCCGCGCCCCGAGCCGACCGGGCGTGGGTATTTTCATGCGTGCCGCGCACCGGCATGAATCTTTTCCATTCAAAATAATCCGAAATTCGCATTTTTGCACGTGAAAATAACGTAAAAATGAAGAGGTTTCCTTGACATCCTGCAATCTCTGGAATAGAATGTTTTGTATCGAAATACACTGTCAGGACACGCGGCATCAGCGGGAGCAAAGGCGCATCCGCTGGGGCCTGTGTCCTTTCTTGATAGGAGAATGCCCATGATCTCATTTACGGATGTTCACGTCCACTACGGGCCGCTGCACGTGATCAAGGGCGTCAGCATGGAGATCCCCGACGGGTCCAAGACGGTCATCATCGGGCCCAGCGGCAGCGGCAAGAGTACGCTCCTTCGCACCATCAACAACTTCGAGCCGCCCTCAAACGGCCATGTCGTGGTGAACGGCAAGGAAATGAAGCGGCTCAAAAACCGCGAACTGTACCGGGCGCGGCAGGATATCGGCATGGTGTTCCAGTCCTTCAACCTCTACGGCCACATGACGGTGCTGGACAACCTGACGCTGGCGCCCATCCGGCTGAAGAAGGAGCCCAGGAAGCAGGCGGAGGCACGGGCGCTCAAAAACCTGGAGGACGTGGGGCTGATTGAAAAGCGCAACGTCTACCCGGCGCAGCTCTCCGGCGGCCAGCAGCAGCGCGTGGCGATCGCGCGGGCGCTGACCATGAATCCCAAAATTCTGCTGTTTGACGAGCCCACCAGCGCCCTCGACCCGGAGATGATCCAGGAGGTGCTGGAGATCATGGAGCGCGTCGCGCGCCAGAACATCACGATGCTGTTCGTCACCCATGAGATGCAGTTTGCGGAGCACATCGCGGACCGCATCCTCTTCTTGGACGACGGCGTCATCCTCGAGGATGGCACACCGCTTGAGGTGTTTCACCACCCGAAAAATGACCGGACCCGGGCATTCTTCGGAAAAATTCTACATCGCAAGGAGGAGATCTCATGAAAAAACTTCTGTCCCTCGCCCTCGCGATCCTGCTGGTTGCGGTGATTCCGCTGGCCGCCGCCGCGGAATCCGCCGTCACCCTCGACAAGGCCGACCCGGCCGTCGCCGCCATCCTTGAGCGCGGCAAACTGCGCGTGGGCGTCAAGGCGGACGTGCCCAAGTTCGGCTATCAGGACCTGGGGAGCGATTTCGAAGGCATGGAGATCGACATCGCCAAGGCGCTGGCCAAGGAACTCCTGGGCGATGAGAACGCGGTGGAATTCACCGCCGTCACCGCCAAGACCCGCGGGCCGCTGTTGGATACCGGCGAGCTGGACCTGGTGATCGCCACCTTCACCATCAAGCCCGACCGCATCGTGCAGTACGACTTCTCCAAGCCCTATTTTGTGGACGCCATCGGCCTTCTGGTGAAAAAGGATTCCGGCATCGCCGGCTTCAAGGACCTGGACGGCAAAGCCATCGGCGTCGCGCAGAGCGCCACCACCAAGGACGCCCTGGCCAAGGCGGCCGAGGAGGCGGGCATAAAGGTGGAGTTCCTGGAGTTCGCCACCTATCCGGACATCAAGGCCGCGCTTGATTCCGACCGCGTCGCATGCTTCTCGGTGGACAAGGCCATCCTGATGGGCTACGTGGACGACAGCACCGCGCTGCTGCCGGATTCCTTCGAGAGCCAGCCCTACGGCGTGGCGATGAAGAAGGGCTCCCAGGCGCTCCTCGCCTTCGTGGATTCCAAGCTGGCCGCGATGCGCGCCTCCGGCGAAATCGACGCGCTGGTCTCCAAGTGGGAACTGACGCCGGTGGACTGGACGCAGATCGACGAGTACGCCAAGACGCTGTGGGAAGAGGCCGCCAAGCTGGGCTGACCCGCTTTAGCGCCTTTGGAAAAACATCAAACGGATTCCGGCAAGTGGCTATGCGCGGCGGCTGCCGCGCATAGCCACTTGCGTCAATCGAGGCGCCAAAGGCCCGCCGGGCCGCCGCGCGTGAAATGAGGTCAAACCCGATGCTTTCGAGCGGGCCTTTTTCCCTGGCCAACTGGAGCGCCTGGTTTCAGGACTGGAGCTACTTCCGCGCGGGGTTTCTCCGCACACTGGAGATCTCCGCTCTGGGGCTTTTGTTCACGTTGGTGATCGGCGTGATCGTGGGCGTCGCCATGTGCGCCAAGGGCCGTGTGCTGCCCGGAATCTGCCGCGCGTACATGTCCGTCTTTCAGAACACGCCGCTGGTCATCCAGGTGTTCATCTACTATAACGTCCTGCCCAAGCTGGGCGTGCGCCTGGACGTGGTGCCACTGGGCGTGATGGGCCTGGCGCTCTATACCGGCGCGTACGCCGCGGACATCGTATATAGCGCCATCCGCGCGGTGCCGCCGGGGCAGATGGAGGCCGCCGGCTCTCAGGGGTTCGGCTTCATCGGGGCGATGGCGACGATCATCCTTCCCCAGGCGGTCAAGGTGGGTCTGCCGCCCATGACCAACCAGGCGGTGAACCTGATCAAGAACTCATCGGTGATGGCGGTCATCGCCGGCGGGGACCTGATGTACGCCGCGGACAGCTGGAGCGGCGACAACCTGATTTACGGCCCCACCTTCGTCATGACGGGGCTTCTCTACCTTTCGATTTGCCTGCCGATCTCGCTTCTGGCCAGGTATATGGAGAGGAGGAGCATGCGGCATGTATAACCAGGCCTGGGCGGACGCGTTTCACCGGGTGTTCGCGCCAAAAATCCTTCTGTTTCTCCTGCAGGGCCTCAAAAACACCATGTACATCGCGGTGGTCACCATCCTTCTGAGCCTGATCATCGGCACCATCCTGGGGCTGATGCGCTCCGGGAAGGTGAAGCCCCTCCGGGCTCTGGCCGCGGTCTACATCGAAACCGTGCGCAACATCCCGCTGACGCTCTTCATCATCGGCATGCGCTTCATGACGAAGCTGCCGCCGCTGGAGAGCGGCATCGCGGCGATGACGGTGTTCACCTCCGCCGTCGTGGCGGAGATCGTGCGCGGCGGGCTCAACAGCGTGCACCCCGGCCAATGGGAGGCAGCCCATTCCCAGGGGTTTGGCTATGTGGGTGCGATGCTGTTCGTAATCCTGCCCCAATCCCTCCGGCGCATCCGCTCGCCGCTCACCGGTCAGTTCGTGACCAC
Organism: Bacillota bacterium; assembly: GCA_023421395.1. GTDB lineage: Bacteria > Bacillota > Clostridia > Christensenellales > Aristaeellaceae > JAEZHK01. The sequence goes on along the minus strand of JAEZTL010000009.1, from coordinate 41,641 downwards.
CATCAAGGACACCAGCTTCTGCGCGCTGGTGGGCACGTACGAGCTGTCCTTTACGTCAAAGATCGCCGCCGCCCACAAGACCATCGTGACGGCGGAGGATATTCTGGTGATTTACCTGTTGGTGGCGGCGGCCTACTACGCGGTGTGCTCCATCTTCGCCTACTTCGCGCGGAGGCAGAAGGAGCAGGTGGGCCAGACCATCGCAAAGCCCCCGCAAGCCTGACGCCGCTCCCGCCAAGAACTCCGACGCCCCGCGGTGCTTGCGCGCCCGCGGGGCGCTTTGATTTCAAAAGGCCCGTCGGTGATTCTCATACGCGCAGGGCTCCGCGAAAGCGGGGCCTTTGTCATTTAAGACCGAATTCCTGTGGAAATCCGGTCAACTGTTACGGAGCGTCCACACGCGGCCTGTGGAAATGTCACCACGCCCGGCGCGTTCCGCAGGGCGGGCCCGCCGCCGTGTTTCTCGAAAAAAACCGGGCTCCGGACGTTTGTTTACATACTGTTTACGAAACAGGCTTGAACCTCGGGTTCGCGCCGCCGATAGCGGGGCGGCAATTGAGGCGCCTCGGCGGAGATCGCTGCACGGAGGCGGCTGAAAAACGCCCAAAACGCGCGATTTTGCGCGCCTTTTCCGGGAAGCGGCGCCAGAGCCTGTGTAACATGAATCCAAAATCCGGCCGGATTCTCTAAATTTTGGCTTCCGGCGCTTGTAACCTACCGTGTAACTCACATTGGGTACAATAATGCCATCAAGATGAGAAACCGCCCGGGAACGGGCGACGCACAATAACTTAGAGCGATCGGCACGGACCGCGAGAGGAGAGAATAAAATGAAGAACATGAAGAAGCTGCTGGCCGCGCTGATGGCCGTGATGGTGTTTGTGTTGGCCGCTCCCGCGGTGTTCGCGGAGGATGCTCAGCCCGCCGAGCAGGCGGAGGTTGTCGAGAAGGTTGAAAAGACCGAGGCGCCCGCGGAAGAAGCCAAGCCGCAAGCCACGCCCAAGGCCGAGGAAGCCGTAGAGGCCCCCGCCGCCGAGCCCGAGGCCACCCCGGAGGCGGCCGTCGAAGCCGAGCCGGAAGCCGCCGCCGAGCCGGAAGCCACCCCGGAGATCACCGCTGAGCCGGAAGCCACCCCGGAGATCACCGCCGAGCCGGAAGCCACCCCGGAGATCACCGCCGAGCCCGAGGCCACCCCGGAGATCACCGCCGAGCCCGAGGCCACCCCGGAAGCGACCGTGGAAGCCGAACCGGAAGCCACCCCCGCCCCCGAGCGCAACGTCAAGGTCACCGCGAATTCCTCTTCGCTGAACGTCGGCGACACGCTGGTGCTGACCGCGAAGCTCTCCGGTTTTGATGGCGTCGCCTACACGCTGTCCTGGCAGGTCAAGGCCCCCGGCGCGGATTGGAAGAACATCCCCGGCGAGAACGGCGAGACGCTCAAGATCAATCTGGACGACGAAAGCATCGGCTGCCAGTGGCGCCTGGTGGTGGAGACTCAGGACTGATCCACAGAATAAAAGATTTCGGGGCTTATGCCCCGCTCAGCCCGCCGACAAAATCGGCGGGCTTTCCTTTTCCGACGAGGATAAAACCCCCGCCGCGCTTTCGCCGCGGGGCACGGGTTTCCCACAAAGCGCCCGAGGGTTTCATGCCAATCCAAAACATTCTTGCATCGTTGCGGCGGTCCTTTTCGCGCAGGGCGATATCACGCTCCGCGCAGCACAGCGCTGCTGCGCTGCGCTGCGGCTCCTTGCCCCGCTATCTGCAAATCCTCGCCGCTTTGGATGCGATAATATTTCGTATTGGTTTCAGACGTTTCCGGCTACGTGTGCGCCGGAAAGCGGATAGCGCCACCAGGATACATCCTGGTGGCGCTATCCGCACCTTGGGCAAATGGGGAATCCCCGCTACACGCCGTAGGAGTTCCGCTGGATGATCTGATCCTGATAGCCCTTGTCCAGCTGCACGAAGTGGCCGCTCCAGCCCCACACGCGCACAATCAGGTTCCGGTGCGCGTCCGGGTTGACCTGGGCGTCCAGCATCTCGTCCCGGGAGACGGCGTTGAGCTGCAGCTGGTGGCCGCCCATCGCGATATAGGCCTTGACCAGTTGCGCCACCTTGGTCACGCCCTCCGGGTGCTTGAACACGGTGTCGTGGAGCTCGAGGGTCAGCGGGCCTCCGTTCATCACGCGGTGAAGGCCGGGCCTCGCCATCGCGGAGATGACCGACAGCGGCCCCGCGTCCCGGAGCGTCAGCGACGGCGAGAAATTGGCGGAGAGGGGCTCCCCGGCCTTCCTGCCGTCGGCAGTGGCGCCCAGCGCCTTCGAATGCCACAGGTAGTACATGGCGGAGCCGGTGCCCGCGCGCACGCGCCCGCCGCGCTCGTTCCGGAGCGGCTCCAGCGCGTCCGCGAAGGCCGTGAGCAGCCGGTCGGCGACCGCCTCGCATTCCTCGTCCCGGCCCAGCTTGGGCGCGTCCTCCCGCAGAAGGCGCGAAAGGCCGGGGTTCTCTTCAAAGTTGGACTCGAGCGCCGCCAGCAGCGCCGCGGGAGCGAGGGTCTTTTCGTCGAACACGTAGCGCTTCACGGCGGCCAACTGGTCGACGGCGGTGGCAAAGCCGGTGCCGTGGAAGCCGTAATTATTGTATTTCGCGCCCTCGCTCACGTCGTGGGTCACATCGCTCATGAGCACTGTCTGGTAAGGCGCGGGCTCCATGAAGAGCGGCGTAAGGCCTGCCATGGTCTGCTCCGCGTCGGCTCGAATGGCTTCGCGGATCTTGTCCTCCAATTCCGCATAGGTCCCGCAGGCGGCGAGGTTTTCCCGGATCGCGTCCGAAACGACGCCCGCCAGCGATACCGCGCCGATGTTGGGGATGTCCATGGCCACGCCGGGGATGATAAACTCCCAGCAGGCGGCCACCACGTAGTCCCGCGCGTCCGAAATGTCGTAGCCCATGGCGGTCAGCGCGGGGATCACCACATCGTCGTTCGCGTACTGGGGAAAGCCCAGGCCCTGCCGGGTGAGCTGGGTGCCCAGTTCGAACAGTTCCAACGGGGTATTCTTGTCCACGCGCAGGTTGATCTTGGGGTCGATGCGCCGGTTTTTCAGGCTGGCCTTGAGGCACAGCGTGGTCAGCGGGTTGACGGCGGGGTTTCCGTCCCGGTCGCAGCCACCCAGCATCATGCTCTGGCCGTTGTCGCCCCGCTGCATGCCGATGTACAGGTCGCTGTCCCGGTTGAAGGACAGAAAGAACTCGCTGGTGAGGTCCAGCGCCTCTTCCTCGGTCATGCCCTTTTCCATGTCGGCCTTGAGGAAGGGCCACATATACTGATCGAACCGGCCCACGGTGTTGTGGTAGACGTTTGACGCCCACAGCGAGAAGTGCAGGATGCGGAAGAGGTTCAGCGCCTCGGGGTACGTTTTCGCGCCGGTGCGGACGGCGCGCGAGAGGCCCTCGTCGCCGTAGCGGTCGGCGTAGGCGATCACGGCGTCGATGGCGGTCTGCCCTTCCGGCGTGGTCTTCGCCCTGCGGGGCATAAGCCCCCCGTTCAGTACGCCCGCCCAGTCGGACGAGATGTTGCACACCCGGCCCTGCTCGTGCACATGGCGGCCGGCCTGCAGTTTCTCGCGCTCACCGGGGGCGTAGATGTCCGGGAAGGAAGGGATCGTCCGCCAGGCGTAGATGCGCTCGCCGGGGTTTTTCACAATCCGCTCATGTTCGAGAAAAAGCCGGAGGCGCTTCGCCGCCCGCTGGGCCAGCGTGAGCGCCGGGTCCTGGATTGCTTGTTCAATGGCCTTTGTTTCCGCCGGGGACAGTTCTTTCCACAGTTCGCTCATAGCGTGATGACCTCCATGCCGCGTTCGACGAATGGTTTGACGAAGAAGTTTGAGGCCAGGTCTTCAGGGAACTCCGGTTCGTAGGGGAGGCCGAGCTGCGCGTACTTGGCGCCGGCCGCGCGGTTATACCCCATCAGCTCCACGCGCTCCAGCGCCTTCGCGCCCTCGAGGAGCCGCGCGGTGGCGGTGAGGTTTTCCTCGGTATCGGTGACGGAAGGAATCAGCGGCACCCGCGCCCGGAAGGGAATGCCCAGCGCCATCAGCCGCCTGAGGTTTTCGAGGATCAGGCGGTTGTCTACGCCGGTCCATTTTTTATGGGCCGCGGGATCGGCCAGTTTCACGTCCATCAGCACCAGATCCATGGTTTTTATAACGCGCTCGAATACCGCTGAATCGGCGTAACCGGAAGTTTCAATGGCGGCGTGAAGATCCGGGAGAAGGCGCCGGGTCTCCACCACGAAGTCCGGCTGCATCAGCGCCTCGCCGCCGGAGAAGGTCACACCGCCGCCGCTCATTTTGAGCGCCCGGGCGTTTTTGGCCACGCGCCGGGCGGCCTCCTCGCTGGTCATCTCCCGCCCGGCAATCCGGAGCGCGCCGCGGGGGCAGACGGCCGCGCATGCCCCGCAGCCCACGCATCCGTCCGGATGCGGGCATGCCGCGTCACAGGCGCCGCAATGAACACACAGGTCCCGGCTCTTCAGCCGCTGGGGTTTCGGGGAAAAGCTCTCCGGGTTGTGGCACCACCGGCAGCGGAGCGGGCAGCCCTTGAGAAAGATCACGCTGCGGATGCCCGGTCCGTCGTAGACGGCGAATTCCTCAATATCAAATACGATGCCGCTGGTCATTTGCTTCCTCTCCGCGCGCCGCGGGGCGGACTCCTCCGCCATGCTTACCCCGCGTTCTTTCCGATGGTGTATTTCAGGATGCGCTCCTGCTTCATGTCGTCCTTTTCGGTGATCTCGGCGGCGATGCCGCCGTCCCGCATCACGTAGATGCGGTCGCTCATGCCGATCAGTTCCGGCATGTCGGAGGAGATCATCAGAATGCCCACGCCGCCAAGCGCGATCTCGTCCATCATGCGGTAAATCTGCATCTTTGCACCCACGTCGATGCCGCGGGTGGGCTCGTCCAGGATGAGCAGCTTCGGCTGCGCCACCAGGCATTTGCCCAGCACCACCTTCTGCTGGTTGCCGCCGGAGAGGGTGCGAGTCTTCTGGTTCACGCCGGAGCAGGCGATATCCAGCTTTTCGCCCATGGACTCGGCCAGCCTGCGCTCGGAGGCGCCGAACATGAAAAACCGCTTGAACAGCCGCGTCAGCGACGCCAGCGTCAGGTTTTCGGCGATGTCCATGTCCAGGATCAGGCCCTCGCTCTTCCGGTCCTCGGTCAGGTACACGAAGCCCTGACGAACCAGGCTGGTGGGGTTCGGCCGCGCGACGCGCCGGCCCAGGTAGGCAATTTCGCCGCCATAGAAGCGCCGGTAGCCAAAGATGGATTTCGCCAGTTCCGTGCGCCCCGCGCCCACCAGCCCGCCCAGCCCCACGATTTCGCCCGAGCGCACATGAATGGAAATGGGCGTGGTGTCCGGCTCGAGCCGAAGGTTTTTGACCTCCAGCACCACATCCTTCCCCGGCGCGTGAAGGCTCGCGAACATGTCGCCCAGCGGCCGTCCCACCATCATCTGGACGATCCTGTCGGTTCGGAAGTCCTCGCGCTCGAGGGTGCCGATGGATTTGCCGTCCCGGAGCACGCTCAACCGGTCGCCGATCTCGTCAAATTCCTCCAGCCGGTGGGAGATGTAAATGATCGCCACGCCGTCCGATCGCAGCTTTTTGACCAGCTTGAAAAGGATGTCGATCTCGCTCCGGGTCAGCGACGAGGTGGGCTCATCCATGATGATGATGCGGCAGTTCTTCGAGAGCACCTTGACGATCTCCACCAGCTGCTGCTGGGCGGTGGACAACTTGCGCACCAGCGCATCCGGGTCGATATCGATGCCCATGCCGCCGAGAAGCGCCCGCGCGCCCGCGCGCATGGCCTTTGCGTCCCGAAGCGCGCCTTTTTTGATCTCCCGGCCCATGTAGATGTTGTCCGCCACGGTGAGGTTGCCGCACAGGTTCAGCTCCTGATGGATGAAGCCGATGCCCATGCCCTGGGCCTCCCGGGGGTTTTTCGGGGCCACGGCGACGCCGTCCAGCAGCATCTCGCCCTCGTCCGGCGGGATGATGCCGCCCAGCACCTTCATCAGGGTCGACTTGCCCGCGCCGTTTTCGCCCACCAGGATGTGTACCTCGCCCCGGCGGAGGTCAAAATCCACCCGGTCCAGAATCTTCACCGTGGTGCCCCGGAGCGCCACGCCGTAGCTGTCGAAGATGTACTTGGAGATGCCCTTCATCTCAAGGATCGTTTCGTTCATGAGAGCCCCTCCCCTACAGCTTCCGGTTTTTCACGACTTCGAGGATGATCGCCAGCAGGATCACCACGCCCATGGCGGGCTGATAAAGGTAGTAGTTGACGCCCATCAGATTGATGCTGTTCTCCAGCGTCTTGGTAATTAGTACGCCGAACACGCAGTTGATCACGCTGGACACGCCGCCGAAGAGGCTGGTGCCGCCCACCACGGCGGAGGTGACGATTTCAAAGGTGTAGTTGGCGCCGCCCAGGTTCGACTGGGCGCAGTTGACCCGCACCGTGAGCAGCACCGACGCCAGCGCCACCAGCATCGAGCTGAGCGCGTAGGTCGCCACATGGAGCCGGGCGGTATCGATGCCGCTGAGCCGGGCCGTCGCCGGGTTGAAGCCGAAGGCGGAGAGCGAGCGCCCGTAGGTGGAATGATGACGAATCAGCCAGACCAGGATCAGCACGATTCCCGCGATAAAGAGGTAGGACGGCAGGCGCAGAATCTGCGTCAGCACGTCGTTTCCGGCCAGCGCCCCGGGCAGACGTTCGGCGAGGGCGGCAAAGGGCTTCGCGGTACCGAAGGCGAGCAGGTCCTCCGGCAGCTGGTAGAAGGCCTCGCCCTTGCCCACGATCTGCGCCACGCCGTAGAGCACATAGCCCGAGCCCAGCGTGGCGATGAAGGGCGGCACCTTCAGGTACTGGATGATGAGGCCGTTGACAAGGCCCACGCACGCGCCCGCCATCAGCGTCAGCGGGATCGCCTGCCAGGCGGGCAGGCCCAGCTTTTTCGCCAGGATGCCCAGCAGCACCGAGCACAGCCCCAGCGTGTAGCCCAGCGACAGGTCGATGCCGCCGGTGGTGAGCACCAGCATCATGCCCATCGCGGCCACCAGCGGCACCGCCGCCTGCTTGACCACCGTCAGGACGTTTCGAACCGTGAAAAAGTTTCCAATAAAAACCGCCGCGCACAGGAAGATCAGAAGGAAGATCAGAATCGCCCCGTGCTCCTTGGCAAAGGCGGTAAACCCGCCGCGTTTTTCCGTTTTCTGCATGCCGACGCCCTCCTACACACTTCCGCCGGCGCGTTCGGCCGGGGAAAATTGCGCGGTCCTCATCTCGCGGCGCGCCTTCATCAGCATGGAGAAGGCCACCACCAGGATGATGATGACGCCCACCAGAATGTTCTGGTAGAAGGAGTTGACGCTCAGGAGGTTCAGGATATTGCGGATGGAGCCAATGATCAGCGCGCCCACCATGCTGAGGATCACCTTGCCCTCGCCGCCCATCATGCTCACGCCGCCGATGATGCAGGCGGCGATGGCGTCCAGCTGGTAGGGCTCGCCCTGGGTGGGATGGGCGGTGTCCAGCTGCGCGGCCAGGAGAACCCCCGCCGCCGCGGAGCAGAACCCGGAGGCGGTGAATACGAACATCTTGATCTTGGCGGTGTCGATGCCTACGTTTTTTAGCACCTGCTCGTTGCCGCCCAGGCCGTAAATGCGCTTGCCGATGGGCAGGAACGTGGTCACGAACGCGCCCGCCAGCACGATGAGCACCATCAGGTAGTCGGAATAGGGCACGCCCAGGAACGAGCCGTTGCCGATGGCCACGAAACCCGCCGGGAAGCCGCCAAAGGAGCGGCCGTTGTTGAAAAGAAACGCCGCGCCCTGAGTGATCTGGCCCACCACCAGCGTGGCGATGAACGAGGGCACCTCCAGGTACGCGTTCAGCGCGCCGGAAACCGAGCCGATCACGAGGCCCGAGAGCAGCGCCGCCAGAATCGCCAGCGGAACGGGCGCGCCGCCCGCCAGCAGCAGCCCCGCGATCATGCCGCAGAAGGTCACGTTGCCGCCCACCGAGAGGTCGATGCCCTTGATCACGATCACCATGGTCACGCCCACGGCGCAGATGGCGATGATTGAGCATTGGCGCACCATGTTGAGCAGGTTGGCGGGCTTCAGGAAGTTGGGCACGAAGGATCCCGCGATCCAGAACGCCGCGACACACAGGACGGCATACAGCCATTTCATGGATTTTCCGCGCTTTTTCAAGCGGATGGCACCTCGCTTTTCGGGCAATGAAAATTTGCCGAAGACCTCTTATTCACCCGAAAATGCCCGCGGGCGGGCATTTTCATGGAAAGTCCGGGGACGCCGCCCCTTTCGGGGGTGCCGGGGGCCGAGCCCCCGGCACGCTTTTGGCTTTTCCTCAGCCGACGTTGGTTGCGTCAAAGATCTGGGTGCCGGCATCGATGAACTTGGGCACGCCGTCGGCGGAGCCCGCCAGCGCCTTCATCAGGTTCTCAACGCCCATGCTGCCGATCTTGTCCGGGAACTGGGCCACGGTGCCCAGCACGGAGCCGTCCTTGATCATGCCCTTGCCGGCGTCGGAGCCGTCAAAGGAAATGATCGTGACGCCGGTGATGTCGTTGTTCTGAAGCGCCTGCAGGATGCCCGGCAGCATGTTGTCGGAGCAGCAGAAGATGCCCTGGATGTCCGCGTTGGCCTGAATCATGTTCTCGGTGACCTGCATGGCCTTGTCCACCACCCAGTCGCCCGGCTGCTCGGCGATGAGCGTGAGGCCGCTGCCCTCGATGCCCGCCTTGAAGCCGTCGGCGCGGTCGTCGCCCGCCTGGGAGCCGTTGGCGCCGCGGACGATGATCACGTTGCCCTTGCCGCCCAGCTCCTTGACCATCCGCTCGCCGGCGGACTTGCCGCCCGCCAGGTTGTCGGTGGAGATGAAGGTGACGTAAAGATCCTCGTGGCCCGCCTCGATGCCCTGATCCACCAGCACCACGGGGATGCCCGCGGCCTTGGCTTTTTCAAGCACCTGGATGTCGGCGTTGGAGTCCATGGGGTTCACGATCAGGCCGTCCACACCCTGGCTGATCAGATCCTCGATCTGGTTGACCTGGGTAGCCACGGCAGTCTGGGACTCGGCCAGCACGCCGACAAAGGTGTCGCCGTTTGCCTCGACGGCAGCCTTGATGGCATCGTACAGGCTCAGCTGGAACGCGTCGTTGGTGATGGTCTTGGTGCTGTAGCCAATCTTCTTGCCTTCCGCGGAGGCGGCGACGGCGAGGGACAGTGCGACGACGAGTGCCAGGGTCAGAACCAGAATACGCTTCATGGGCAATTCCTCCTTGTGATGTTTGGGGGACCAAATGCGCGCATCCGGCGCGCAATACGCGCCTCACAGGGCCTCCTCAACCGAACCGGCCCCATTTCTTCGCAAAGTATATCATAATATTATCGATAATTCAATAGGAAAATCAAAAAAATACTAGCCACTTCCACCGTTTTATGTGAGCCGCTTAAATATATGATAAAGAACGCTTTGCCTTGATGGCGTTTTGTTTGACAAAAGGCCAAATCCGGTTATAATCAAATCAAGTAGCGGAAACGTTCGCGCGCACGGCGCAAAAGGAGAATCTCGGAGCCTATGGCACGATTCAAGACGAGGGATGGCCTGCCCACGCTGAAGAGCATCGCGGAACGCACCGGTTTTACCGCCAACACCGTGTCCCAGGCGCTGCGCAATTCCCCCTCCGTGGCCCGGGAGACCCGTGAGCAGATCCGGAAGGCGGCCCGGGAGATGGGCTATGTGCATAACGTGGTGGCCAGCTCGCTCCGGTCGGGCAGGACGCATACCGTGGCGCTGGTGTTTGGAGACGTCAGCAACATGCTCTTCGCCATCAAGATCCGGGAACTCGAGGAAGCGCTCCGAAAGCGCGGCTACCAGGTGCTCATCCTCAATACCGACGAGGACGAGGAGCTGGAGCGCCGCGCGGTGCATACCGCCATCAGCCGCCAGGTGGACGGGGTGGTGCTCTGCCCTTGCCAGAAGGGCATGGAATCGCTGAAGCTTCTGGAACAGCATCGCGTGCCCTACGTGCTCTCCGGCAGGTATTTTGACGATGTGGACTGCGACAGCGTGGTCTGGGCGGACTACAAGGGCGCGCTGCTCGCCACGCGGCACCTGATCGAGCGCGGTTGCCGGCGCATCCTGTTTTTGAACGGCCCCGCGTTCATCTCGTCGGCGCGGGAGCGGGGCCGCGGCTACCGGGACGCGCTCTGTGAATCGGGCCTCACCCCGGTGGAGCTCAGCGTATCGGCCATGTCCGGCGGTGTGCGCGGCGCGCTGGACGATCTGAACGGGAAAGGTGTCCGCTATGACGGCATCTTCGCCTTCAGCGACCTGATCGCGTTGGAGGCCGCCTGCTGGCTGCAGGAGCACGGCGTCCGTATCCCGGAGGATGTTCGGATGGCCGGGTTTGACGACATCCTGTCCCACATGTGCATCCCCTTCGGGCTTACCTCGGTGGCGGCGGACAAAGAACAGGAAACGCTCATCGCGGTGGACATGCTCGTCCGGCGCATCGAGGGCCGGCAGGAGCAGGCCGGCGAGCGCCGCACCATGGACGTGACGCTGGTGGCCCGCGCCAGCAGCTGATCTCCGTTCGAACGATCGGGCGGCCCGGCCCCGGGGAATCATCTCGGAGGACCGGGCCGCCTTTTGCCGCGCGGTCCGCGTGTGAAAATCGAGCGGAATCGTTCACGGCTTGTTCACCTCCCGCTCAAATCCCTCCGGCATAATGGGGGTAAAGGGAGTGTGGAAACATGAAAAAAAAGACGATCGTAAAAATCACGCTGGACGTTGCGATGATCATCACCATCGCACTGATGTACTCCAAACAGGCGCTGGGGCTGGCGTTTCATGAAATCGGCGGGCTGATCCTCATCGGCGTGTTCTTCATCCACAAGGGCCTGAACTTTTCGTGGATCCGCCGGGTGACCGCCCGGCTGGGCAAGACGGACGGGCGCACCCGGCTGATGTGGATTGTGGATGCGCTGATGCTGGCGGCGTTTCTGGCGGTGGGCGTTTCCGGCCTCCTGATCTCGAAAATCGCGTTCCCGGGCCTGGCGGTTTCGGGCGGCCCGTGGAAAGCGCTGCACTACGGCTGCGCGGCGCTGGCGCTGATCCTGACGGGCGTACACATGGGGCTGCACGTCAACTACCTGAAGGGCACGCTGGGCCGACGCATCCGCCTGAACCGGGCGGCGGCGGCGGCGCTGATCATCGTAATCGCGGCCTATGGCGCCTACGGCATGGCGGCCACCAGCTTCGCGCGCTGGCTCGCGATGCCCTTCTCCACCACGCAGCAGGGCGGCGAGGGCTTCCGCGGCGGGCGGGGCGGCGAAGCCCTTGGTGTCACGGACGAATCCCAGCCCTCCGCCGATGCCCTGACCGGCGACGCTTCGGCCCAGCCGGCGGCGGATGCCTCCCAGTCCTCCGACAGTTCCCTTTCGCGCGGCCAGACAGGCGGCCAGGGGCCTGACGGCGGACACGGTCAGTCCGGGAGCGCCTTCGGTGCGCTGGGCACGCTGGCGCAGTACTTCTCCATCGCCTTCGCGTTTTCCGCGCTGACCGCGCTGATCGACCGGGCGCGGCGCCGGAGAAGGCGAGCCGCGGTCTGAACCGCGTTGACATATGCCCCGGCCTTCGGGCCGGGGTTTTTGCGCGCGGCGCGGGAATTGCGGGAATAATTGTTGAATCCGTCAAAATGTGGTATATTGATTCCACGGACAACACGATGAGGAGGCCGTCATGCCCAAGCTGGTATCAAGCCTCGTGCACGCGCAAATCATGCTATTGAACCCGTTGCTTAAGCGAATGGATCTCAAATCCTCGCGCAAGCTACAAGATGCGCTGGGCGCCATCGGCGCGACGGCGCTGGCCGGCAGTGTATCCTTCGAGGACGAGCCCTTCGAAAATTTCGACGCGGCCTGGGCCGTGCCCAAAACCTGCGCCCCCGGCAAGGCGGCGCTCTACCTGCACGGGGGTGCCTACACCGCCGGATGCCTCGCTTACGCAAAGGGTTTCGGCGGCGTGCTGGCGGAGGAGACGGGGCTTCGCGTGCTGTGCGCAGGCTACCGCCTGGCGCCGGAAGATCCCTTCCCCGCAGCCTTAGAGGACGCGCTTTGCGCCTACCGGCGAATGCTGTCGAAATACCCGCCGGAGAAGATCCTGCTGGCGGGCGAATCGGCGGGCGGCGGGCTCTGCTACGCCCTGTGCCTTCGCCTCAAGGCGCTGAACCTGCCGCAGCCGGCGGGGGTGGCGGCGCTGTCGCCTTGGGCGGATTTGACGCTTCGCACCGCCCGCCCGGAGGATCAATCCGCGGACCCGGCCTTAAGCCGCGAGGGACTCGCAGACAGCGCGGCGCTCTACGCCGGGGAGAACCGGTTCGACCCGGAGGTCTCGCCGGTCTTCGGCGATCTTCGCGGCCTGCCGCCGTCTTTGATCTTCGCGGGCTCGGGCGAGGTGCTGCTGGGCGACGCGGTGGAGATGGCGGAAAGACTCCGGGAACAGGGCTGCCGCTGCGAACTCCATGTGGAGGAGGGCATGTGGCACGCCTACGTACTGTACCCGCTGCCGGAATCGAAAGCGGCGCTTCGCCGCATCGCCGGCTTCGCGGAGGAAATTCTATAGGAGAAGCCATGGCCAAGAGCGTCGGCGGGGCCGGCCCCGCCTGGATGAAGCTGGATAATGCCGCCAAGATTTACCCGCCCGCCCGGACCCGGGGTTGGGCGGCCATGTTCCGCCTGTCCGTAACGCTGACGGAAAATGTGGACCCGGCGGCGCTCGAGAAGGCGCATTTGGCGGTGCTTAAACGCTTTCCCGCCTTCTCCGTCCGGCTGCGCCGGGGACTTTTCTGGTATTACCTGGACCGCATGGAAGGCGCGCCCGCGCTGCAAAGAGACGTGGGCAACCCGCTGGTGCGCATGGACCTTCGGGAGAACCGGCGGTTTCTCTACCGCATCCGCTACCACGGCCGAAGAATCGCGGTGGAGTTCTTCCACGCGCTGACGGACGGCTCCGGCGGCCTCACGTTTCTTTTGACGCTGGCGGCGGAATACCTCAGTGTCCGGCACGGCGTGAGGATTCCCGCCGGAGGCCATGTGCTGAACTGCCGCGAAGCGCCGCGCCCGGAGGAGATGGAAGACAGCTTTCTGAAAAATGCGCGCGGCGCGGGCCGCAGCCGGTTCGAGGGCCCCGCCTTTCACATTTCCGGCACGCCCGAGCGCAGCCATTTTCTAAACATCACCACCGGCGTCATCCCCTCGGATGCGCTGGTTAAAGCCGCCAAGGCCCGCGGCGTCAGCGTCACGGCGTTTTTGACGTCGGTGCTGCTTCTATGTTACCAGCAGGCGCAGCTTGCCAAGCCCGCGCGGCGCGCCCGGCGGCCCGTCCGGGTGCAGCTGCCGGTCAACCTGCGAAGGTTCTACGGTTCGAAGACGCTGAGAAATTTCGCGTCCTACATCAACGTGGGGATCAACACGCTCTACGGGCAGCACACCTTCGAGGAGATTCTAAACGAGGTCAAGCACACGCTGGGCCTGGAGGTCTCCGAAAAGGCGCTCAACGCCCGCATGTCCGCCAATGTCAACGCCGAAATAAACCCGGCGATTCGGGCGATGCCGCTGTTTCTCAAGGCGCCGTTCCTCAAGATGATGTTCAAGCTCCAGGGCGACCGCTACTGCACGACCACCTTTTCCAACCTGGGCGAGGTGACGCTGCCGGAGGAAATGCGCCCCTTTGTCGACCGGATGGACTTTCTTCTGGGCGCGCCCTACGTAAACCCGGTCATCTGCGCCTGCGTCAGCTGCGGCGGAAAGACCGCCATCAACTTTTCCCGGTGCATTCGGGAGCCCTTCATCGAGCGCGCATTCTTTACGGCGCTGGTCAAAATGGGCATTCCGGTGCTGGTGGAGAGCAATCAGAGGTGAGAGGATGTCCTACTGTGTACACTGCGGCGTGGAGCTGGCACCGTCGGAGGACAGGTGCCCGCTGTGCAAAACGCCGGTGATCAACCCCAACGGGGTGTGGCGGGAGCCGGAGGAGAGGCCCTATCCGGAACAGCTGGAGGTGGTGCCGCCGCACATCGACCGACGCTATGGCGCGGCGCTGGCATCGCTGTTTCTTTTGATCCCGGTGTCGGTGGTGCTGGCCAGCGATCTTCTGATCAACCACCGGATCACCTGGTCGGCTTACGTGCTGGGCGCGATTGCGCTCGTCGCCTGCTGGGTGCTGCTGCCCTTTTATCTGGACGTGCAGCGGCCCTATCTGTACCTGACGGTGGATACCTTTTCCGCCGCGCTGTACCTCGAGATGATCGCCTACCTGACGGGCGGCGCGGCCTGGTACCTGGCGTTGGCGCTGCCGCTGACGATCCTCGCCGGGGGCGCGCTGATGCTGAGCGTATACGTGTGCCGCCGAAAGCGGTTTCCGCCCCTGGACAGGTCGTCCATTGTGGTGGTGGTGTTTGCCGCCGCGCTCATCGCGCTGGAAGCGCTGACGGATCTGTGGCTCCACCAGGCCGTTCGGCTGGAGTGGTCGCTTTACGCGCTGGTGCCGCTCGCCGCCTCCGGCGGTGTGCTGCGCATCATTGAGCGCAAACCCAAGCTCAAGGTGGAGATCAAAAAGCGGCTCTTCCTATGACGGCACCGATGCCAATCCAAAGCATTCATTCGTCGACGGGCCGGGTCTCTTCGCGCAGAACCATGTCGCTTTCCGCTCAAAACAGCGCTGCCGTTGATCGCTCCGGCTCTTCGTTCTGCATCGAAAATCCCTCGGCCCTTTGGAATAACGAGTATTTTGCCTGGTATGAAACCGTAATCCAATGTTCACCCGAACACCCCGGTATTACACCGGGAAACGTGGTATACTGAAACGAATACCGTGATAAAGGAAGGAAATATGACTTTTCAGGAAATGAAGCTGATCCCCCCGCTGCTGGGCGCCATCCGGCGGGCGGGTTACGAAACCCCGACCCCGATCCAAACGGCAACCATCCCGCTGGTACTGGCGGGCGAAGACGTGCTGGGCTGCGCCCAGACCGGCACCGGAAAGACCGCGGCCTTCGCGCTGCCCATCCTGCAGCGGTTGGCCCGTCCGGCGGATGAAGCCCGGCCGGCAGCAGGCGTTCGCCCCGCAGGCGACGTTCGCCCCGCAGGCGACGTTCGCCCCGCCGCAAGGCCCATCCGCGCGCTGATCCTCACCCCCACCCGGGAACTGGCGCAGCAGATTTACGACAGCTTCCTGACCTACGGTGCGCAAAAGCTTGGGCTCGCGTGCGCGGTGGTCTTCGGCGGCGTCAGCCAGGTACCCCAGACGGAGAAGCTGCGCCGCGGGGTGGACGTGATGGTGGCCACGCCCGGCCGCCTGAACGACCTGATCGGCCAGGGCTACATCCATCTGGAGCATCTGGAGATCTTCGTGCTGGACGAAGCCGACCGCATGCTGGACATGGGCTTCATCCGCGATGTGGAGCGGGTGATCGCCCGTCTGCCCCAGGTGCGGCAGACGCTGTTCTTCTCCGCCACCATGCCGCCCGCGGTGGAGGGCCTGGCGCTGAAGATCCTTAAAAATCCGTCCACCGTGAAGGTGGACTCCGTGACCCGGCCGGTGGACAGCGTGCGCCAGGCGCTTTACTACGTGGACAAGGGCAACAAAAAGCATCTGCTGGCCCACCTGCTCCGGCAGGAGGGCGTGGAGAATGCGCTGATCTTCACCCGCACGCGCCACGGCGCGGACCGGGTGGTGAAGGATCTCGCCAAGGCGGGCATCCCGGCGCTGGCCATCCACGGCAGCAAGTCCCAGAGCGCCCGGCAGGAGGCGCTGAACCGCTTCAAGTCCGGCGACATCGGCGCGCTGGTGGCCACGGACATCGCGGCCCGCGGCATCGACATCGCGGGGCTTAGCCACGTAATCAATTATGACCTGCCCCACGAGCCGGAGGTCTACATCCACCGCATCGGCCGCACCGGCCGGGCCGGGCAGGAGGGCGACGCCATCAGCTTTTGCTGCGTCGACGAGGTCAAGGACCTGGGCGCCATCGAAGCGCTGATCGGAAAGCGCATCCCCACGCTGGAGAGCCCCTGGCCCATGGAGGTATTCACCCCCTCCGAGCCCGCGCCGCGGTCCGCCGCGCCCAAAAAGCTCAACCGGCAGGGACAGCCGATGCCGGAATCCCGGCCCCGCGCCGCCTCCGGCGCGCCCAAAACCGGCCGGGCGGCCCAGGGCGCCGCGAAGCCCCAGGACCGGTCCGCCCCGAAGAACCCTTCCCCCCGCCGGGACCGGCCGGGCGCGCTCTGGCGCAACCGGTAAAGGCATTTTGGTTTAAAGGGCCGCGCGGCTTCTGCCGCGCGGCCCTTTTTTCAGAAATTTTCCTCCATCGCGCGGATTCTGTCTAGCAGCATCCGGTTGACGGGGCAGGGGATTCCATGCGCCTGGCTCAGCTTGACGACGGTGCCGGCGAAAAGGCCCACCTCGCTCCTGCGCCCCGCCTCCAGATCCTGCCGCATGGAGGGCTTCCCCGCGGGGTTCAGCGTGCCGAGGATTTTGAGCCAGTAGTCGATGTCGGCCTCGGTCAGGTCCACGCCCTCCGCCCGCGCCAGCATAAGCGCCTCCCGCATGGCGGCGACCATCGTATCCCGGGCTTCGCCGGGCTTTTGCACGCAGCCATAGTCGCATTCGAACACCGCCACCGTCTGATTGACGCCCACGTTGAGCATGAACTTGCCCCACATGTGCCGCCGCATGTCCGGCATCCGCTGATAGGGCACGCCGGTTTCGTCGAAAAACCGTGCCACCGCGGCGGCCGCGGCCGCGCCGCCGCCGGGCCGCTCGCCGAAGCAGATCATCCCCATGTGGTGGAATGTCAGGCGGTTTCCCACCTTGACCGCGTCCATGCCCTGCGCCACGGCGGGCAGCACCTTTTCCGCCCCCAGCTTTCCTCCGATGACCTCTTCGCTGATGATGCCGTTGAGAAGGGAGAGGATCACCGTGTCCGGCCCGACGAGTCCCCGCGCGGCCTCCACGGCGGCCTCCAGGCCGCCGAACTTCACCGAAAAGATCAGAAGGTCGGCGGGGCCGCCCGGCGCTCCGGGCGTTACATAGCGGAAGCGGCAGGCTTCGCCGTTTGCAAACACGCCCTCCCGTCGGTAGCGCGCGATGCGCGCCTCGTCCGCGAGGATTCTCAGCGTGCCTTCCGGCGCGTTCTTGGCAATCTGATGTCCGAACAGCACGCCCAGCGCGCCCAGGCCCACGATGGCCGCCGTTTTGATTTCCATCCCGTTCCTCCAAGTCATGCTTATTCCGCGCGTCCGTCCTGCGCCCACACCGAAACCGACCCGCCCCGGCACAGAAAATCCGCCGCGCCACCCTCGTCCAGCGTCAGGCGCTCCGGCCGGTTGCCGGTCAGGTCGTAAAACACCTGCCCGGCGCGCCCGGGCCCCAAGGCCATGCGCTTTACGCCGTCCTCGCCGCCGGACGCCACCACCGCGAGGCCCGAGCCCGGGTGCTCCGCGTCGCCCAGCCGCGCGAAGCCCACCACGTTGGGGTGATCGAAAAAGCCGATCTCCTCGCCGTAGGCCAAGCGCCTGCGGGCATCGAGCAGCGGGTCCAAGAGCGCGCGCTTCCCCTCCGGCCCGCCGGAGACGCCGTAGTAATCCCCGTAAAAAAGGCAGGGAAGGCCGTCCCGCCGAAGCAGAATCATCGCGTAGGCGATGGGCTTGAACCAGTCCTCCACCCAGCTTTCAAGCGCCTGGCCGGGCTGGGAGTCATGGTTGTCCACAAAGGTGACGGCCCGGAAGGGGTTTTGGGCCACCAGCGTGCCCTCGAAAAGGCGCGTCAGGTCGTAATCCCGTCCCTTGCGGGAGGCCTCCGCGAAGCGGTAGTGCAGTGCCACGTCAAAAAGCTGCAGCGCCTGGTCGGACTCGTCGATGAAGCGGCCCAGGACCGCCTCATCGGCGTTCCAGTATTCCCCCACCACGAAGAATCGCTCGCCGGCGCTTTGGCGCACATGGTCCACCAGGCGCTTGACAAACACCCGATCGATGTGCTTGACCGCGTCCATGCGAAAGCCGTCCAGCCCCAGCGACTTAACCAGCCACACCGCCCAATTCTCCACTTCCACCGCGACGGTCTCGTTGCCGTAGTCGATATCCGCGTTCATCAGGTAGTCGTAATTGCCCTTTTCGCCGTCCACATCCCAGGCCCAGCCCTTGCCTTCGCCGGTGATGCGGAAGATGGCGCTGCGCTTTTGGCGCTCGTCCCGATCTACGGCGCTGAAGTGGGTGTGGTTCCACTTGAAGGCGGAGTACCGGCCGCCGCGGCCGGGGAAGTCAAACCGCGTCCAGCCCTCGATTTCGAAAGGCTCCGACAGCGCCCGGTTGCGGTCATTCGGGTCCACCTCCACGGCCAGAAACGCCTCCGTGGCGTCCGCCCCGGCCTTGTGGTTCAAAACCACGTCGGCCAGCACCCGGATGCCTTCCCGGTGCAGCGCGGCGATCGCCTTCTCAAGCGCGCGGCGGTCGCCGTACTTGGTGCGCACCTGACCCTTCTGGCCAAATTCGCCCAGATCGTACAGATCATACACGTCGTAGCCCACGCTGCCCGGCCCGGCCGCCTTCGTCGCCGGCGGGATCCACACCGCGCCCACACCCATCGACCGGAGCGCCGGTGCGGCCGCTTCCAACCGCGCCCAGTGCCCGCCGTCGTCCGGAACATTCCATTCAAAGTACTGCATGATGCAGAAGTTGTCCACACCATCGCCTCCGTAGCCCGCCGGATGAAGGCGGTTTTTCCATTATATCCCCACTTTCAGACAAAATCAACCGGCCACGTTTTTGCGCGCCGGACGATTCCAGCGGCCCGGAGGCGGGTATAAAAATTTCTAGCGTTTTCGATCGGGGAGGGGTGTACCGTGCAGGCGATCATGGAAACCGCGTTTGACATTGGCTACTTTGCGTGCGCGCTCTGGCTGGGCGTGGCGATTTTAAAGGATGCGAAGGGACGTGGGCAGTACCGCCTCTTCGGCTGGATGGCGCTAATGCTGGTGTTTGGCGACGCATTCCACCTGGTGCCCCGGATGGTGGCGCTGAATACCGCGGGACTCGAGGCGTTCACGAGGCAGCTTGGGCTGGGCAAGCTGATCACCTCCGTCACGGCAACGGTGTTCTACGCGCTCTTCTACCATGCGTGGCGCGCGCGCTACCGGGTGGAAGGGCGGCATTCCCTCACGGTCTGGGTGTGGCTTCTTACGCTGATCCGCGTCGCGCTGTGCCTTTTCCCGCAGAACGACTGGCTGGGCGCGAACCCGCCGCTCCTCTGGGGCGTCTACCGCAACCTGCCGTTCGTGCCGCTGGGTGCGATTCTGATGGTGCTGATGGCTTCCTCCGCGCGCGGAGACCCGCCGATGCAGCGGGCCTGGCTTGCAATCCTCTTCAGTTTTCTCTTCTACATCCCGGTGGTGCTCTTCGCGGACGCCGTGCCCCTCGTCGGCATGCTGATGATCCCCAAAACTGTCGCCTACGTGTGGCTCATGTTCATGGCCCGCGCCGCCGAGAAGGCGGACGGCTGAAAGCGCGACGTGCGGCGCATGCGCCGCACGCTCCCTTTGCCATAATTATTTTACCCATTCTGATTTGCTTTTTGTAATGCAATACGATATAATCATGCATACTGGCGCGGGTGTGCCCAAGCGGGTGCATGCCTTTCTTTGCGCCGCCCGCCCTGAAGAGCCGTCCATGCGCATCAACCCAAGAGCGAGGAGCTGTTTCCGTGAGCAACAGGGGGTACTCTTCCAATAACCGCCGCAAACCGAAAAAGCGCATTACCGGCCGCTTCTATGCGTTTCTGACAGTCCTGGTGGTGCTGGTGGTCATGTTCGGCGTGTTTCTGCTCGGCAACCGCGGCGGCGGTTCCCGCGTGGTGACCCAGGATCAGACGCAGAGTCCGGTCCAGACCGCCCCTGCGGCTGACGATTGGACCGCCGAGGATACCGAAACCCCCGAGCCCGGCACGACCGGCGGGACCAGCAGCATTCAGGATCTGATCCAGAACGATCCGGATCTGGCGCCGTTGGAGGGCAACGAGAAGGTGCAGGTGAGCGACCTGTCCGTCACCGAGGGCCTGCCTTCGGAGTGGCATAACATCCTGCTCTTGGGCTCCGACACCCGCAACATCAAAAAGGTGTCCCGCACGGATACGATCATCATCGCGTCCATCAACACCAGCGACGGGCGCATCAAGCTGATCTCCATCATGCGTGATACCGTCGTGCCCATCCCCGGCCACGGCAACCAGAAGATCAACTCCGCCAGCTACTACGGCGGGCCGGAGCTGACCATGAAGGTGGTCAACGAGTGCTTCAAGATGAACATCTCGGAGTATGTGCTGGTCAATTTCGGCAGCTTCAAGGAAGTGGTGGACATTCTGGGCGGCGTCGACATGGACGTGACCCAGAAGGAAATGGAGCAGGTCAACGGCAGCATCAAGGAACAGGCGCGCATTCTGGGCCTGAGCAAGGAAAAATACCTGGCCGGCGAGTATGATCTAAAATCCTACGGCCCGGACACCCATCTGGACGGCCTGCAGGCGCTGGCCTACGCCCGGATCCGCCACATCGACAGCGATTGGCAGCGCACCGAGCGCCAGCGCATGGTCATCGACGCCGCCATCAAGAAGCTGCGCGGCTCGGTATCGGTCAAGCAGGTGGTGAGCCTGTTCACCTCCTCCTGGCAGTATGTGCAGACCAACATCGACATGATGAGCGCCATCGGCCTCGCCACCACGGTGCTGAAAAGCGGCATCGGCGAGGTGTCCACGGGCCTGATGCCCATCACCAACACCTACAAGAGCGAAAACCGGAAGGGCGCCGGCCAGGCGCTCTACGATACCGACTTCGAGGCCAACGCGACCCGGCTGTACAAGTTCATTTATCAGGAATAAAGGAAATTAAATCACGGCGGCCGGTCCTTGCGGGATCGGCCGCCTTTTTCAAGCGAGGCGAATATAATGAGGACCTTTGAACGCGCGCGTCCGGAGCACGCGGAGGCTGTCTTCCGTTTGTTCGAGGAGGCCAAGCGGGTGGGCCGCGGCCGCGGCACCACGGACTGGGACGAAACCTACCCAACCCGGGATTTCATTGATGAGGACATCGCCCAGGGGGCGCTCTGGACGCTCCGCGAGGACGGGGCGCTGGTCGCCACCATTTCCATGCTCTCGGAGGATCTAACGGAAGTAGAAGCCGGCTGGACGGACGCGCACGCCTGCGCGCTGGCCCGGCTGTGCGTGGACCCAATGCTCCAGGGCCGGGGCGTCGGCGCGGAGATGATGCGGCGCATCACCGAGGAGGCCGCGCGCCAGGGCTATCGCGCCACGCGCCACCTGGCGTCGGTGGATAACCCCGCCGCGCTGAAACTGTACCGCAAGCTGGGCTACCGGGAGCTGAAAAAGGTGAACTTCTTCTACGGCGACTTCATCGCCTTCGAACGGCTGATCGGGGAATGACCCCGCGCAAAGGCCCTTTCCGGTGATAAAAAAGCGCCCGCCCTTCCGGTCTGGAGGGGCGGGCGCTCAAACTGCGGGCAACCCAGGCGCCGCTTTCGTCCCTTCGGTAACCTGATCGCCGGAAACGCGTTTCACAGGTCCGTGAACCGCCCGGAAATATCATAGGATTTCCGGCTCACGCAGCGTTTCCTCCTGAACACCTGTTTCCCCAATCCTGGAAGGCGGGCGCCGGGTTTCCTTCCGTTGTCCGCGCCCGCCGAAGCCCTCAGCGCTTTCTCAAGCGCCCTCCGGCCGCATCCATTCGGGCTTATTGACCGCGGGCATGCCGGGGTGGTTCAGCCAGCAGGCGGCCCGATGGCCGTCGCCCAGCGGTATTTCGGGCGGCTGCTTCCGGCACAGCGCCATCGCGTAAGGGCACCTGGCGGCGAAGGCGCAGCCCTCGGGCGGCGCGAAGAGATCCGGCGGCGCGCCCTCGATGCTCGCCACCGTCTCCCGCGCCTGATTGTTGAGCTTGGGCATGGAGCCGAGCAGCGCGTGGGTGTAGGGGTGGCCCGGGCGGTAAAAGATGTCCCGCACGTTCCCCTCCTCCACAACCTTGCCCGCATAAAATACGAGCACGCGCCTGGCCATGTTCGCCACCACGCCCAGATCGTGGGTGATGAGCACGATGGCCGTGCCAAAGCTTTGCTGCAGCGACTGCATGAGCTCCAGAATCTGGGCCTGAATGGTCACGTCCAGCGCGGTGGTGGGCTCGTCGGCGATCAGAAGCCGCGGGTTCATGCACATGGCGATGGCGATCACCACCCGTTGCCGCATGCCGCCGGACAGGCTGTCCGGGTATTCGCGGGAGCGCTTCTGCGGGTTGGCGATGCCCACCAGCTTCAGGTATTCGATGGTCTTTTCCGCCGCCTCGCGGCGGGAAATCTTCCGGTGCTTCATCATGACCTCGGCGATCTGCTTGCCGACGGTCATGGTGGGGTTAAGGCTGGTCATCGGATCCTGAAAGATCATGGAGATGGACTTGCCGCGCACGTCCAGCATCTGCCGCTCGGTGTAGCGGGTCAGGTCCTCCCCCTGAAAGACCACCCGGCCGCCGTCGATGGAACCCTGGGGACTTTCGATCAGCCCCATCAGCGCCTTGGCGGTGACGGACTTCCCGCAGCCGCTCTCGCCGACCACGGCAACGCACTCGCCCGCTTCCACATGGAAGCTGACGTCCCGCACCGCCTGCACGCGGCCGCCGTAGGTCTTGAAGGATACGCGCAGGTTTTCCACCGTGAGCAGAGGGCTCGTTTCGGGCATTTCGAGATCTCCTTCCAAAAGGAAAATCCGTTCGTTGGGATTCGGGCGCATCGCAGTCGGCCTCCGGCATGCTGCTTTCGTCGGCGCGCCGCCGGAAATGCGCGCGCGTTTCAGGCGTGCGCAGGTTTCTCCTTTGCGGCGGAAAGCCGCTTTCGGCTTTTTAACGCCTCATTCTCGGGTCCAACGCATCCCGGAGGCCGTCCCCCAGCATGTTGAGGGAGAGCATCGTGGTGCAGATGAAAAACGCCGGGATCAGAAGCTGGTAGGGTTGCATGCGGTACACCTGGATGGCGGTCTGCGCCAGCGAGCCCCAGGAGCAGCTGGGCGACTGGATGCCGATGCCGATGAAGGACAGAAACGCCTCGGTAAAGATCGCCTGGGGAATGGCCATGGTCATGCTGGTGACCAGGATGCCGCCGATGTTGGGGATCATGTGCCGGAGGATGATTTTCCCGTCGGACACGCCCAGCGTGCGCGCGGCCATCACGAACTCCTGATTTTTCAGCTGCAGCACCTGGCCGCGCACCAGCCGCGCGCTGCCGATCCAGCCCAGCGCCACCATCGCCAGCACCAGCGGGACCACGCCAGAGCTCATCACCGTGCGCATCAAAATCGCGAGGATGATCATCGGAATGCCGTAGAGCACGTCGATCACGCGCATCACCAGCATATCCACCTTGCCGCCGAAGTAGCCGGACACGCCGCCCACCACGCAGCCGATGAAGGTGTTGATCAGGACCACGATCAGGCCGATAAAGAGGGACACCCGCGCACCCATCCAGTTCCGCACCCACAAATCGCGCCCGGCCTGGTCGGTGCCAAAGATGTGCTGGGCGCTGGGCCACTGGTTCATGGCCTTGGCGTTCTGCGACGCGAAGTCGTAGGGCGAGAGGATGGGCGCGAAGATTGCCAGCAACACATACAGCGTAACGATGGCAAGCCCCAGCATCGCCACCTTGTTTTTTTTCAGCTTGATCCACGCATCCTGCCAGTAGGTCAGGCTGGGGCGGACGATGCGGTTGAGGTCCGCTTCGTCCTTGGGCAGGGGAATGAGCAGCGCCTCGTCCAGCGCGCCGGAGAGGATCGCCTCGCCGCTATCTTCCAGCATGTTCAGTCCTCCTCGTCCTCGTCCATCCGGTAGGCGCCGCCGCGGGCTTCGGCCAGCTTGATGCGCGGGTCGATGACGCCGTAGAGGATGTCGACGATCAGGTTTGCCGCCACCAGGAAAACGCCGTAGAAGGCGGTCATGCCCAGGACCATCGTGTAGTCCAGGTCATTGATGGACTGCACGTAGAACTTGCCCATGCCGGGGATGGCGTAAATGCGCTCCAGCACGAACGTGCCGGTCAGCACCGCGGCGGTGGTGGGCCCCATGATGGTCACGATGGGCAGGATGGCGTTGCGGAGCTCGTGCCGCCAGATGATCTGCCGGGGCGAAAGCCCCTTGGCGCGGGCGGTGAGGATGTAGTCCTGATGGGTGACCTCCAGCATGCTGGAGCGCATCAGGCGGGTGATCAGCGCCAGCGTGTACAGGCTCAGCGCGATCACCGGCAGGATCATGTGCCGCCAACTTTCCCACTGGGCCGCGGGCAGCCATTTGAGCTTGATGGAAAACACCAGCTGCAATATGGTGCCGATGATGAAGTCGGGCATGGAGATGCCGATGATGGCGATCAGTACGCAGATGATATCCAGCGCCTTGCCCGCCTTCTGGGCCGCCATGGTGCCGAGAAAGAGGCCTACCGACAGCGCCAACAAAAGCGCCCGGACGCCCAGGCCCGCGGAATAGGGGAATGTCTGCGCGATGGTGGAATTGACGGTTCTGCCCGGGTATTTGAGGGACACCCCCAGATCGCCGTGCAGGAGGTTCCCCACGTAGGTCAGCCACTGCTGCCAGAGGGGCTTGTCCAGGCCGTAATAGGTCATCATCTTGTCGCGGATCGCCTGATTCGTCTTTTCGCTGATGAACGGATCCCCCGGTAGCATGCGAACCAGCGCGAAGATGATCGTGATCAGCACCACCACGGTGACGAGCGCGATCACGGTTCGCTTCAGAATGTATCGGAGCATCGGTTCAACCTCCTGACGGCGTCAACCGCGGGCATTTCTTTCAGGCGGGCGGCTTTTCCTCCGGAGCTTTGAAAAATCCCGGAAGGGTTTTTCCAAAGCTCCGGAGCCGGAGGCTGAGCCTCCGGCTCGCAAAGCCCGCGTCGCGGTTTTACTCTTATTCCACGAAGTAAGCGTAGGAGAAGTCCAGATCGCTGCCCAGGTAGAAGCGCACCACGCCCTTGAGCTTCTCGCTGATGGCATAGGGCACCTGGCGCACCTGCAGCGGCACGATGCCGGCCTCATCCATCAGAATCTGCTCCGCCTCAGCGTACATGGCAAGGCGCGTCTTTTCGTCGGCGAAGGTGTTGGCGGTGTTGACCAGTTCGTCATACCGCGCGTTCGAGAACTTGCCGCCGTTCTGGGAGTTGGTGGACACGAAGTAGGAGAGGTAGGTGTAGGGATCGTTGTAATCGGGCATCCAGCCGGCGTAGACCAGGTCAAAGTCGCCGGACACGCGGTCGGCCAGCATCGCCTTGTAGGTGACGGGCTCGACTTCCACCTTGATGCCCAGCGCGCGCTGCCACTGATCCTGGCAGTTCTCGCCGATGAGCTTGTTGGAAGCGGTGTCGGAGATCTTCAGCTTGATGGAAATCTGGGACGGATCCGTGATGCCCAGCGCGTCCATGGCCTTTTTCAGGTGCTCGGCGGCCTTGTCCGGCTCCGCGGTGGTCTTATAGACGTCAATGGGGTACTGCTCGGTGTAGTAGCCGCCGTCCGCGCCGGCCACCAGCGGCAGCACGAAGCGGGTCGCCGGGGCGTAGAGCCCGTTGGTGGCGATGGCCACATACTCCTCGCGGTCCAGCGCGTAGTTGAGGGCAAGGCGGAAGTCCTGGTTGCCCAGGATCGGGTTGGTCTCGGAAGCGATGTTGATGCAGTACCAGTCCACAGCGCCCGAGGCGTAAGAGGTCACGGCGGCGCCGGGCAGCTGGCTCGGGTCGGCCAGATAGCTGGGCGCGATGGCCACCGGAATGTCCGCCAGGTCCAGCTCGCCAGTCTCAAACATGGAGAAGGCGGCCTCGGCTTCCATGATGAGGATGGTCACGCTGCTGAGCTTGATGGCGGCGCGGTTCCAATAGTTCTCGTTGGGCACCATCTTGATGGACTGATCCACCTGATAGTCCGTCACGGTGAAGGGGCCGTTGGTGAGCATGGCGTCGGCGCTCAGGGCGTACTGGTCGCCGTACTTCTCCACCAGTTCCTGCTTGACCGGGTAGAAGCAGGGCATGTCGAGGAAGCCCAGGTAATAGGGGGCGGGGGTGGCGAACTCGATCACGAAGGTGGCGTCGTCCGGCGCGGACACGCCCAGCTGATCCAGCGGCAGCTTGCCGTCCATGACGTCGGCGGCGTTCTTGATCTCGTAGAGCACCCAGCTGTAGCTGTAGCCCTTGGAGGGATCGGCCAGGCGGCGGAAGGCGTAGACGAAGTCGTTCGCCGTCAGCGGCGTACCGTCGGACCAGGAGGCGCCCGGGCGCAGGTGGAAGGTCATTTTGAGGTTGTCCTCGGCCACTTCCCAGCTCTCCGCGACGCCGGGGGTCACCTGGCCCTCGTGGGTGCGGATCAGCCCTTCGCCGATGGCCTTCATCACGTCGTAGGACGGGGCAGCGTTGAACTGCTGCGGGTCGATCGTCGGAACGGAAGGCAGAGAGAAGGTCAGGTCCTGATCCGCGCTGAGCGTTTCAGCAGGCTGCGCCTCCGCAAAGGCAGCGGGAGCCGCCAGCGTCAGCATGATTGCCATAAGGAGACATAGGGTCTTACGCATGGTACCGATTCCTCCCTTTTCTCATGGGCTTTCCATATTCCAGCGATACGCCGCTCCGGACGGGCGTGCCGCGAGTATGGGCGTGGCTTTGCCGGATTCCACGGGCATGAATTGCAGTTTCGGAATATTGAAATATGTGTTTGAATCATTATATCATAAAAGGTTCTTAATTCAAGCCAAAAAGCGAAATGTCACAAACATTTTGCAGGGTCAACAAGCATCAGCTGCGAATTTTGACGAGGCGCGCCGGTTTTGCAGGAACGCCGCCAAAACCGGCGCCTATCGGCGTTTCGCGGGAATGAACCCTTTCAAGAATTTCGGAAAACGCGCTTTACTTTGAAAAATGCCTGTGATAGAATTTTTGAAAAAGCCCGAATGCGGCCGTGCCGCGGCGAACGGGCGGAGGAGGAAGGCCGGTATGGCAGCCGAGAGCGCCCGCTCGCTGGTCGAGGTACGGCGCCTTAAGAAGTATTTTCCGGTGGGGAAGCAATGCCTGAAGGCTGTGGACGACGTCAGCTTTGCGATCCGGCCGCAGGAGACCTTCGGCCTGGTGGGCGAATCGGGCTGCGGCAAGTCCACCATCGGACGCACGCTGGTCCGCCTCTACGAGCCCACCGAAGGGGAAATCCTCTTTGACGGCCGGGACATCACCCGCCTGGACAAGGCCGGCCGCAAAGCCTACACCCGGGAAGTGCAGATGATCTTTCAGGACCCCTATGCGTCGCTGGACGGACGCATGACCGTGGGCGACATCATCGGCGAGGGGCTGGACACTCACTTCCGCCTGTCCGCCGCCGAGCGGCAGCAGGCCATCCACGAGGCGCTGGCGAAGGTAGGCCTCTCAAGAGAGCATGCCAGCCGTTTCCCCCATGAGTTCTCCGGCGGGCAGCGCCAGCGCATCGGCATCGCGCGCTCGCTGGTCATCAAGCCCCGCTTCATCGTGTGCGACGAACCGATCTCCGCGCTGGACGTGTCCATCCAGGCGCAGGTGGTAAACCTGCTTCAGGACCTGCAGCGGGAGATGGGCCTGACATACCTCTTTATCGCCCACGACCTTTCGATGGTAAAGAACATCTCCAACCGCGTGATGGTCATGTACCTGGGCCGCGCGGTGGAACTGGCCGACAGCCTGGAACTGTACCGGAACCCGCAGCACCCCTATACCAAGGCGCTCTTCTCCGCCATCCCCGTGGCGGACCCGGACTACGAAAAGAAACGGCACCGGATCCTGCTCGAGGGCGACGTGCCCAGCCCCATCTCGCCCCCCTCCGGCTGCCGCTTCCGCCGCCGCTGCCCCCACGCGATGCCCGTCTGCAAGGAGGCCTCTCCGGAAATGAGGGAAATTGCCCCCGGCCACTTCTGCGCGTGCCATCTGCACGATCAAAAGTAGATGGAGCCTTTCTCCGCCATGGGCGAAGCGCGCGTGGAAATCGTCGACCCAGGCGGCGAGCGCTGGGGCGCGGTCATGGAGTACGCCGGGCGGTGCCCCTGGCGCGCGGGTCCTTTCCTCGCGAAGCGGATGCGCCAAAACGCGCTTTCCGGCTGGGAGCGCGTGTTCGCCGCCGTCGAGGGCGGGGAGATCGCGGGATTCTGTACGCTGTCCGAAACGGACTTTAACCCCGAATCCGGGCATACGCCGTACATCGGATTCGTCTTCGTCGGAGAAGGATATCGCGGCAACCGCCTGAGCCAGCGGCTCATTCGGCGCGCGCTGGACTACGCAAAAACGCTTGATTTCCAAAGCGTCTATCTCACCAGCGGCGAGCGCGGCCTGTACGAAAAATACGGCTTTCGAAAGTTGGACGATGCGGCGCGGCCGGACGGTGAAGAATCGCTGTACGTGATTTCGATATAGCGGGCGCGCGCGGCGCGCTGCCTTGAGGTACTGTCCGGACCCCCGGTGCCCGCACCGGGGGTCCTTTTTTGACAGTCCGGTGCGCGCGACGTCCTCCGTCATCTTTCCGTCATGTCACGATCCCGCCGCCGAGGCACTCGTCCTCCAGATAGAATACCGTGGACTGGCCGGGGGTGACGGCGCGCTGGGGCGCATCGAACCGGACGAGGATCTCGCTCCCGTCCACCAGAATCCGCGCGTTTTGCAGCGCCTGCCGGTGGCGCAGCCGCGCCCTGACAGGGAGCCATTCCCCAGGCGGAACCGGCGGCGCGCCGGAAATCCAGGCCGCGTCCTCGAGGCGCGATTCGGACGAATACAGAAGCGGCGAATCCGCCCGCTGATCCACCACCAGGATATTTCGCGAAAGGTCTTTTTCCACCACATACCAGCGCCCGCCCTCGCCGCCGACGCCCAGGCCCCGGCGCTGGCCGGGGGTGTAGTACATCAGCCCCTCGTGGCGGCCGACGGCGCGGCCGTCCACATTTTGGATCTCGCCGGGCTGCGCGGGCAGGTAGTTTTTCAGAAACTCGCGGAATTTGCGCTCGCCGATAAAGCATACGCCGGTGGAGTCCTTTTTTTCCGACGTGCGCAGTCCCGCTTCCCGGGCGGCGGCACGAATCTCGGCCTTGGTCATGCCGCCCACGGGGAAAAGGGCCATCTTCAACTGGGGCTGGCTGAGCATGTAGAGAAAATAGGTCTGGTCCTTGTCCGGGTCGGCGCTCAAAAGAAGCCGCGCGCGGCCGTCCGTCTCGTCGGTGCGCGCGAAGTGGCCGGTGGCCAGTTTTTCCGCGCCCAGCTTTTGCGCAAAGTCCTTCAGCGCGCTGAATTTGATTTCACGGTTGCACAGTACGTCCGGATTGGGCGTGCGGCCGCGGCGGTATTCGTCCAGAAAGTGGGCGAACACCCGGTCCATGTATTCCCTCTGGAAATTGACGGCATAGTAGGGGATGCCGATCTGGTCGCACACGCGGCGCACATCCGCCCAGTCCCGCTCGGCGGTGCAGACGCCCATGTCGTCCTGCTCATCCCAGTTGTTCATGAACACGCCGATGACCTCGTGGCCCTCGCGCCTGAGCATAAGCGCCGCCACCGACGAATCCACGCCCCCCGACATGCCCACGACGACGCGCATTGCGCTCCCTCCCCCTTACATCCGCCCGGCCGCCTTCAGCGAGGCTCTGGCGAAGGCGCGGGCATCCTCGAGCTGGGCGGGCTTCGGCCCGCGCCCAAAAAGGCCGCGCACCGGCATGGCGAAGGCGTCTTCCAGCACCAAAACGCCCCGGGCCGAAAGCGCCCCGCGCATCTGCTCGAGCGCTTCGCCCCGGCCCGCGCCGCAGTGGAACAGCGCGGCGCGTTTTGCACGGGAGGGCCCCAGCGATTCGATGAAGGACAGGGTCACCCTGTCGGCGCGGAGGCCCTCGCATCCCAAGAACATCAGTTCCAGGTTTTCAGGCATATACGCCGGCAGCAGCGACTCCAGCGGGCAGCCCACCGTCCCCGCGACAGCCTCCGCGACGGCCTCCGCCCAGCCCTTCTGGCTCATGTAGTAAACCCTCACGCGCATGCAAACACCCCGCTTCATGGCGCGTTTTCCGCCCTCATGATAGCGGGGTGATGTAATATCCACAAGGCGGGCGCTGTTATTTCACGCAATCTTCAAAAAATACGCCATGTGCGGGAACAAAAGCCGTCGAACTTAGACGAATTCATTGTAGATCGCGCGCACGGCCTTTTCAAATTCTTCGATGTCGACGCCCACGATGATGTTGAGCTCGCTGGAGCCCTGATCGATCATGCGCACGTTGATGTCGGCCTTCGCCAGCGCCCCGAAGAGCCGCGCGGCGGTGCCCTTCTGTCGCACCATGCCGCGGCCCACGGTGGCGATCAGCGCCAGACCGCCGTTGAGCTCAATCGAATCCGGGTGACAGGTCTCCTCGATGCGCTCCACCACCTGATCGCGCCGGCCCATGAGCTCGCCGTCGGCCAGGATTACGCACATGGTGTCGATGCCGGTGGGCAGGTGCTCAAAGGACATGCCGAAGTCCTCGATGGACTGCAGCACCCGTCGGCCAAAGCCGATTTCGCTGTTCATCATCGCCTTTTCAATGGTGAGCAGCGTGAAGTTCTTATGGCCCGCGATGCCGGTGATGATGGAATCCGCGGGGCATTCCTCGCCGCGCACGACGATCATCGTGCCGGGGTGCTCGGGGCAGAACGTGTTGCGGATGTTGGTGGGGATGCCGGCCTTGCGCACCGGGAAAATGCTGTCCTCATGCAGCACGGTGGCGCCCATATAGGAAAGCTCCCGGAGCTCCCGGTACGTAAGCCGGGCGATGGGGCGCGGGTTTTCGACGATGCGCGGGTCGGCCATCAGAAAGCCGGACACGTCCGTCCAGTTTTCATAAAGATCCGCCGAGGCCGCGCGGGCCACCACCGCGCCGGAGATGTCCGAGCCGCCGCGGGAGAAGGTCTTGATCTCGCCGTTGGGGAGGGAGCCGAAGAAGCCGGGAATTACCGCGCGCTCGTGCTTTTCCAGCCGCTCGGCCAGGAGCTGGTTGGTCCACTCGCTGGCGAAGTGGCCCTGCCGGTCGAACTTGAATACCTCCGCGGGGTCGATAAAGTCCCAGTCCATCAGCCTGGACAGGATCAGCCCGGAGAAGTACTCGCCGCGGCTTGCGGCGTAATCGGGGCTGGCGCCGGCGATCATCTGGCAGGTCTCGTCCAGCATCGGAGAGATGTCAAAGGCGAGGCCCAGGTCTCGCACGATGCCGCAAAAACGCTCGGCGATTTTGTCGAACACCTCCGCGTAGGGCTCCTTGCGCTGCGCCAGCTTATAGCACCGATAGAGCATGTCGGTGATCTTGACGTCTTCGGGAAAGCGCTTGCCGGGCGCGGAGGGCACCACGTACCGCCGGGAAGGATCGGAGCGCAGGATATCCCGTACCCGCCGGAACGCGTTTGCGTCGGCCAGCGACGTGCCGCCGAATTTTGCCACCTTGATGCCCATCCAGCATTCCCCCAACAACGTAATTGCAAAACATTATACGAACGCGCTCCCGCCGCGTCAAGGCAGTTTCTGTTTTTTATCTTATGTAGAACACGCTGAAAATAACGCGCCGCAGGACGCGGCGCGCCGGAATGCGTTTCACCCACCGGCATAAAGCCGGTGGGTGAAACAATGCCGAACCGGAGGTTTCGCTCTAACCGTTCAGGATCTCCAGCGTCACGTTCAGCTTGACCGTCTCGTAGCTGTTTGCGGTGCCGGCCTGGTTATTGTTGCGTCCGCCGTAGCCGCCGAAGCCGCCGAAATTGCCGAAGTAGTCGTTGAAGCTGTCGCTGCCGCTCTGATCCTGGCCGTACTGGCTGGAACTGACGAACTGAGTCGGGTTGGCGTAGCGCACGACGGTGACTTCCACCGTGTCGCCGGCCTGGTGCTTGTCGAGTTCGCCCGTCAGCTCGCGCAGGCTCGTGACCCGCACGCCGTCGATCTCGGTAATGAAGTCATACTGCATCATGCCGGCCTTCTCGGCGGGGCTGTCCTTCGTGACGGAGTAGACCACGACGCTGGCCGGGGGATAGTTGTTCATCGGATCGTCCGGGCCGGTGAAGTCGGTCACGGTGATGCCCATCTGCGGGCGGATGACCTTGCCGTCCTTGATCAGCGCCTGCGCGATCGGGTAGGCGGTGTCGATCGGGATCGCGAAGCCCAGGCCCTCAAAGGACACGCTGGAGAACTGGCTGCCGGCGTATTTGAGCGTGTTGATGCCGATCAGGCGGCCGCTGGCGTCGAACAGGCCGCCGCCGGAGTTGCCGGAGTTGATGGGGGCGTCGTGCTGGATATACTTGATGTCGCGGGTGGTGTTATCGCCGTCGACCTCGCGCTCGAGGGCGGAGACGATGCCGCTGGTCACGGTGTTAGCCAGCACCTCGCCGCCGGGGTTGCCGATGGCGATGGCCGTCTCGCCGACCACCAGCTGGGCCGAGCTGCCAAGGTCAACGGGCACCAGCGTCTTGGCCAGTTCTTCGTCGTTCACCTTCAAAACCGCCAGGTCCGTGGAGCTGTCCGTGCCGACCAGCGTGGCGTCCGCCTTGTCGCCGGAGGGCAGGAGCACGCTGAAGCTGGAACCTTCCTCGATCACATGGTTGTTGGTCAGGATATAGCCGCCCTCCTGAATGACCACGCCGGAGCCCTGAGCGATCATGTCCTCGGTGGTCTTTCGGGTCTGCGGATCCCAATTTTCATTGTTGGTGATCACGCCGACGACGGAGTTGGCCGTTTTCTGGGCCACGTAAATGGCGGGGTTGGTATCCTGTACGGTGACGGGGGCCACGGTTTGGGTGGCGGTCGTGTTGCTCTCTGCCATAACGCCGCTTACCATCATGCCGGCGACCATGGCGACGGACAGGGCCAGCGCAAGCGCCGCGACGCGGATCGCTTTGTTTTTCATCGGGAAAACCTCCTCTTTTGGTTTCTGGCTCCATCATAGCAGACAATTTCCGATAATTTATGAACGGACTTTAAACAATGCGCGGGAATTTCCATTTTCCTCCCGGAGCACATTTTACGCTTTCTTCCTTGACGGGAGGACGTGCCCGGCGTATAATAGCTGGGATAACATAAAGGGCGGTGACGGGCTTGAGGTTCTCCGGCGGCGCGTCCATCTACGCGGGCGGCGCGTTCCATCCTCTGGATTTGACGGTTGACGGAGGCCGGATCGCAGGCGTCGGGGATCGTGTTTCCACCGGCCAGGCCATCCCTTCCGAAAGATATTTGTTCATTCCCGGTTTCGTTGATGTTCATGTGCATCTTCGAGAACCGGGTTTTTCTTATAAAGAAACCATCGCCAGCGGCACGATGGCCGCCGCCCGGGCGGGCGTGACGGCGGTGGTTTCCATGCCCAACGTCTCTCCCGCGCCGGATTCGCGGGAGGGCCTCGACGCGCAGCTCGCCATCATCCGGCGGGACGCCCGCGTGCGGGTGATCCCCTGCGGGCGGATCACAAAGGGAGACGGCCTTTCCGACATGGCGGCCATCGCGGCCGATGTGGCCGGATACTCCGACGACGGCTTCGGCGTTTCGGACGCCGCCCTCATGGAACGCGCCATGCGGGAGGCGAAGCGGCTGGGGAAGATCATCATCGCCCACTGCGAGGACACCGCCTGCCCCAAGGATTCCCCGGAGTCCGAATGGCGGCAGCTGGAGCGGGATCTTATCCTGGCGGAAAAAACCGGTTGCCGCTACCACGCCTGCCACCTGTCCACGAGGCAGTCCGTCGCGCTGATGCGCGCCGCGAAGGCCCGCGGCGTGGACGCGAGCTGCGAGACCGCGCCCCACTACCTCTGCTTCAGCGCGGAAGACGTCCGGGACGAGGGCCGCTTCCGCATGAACCCGCCCATCCGCACCCGCGAAGACCGGGAGGCGCTGACGGGCGGCCTGCTGGACGGCACCATCGATATGATCGCCACCGACCACGCGCCCCATTCTTTGGAAGAAAAGGCGAAGGGCTTCGCGGGGAGCCTCAACGGCGTGGTGGGGCTGGAAACCGCCTTTCCCGCGCTCTATACGCGCCTGGTGCGGCCGGGGCACCTGCCGCTGACCCGGCTCCTTGACGCCATGTGCCGCGCGCCCCGCGCGCGCTTTTCCATCCCCGGGGGGCTGAGCCTGGGGGACGAGGCGGACTTCGCGGTCCTTGACCTCGAGGCGGAGCGGGTGGTGGATCCGGCAAAATTCCGGTCCATGGGCCGCGCAACGCCGTTTGAGGGCATGCGCCTCGCCGGCGACTGCGTAATGACGGTGATCGGGGGCGAAACGGTCTGGAAAAAGGAGGGACTGCCATGGTGAGCCGCGTGCTGGAAAACGAACCCATCGCGAAAAACGTGATGCGTATCCGCCTCACCGGCGATACCGGGCGCTGCGCGCCGGGGCGCTTCGTCCAGCTTCAGGTGCCCGGATTCTACCTCCGCAGGCCCATCTCCCTCAGTGACTGGGACGAGGGACGCTACACGCTGGTCTACAAGGTGGTGGGCGAAGGCACCGAGGCGATGGCCGCGTGGCAGCCGGGCTTCGAGACGGACGCGATGATCGGGCTCGGAAACGGCTACGACCTTTCCGCTTTCGGGGAGCGGCCGCTCCTCGTAGGCGGCGGCTCCGGCGTGCCGCCGCTCTACGCGCTGGCGAAGGCACTCGCCGCCCAAGGCAAAAAGCCGGTGGCGGCGCTGGGCTTCGGCGCGCCGGACGAGGTCTTTATGAAGCGGGACTTCGAGGCGCTCTGCGAGACCCGCGTGGCCGTGGGCGGCTATGTGACGCAGGCGCTTACCGGCCTTCAATTTGATTCCGTGGCCGCCTGCGGCCCGGAGCCGATGCTAAGGGCCGTGTACCGCGCGGCGGACGTGCCCGGTCAGTTCAGCTTCGAGGCCAGGATGGCCTGTGGCGTAGGCGCCTGCATGGGCTGCAGCTGCAAGACCAATTTCGGCATGAAGCGCATCTGTGCCGACGGGCCGGTCTTTCAAAGGGAGGCGATCCTGTGGACACGCGGGTAACCTTGAGCGGCTGGACCCTCGATAACCCCGTCATCGCCGCCAGCGGCGCCTTCGGCTATGGCAAGGAGTACCACACCTACTACGACATCAACTGCCTGGGCAGCTTCTCCTTTAAGGGCACCACCCTCGAGGCCCGCGACGGAAACCCGCTGCCGCGCATCGCGGAGTGCCCGTCGGGGATGCTCAACGCGGTAGGCCTTCAGAACCCGGGCGTGGCGCATGTGCTGGCGCACGAACTGCCGGAGCTGACCGCCTTTTTCCACAAAAAGGTGATCGCCAACATCTCCGGGTTCTCCGTCGACGAGTACCGGAGGGCCTGCGAGCGGATCGATTCATCGGACGCGGTGGGGCTGATCGAGGTCAACATCTCCTGCCCCAACGTCCACGGCGGCGGCATGAGCTTCGGCGCGGACGCGAAGAGCGCCGCCGCGGTCACGGCGGCGGTGAAGGCGGTCACGAAAAAGCCGGTCTACATGAAGCTGTCGCCCAACGTGACCGACATCGCCGAAATCGCCCGGGCCTGCGCGGGCGCGGGGGCGGACGGGCTTGCGCTCATCAATACGCTCCTGGGCATGCGGGTCGACCTGAAAAGCCGCAAACCCGTCCTCGCCAACAAAACCGGCGGCCTCTCCGGCCCGGCGATCCTGCCGGTGGCGGTTTCGATGGTCTACCGGGTCTACGAGGCGGTGAAGATCCCCATCATCGGCATGGGCGGGATCTCCTGCGCCCGGGATGTGCTCGAGATGATGCTCGCGGGCGCGACCGCGGTGGAGGTGGGCGCGGCGAACCTCGTCAACCCCTACGCATGCCGCGACATCGTGCGGGATCTGCCCGGTGAAATGGAGAAGTACGGAATCGACACGCTGACCGACATCATAGGAGGCGCACATGGATAACAGGGTCATCATCGCACTGGACTTCCCCGGCGCAAACGAGGTGTTCGACTTTCTGGACCTGTTTCAGGGGGACAAGCCCTTCGTCAAGATCGGGATGGAGCTTTTCTACGCCGAGGGGCCGGACATCGTGCGGCGGGTCAAGGCGGCGGGTCACCCGGTGTTTCTCGACCTCAAGCTGCACGATATCCCCACCACCGTGAAGCGCGCGATGCGTGTGCTTTCCGGCCTCGACGTGGACATGACCAACCTCCACGCCGCCGGCACCATCGACATGATGCGCGAGGCGCTTTCGGGGCTGACCCGGCCGGACGGCACGCGGGCGAAGCTCCTGGCCGTTACCCAGCTCACCTCCACCTCGGAGGCGCGGATGCAAAAGGAGCTGCTGATCTCCGCCACCATGGAGGAAACCGTGGCGCGGTACGCGCAAAACGCGAAGGAAGCGGGGCTCGACGGCGTGGTGTGCTCGCCCCTCGAAGCCGCGCTGGTGAAGCGCGCCTGCGGGCCTGATTTTCTGACAGTCACCCCCGGCGTGCGCTTTTCCGGCAGCGCCGCCGACGACCAGGCGCGGGTGATGACGCCCGGAAAGGCGCGCCTCGGCGGGAGCGACCTGATCGTGGTGGGCCGGCCCATCACCGCCGCCGCCGACCCGGCGGAAGCCTATAGGCGCTGTGTGCGCGAATTCGGAGGGAACGCATGAAGTACGATACCGCCAGGGATCTCCTCGCCATCAAGGCCGTTTTTCTGCGCCCGGAGGAGCCCTTCACCTGGGCCAGCGGCATCAAGTCCCCCATCTACTGCGACAACCGGCTGACCCTTTCCGACCCCGAAGTGCGCACCCGGATCGAGACCGGCCTCGCAGGGCTTGTCCGCGAGCGCTACCCGGACTGCCAGGCGCTGATGGGCACCTCCACCGCCGGCATTCCCCACGCGGCCATCGCCGCGCATCTATTGGGCCTCCCCATGGGCTATGTGCGCTCCGGCGCCAAGGACCACGGCCGGGGAAACCGCATCGAGGGCCGGTGTGACCCCGGTACGAAGGTGGTGGTGGTGGAGGATCTGATCTCCACCGCGGGCAGCGTCGTCGAGACTGTGGAAGCCCTCCGCGAGGCGGGCGCGATCGTGCTCGGCATCGTCAGCATCTTCACCTACGGCATGAAAAAGGGGCTCGAGCGCCTCAAGGCGGCGGGCGTTGAAAACGCCTCCCTCACCGATTTTGACCGGCTGGTGGAGACAGCCGTCCGGGAGGGTTATATCGCCCCCGGCGACGCGCCGCGCCTCGCCGCGTTCCGCGACAACCCGTCGGACGAGCGCTGGATGGATCGAAAGGAGAAACCCTGATGCGCCATTTGATCGATATCGAGGATATGTCCCTCTCGGAGATCGATGACATTTTGGATCTGACCGACAGCATCATCCTGGACCGTAAACGGTACGCCGAGGCGATGCGCGGCAAAAAGCTCGCCACCCTGTTCTTCGAGCCCTCCACCCGCACGCGCCTGAGCTTCGAGGCGGCGATGCTGGAGCTCGGCGGCAGCGTGCTGGGCTTCGCCACCGCGGATTCCTCCAGCGCCGCCAAGGGCGAGAGCGTATCGGACACGGTGCGCACCGTGGCTTGCTACGCGGACATCATCGCCATGCGCCACCCCA
The DNA here is from genome assembly GCA_023421395.1 of Bacillota bacterium. Lineage (GTDB taxonomy): Bacteria > Bacillota > Clostridia > Christensenellales > Aristaeellaceae > JAEZHK01. The sequence continues at coordinate 3,907 of JAEZTL010000009.1, read as the reverse complement.
AGGAGGGCGCGCCGGCGGCGGCCATCGCGCGGTCAAAGGTACCCATCATCAACGCGGGCGACGGCGGCCACAACCACCCCACCCAGACCCTGACGGACCTGGCCACCATCCGGCGGGACATGGGCCGCCTGGATCACATGGTGGTGGGGCTTTGCGGCGACCTCAAGTTCGGCCGCACGGTGCATTCCCTGATCACCGCCATGAGCCGCTATGAGGGCGTGGAGTTCGTGCTGATCTCGCCGCCGGAGCTGGTGATCCCGGACTACCTGAAGCGCACGTTGGCCCAGCGCGGCGCGGCCTGGCGCGAAGTGCAGTCGCTCGAGGACGTGATGGCGGACCTGGACGTTCTCTACATGACCCGCGTACAGAAGGAGCGCTTCTTCAACGAGGCGGACTACGTGCGCCTCAAGGACAGCTACATCCTGACGCCGGAAAAGCTGGCGACCGCCAAAAAGGACATGATCGTGCTGCACCCCCTGCCCCGCGTCAACGAAATCTCCCACCGTGTGGACGACGACCCCCGCGCCCGCTACTTTGAACAGGTGGAAAACGGCAAATTCGTGCGCATGGCGCTGATGATGAAGCTCATGGAGGTGACCGCATGAACATCGACGCGATTGAAAACGGCGTGGTGCTGGACCACATCTCCGCCGGGCGGAGCATGGACATCTACCGCTACCTGAAGCTGGACCAGCTGGACTGCTGTGTGGCCATCATCAAAAACGTGCGCTCAAACCGCATGGGCAAAAAGGACATCATCAAGATCGACGCCAACTTCCCCGTCAACCTGGACACGCTGGGCTATATCGATCCGGGCATCACCGTCAACATCATCCGCAACGGCCGGAACGTGGAAAAGTGCAAGCTGGAACTGCCGGAGCGGCTCGTCAACATCATCACCTGCAAAAACCCCCGCTGCATCACCACCGTGGAGCAGGAGATCGACCAGGTCTTCAAGCTCTCCGACCGGGAGACCTGCACCTACAAGTGCGCCTACTGCGAGGCAGAGCGGAAGCGGTGAGGGCGACCCGGGGCGGCGGGGAGAGGCCCTGCGGGGCCGCCCCCGGAACCCCCGCCAAAGGGCATCACGCCCCTTGGATTTCCCGCAAAGAGCTATGGGCAAAGAGCCCGCGCAGGGGAATGCGCGGGCTCTTTTTCGAGGAGGGCCGCTATACGCCGTAGTCCACGATCTTCGACTCGGCGCGCCACTCCGCCGCCGCGCGCCGGAGAGCCTCGTCCCGGGCGGCCTGCCGAAGTTCCTCCGCCAGCGCATCCCGCACGGAGGCGTAGGGCGCGGCGCCCCGGGGTACGTCCGACTCGTAGCGGATGACGGAGTAGCCGTAATCCCCCAGCACCGGCCGCGAAACGTCGCCCGGCTTTTCGAGCGCCAGCGCGGCGTCGAGGAACGCGCCGTCGTAATCCGCGCCCGCGCACACCCAGTAGCCCGCTTCGGCCGTGACGCCCTCCGTCATGGCGGCATCCTGGCCGTATTCCATCAGCAGCGCCTCAAAATCCGCGCCGGAGGCGAGCTTTGCGGCGATTTCATTGAGCGTTGCCTGCGCGGGGGCGAGGAGCGCGTCCAGCCGGGCCGTAAGCGCCGAGCGCGCGCCGTCGTTCGCGGCGGCTTCGATCTGCGTCCGAAGGTCATTGATCTCGTCCAGGCTGTCCGGAACGATCATGATGTGCCGGACGGCGCGCACACCCGCTGGCGCATAACAGGGGGTTTCGCCGTTTAGTCTGACCTCGCAGTAGGCGGCCGGATCGGCGTCGTAGAGCGCCTTTTCCCCGGCGACCCGCTCGTCATAGGCGGCTTTTATGTCGGCGTCTGTTGCATCAACTTCGCCCGCAACGTGGTCGCGCAGGCGGCTCTCCAGCACGCCGAGGGCATAATACTGCTCAAATGCCTCCTGCGGGTAGCCGGAGGCGGTCATATAGTCCTCGGCCTGGGCCTTCGCCGCATCGGCCTCCGCGCCCAATTCCGCATAGTAGGCGGAGAACTCCGCCACATAGCCGTCGTAGGCCACCTGAGCGCTTGCGCGCACCCGGGCCGCCTCCGCCTCGCTCAGCGCGTCCAGCCCCAGCGCCGCCGCCTGATGGCGGATCAGCCGGGCGTAGATCGCGTTGTCCAACGCCTGCCGCATCCGCTCGTCGAGCGTCGCCTCGTCAAGGGCATCCTCTTCCTCTCCGTTTGCGGCGAGGATCGAGCGGAAGTAGCCGTCCACTTCCCGGTAGCGGATTTCGTCCCCGTCCACCGACGCCACCACCCGCTCCGGATCATCGTCGGACGCAGGCGCCGGTGCGGCGGTGGGCGCGGGCGGCGCTTGGGTTACGGCCCCGGCCTCGGCGAGAACCGCCGCAGGATCCGCGGCGAGCGCCCGCGGTGCGCGGTCAAAGTACAGGCTGACGCCGAAAGCCGAGGCGGCCGCCAGCGCGACGGTGAGAAAAAGACACGTCCACTTCCATACGTTCATATCGACCCCTCCTGATGTTTCAGGTATATTCCGGCAATTCACCGCTTATGCCACGGACATACGGGAGGGTTTGTGTCATTTTTTTGCCGGAAGCGCGCCCAAGCAAAAAAGCGCCCGGGAATCTGAAGGGATTCCCGGGCGCGACCGTTGCACATACAACCGCCGGCTTGGCCGGCCGTCATGACTTTCAGGGGATTACAGGCCGAAGTTCTCAACCTTCGCGGCGGTCTTCCACTCGTCCAGCGCCTTGGAGAAGGCCTCGCCCTGAGCGGTGGAGAGGGTCTCGCTGGTCAGCGCCTCCTTGACGGAGTCGAAGTCCACCACGCCGGAGGCCACGTCCGCCTCATAGCGGATGATGTGGTAGCCATAGCTGCCCAGCACCGGTTCGGACACGTCGCCCACGCTCTTCAGCGCCATCGCGGCGGCGAGGAACGCCTCGTCATAGGACGCGCCTTCGCAGACGTAATAGCCGGTTTCGGCGGTATCCGCGCCGGCCTTCATGCCCGGATCTTCGCCATAGGTGTCGATGAGGCTCTGGAAGTCCTCGCCGGCCTTGATCTTGGCCTCCACCTCATCCACCTTGGGCTGCGCCTCGGCGATCAGCGCGTCCAGCTGCGTCTGGGCGTCGGCCTTGTCGGCTTCGGCGGTGGCGGTATCCGCGATCTTCTGCTTCAGCTCGTTGATCTCGTCGATCTTCTCGGGCGCGATGAGGATGTGCTTGACCGTGCGGACGCCCGCGGGCGCGTAGTACACCTCGGTGCCGCTGAGCTTGGCGGAGCAATAGGCGGCGGGATTGGCGTCGTAGCTCTCCTTCTGGGCGGCGACCTTGGCGTCAAAGGCGGCCTTCACGGCGTCGTCCGTGACGGTGATGGGGTCGGTGACGCTCTTCTGCACGCGGGTCAGGATTGCGGAGAGGGTATACTGCTCCTTGAACTTGTCCAGCGGGTAGCCCATGGTGGCGAGGTAATCCTCGGCCTGCGCCTTGGCGTCTTCTTCCGACATGCCGGTCTGGGTGAAGTAGCCGGCGTAGGTGGTGACGTAGTTATTGTAGGTGTCCGACGCCTGCTTCTCAATGTCGGCCAGATCGGTGTCGCTCAGCTGGTCCAGGCCCAGCTCCGCGGCCTTGTGCTGCATGAGCTTGATCTGGATCGCGTAATTCAGCGCCTGATCCATCAGAAGCGACTGAACGCTTGCGTCCGTTACGTCCAGATAGGCCGAATACTGGCTGGCAAACATCTGGAAGTAGCCGTCCACATCACTGTAGAGGATGTCGTCGCCGTCCACGGAGGCCACAACCTTGTTGGGGTCGGGGGTTGCCGTGGGCTCGGGAGCGGCGGTGGCTTCGGCGGGGGCGGCCTCCGGCGCGGCGGCGGTGGCTTCGGCGGGAACGGCCTCCGGCGCGGCGGCGGCGGCTTCGGCGGGGGCGGCCTCCGGCG
>JAEZTL010000054.1 GCA_023421395.1 Bacillota bacterium | reverse complement strand
CGCGACACCTTTGCATTGTAGCCGATTGACCGGAAGTATTGTTTCAATCCACGCGCCCGTGAGGGCGCGACACCACCGTGCCGGGAGACATGGCGGAACGGTTTGTTTCAATCCACGCGCCCGTGAGGGCGCGACGACTACAGCGGGAATTAAGGAGGGTATACATAATGTTTCAATCCACGCGCCCGTGAGGGCGCGACATGATTTAGGCGGCGTGCATTTCATTTGGACGTGTTTCAATCCACGCGCCCGTGAGGGCGCGACTTTCGTGATGCATTAACGAAGGAGGCAACCACATGTTTCAATCCACGCGCCCGTGAGGGCGCGACACATCAAGGGCAGCTATAACCCCGAAAGCGGCGAGTTTCAATCCACGCGCCCGTGAGGGCGCGACTTCGCAGAAGCGTTTCAAAGTGTAAGTTGTGGCGTTTCAATCCACGCGCCCGTGAGGGCGCGACTGCACATGCTGTTATACAAATCATTGTACAGGTCGTTTCAATCCACGCGCCCGTGAGGGCGCGACAGCCCTGCGACCGCCGAAGGCCCCGGTACCCACCGTTTCAATCCACGCGCCCGTGAGGGCGCGACCTACGAAGAATCCAGCATCGGGGCGCGGGTATAGGTTTCAATCCACGCGCCCGTGAGGGCGCGACCAAGGCTGCGGTCCTCGACATACTGGCGCGCTGCGTTTCAATCCACGCGCCCGTGAGGGCGCGACTACAAAGACAGATGCAGCGTAAGGCGGATCAGAGCGTTTCAATCCACGCGCCCGTGAGGGCGCGACAGCATCAGAAGCGTGTTAGCTGGGCGACTCCCCGGTTTCAATCCACGCGCCCGTGAGGGCGCGACCACCGTAAACCCGGAAGACCCGGGAGAGGCTGTCGTTTCAATCCACGCGCCCGTGAGGGCGCGACCGCAGGCGAGGGCGGCAGACATGGAGGCCGAGGTCGTTTCAATCCACGCGCCCGTGAGGGCGCGACATAGAAATCGGCAAAGCGAACACCTCCTCCCAAGTTTCAATCCACGCGCCCGTGAGGGCGCGACGCTACTGATTCAACCGCCATACAGGAATGGCGCGGTTTCAATCCACGCGCCCGTGAGGGCGCGACGGAAAGCCGAAGTCCTGCGCCTGCGGTTCGATGTTTCAATCCACGCGCCCGTGAGGGCGCGACGGACTACACATGATCTACGCCAAGACGGCAATGGTTTCAATCCACGCGCCCGTGAGGGCGCGACTGGGGCAACCCGAGGGGCGGCAAGCCGGGCGCGTGTTTCAATCCACGCGCCCGTGAGGGCGCGACCAATCAGCGCAACCGCTACCATCCTGACCAACCAGTTTCAATCCACGCGCCCGTGAGGGCGCGACGGTCAGCACCTTGCAACCCATCGCCGTGCAATGGGTTTCAATCCACGCGCCCGTGAGGGCGCGACGGCGGGCTATGTGTTCTGCCCGAGCTTCGGCGCGGCGTTTCAATCCACGCGCCCGTGAGGGCGCGACTCGTGGTTGCCCCGCGTATACACCACATCAACCGGTTTCAATCCACGCGCCCGTGAGGGCGCGACGTCGCCAGTCTCGCGCCACCATGCCAAAAGCCCGGTTTCAATCCACGCGCCCGTGAGGGCGCGACCTACATGCAGATCAAGGCGCGGCTGATTGGAGGCGTTTCAATCCACGCGCCCGTGAGGGCGCGACAGCATTATTGTCCGATTCCATCCGCTGGAATTTGTGCAAGACGCTTGCTTGAGGACGTAACGGGCCGGTCGGGTGGGCAAAGGGCGCGAAGGAAGGCGGATTTCAGGCGAGAAAACGGGTGCGAACCCGGCGGCGATGGGATGTGCGCTTGGCGTTCGCACTTTAAAGAATCAACGGTCCATCCAATTGCAGTCCGTGTTCGACGCCGAAGTGTTCGACTTTATTCGCGGCGTTGTCTCCAAGGCGGTAAAACCGGATGCTGTCGTGGCTATCGTCGATTTCTTCGAGCAGCGCGTGCTTGAGACGGGTATACTGCGTGGCGTCGACGCGGCACTCGAACACAGAATTCTGAACGCGCACGCCATAATTGACGCATTGCTTGGCGACCCTTCGGAGGCGGCGCTGCCCGTCGGACGTGGTAATGTTGATGTCATAGGTGATGAGAATGAGCATACATCCCCCTCACTTCCAGAAAAATGGCGGATAGGCGTCCAAATCGCCGCGCAGAAAGCGCGCCAGCAGCATCGCCTGCGCGTGGGGGACAATGCCCCAGGGGATCTTCTCCTTGAGGAACGGGTGCGTCAGCGGCTCCTGCTTGAGGGCCTGCCAGGCGGCGAGAAAGCGCTTCCGCGCCTCGTCTTTCAAGTGGAAGGCGCCGTTCTCCTTCCGGGCGAAATCCTCCGGGGTGACGGCGCCCAGGTTGATCTGCGTGAGGACGAAGCGGTCCGCCACCGGCGCGCGAAGTTCCTCCACCAGATCGAGGGCCAGCGACATGCGCCCGGGTCTCAGTTGGTGCAGAAAGCCCACATACGGGTCCAGCCCCACGCCCTCCAGCGCGGCGGCGATTTCGTTGGTCAAAAGCGAGTAGGCGAAGGAGAGCAGCGCGTTCACGCGGTCCATCGGCGGGCGGCGGTTCCGCCCGTCGAACTGGAAGGCGGCTTCGCTGCGTAGAATCATCTGGTTGAACGCGCCGAAATAGGCTTTGGCGGCGATGCCCTCCAGGCCCATCAGCGAGGAGATGGAATCAGCCGAGCCGATCAGCGCCATCGCGGCACGCATTTCGGTGGTGGCGGTGAGGATGAGCGCCTCGTCCACCCGCTGCGGATGGTCGCGCCGGACGCGTTCCAGCCGCCAGCGGGCGTTATAGATCTTGCCGGTCAGGAACATCCCGGCCAGATCCAGCGCCTTTTCGGGGTTCGCGGCCCATTCGTACTGCGCCTTGCGCAGCAGTACGTTGCCGTGCACCGGCCCGGAAATCCGCGAGAGAAAGCGCCCGTGGGGCGTGAGAAAGCATAGATCCACGCCCCGCTCTGCGCAGGCGCCCATCAGCGCGGGACTCGCACCCCGATAGCCAAAGCAGACGACGCCGCCGAGGTTGTGCAGCGGGACGCGCCCGAGGGTTTCTTCGCCCTTCACGACGACGATATTTTCGCCATCCAGCGAAAGCCAGGCGTCAGGATTGGTGACGTAGAGCGTATTGCCAAGCTGCTTCATGGCGCCTCCTCATCCGCGAGCACCTTCGCGACGTAGCCGGCGGCGGAGGGCGCGGTCAAGAGATCCGGCCGGCAGATTTCTTTGAGCGAGCACCCGGCGCAGGCCTTCCTGGGGGATACCCTGGGCGTGTGGCCGCGCTCGAAGAGGCGGTGCATCTCCCGGATGGCGTCCTTTACCTCTTCGCGCAGCGCATCCGTAAAAACCACGCGCTGACGCCTATGCAATTGGCCGTAGTAGACCGCACCCTCGGGGATGGACGTCAAAAACATCTCCTCCAGGCAGAGTGCCTGGGCGCACAGCTGCCATTCGTCGGCGCCGGTCGGGTCCGGACGGCCGCGCTTGTATTCCACAGGGTACACCGCCCAGCGCCCCTCCCGGCCCTGAATGGGCACGCCCTCCGGCGACTGGGTGAGCTCCACCATATCGCAGGCGCCGGTGATTTTCAGCGCCTGCGACCGGACGGACATCCCGCGGGAGAGGAGCACCGAGCCCCGCTTTTCGGTAAAATTCTCGTCGTGGACCAGTTCGTGAAGGTAATGCCCCTCCAGCGTCAGTTGGTTTTCCACCCACTGCTGCTCGATGTGGACGAACGCCCACCGCCGCCGGCAGAAGCGAAAGTGCTTGAGCCCCGACAGCATCAGGAAATCCGCGTCGTCATTCACCGTCGAGAATCTCCGGGACGAGGCCGGGGAAGTCTTGCGTCTCGACGGTCAGGCCGTCGGCGGATACGGTCAGCGTGCGGGCGAGCTTGGCGGAGGAGTACTGGCCGCTTGCGCAGTTGTGCTTCCACCAGATCAGTTTCGTCACCTCCATGCTGCCGTCCGGGCGGGCGGAGGTGGCGTCGTTGCGGAACAGCGTGAGGAGCGCGCGCTTGAGCTTTTCCGCATCCTCTTCGGAAAAGCCCGTTTTCTGGGCGCACTGGACGTTGACGGCGCCAAAGGTCACGTACACGCCGGAATCGACCCGGTGCTTCATGCCCATGGTATCCGCCGCCTTCTTGTCCGGGTCCTTGTTGGTCTCCAGGTTCACGGACTTGGTGATCTGCGTGCTGGTGACGGTGACCGGCTCCAGGCTGAAGGCCGGCTGGATCGACACGGGCCCACGGATGCCGATGGACACGGCGTCGCTGTCGTCCTCCTTGCCCTTTTTGAAGGCGAACACCTGGCCGAAGGCGCGCACGTCGTACCATAGCTCGCAGGCCTTCCTGGCGTACTCCTGGCGCATGCCCTTTTTGGCGAGGGCGGCCAGTTCCGGCTGGGCGTCGGCGCGGTCGCGGAGGGAGCGGTATTCGTCGCTCCGACGGTCGTCGGACTGGACGAAGATGGCTTCGCCCTCGTCCAGCAGACGGTTGCGGATCTTGCGCTTGAGGCAGACATCCGACACCTCGCCATGGCCCTCGTAGTTGGTGCGGGGCCGGTTGCCGTCCAGCGGGTCGCCGTTGGGGTTGGCGTTACGCACCGTGAACACCAGCGCGAAGTCGATCTTGTTATTGAGGCTCGTCATGGTTTTCCGCTCCCTTCGCTTCTTCTTTCTTGGTGAACAGCGCCTGGCGCTGGCTGTAGTAGCCCTGCAGGTACTTCGCGTCCAGCGGGGCTCTGGAGTCCCGGTCCTCCTCTTCAAAGAGAACCTCCACCTGGCCGATTAGCTTTTTGTAGCGCTCGGAGTAGGGGCCCAGCTTGGTCAGGTAGGGCCGGATCAGGTCGTGCAGCCGCGGCCACATCTCAAAGGGGCGCTGCTGGAAGCGCTGCATGTAGCGGATGGCGTTGGTCTGGCGGTACGCGCCCTCGTCCATGGCGCTGAATTCCACCATGTCGCAGAGCGCCAAGAGCCGCCCGTAGAGGTAGCTGCGGTCCCGGATTTCCTCATTCAGCTTCACGTCGAATGCCTCCTCTCCTTGTTCCGCCTGTTCAAGGCGGATCAGCGCGCAGGCGGTGGAAAGCGCCTGCCGCCACTCGCCTTCCTGCCAGCGCCCGTCGTCATTGGTATAGCCCAGCGGCGCGCTGGCGTTGCGGAAGGCGCTCAAAACGATGTCATGGGGGATGGGCATGCCGTCGACGACGCACTTAATCAGCCGCATGCGCGTTTGCCGCATCAGCTTGGTGGCGGACTTCTCCGCCAGCCTGTCCTTTAGCGCGATGTCCGCGGCGCGCTTGCCCATCGCCGCGGCGGCGATCTCCAGCGGCGTGGGGGTGAAGACGCGCTGGACGAGCCTGCGGGACTCCTTCGCCCCTTCGTAGCGGCGCACCTGCCACATGCAATGGGCGAACCAGCGCTCGAGCCGCCGGACGTATTCGCCGCCGGGCAGCTCCTGATAATACGTGATGGACATGCGCCCGGTGGTGGCGGCCTCGAGCCCCAGGATCACCACGCGGTCGACGGCTTCCTTCTTCCAGGCGGAAAAATCCTGCGCAAGGCCGTCTGCCGCGTCGCGGACCGCCCGGCCGTAAGCCTCGAAGGTGTCCGGCGGCACCGCCTCGTCCGGCAGAAAATCGGGGCCGTCGTCCGCGATCGGGGAGGGCACCGGGTGGCCGCTGGTGGCCCAGGCCACCACCTTCAGCCCGTAGCGGTCAAACCCCTGCCGCTTCAGAAGCCAGATCAGCGCGTTGTGCGCCTTGACGGAGGCGTCGAAGCTGACGGAGAGCGCCTGCGTCGAATCCTCAAAGCGTCCCCGGTACTGGAAGACCGTCTTATCGTCCTTGGCGGAGATCAGCTTCGCGTTGCCCTGAAGCTTGGGATGGTTTTCCAGCGCGGGCAAATCGATTCCCTCTACATAGCAGAGCGATCGGCCGCCCATGCGGTCGCCGAGCCGCATGAGCCAGCTCTCCCGCACGTCTTCCCGCCGCCAGAGGGCCTGATCCTCCACCGCGTAGCTTTCTACCGAGAAGCAGACGAAGCTCTTCGCGTCCTTTTCCGGGTCCACGGAAAAACCGGCGGCGAGCATGTCGGCCATGAGATGCCTTTGGGCCAGATAGTCCCGGAGCAGCCTGAGCTGCGCGGGCGCGTCCGACCGCGCGCACCAGTCGGAGAGATCGGCAATGTAGGCGTTGTAGTAGAGGTTGTCATTCTCTGATATATCCCCCGCCACGTAGCGAAGCTGCTCGCACAGCGGAAACGGAATGCTGGCGAACCCGACGCGCGCCTCGGCCTCCGGGGATGAGGGAATGATCTGGCTCTGCTCATCCTCCGGGAAGCGCTCGGCCCGGGCAAAGGCGCCGTCCTCGGTCAGCGTGACATGGATGGCGGCCCTTTTTTCAATGAAGCCCGCGGGGACCAGCGGATGCCCCCGCTCGGTAAAGGCGTCCGTACCCCGCATGTTGTCATAAGTCTGGCAGAGCCGCTGCATCCAGCCCATCCGCGTCCCCCTCCTTCCAAAGTTCCTCCAGCCCCGGCTCCGCGAGCCCGGAAAAACCGCCGTCGCCGAAGGCCTTTTTCTTCATCGGGCGGATGTCCCGCGTGAGCGCCGGGTCGCACGCCGACGGCTCGGGAAAGCGGATGATCCCCTTTTCCATGAAGGCGCGCCAAAGCCGGAGCGAGAGCATGTCGCGCCCCGTCTCGTCCGGGTAATCGAAGCCGTGCACCATCAGCCCGAAATCCAGCCGGTCATAGTTGTCGTAGAAGCCCTCTCCCTCGCCGAAGGCACAGGGCTCCACATAGCCCTGGCATTCCCGCGCGCCCAGGAAGATGTCCCGCCGGCCGCCGCGCTCGATCATGCGCCGGGCGATGTTGTGGTGCTTGTGCTCATCCCGGTCATGGGCCAGTTCCGGCCGGTGCTCGTTCCACACGAAGTGGGCCCGAACCTGGTAGCGGACGTTCTTCAGGTACGTGTAGACCGACAGCGTGTTGCCGGAGTCCGTGTAGTTGATGGGGCGGATGTTCTTGGCTTCGGTGCGGATCGGGTTCATCACCCGGGCCTCGTCGATGATCCACAGGATGGTCGGCTTCCAATAGACGCTTTCGAGAATGCCCTTCAGCGCCTGGTAGGTCGGCACCTGATAGGAGAACTTCTCGCCGCCCAGGCGCGTCACCGGATCGCTGAACAGCGCATACCGGCCGTGGACCACGAATTCCACCTGATTGCGAACCTTCAATTGACCACCTCCCGTCAGTTGTAGAGAAATTCAAGCGCCCCGGGCTCGAGGCGCACGCCGGTGCTGTCGTCATAGAACTCCTTTTTCAGTGCCGCCGCGCCGGTTTCACCGACCGGCGTCAGCGCGCCCAGTTCTTCCAGCTTCCGAAACCTCTGCTGAAACACGCTGACGCTGAAGCGCTGCGCCCGGCGCAGTAAAAGGATTTCGTCCTTCATGCCGTGCCGGCCCGCGAGATCGAGGATAATTTCTTCCCCCTCGCCGTAGGGGGTGAGAATGCCGGTGGTCGCCTCGTCGATGACGTGAAACGCCTCGCCCGCGGTGCGGAAGCTCTGCGCAAGAAAGAGCCGGTCCAGCGGCTTCTCCGCCTTTTTTATGGCCTCGATCCTGCATTTTTCATTCGCCGAAAGCATGTCGGCGAGGGTGGACGTCCACGTGTCCCGCGCGTAGGGGAAGGGCAGCTCCGACCCGAAATCCTTACGCTCCTTGGCAAAATAGCGGGCGATGACCGCCGGATCGCCGATGTCGCCGGGGTGCTTCGCCAGGTGGTTCAGGATTTCACTGCTGATCTTCCGGCCCATCCGAACGTCCCGGAGACGGGACAGGGATTCCTCGGCGAGGTTCCAAATGTAGACGGTACCGCAGTCCGCTTCCCCGTTCCGGTTGCAGCGGCCCCCCGCCTGGAGGATGCTTGGCAGCCCCGCCAGCGAGCGTACCACCGCGGGAAAGCTGACGTTGATGCCCGCCTCGATCAGCGCCGTGGAGGCGAGAAATACCCGCCGCCCGTCCTTTAGGCGCGCCTTGACCTCGCCCAGTACCGCCCGGCGGTGCTCCGGGCACATAAAGGTGCTCAGGTGGGCGCAATACACGCCGGGCGCGCTTTTGCGAACCTTGTCATAAAGGTTTTGGGCCTCGGCCTTGGTGTTGACCACCGCCATGAGCGAGCGATGGGCGTCAAGCAGCGACAGAAGGCCCTCCGCGGCCTCGTCGTCGTTTCGCGGCCGGAGCGATTCATCCCTGTATTCCACGCGCCGGAGGTCCCGGAAGAGCTTCGGCACGTCGTCCATCAGATCCCGGCCGGGCAATTCCAGCAGGGGCTGTGTCGCGGTCATGATCAGCGCCGTGCAGCCGCAGTACGCCGTCAGAAAGCGCACCGCCCGCTCAAAGAGCACGGTGCACCGCATCGGCAGCGCCTGAATCTCGTCGAAGACGATCACGGCGTTTGCCAGCGCGCGCATCCGGCGGGCGTCGGTATTCTCTTTCCGGTAGAGCGCGTTCAGAAACTGCACCATGGAGGTCAGGATGATGTCCTCGTCCCACCGCTCGGCCAGGCGGCGGTGGGCGGCGTATTCCTCCTCGCTGTCCCGCGCCACGCCGCTGTGGTGTTCCAGGATGGGGTAGCCATGAAGCGCCCGCGAGATCTCGTCGGCGTTCTGATCCAGAATGGTGTTGAAGGGGATCACGTAGAAAATGCGCCGGTGGCCGTGAAGGGCGGCGTGGGCCAGCGCGAAGCGCAGGCTGGAAAGCGTCTTGCCGCCGCCGGTGGGGACGGTCAGCCGGAAGATGCCGCGGGGCGACTTCGCGCCCAGAAGGCAGGCGCGCGAGATCTCCGCGCGGATTTCCGCCAGAGGCGCGTCCTTGGGGAATTTCTCGATGTGGGTTTCGAGCCGCTTCAGCAGCGCATCCCAGTCCGGCGGCGTGGCGACGGGCATCTCCGGCAAAACACCCCGCTCAAAGGCGGCGGAATCCCAGCGGTCGGCGTCCACCACCGCGCCGAGGATCAAACGCGCCAATAGCCCCGGATCGGATAGCGGCACGGACCGGCCGGGTCCCTGCAAAAAGGCGCGCAGCTCGCCGCAGGCCGCGTCGAAGAGGGTATCCAGTTCTTCCGCGCGCGCGACCGCCCGAAGGAAGTTTTCTACGGCTTCGTCATAGTGCAGCTCTTCCCGCCTTGCCTGCTCCAGGATCGGCAGATAGCGGGATTCGCCGTTTAAGTCCAGGCAGTCCGGCAGCCCCGCGTGATGGCCGTATGCCACCAGGGAGACGACCTGCGCGGTCAGCCGTTGCCAGATGTTTCCGCCAAACCAGCGGTCATGGGCGAAGACCGCGCCGGCGGCGGCGTGGGAGGGGCCGTTCTTTTTTTCGTCGGGATGAGCGGCCGCCCAATCGAGAAAGGCCTGCCACGAAGCCGTCGCCTTGCCCATATCGTGAAGCAGCGCCGCGAGCTGGCCCGTTCGCTCGAGCCCCACGGGCTTGAGCGCCGCGCCGGCCAGGCGCTCCACGGCGCGGATGTGATCGGCGAGGGTCTGCCTCTCGCGGTCGGACGGGCGGACGCGCGCGAACATGGTGTGTCTCCTTTATCGATCGTGAATCGTTACTTTAGCATAGCACACATTTTTTGTAAATTCAATGCATAAATGGATGATGAATGGAGAAAAATTCGACAAATAATTCTTATGGTATATATTTCGAGCGTATTCGATTTGTCGCGCGGCGGCGCGCGCGAAAGGGCGAAGCGCCTGCGCGTTTGGCGCGGGCGCTTCGGAATGGCGCTGAAACCGGCTGAAATTGTGGGGCGTGTTTTTCAGGCGCTCCGGGGTGGCGTATCCCGCGCGGCTCAGTCCGCCGCCAGGCGCGCCGCGAAGTCCATCATCCGGTCGTACTTTTTTTCGATGTCGGTGAGCAGTTTCATCTGCGCGCGGGCGCGGACGAGGTTGTGTTCCGGGGAATTGACCTTGAAATACAGATCGCCGTCGATATAATCGGTGAGAAAGCGCATGGCCAGTTCACAGGTCATCACCTTCGCGCCAAGCGGCATGAGCGTCAGTTCCGCTCTGGTCAGAAAACCCTTCGTCTCCTGGAAGAAGCCGCGGGTAAACAGCTCGAACATCTCCATATCCAGCGAGACCCTGTCCGCGTCCGGTTCGTCCTCCGCGGCGGTGGACGCGCCGAAGCGGATCGCGTCGCCGTAATCGTAGAGGGAGGAGCCGGGCATCACCGTATCGAGATCGATCACGCAGATGGCCTCGCCCGTCCGGTCGTCGATCATCACGTTGTTGACTTTGGTATCGTTGTGGGTGACCCGGATCGGCAGCGAGCCGTCGGAGAGTTTTTTCACGATCTGGCCCATCATCCTGCGGCGTTCGAAGAAAAACTCGATCTCGTCCTCCAGCTCGCTCACCCGCCCCGCCCGGTCGTCCGCCACGGACTGGACGAAGGCGTAAAAGCGCCGCGTGGTGTTGTGAAAGTTGGGAATGGTCTCGAAAAGCTCCCCGGCGGGGAAATCGAACAGCCGCCGTTGGAACATGCCAAAACCGCGGCCGGCCTCGAAGAACTGGCGCGGTTTTTCCACCCGGTCGTAGGCGGTGGCGTTTTCAATGAAGTGGTAGGCGCGCCAGAAGCCGCCCTCGCTGTCCTTGAACAGCGTACCGCCGTCCCGCAGGCCCACCAACTCCAGCACATGGCGCTTGGGATCCATGCTCTCGGCCTCGAGGCGCCCGCGCAGGTGGCCCGTCACCCGCTCGATGTTGCGCATCACCTTGGCGGGCTCCTTGAACACATAGGAGTTGATGTGTTGCAGCGTGTAGTGTACCTCGCGGCTCTGGGCGAGGTACACCAGATGGTAGGTATTGTTGATGTTGCCGGAGTGCAGCTCCTCCGCGGACAGGTACCTGCCTTCGAAGCCAAATTCCGGCAGCACGTGCTTGATCTGGTTGTAAACCATACTAACGCTGCGAGGCGGCCAGCGCCGTTTCGAGGTCCTCGATCAGGTCTCCGGCGTCCTCCAACCCCACCGATACGCGGATCATGTCCGCGGGCACGCCGGCCTGGAGCAGTTCCTCCTCGCTCAACTGACCGTGGGTGGTGGAGGCGGGATGGATGATGAGGGATTTCGCGTCGGCCACGTTGGCCAGGTGGCTGAAGATGGTCAGCGCCTCGATGAACTTCACGCCCGCCTGATAGCCGCCCCGGATGCCGAAGGTCAGGATGCCGCCCGCACCGCGGGGCAGGTACTGCTGCTTGCGCGCAAAGTACTTGTCCCCCGGAAGGCCGGGGTAGTTGACCCACGAGACTGCAGGATGGGCCGCCAGAAAGGCGGCAATTTTTTCGGCGTTGCGGCAATGGCGCTCGACGCGAAGGGACAGCGTCTCAAGCCCGAGCAGCAGGAGAAACGCGTTGAAGGGGCTCAGGCAGGCCCCCACATCCCGAAGGCCCTGAACCCGGGCCTTGGTGGCGAAGGGCGCCGGCGTGTCCGCGTACACCATGCCGTGGTAGCTCTCGTCGGGCTGGTTGAAGTCCGCGAAGCGGGGGTTGCCTTTCCAGGGGAAGATGCCGTTATCGATGATCGCGCCGCCGATGGCCGCGCCGTGACCGCCCACGTACTTGGTCAGCGAATGCACCACCACATCCACGCCAAGATCCCGGAGGTTGACGAGGTAGGGGGAGGCAAAGGTGTTGTCCACGATCACCGGCAGGCCGTGCCGGTGGGCCATATCCACGAGCGCCCGGAAATCCGGAACGTTCATGCCGGGGTTTCCGATGGTCTCAAAGTAGAGCGCGCGGGTCTTTTCGTTGACTGCGGCCTCCATGCCGGCGATATCGTCTGCGTCAAAAAGGCGCACCTTAATGCCGTAGCGCTCCGGGAGCCGCCGTGAAAACAGCGTGTAGGTGCCGCCGTAGAGCGACTGGGCGGAAAGGATTTCATCCCCCGCGACCGCCACGTTGAGGATGGCCGCGGAGATGGCCGCCATGCCTGACGCAAACGCCAGCCCGGCCGCGCCGCTTTCCAGCGCCGCCAGCCGCTTTTCCAGCACGTCCGTGGTGGGGTTCATGATTCGGGTGTAGATGTTGCCCTCTTTTTCCAGCGCGAACACCTGGGCCGCGTCGTGGACGCTGTCGAAGGTGTAGGAGGTGGTCATGTAGATCGGCACCGCACGGGATTTGGTGGCGGGGTCCGGGATCTGCCCGGCGTGGGCCTGGAGCGTGTCAAAGCGCGGGTTTTTCAGCGACATGTGAATAATCCCCTTTCGCGGCGTTACCGGCATTATACCAAATCCCGCCGCGCTTGACAACGCGGGATAGCGGTCTTATAATCAAAACTATTTCATACATTACAGTATGCGCAAACCGCCGGAAGGCGGTGAAAAAGGGAGGCACGCGCTTGATCGATTCTCTGCTGGAGCGGCTCGCGCCGGGCTGGTCGGACCCCAGGGATACTTCGGCCCGGGCCAGGGTGGGCATGGTCGCGGGTGTGCTTGGCATCGCGCTGAACCTTCTGCTATTCGCGGCGAAGCTGACCATCGGCATCCTGTCCGGTTCGGTGGCGATCCTGTCCGATGCGTTCAACAACATCTCCGACACCGGTTCGTCGCTGGTGGCGCTGATCGGCATGCGCCTGGCCGCCCGCCGGCCCGACCGCGAACACCCCTTCGGCCATGGGCGCGCGGAGTATGTCAGCGCGCTGATCGTCGCGATGATGATCCTGCTGGTGGCTTTCGAACTGCTCAAGGAATCCGTGGCGAAGCTGATCGCGCCTGAACCGGTTGCGGTCAGTCTGCCGATGCTCGCTGTGCTGGCGGCTTCGATCGCGATCAAGCTGGCGATGTTCGGCTACAACCGGGCGCTGGGCCGGCGCATCGATTCCAGCGTGCTGACCGCGGCCGCGGCCGACAGCCTGAACGATGTGATCGTCACGTCGCTGATCCTCGCAAGCGCCTTTGCCAGCACGCGATACGGCTGGAACCTGGACGCGCCGGCGGGCATTATGGTTTCCCTCTTCATCTTCTGGGGCGGCGTCAGGATCGCGCGGGAGGTCGCGTCGCTGCTCTTGGGTGGAAAGGGAGACCCGGCGCTTGAACGCAGCATCGCCGAGCGCGTGCTGTCGGCGGAGGGCATTCTGGGCGTCCACGATCTGATCGTGCACGACTACGGCCCGGGGCGGCAGATGGCCTCCGTGCACGCGGAGGTGGACGAGGCCGCCGGCGTCCGAAAGATCCACGAAGCCATCGATGCCGCCGAGCGGCGCATCCTCAGGGAACTGGGCGTGCCGGTGGTGATCCACATGGACCCGGTACCGGTCAACTGCGACGAGACCAACGCCGCCAAGGCGCAAATGGAGAAGGTGATTACCGCCGTCAACCCCCGCTTCACGCTGCACGACTTCCGCGTGGCGCGGGAGGACGGGCGCGTCCGGGTGAATTTCGACCTGGCGGTGCCCGGCGACATGCCCGAGGGGGAGCGCGTCCATGCGCTGGAGGAGATCGACCTCGCGGCAAAGGCCATCGATCCCAGCTATCAATTGGTGGTGCAGGTTGACAGCCGTTACGATGCGTAGTATAATGCGGGTGAGTTCAGGAAAGGACGGTACTTTGACCGGATGAAGATTCGCGGCTGATTTCGACAGGCGTCGCGCCCGATGGGCGTCATTTTGCGCTGCCGGAATGAGTCGCGGGCTATGTATAGGCCTTTGTTTGCGACCCTCCCGGTGTGCGCCGGGAGGTTTTTTTATGCGGAAAATGTTGCTTGCGGCCGAGGGGATCAAGGTCCGCTTCGGGCCAAGGACGATTCTAAACATCGACAGGCTGGAACTTTACGACGGAGACCGCATCGGCCTGGTGGGCGAAAACGGCGCGGGCAAGACGACGCTCATCAGCGTACTGTCCGGCGCGATGACACCGGACGAGGGGGCCGTGCGATCGCTCGCGCCCGTGGCGGTCATCCGTCAGGACGCGCGGGGCGAGCCGGGTCCCGCCAGCGCGGAGTACAAAAGCCGCTTTCGCGCGCCGGAGGCGGGGGAGAACCTGTCCGGCGGCGAGGAGACCCGCCGGCGCATCGCCGCGGCGCTTTCAAAGGGCGCGCGGGTACTCCTGGCGGACGAACCCACCAGTGATCTCGACGAGGAGGGAATCCGCCTTCTGACCGGTGCGCTCGACGCCTTTGACGGCGCGCTGATCCTGGTCAGTCACGACCGGGCGCTGCTCGACGATGTGGTGCACGTGGTCGCGGAGCTGGAAAACGGGGCCCTCACGCTGTATCCCGGCAACTATTCGGCTTACCGGGCTGAACGGGAGAGGCGGCGCGCTTTCGAACGGTTTGAGTACGATCAGTACCGCGCCGAACAGGCGCGGCTTCGGAAATCGGCGCAGCAGAAGGTGGAGCGCGCGTCTCAGGTGCATTTGCCCAGCCGTATGGGAAACAGCGAGGCCCGGCTGCACAAGCGCGCGGTGTCGGCCTCCCAGAAGCGTCACCACCAGGCGCGCAAGGCGCTGGAGAGCCGCCTCGAGAAACTGCCGGAAGTGCGGCGTCCCCGGGAAGATCCGGAGATCCGGATGGAGATCGGCGCAGCCGGCATCGTAAGCCGCGTGGCGGCCGAGGCACGGGGCCTCACGCTGCGCGCCGGGGAGAAAATCCTGCTGCGGGGCGCGGATTTCCGCGTGCCCACCTTCTCCCGCACGGCGCTGCTGGGCCCAAACGGCTGCGGCAAGACCACGTTAATCCGCGCGCTGCTCGCGGGAGAGGGCGTTACTGTCAGCCCCGGCGTCCGGGTCGGCACGCTGGACCAGGATATGCGCGCGCTGGAAGACGCGAAAAGTGCGCTGGAAAACGCGATGAGCGCCTCCGTGCAGCCGGAGAGCGCGGTGCGCACGATGCTGGCGCGGCTGGGCATCCGAGGCGACGCGGCGCTAAAGCCCGCGGGCAGCCTGTCTGGCGGCGAGCGGGTCAAGGTGATGCTGACCAGACTCATGGCGTCGGACGCGAATTTTCTCGTGCTGGACGAACCCACCAATCACCTGGATGTGTTTTCACTGGAGGCGCTGGGGGACGTACTGGCCGACTATGGCGGCACGCTGCTCTTTGTCAGCCATGACCGGCGCTTCGTCGAGCAGGTGGCGACGCGGCTTGTGCGCTTTGAAAACGGGCGGATCCATTCCTTCGAGGGGACAATGGCGGAATGGAGCGCCCGGAAGAACGCGCCCGGCATCGGCGCGCCTGACCGGACGATCCTCGAGATGCGCATGGCGGAGCTGTCGGCGCGGCTTTCGAAGCCCAAAAAGGGCGACAACCCGGAGGAACTCAACCGCCAGTACGACGAGATCGCCCGGCAATGGAGGGAACTCGCGAAAAACTGAAGACTTGCGCTGGCAAAAACGCCCGGTTGACTTCCGACCGGGCGCTTTTCTATAATAAAAGCGGTGAAATTACACAAAGAGAGTGTGTTATCCTGAAAGGAGTAATGCCCGTGCGCGTGATCAGGTGCTCCGCCCTCGGCCTCGTGCTGATGCTTTGCCTCATGCTGTCCGGCGCGGCCGGTTCTGCGGAAGGCGATAAAGTTGAAAAAATTCTGAAGGATATGACGCTGAAGGAAAAAATAGGCCAGCTGTTCCTGGCGGACTGCCCGGCGGACGCCGCGGCGGCGGCCAAGGCCTACCATCCCGGCGGCTATGTGCTGTTCGCGTCCAGTTTTCAGGGAGAGACGCCCGCGAGCGTGAAAAAGACAATCGAAGGGTACCAGAAGGCGTCCAAGGTTCCCATGCTGATCGCGGTGGACGAGGAGGGCGGCACCGTTACCCGAGTCAGCCGCTTCAAGGCGTTCCGCTCCGCCAAATTCCCATCGCCCCAGGCGGTCTTTAAGGCCGGCGGATGGGCGGGGATCCGGGAGGACGCTCAGGAAAAGGCGAAGCTTTTGAAACCGCTGGGCGTCAACGTGAACCTGGCGCCGGTGGCGGACCTGCCCGCCAGCGCGAAATCCTTCATCTACGGCCGCTCCTTCGGCACCGACGCGGCGCTTACGAGCAAATATGTGACCGCGGTGGTCAGGGAGAGCCGGAAAGCGGGACTGGGCGCGGTGCTCAAACACTTTCCCGGCTACGGCGACAACGGCGACACCCACACGGGCATCGAGACGGACGACCGGCCGCTCTCGGCCTTCGAAAACCGGGACTACCTGCCCTTCAAGGCGGGCATTAAGGCGGGCGCGCAGGCGGTACTTGTGAGCCACAACATCGTAAAAGCCCTGGACGCGAAGCTTCCCGCGTCGCTGTCCCCCGCGGTTCACAGGGCGCTTCGGGGCCTGGGCTTTGACGGCGTCGTCATGACCGACGATCTGGCCATGGGCGCCATCACCGGGGCCTACGGACAGGCGGAGGCGGCGGTCCTGGCCGTCGAGGCGGGCAACGACATGCTGATCACCGGCGATCTCAAGACCTGTGCGCGGGCGGTGTACGCGGCGGTGCAGAGCGGGCGCGTCCGGGAAGCGCGCATCGATCAGTCCGTCCGGCGCATCCTGAAATGGAAACAGCAGCTGGGTCTGATCTGAAAAACGGCTCGCATGGAAGGGGGCCGCCGGGTGCGGGAGGATTTCTCCGCGCGGCGGCCCTTCCATATGCTTGCAAACGCGCGCCGGGAACGGTATAATGAACCATAACCGCGCGCGCGGAAATACTACGTAAGGCGGTCATGCGCGATGGATCAGACGACGCTTGCTTACGTCAACCTGTATGGAGTGCTGGGCGCGCTGCCCAGACTGTGCGAACTGGACCCGGCGGCCGCCGACATCGTGCGGCTTAAAAAGCCGCTGCGGCTTGGCTTCCGCGTAAAGGGCGGCCCGGCGGTCACCCTCGCGTTTGAAAACGGCGGATGCCACATGGAGGACGGCGCGGAGAACTGCGACATGCGCCTCGCCTTTTCCACGCCGGAGAAGTTCAACGGCATGATCGCGGGCACCGTCACGCCCATCCCGTGGAAGGGCCTGAACCACGTTTTCTTCCTGCTGCGCCGTTTTACCAAGCTCACGGATCTCCTGACCAAATACCTGAAGGCCAAGCCGGAGGATCTTGAGGACGAGCGTTTTTTCGCCGTCAGCACGGAACTCATGTTCCGCGTGATCGCCCAGTCGGTGGCGCAGATCGCAAACCACGACAAGATCGGCATGTTCAGTGCTTCGAGCATCGTGGACGGCGATATCGAACTCTCCATCGCGGACGGACCCGCCGCGACGCTGCGGGCGAAGGATCACGCGCTGACCGCCGTCTTCGAAGCGCCCGAAAGCCCTCGCGCCGTCATGCGGTTCACCAGCCTCAGGCTGGCCCGCCAGCTCTTCGACGGCCAGGTCAACGCGGTCGCCTGCATCGGCCGGGGTGAGATCGAGATGCGCGGCATGATTTCGATGATCGACAACGTCAACCGCATCATGGACCGCGTGGCGGTCTATCTTTCGTAGGAGGCGCAGCATGAAGCATCCCGTGTACAGCTATGAAAAGACGCGCGCCATGTTCGAGCGCGCGATTCAGGTGATCCCGTCGGGCCTGTACGGCCATCAGGGCCCGGCGGAGGGCTGCCACATTCCGCCCTCCGCGTTTCCACAGTTCTCCAGCCGCGCCCAGGGCACCTACTTTTGGGATTTGGACGGCAACCGCTTCATCGACTACATGTGCGCCTACGGCCCCAACATCCTGGGCTACGGCGATCCGGACGTGGACGAGGCCACGAAGCGGCAGCTGGCCGTCGCCGACTGCGTGACCGCGCCGCCCGCGCTGATTGTGGACTTCGCAGAGCTTCTGGTGGACACCGTCGCCTCCGCGGACTGGGCGTTTTTCGCGAAAAACGGCGGAGATGTGACCACGGCCGCCATCATGACCGCCCGCGCCCATACCCGCCGCAAGAAGATCGTATTTTTTAAAGGATACTATCACGGCGTCGCCCCCTGGACTCAGAAGGTGGACTATCCCGGCGTCCTCGAGGAGGACGTTGCCAACAACCTCTACGTGCCGTGGAACGACCTGGAGGCCCTCAGGGAAACCTTTGAGAAGAACAAGGGCCAGATCGCCGCGGTGATCTCTCAGCCTTACATGCACGGCAACTTCATGGACAACCAGATGCCCGCCGAGGGCTTCTGGGCTGCGGTGCGGAAAATGTGCGACGAGACGGGCGCGCTGCTCATCATCGACGACGTGCGCGCCGGCTTCCGGCTGGACGTCGCCGGAAGCGACCATTATTTCGGCTTCGAGGCGGACCTGATCTGCTTTTGCAAGGCCATCGCCAACGGTTACAACGTGTCGGCGCTGTGCGGCAAAGAGGCGTTCCGGAACGCCGTCTCCAGCCTCTCCTACACCGGAAGCTACTGGATGAGCGCCGTGCCCTTCGCCGCGGGCATCGCCTGCATCCGGAAGATGAAAGCGCTGGACCTGCCCAGCATCCTCAATGAAAAGGGCAAAAAGCTGACCGACGGCCTGGTGGCTCAGGCCGAAAAACACGGCCACAAGCTCATCGCCTCCGGCGCGCCGTCGCTCTTCTATCTGCGCCTGGCGGACGACGATTCGCTGATGCTGCACCAGCGGTGGATCGCCGAAATGGTGAAGCGCGGCGCGTTTCTCACCAACCACCACAACCACTTCATCAACTACGCGCTGTCGGACGAGGACATTGCCGAGACCATCGAGATCGCCGGCGAGGCCTTCGAAGCGCTGTAAACGGAGAAGGGAACGTGCCTGAACAGTTAAACGGCCTCCTTTCGGCCTCCATCGGCACCCTTACCGTCGGCCGCCTCGTACAGGCGGCGGCCGCGCTGGTTGTGTGCGCCCTTCTGGTGCGATTCGTGGTCAAGTACGCCGACCGGGCGCTGGACCGCATCCGCGTCGAGCGCTCGCTGCATACGTTCGTCAAGTCAGCGCTGCATGTGCTGCTCTACACCGTCACCGCGTTGATCGTGGCGGATTTGATAGGAATTCCGGTCACGTCGCTGGTGGCGCTGCTGGGTGTGGTGGGTCTCGCGGTTTCGCTGTCGGTGCAGAATACGCTGATGAACCTCCTGGGCGGCCTTCTGATCCTGACCACCAAGCCGTTCATCGTGGGCGATTACGTCACCGCCGGCACGGCGGAAGGCACGGTCAACGATATCGGCCTCATCTATACACGGCTGGCCACCGTGGACGACAAAATTGTGTTCGTGCCCAACGGCACGCTTTCCTCCGGCCAGATCATCAACTACTCCAGAAGCCGCAAGCGACGCCTGGACATGAACTTTACCACCGCCTTCGACGCCGACCCGGACCGCGTCAGGGCGCTGATCCTCGAGGCCTTTGACGATCCGCGCGTACTGCCCGACCCGGCGCCCGTCGTCCGGATCAGCGGGTATGCCGAGGGCGTCAACTACGTGGCCAAAGTCTGGGTGCTCAACCCGGATTACTGGGACATGCTCTACGATGCAAACGAGCGCATCTGGCGCTCGTTTCAGCGCGCGGGCATCCGCATGCCTGGGCGCAGATACGAAGTGGAGCTTCACAATTCCGGCACACAGCCTTGACATTTTGTGCACATAGGTGTATTATGTGCTTGCATATTAACGTTATCGATAGGAAGGGGCACGCACATGGATAAAATGGTATTTGCGCTGTACTTCGCCAACCGTGGTTTTTTTCCGGAGTCTTTGATTGCCGGCGCGCGGGAGGAAATGACCCGTGCGGTGGAGCGGGCGGGTCATGGCTGGATCGCGATGGATCCCGGCGCGACCAAGAACGGCGCCATCGAAACCGCCGAGGAAGGCCGCAGGTACGCGAAATTTCTCAAGGAGCACGAAGGGCAGTTTGACGGCGTGATCCTGTGCCTGCCCAACTTCGGCGACGAGAACGGCGCGGTGCCGGCGCTGCGGGACGCCAACGTGCCCATCTTCATCCAAGCCTATCCGGATGAAATCGGCAAGATGGATTTTGACAGCCGCCGGGACTCCTTCTGCGGCAAGTTTTCCATCGAGGACATGTTCAACCAGTACGGCATCCGCTACACCGTGTTCGAGCCCCACGTGGTTCACCCGCTGTCGGAAGCCTTCCAGCAGAACCTGCGCGACTTCGCGGCGGTGTGCAATGTGGTCAAGCGCTGCCGCAGGTACGTAATCGGCGCCATCGGCGCCCGCACCACCGCCTTCAAGACCGTGCGCTTTGACGAACTGGCGCTGGAAAAGTATGGCATTACCGTGGAGACCCACGACCTGTCCGAGCTCTTCGCCCGCATCCGGAACATGAAGCCGGGCCGGGACGAGCTGGCCGTGAAAAAGGACGAGCTGCGGGCCTACGCGGACTTCTCCAAGGCGCCCGACGAGCGGTTTGACACCATCGCCCGCATGGCCGTCGCCATCGAGGACATGATCCGCGAATATCGCTTCGACACCGTGTCCATCCGCTGCTGGAACGAGATGCACCAGCAGCTGGGCGTCGCGCCCTGCACGCTGCTCGGTGCGCTCAACGACAAGGGCATCGCCGCCTCCTGTGAGATGGACGTGGCCAACGTGGTCACCATGCGGGCGCTGGAGTCCGCCTCCGGCGCGCCCTCGGCCTGCCTGGATTGGAACAACAACTACGGCGATGATCCGGACAAGTGCATCCTGTTCCATTGCGGCCCGGTGGCCAGGGCGCTGATGGTGGAGCCGGGCACCGTCGCGGTGCATAAGATGTTTGCCAAGGGCACTCACCCGGACCAGGGCTGGGGTGTCAACGAGGGCCGCATCAAGCCCATGCCGGTGACCTACGCCTCCGCCGCTACGATGGACGGCAAGATCTTTGCCTACGCGGGGACCGGCGAGATCACGGCCGACCCCATCGAGAAGGAGTACTTCGGCTGCGCCGGCGTCGCGAAGATCGAGGGCCTTCAGAAGAAGCTGATCTTTATGGGTCGCAGCGGCTTCCGCCACCACACCACGCTCACCGAGGGCCATGTGCTGACCGCTATGGAAGAAGCCTTTAAGACCTATCTGAAGTACGAAACGACCATTCTCTGAGGATCTGGCCGCGGCGAAATTTCATCGGCAATTGGGGGCCGGGGGGATGATTCCCCCCGGCGCTCTCTGCAAAAGGAGGCTTTGTATGGCCATCGCGGGCATCGATATCGGCACCACCAGCTGCAAGATCGCGGTCTATGATGAAGGCGGCGCGCGCTTTCATGCCTACCGGGAATACCCCGCGCTGCGCTCCCGCTCGGAGCACGAAGTGGACCCCCGGGCCATCTGGCAGTCGGTGAAGGAGATCGTGCGGGAGGCCGCCGCCGCCGTTAAAGACATTCGCGGCGTGGGCGTCAGTTCCTTCGGGGAGAGCTTTACACTATTGGACGAGCGGGATCAGCCGCTGATGGACGCTATGCTCTACACCGACCCGAGAGGCATCGCGGAGTGTGCGGAGATCACGGAGACAATGGGTGAGCGGCGCGTGGCGGAGATCACCGGCCTCACGCCTCACGCCATGTACAGCCTGCCAAAGCTGATCTGGGTCCGGCGGCGGCGGCCCGAGGTCTGGGCAAAAGTCCGAGCCATCCTCCTGATGCAGGACTACGTGGTGTTTAGGCTCACCGGCGTGCGGCAGATCGACCGATCGCTGGCCTCGAGAACCATGGCGCTGGACATCCGCACAATGGACTGGAGCCGTGAAATGCTGGACTGCGCCGGGATCGATCCGGCGCTTCTGTCCCGGCCTGTGCCCTCCGGTACTGTGGCGGGAAAGGTGCGGGCGGATCTGCGCGCAGAACTGGGGCTTCCGGAGGATGCGGTGGTGGTGTCCTGCTGCCACGATCAGGTGGCGGCGGCGGTGGGTTCGGGCGTGTTCTCGCCCGGCGTGGCGGTGGACGGTGCGGGCACGACCCAATGCGTGACGCCGGTCTTCCCGGGGATCGTCAACCCCGGAGTGATGTACGGGGGCGGCTACGCCATGGTGCCCTTCGCCTTGGAGGGACTCTACGCCACCTATGCTTTTTTCTTCACCGGCGGCGCGCTGGTCAAGTGGTTTGTCGACCACCTTGCGGGGAACGCCCGCGCGGAGGCCGCTGAAAAGGGCGAATCCGTTTATCAGGCGCTTGAGCGCGGCATGGGGGAGGGCCCCACCGGGATTTATGTGCTGCCCCACTTCGCCGGGGCGGGCACGCCCTACATGGACCCGGGCGCGAAGGGCGTAATCTCTGGGCTCACCATCGAGCACTCCCTGTCGGACGTGTACAAGGCGGTGCTGGAGGGCGTGGCTTACGAAATGCGCGTGAATCTGGAAAAACTTCGGGAAGCGGGCATTGCAATCACGCGGCTCCACGCCACCGGCGGCGGGGCCAGAAGCGCAAAGTGGCTCCAGATCAAGGCGGACGTGCTGGGGCTTCCGATTGTGTCGCTGGGCGACAGCGAGGCGGGCATCCTCGGCAGCATACTCATGACCGGCGTCGCTTGCGGCGCGTTTGAAAACCTCGCCCGGGGCGCGGCGGCACTCGTCCGGACCGAGGGCGTCTACGAGCCCGAACCGGTGCGCCGTGCGGCCTACGACGAATGCTTCCGCCATTACCGCGCGCTGTATGGGGCGAACCGGAACCTCTGACATGTGATCAAGCCGCCCGGGCCGCCTGAAATGGTTGACAGCCCGGGCGGTTGTTTGATACCCTTGATATATCCATCATTCATTCAGCACATACGAAGGACGGGGAGGACGAGACATGGGGCAGGCGCTTCTGTGGGCCGCGGCGGGCACAGGGTTTACGTTCCTGATGACCGCGCTGGGCGCGGCGATGGTGTTCATCTTCCGCAAGGAGATGACCGGCGGCGTCCAGAAAATCTTTCTGGGGTTTGCCGCGGGCGTGATGATCGCGGCTTCGGTGTGGAGCCTTTTGATTCCCGCCATCGAGGAGGCGGAGGCCGCGGGCGCGGTGGGCTGGATCCCGGCGGCGGGCGGCTTCATCATCGGCATCGCGTTCCTCTACGGGCTGGATCTGTTGATTCCCCACCTGCACATCGGCGCCAGCGAGGCGGAGGGTCTCTCCTCGTCGATGAAGCGCACGTCGCTTCTGGTCATGGCGGTGACGCTGCACAATATCCCGGAGGGCATGGCGGTGGGCCTGTCTTTCGCCAGGGCGGCGCAGCACGGCGGCGATTTTTCGATATACGCCGCGGCGCTGGCGCTGGCGCTGGGCATCGGCATTCAGAATTTTCCGGAGGGCGCGGCCGTTTCGCTGCCGCTCCGGCAGGAGGGCATGAGCCTGAAGCGGGCGTTTTTTATGGGCAGCATGTCGGGCGTCGTCGAGCCGGTTTTCGGCCTTCTGACGGTCCTAGTTTCCGCCTTCATCGCGCCTTACATGCCCTGGATGCTGTCCTTTGCCGCCGGCGCGATGATGTATGTGGTGGTGGAGGAACTGATCCCCGAGGCGCACCTGGGCGAGCACTCCAACGCGGGGACCATGGGCGTGATGGCGGGCTTTCTCATCATGATGATCCTGGACGTCGCGCTGGGGTAAGCGGAGCCGGATGATGTCAGCGCGCCGCATAAGCCGCGGTTTTGGCGCCAGGGAGGCTTTCGCGCCGGAAACCCTCCGGGAGCAAGATCCACGCATGGAGGACGCCACCTGATCACGCGCCGGCGGGCCATCCCGTTTTCCGGCGGCGCGGGGAGCGGCTGGAAAATCCGCGAGGTTCGCAGGCACAGAAGGCTCCCGCGCCAAATGGCGCGGGAGCCTTCTGTCAAAGGGCGATCTCAAACTCCAGTTCGTGCTCGATGGGGATGCCGTCGAGCCCGGTGAGCGGGATCGACGGTTTCAGCTTCCGCGCTTCGTTCACCGCGCCGATGTGCGCCGCCTTGAGGCGAAAGCCGGAACGTTGGTAAAACCGGATGGCGGGGGTATTGTCGTTGGTGGTGACCAGCCACAGCCGCGCAAAACCACGGCCTCGCGCCTCCTCCGCCACCGCGTCCAGAAGCCTTCGGCCCGCGCCCTGCCCTTCCACCAGCGAGAAAAGCGCGCTGAGCTCCATGGCGCCGCCCGCCTCCCGGTAGAGCGCCGCGCCAAGAAGCGCGCCCTCCTCCACGGCGACATAGCCGGGGAGACGGGCCGTATCGTAGAGCGCCCCCAGCGTCACGCACAGGGGGCCGCCCCACAGGCAGCGGACATAGCCGTTCACCGCGTCCCGGTAGCGCGCGTCCAGCGCCAGGATTTCCATGCACGCCCACCCCTTTCCACGCCCCGATTGTAGCGCAAAACGGGGGCGAGCGCAAGCGAAGCCGGTTGACAAGGCGGCGGAGCTTTCTTATAATGGGCGTTAGGCTTTGAGCGGAAGGGGGCGCCCCATGCGGAGGCGATATCTGGCTGCGGCGCTGATTCTGACGATTGCGCTTTGCCTGGGCAAGGGCATGGCGGAGAGTGACCGGGTGGAGGAGATCCTTTCGGGCATGAGCCTCGAGCAGAAGGTGGGCCAAATGTTTCTGGTCAACCGGCCGCTGGACATGAAGACCGCGCTGAAGGCCGTCGACCAATATGCGCCGGGCGGCTTCATGCTGTACGCGACGCACTTTTCCGGCAAGACCCCGGAGAGCTTCAAAAAGACCGTAGACCAGTGCCAGGCGGAGAGCGCCGTCCCGATGATCTTCGCCGTGGACGAAGAGGGCGGCACCACGACCCGAATCAGCAGCTATAAGGCGTTTCGGAAGAGCAAGTTCCCGTCACCTCAGGCACTCAAAAAGGCGGGCGGCCTGGACGCGGTGCGGGAGGACGCCCGGGAGAAGGCGGCCCTTCTGCTTTCTTTGGGGATCAACGCGAACCTTGCGCCCGTAGCGGACGTACCCGTCAAAAAGGGCGATTACATCTATTCCCGCGCCTACAGCACCGACCCGGAGGAGACGGCCGGGTTTATCGCCGCCGTGACCGAGGAGAGCGAAGCGGCGGGGGTGGGCGTGGTGCTCAAGCACTTTCCGGGCTACGGCGGAAACCGGGACACCCATTCCGGCAAGGTAGTGGACAAGCGGCCGCTCACGACGTTTCAGACCCGGGATTTCCTGCCCTTTCAGGCGGGCTTCCGGGCGGGCGCGGGGGCGGTGATGGTGTCCCACAACACCGTAAACTGCCTGGATAAAAAGCGCCCGGCGTCGCTGTCGCCCGCGGTGCTGGGTGCGCTCAGGGATTTGGGGTTTGACGGCGTCGCCATCACCGACGGCCTGGCCATGAAGGCGATCAAGAATAGCTACAGCCTGAGCGAGGCCGCCGTGATGGCCGTAAACGCCGGCTGCGATATGCTGGCTGTGAACGACTACAAGACCAGCATCAACGCGGTGATCAAGGCGGTCAAAAGCGGGAAGATCTCCGAGGCGCGCATCGACGAGTCCGTGCGCCGCATCCTGCGCTGGAAAGAATCGCTGGGGCTTTTCGACCCGCCCGCCCCGACACCCGCCCCGACGCCCGCGCCTACCAGGACACCCAAGCCGACGAAAACGCCCAAGCCCGAAAAGACGCCCGTGCCCACCCCGATGCCGACACCGCTTCCGACGCCCGCGCCGACGGTTTTTATCGCCCCCGCCCCGCCTATGAGGAGGGGATGAGGTTGAGCATGCTGTCCACATCCGGCACGTTGACGTAGGAAGAAGGCACCTCGCCCACGATGATGGCCTCCGCCACTGGGACCGAAGCGGTCACCAACACGCTGGAGGCGCCGGTGGGGATCACGATGCGCATCTGCGCGGAGGCCTCCAGCGAGATCTCGTGGCGGGTCTGGTTGATGCCGGCGGAATCGAAGGCCGTCACAAAACGGGTGGTGATCGAGCCCACCGGCACGACGCCCACGCGGATCGACGGCCCGGCGCTGGAGAGGATCTTCACGCCGAAGGCCGCGCCCAGCGGCAGCGTTACGCCCTCGTCCTCCAGTTCCGCCAGGTTGCGCTGCACCGTCAGCGCCGTTCTGGAGGCCAAATCGTTCATCAGCGGCGTGTTGGCCCGGATCATCGTCACGCGGCCGTCCGCGTCGGTGGATACCTGAATCAGGTCCGAGTAATCCACGGAGGCGCGCATCACCTCGGCCACGGCCTCGTTGATGGCCGACACCGCCAGCTGCCGCGCCCGCGCCTCCGCCATCGAAATGACGATCGGGTTCAGGTTCGCCAGCGCATAGGCGGCCAGCGCCGCCAGCATCAGCGCCAGGACGCTCAGCGCGACGATCACGCGCCTGCCTTTTTTTGCAACCATCTGCCGATCCTCTCCGTCCAAAAGGGCATAGGGCCTCGGGGCCCATGCAATCCTATGCGCCGCGCGCCCGAAACTGAACGGAAGCATAAATGTGTATGCATTCGGGCGGGCTGTGTGCTATAATGACATGCGCCTTTTCGCGCCGGCCAACTTCAATCGGGAGGAAACCAATTACATGAGCGCATTCAAGCCGCGCACGGGGGACGGCAACTTTCTCTTTTCGGTCATCCTGACGACCGCGAAGATGCTGTTCATCGTGGTGTTGATCCTGGGCATTACCGGGTCGGGCCTTCTGGTGGGCGTTGCCAAGGCCTGGATTGAGACGGCGCCGGCGCTTGACCTGTCGTCCTTCAACGAACAGGCCAAGACTTCGTTCATCTACGACAAGTATGGAAACCTCATCACCGACTTCAAGGGCACCGAAAACCGCATCGACGCCACTTGGGACGAGATTCCGGAAAACCTTAAAAACGCGGTCATCGCCGTCGAGGATCAGCGCTTCCGTACCCACAACGGCGTGGACATCAAGCGTATTTTGGGCGCGCTGGTCACCAATCTTCTGAATGACAACGTGCAGGGCGGCTCCACCATCACCCAGCAGCTGGTCAAGCTGACCATGCTCACCGCCGATCAGAACTACAAGCGGAAGCTGCAGGAAGCCTACCTGGCGCTGCAGCTGGAAAAGCAGATTTCAAAGGATGACATCCTGCTGGAGTACCTGAACATCATCTACCTGGGCGGCAGCGACTACGGCGTCAAGGTGGCCGCGATGGACTACTACGGCAAGGACGTGTCCCAGCTCACGCTCAGGGAGTGTGCGTCGCTGGCGCGCACCATCCGAAACCCCTACCGCTACAACCCCCGCCGCAACTACTATAGCACGCAGACGCCGGAGGAGATTGAAAAGGGCACCGACTACGTGCTGGGCCTGATGTACGAGCAGAACCTGATCACCAAAGAGCAGTATGACGAGGCGATGGGCCAGAAGCTTTCCGTCAAGGAAAAGTCGGCTTACGCCACCAAGATGTATGACAACGCCTACTACGTCGAGTACGCCATCTACGATGTGGTGACCAAGATGCTGCGAGTGGAGAAACTGGACGATACCACCGCCAACCGCAGCGCCATGGAGGCCAAGCTGCGCACCGGCGGCTACAGCATCTACACCTCGCTGGACCCGAAAATCCAGGAGGCGGTGCAGGATGTGGTGACGGGCTGGTCCAAGTACCCGGACACCCGCTACGCCTCCGACCGCACCTACAAGGCGTCGCTGGGCGACGGGCAGTACATCCAGCTGGCGCAGCCCCAGGCCGCCGCCGCGGTTATGGACTGGCACACCGGCGAACTGGTGGCCATCATCGGCGGGCGTTCCGCGGCCACGCAGCGCAAACAGCTCAACCGCGCCTATCAGAGCAAGATGCCGGTGGGCTCGTCCATCAAGCCGCTGTCGGTGTACGGCCCGGCCTTCGACCTGGGCTATTCGCCGGGCAGCCCGGTGGTCAACGCACCGTTGAAGATCGACGGATGGGACACCGACAAGGGCTATCCCTCCAATTTTTCAGGTGAGAGTTATACTGGCGTCGAGACGCTCCGGAAGGCCATCAACAAATCCCACAACACCGCCGCGGCTCAGGCGCTGTTCACCTACGTGGGCATTGAGAATTCGGTGAACTACCTGCTCAAACTGGGCATTTCCAGAAGCCATATTTCGGCCACCGGCGCGGGGTTGGCGCTGGGCGCGTCGGGCGTTTCGACCATCGAGATGGCCGCGGCCTTTGGTGCCATCGCCAACCGGGGAGAGTACCAGGAGCCCTATGCCTTCACCCGCGTGGTGGACTCCCAGGGGAAGGTATACCTGAACGCCCGGAACCTTCAGATCAGGCGCCAGGCCTTCAAGGAGACCACGGCCTGGCTGCTGGTGAGCGTGCTCAAGGGCTGCGTCAGTGAGGGCGGCACCGGCCAGAAGGCAAACTTCGGCAAATTCACGGTGGCGGGCAAGACGGGCACAAACTCCGACTACCGCGGCGTGTTCTTTGCCGGTATGACCGGCTACTACTCCGGTGCGGTGTGGATCGGCCATGACAATTACAAGCCACTGGTTTCCAATGCGCAGGGCGGCACCTACGCTGCGCCCCTCTGGGCTGCGATCATGAAGACGGTGCATTCGCTGGAAGGCATCACCAAGGATCACAAGATCAACACCAAGACCGCAGAGCAGCTGGGTATCGTCAAGGCCCAGGCCTGCGCCGTGTCGGGCATGAAGCCCACCGCCGCCTGTAAAAACGACGTCAACGACTACGGCGTTACCACCGATTTCTACGTCAAGGGCACCGAGCCCACCGAGCCGTGCAACATGCACCGCACCATACGGCTTTGCAACAAGTCCAAGGCATTGCCCGGCCCCTACTGTACGTCCGTGGGGACCTATGGCACCATCTACCTGCCGGAAGGACATCCGCTGAGGTTCTGCGACATCAAGGAAGTGCGCAAGTACTTCAAGGGCGCCTCCACCGACAAGGGCAGCGCGGCTTTCGGCACCTGCACGAAGTGCAAAAAGTCCGGTTCCAGCTCCGGCGGAGAGGACGAGGCCAAGCTGCAGAGCGCCATCAACAAGGCTTCGAACCTGATCGACGCGGCTCAGGCGCTGATCGACGGCGGCGACCTTTCCAACTCGCAGGCCACCAAGCTGCAAAAGTCCATGGCCAATACCCAGAAGGCTGTGGACAACGCCAACTACTCCAACATCGTCAAGTACGGCAAGCAGCTGCAGGAGCTGATTGCGAAGTACTCCTGACGAGGCAGTCATAATCCGATCCCCAGCCTCCGTTTGCAGGCACGCGCCGGATGATCCGGCACGTGCCTTTTCGGGCGCTCCGGTTCACATTTAACTTGAGCCGGAAACGTTTACGATGTATAATACTGGCAGAATGGCACATTAGGCAATCGGGAGGTTGATCGAATGGACAAGCTGCGGATCGGGATCATCGGCTGCGGCGGCATCGCGAACGGCAAGCACATGCCTGCGCTTTCAAAGCTGAAAGACGTCGAGATGGTGGCGTTTTGCGATATTGTGGAGGAACGCGCCCGCAAGGCGGCGCTGGAATATGGCACCGCCACCGCGCAGGTTTTTGCGGACTACCGGGAACTGCTCAAACTGGACCTGGACGTGGTGCATGTGCTGACGCCCAACAAGTCCCACGCACCCATCACCGTGGCGGCGTTGGAGGCGGGCAAGCACGTCATGTGCGAAAAGCCCATGGCCATCAATACCGAGGAAGCCCGGAAGATGGTGGACGCCGCGAAGCGTACCGGGAAAAAGCTGACCATCGGCTATCAGAACCGCTTCCGCCCCGACAGCATGTACCTGAAGAAGTGCATCGAAGCGGGGGATTTGGGGGACATCTACTACGCGCGCGCGCTGGCGATCCGCCGCCGTGCCGTGCCCACCTGGGGCGTGTTCCTGGATGCGGAGCAGCAGGGAGGCGGCCCGCTGATCGACATCGGCACCCACGCGCTGGACCTGACGCTGTGGGAGATGGACAACTACGAGCCCGAGATGGTCGTAGGCAGCGTGTTCCGGAAACTCGGCGACAACGAGAATTCCGCCAACGCCTGGGGCCCCTGGGATCCGAAGCAGTTCACCGTCGAGGACAGCGCCTTCGGCTTTGTCAAAATGAAGAACGGTGCGACCATTGTGCTGGAGAGTTCCTGGGCGCTGAACATGATCGACGCGAACGAAGCCAAGACAATCCTGTGCGGCGACAAGGCGGGCGCTGATATGCTGGGCAAGGACGGCGCCCTGCGCATCAACGGGGAGCGCTTTTCCAGGATGTACGTGACCGAGCCGGCGCTGACCGCGGGCAGCGTGGCCTTCTTTGAGGGCGACATCGGCGGCCGGGCCGAGGATGTGGAAGCCCGCATGTGGATCGACCATGTGAAGGACGATTCCAAGCCCCTCGTGGTCAAGCCCGAGCAGGCGCTGGTGGTCACCCGGATCCTCGAGGCCATCTACGAATCCGGAAAGACCGGAAAACCGGTGTTTTTCGACTGATACCAAACCAAAGCAATAATGATTCGTCGAGGCGGGTCTTATTGCGCGGGCAAGGTTGGTTTCCCCTCAGGGGAAACCAAGTCGCTTCGCGACCGGGTGATTCAAATAGATTTGAATCACCCGCCCCGTGTCGCCTGTCGCTCAAAGCAGCGCTGCATTTCACGCCGAAGGCGTATCACGAAGGGCCGCCTCGCGTTGGCTCCTTGTTCCGCATCAAACATCCTTCCCTCTTTGAAATCATGAATTTTTTTACTTGGTATGACCCATCAGGCCGGCGCCTTCCTCCGCGTTCAAATCCTTCTCAATATTGAGCATGCGAAGCCCCCGGCCGAAGGCCGGGGGCTTCGCCGTACCGGGGTGAATTACGCCTTGGCGCGCTTTTCGATGATGGCCGCGTGGGCCGCCGCGAGGCGGGCGATCGGCACGCGGAACGGGGAGCAGCTCACGTAGTCGAGACCCACGTTGTGGCAGAAGATGACGGAGGACTGATCGCCGCCGTGCTCGCCGCAAATGCCCAGCTTGAGGCCGGGGCGGGTCTTGCGGCCCAGTTCAGCGGCCAGCTTGATCAGCTTGCCCACGCCGTGCTGATCCAGGTGCTGGAACGGATCGGACTCGAAAATCTTCTTCGCGTAGTAGGATTCGAGGAACTTGCCGGCGTCATCGCGGGAGAAGCCATAGGTCATCTGGGTCAGGTCATTGGTGCCGAAGGAGAAGAACTCGGCCTCGCCCGCGATCTCGTCGGCAGTGACGGCCGCGCGGGGGATTTCGATCATCGTGCCGACCTTGAAGTCGATCTTGACGTTCTTCTCGTCCATGACCTTTTCGGCGGTTTCCATGACGATCTTGCGGACGAAGGCCAGCTCCTTGACGTCGCCCACCAGCGGGATCATGATCTCCGGATGGATGTCAAAGCCCTTCTCGGCGCGAACCTCGATGGCGGCCTCGATGACGGCACGGGTCTGCATCTCGGCAATCTCGGGGTAGGTGACGGCCAGGCGGCAGCCGCGGTGGCCCAGCATCGGGTTCATCTCATGCAACTGGTCGATCTTGGCGGTCACGGTGGCGGGCGTGGTGCCCAGTTCACGGGCGATGGCAGCGATCTCATCCTTCATGGACTTGGCGGGCAGGAACTCGTGCAGCGGCGGATCGAGGTAGCGGATGGTCACCGGGCGCTCGCCCATGACCTCGTAAATGCCCTTGAAGTCGCCCTTCTGCATGGGCAGGAGTTTATTCAGCGCGGCGCGGCGCTGGGCCTCGGTGTCGGCCAGGATCATCTCGCGCACGGCGGCGATGCGGTCCGCCGCGAAGAACATGTGCTCGGTGCGGGTCAGGCCGATGCCCTCCGCGCCGAATTTGATGGCGACCGCCGCGTCGTGAGGCGTGTCGGCGTTGGTGCGAACCTTAAGGCGGCGGACTTCGTCGGCCCAGCCCATGAGGGTGGCGAAGTCGCCGGACACGTCGGCTTCAACGGTCGGGATCAAGCCCGCATAAACGTTGCCGGTGGAGCCGTCGATGGACAGGAAGTCGCCTTCCTTGAAGCACAGTTCGCCGACGCCCAGCGCCTTGTCTTCTCCGTCAATGCGCAGTTCGGAGCAGCCGGCTACGCAGCAGGTGCCCATGCCGCGGGCGACGACCGCCGCGTGAGAGGTCATGCCGCCGCGCCCGGTCAGGATGCCCTGGGAGTGGTTCATGCCCTCGATGTCCTCCGGCGAGGTTTCCAGCCGGACGAGCAGCACCTTCTGGCCGCTTTTCGCGGCGGTGACGGCTTCGTCGGCGGTAAAGTAAATCTGTCCGCAGGCGGCGCCAGGAGAAGCGGGCAGACCCTTGGCGATGGGCTTTGCGGCCTTGAGCGCCTTCGGGTCAAACTGCGGGTGCAGCAGCGCGTCCAGTTGGCGCGGCTCGACCATCATCACGGCCTCTTCCTTGGTGCGCATGCCCTCGCTCACCAGGTCTACCGCAATCTTGAGCGCGGCCGCGGCGGTGCGCTTGCCGTTTCTCGTCTGCAGCATGTAGAGCTTGCCGCGCTCGATGGTGTACTCCATGTCCTGCATGTCGCGGAAGTGGTTCTCCAGCTTGCTCGCGACGGCGACGAATTCATCGTACACCTCCGGCATGACCTGCTTCAGCGTGGAAATCTCCTGCGGGGTGCGGACGCCGGCCACGACGTCCTCGCCCTGGGCGTTGATCAGGTATTCGCCGTAGAGCTTCTTTTCGCCGGTGGAGGGGTTGCGGGTGAAAGCGACGCCGGTGCCGGAGGTGTCGCCCATGTTGCCGAACACCATCGCCTGCACGTTGACGGCCGTACCCCAGTCGCCGGGGATGTCGTTCATGCGGCGGTAGTAGATGGCGCGGGGGTTGTCCCAGGAGCGGAACACGGCCTTGATGGCTTCGATCAGCTGCACCTTGGGATCCTGCGGGAAATCTTCGCCCTTCTCGGCCTTGTACAGCGCCTTGAACTTCTTGACCAGTTCCTTAAGATCGTCCGCGGTCAACTGGGTGTCGAATTGGACGTGCTTTTCTTCCTTCATCGCGTCCAGGATGCGCTCAAACTTCGACTTGGAAACGTCCATTACCACGTCGGAGAACATCATAATGAAGCGGCGGTAGGAGTCATAGGCGAAGCGCTCGTTCTGCGTGAGATTGGAAAGGCCTTCGACGGCCACATCATTGAGGCCAAGGTTCAGGATGGTGTCCATCATGCCGGGCATCGACGCGCGCGCGCCCGAGCGGACGGAGACCAGGAACGGGCTGTCCATATCGCCAAACTTCTTGCCGCAAATGACCTCAGTTTCGGCCAGCGCGGCGTCGATCTGCTTTAGGATCTCGTCGTTGATCTTCCCGCCGTCAGCATAATAGGCGGTGCAAGCTTCGGTCGTCACAGTGAAACCCTGCGGAACGGGCAGCCCCAAGCTGGACATTTCCGCGAGGTTCGCGCCCTTGCCGCCCAGCAGGTTGCGCATGGACGCGTTTCCTTCCTTGAAGAGATAGACATACTTGTGTGCCATACTACTCCCCCTTACCAAGATTGCTCACATTTTTTTACAGCCGCAAATTTTATTATACCGCAGGGATATGGTTTGCATAGGGGCTTCCTGTAAAATTCTAGTTGCTTGTTACGATTTCCAGCGCAATGTGGTTAAGTGCGGCCGCACAGCGAGAAAACGAGCTGAAAAAGCTGCCGTAGATCTTGCGCGTGGCGGCCAAGCAAAGGTAATCCACATAGGCGTCCACAATGCCCTGTTCGCTGTCCCGCTCGAGGGAGCGCTTTTCGTAGGTCAGGATGCGCCCCGGGAATTCCCGCCGGAGGGACGCCTCTTCTTCCGGAGAATCGGTGGCCAAAAAGAAGGCGACGGAGGGGTCGGCCTCGGCCTCGCGCCTGAGGCGGTCGATAAAATCGCCCGTCCGGCTGGATTCGATGGACTTCAAGTTGTCGGTCCTGCGGATATGCACGCCGACGCAGTTGGGCGGGAAGCCTGCGATCACACCTTCCGCAAGCGCGCGGATGTCCGGCGCGGGGCGGAAGATGGAATAGTCGTACCGCTCGTAGGCGCTCTCCAGGCTGTAGCAGCTGGAGGCGTAGAGACTTCCCGAAAGCGTCCGGACGGATTCAGGCGTCAGCGCCTTCCTGGCCTCCCAGTTTTCCACCGTCCGGTCAAAGCGGCGGCCCTGGGCGCGCCGGGTGAGTTTGCGGGCGAGGCTGCGAAGCCGCATCCGGGGCTTCGTCACATAGGGTCCCTCCACCACGGTCACATGCCCCGGCAACGAAAAAAGCCGCGCTGACGGGCAGTTCATCCCCGCATCGCGCAGCCAGACCACGGTCAGGCCCCGGCCGGCTTCGCGCGCGACCGAATAATAGGAAGCGATGGTGCGCATCCGGTTGCACAGCCCGCCCAGCGGTTCCACGTAGAGCATCAATGCACCTCCGGCTTCAATTGACGTAAAAAGTATACCCGATGATGGGAATTCTGTCAAGAAAAGGAGACGCGCGGGCAACGCGCCTCCAAATGTTTTCATCATGATGTACGGGCCGTGTCAATTCTGCTATTCCAGCGCGTAACCCGCCGGGTAGCGTACGATATGCTCCTCCGTCTGCCGTGCCCCGTGGTGGAACACGCGCCACTGCTCCCAGTCCCGGAGCACGGAATCGCTCAGGATCTCAATGCTCGCGCCGCTATCCAGCGAGAGCATCATATCGCCCCAGGGCGTAAGGGCGACGTCCGTCACCACGCCGTTGGGGGTGCGCTTCAGATACCCCTTGACGCAGAAGTCGTAGGCGGAAAATCCGCGGTTCCACTGGAAACCATCCAGGCTTTCGGACTCGAGATCGATGGCGGGCAGCGCAGCGTCCGACGAACTGGCCACCAACCTTCCTTCATGCACCAGCCGCACCAGGCAGCGCGCGTGCAGCGCCACCTCTCCGTCGCCGCGGAAGAAAAGCCGCACCAGATCGCAGACCCGGCCGGCCTCAAAAAACGTTTTGCCCATCAGCATGCCGCGAATCCGATCCTCAAAATCCATCGCTACGTCATCCCCTTATGAAGGCCGCCGGCGCGATTGTTTCAGCGCGGCGAAAAAAGCAATTGAATTACGTAATGATCGCGTAACCCTATTGTACTCTGAACGGGCTTGCTTCGTCAACAATGGAAATTCGGCCGGACAAGGCGTCCGGCCGGATTTCCATTGGCATACCCCGTCAACGTTTCAGGGAGTTCCGGGACAGGTTCTCCGAAAGGACGGGCAAAGAAATATGAATTGCGGTTACCGCACTTCGATGGGCGTGTACTCCGCCCGCTGGGACACCGCGCGGTAGGCGGGGCGCATGATGCGGCCGCCGGTGATGAGTTCCTCAATGCGGTGGGCGCACCAGCCCGCGATGCGCGCTGTGGCGAAGAGCGGGGTGAACAGTTCGTCCGGGATGCCCAGCATCCGGTACACGAGGCCGGAATACATGTCCACGTTGGCGCACATGGTCTTGCGGCCTTCGAGCTTTTCGTTGAGGACCTCAATACCCATGCGCTCGATGCGCTCCATCAGATGGAAGTCCTCGTCGTAGCCGGTCCTGACCGCCATGTCACTTGCGTACTGCTTGAGTAGAATGGCGCGTGGGTCGTCCATCGTGTAGACCGCGTGGCCCAGGCCATAGATCTTACCGGAGCCGTCGCCGGCCTTTTTGTCCCGGACTAGGCGCAGGTAATCGGCCACGGAAGCATCGCTGGCCGGGTCCACGGCGTGCTCCCGTACATCCTGAAACATCTCCATGACCTTCTGGTTGGCGCCGCCATGCAGCGGGCCCTTCAGGGAGGAGATCGCGCCGGAGATCGAGCCGTAGGTATCGGTGCCGGTGGAGGACAACACGCGGCAGGTGAAGGCGGAGTTGTTGCCGCCGCCGTGCTCCGCGTGGATGGTGAGCATCAAATCCAGCAGGTGGGCTTCCTCCGGGGTGAACTGATTGTCCCTGCGCAGCATGTGCAGGAAGTTCTCCGCCAGCGACATGTGCTCCTGGGGCACGTGCAGGTAGAGCGACTGGCCGTCGTAATAGTGGCGCTTGACGGCGTACGCGTGAGCCACGATCACCGGCAGGCGCGCGATCAGTTCCATGGACTGGCGCACCACGTTTTCAGTGGAGGTGTCGTCCGGATTTGGATCGTAGGAGTAGAGCGCCAGCACCGCGCGGGAGAGCTTGTTCATCACGTTTTTGCTGGGGGCCTTGAGGATCATGTCCTCTGTGAAGCCGTCCGGCAGCCGCCGCGCCACCGCCAGCGCGCGGTGGTACTGATCCAGCTGCGTCCGGGTGGGAAGCTTTCCAATCAGCAGGAGATAGCTGACTTCTTCATAGCCGAAATCGCCGTTTTTGACGTGGTTTTCGATGATGTCGCCCAGATCAATGCCGCGGTAGTACAGGTGGCCGTGCATGGGCACCGGCGCGCCATCGATCATCTGATAGCCCTGAACGCTGCCGATGGTGGTGATGCCCGCCATGACGCCGGTGCCGTCCGCGTTTCGCAGACCGCGCTTGACGTTGGCCAGCTCGAACTGTTTGGGGTCGATATGATAGCTTTGACGGATGTCTTCACAAAACTGCCGGACGTATCCCCGGAGTTCCTGCTGTTGAATATACTGCATGGCTACCTCCTCGCAGCG
Source organism: Bacillota bacterium (assembly GCA_023421395.1). GTDB lineage: Bacteria > Bacillota > Clostridia > Christensenellales > Aristaeellaceae > JAEZHK01. The sequence goes on along the minus strand of JAEZTL010000054.1, from coordinate 61,600 downwards.
CTGCTGCCCCCATTGGCTTTTGCGCGATTATAGCGCATGCCCGAAAAATATGCAAGCCTTTTTGCGGAAAATTTCAAAAACTCGATGGATAAAACGAATGAACGTGTGTCAATGCACAACGGAAAACGTAATCCTGCAGCATCTTGATTTTTGGCCGGAGACTGTTGTATACTGATGCAAAATGCCTTTCATGGAGGGAAAACCCATGATGAAGCTACACGCTGGCGGCGCCGTATGGCAAAACGGCAGGGTGGAAACCGCATTTACGGCGTCCGGCGGGGAGGCGCGCGGCCGCACCATCGCGGGGCGCATCCTTCGCGCCCACAACGCCGCAGCAAGCAAAGACGGCATGCTGCGCCTGCGTTTTGACAGCCTGATCTCTCACGACATCACCTACGTGGGCATCGTACAGACCGCCCGCTCCAGCGGCATGAAGCGCTTTCCCATGCCCTACGCGCTGACCAACTGCCACAACTCACTCTGCGCGGTGGGTGGTACCATCAACGAGGACGACCACGTCTTCGGCCTTTCCGCCGCCGTAAAATACGGCGGCATCTACGTACCGGCGAACCTGGCGGTCATTCACCAGTATGCGCGGGAGGCGATGGCCGCCTCCGGCGGCATGATTCTGGGCTCCGACAGCCACACCCGTTACGGCGCGCTGGGCGCCATGGGCGTGGGCGAGGGCGGGCCGGAGCTCGTCAAGCAGCTGCTGGGCAATACCTATGACGTAAAGGATCCGGAGGTCGTGCTGGTCTACCTGACCGGCTCCCCCCGGCCGGGCGTCGGCCCTCACGATGCGGCGCTGGCGCTTTGCGAGGCGGTTTACGCGAACGGCTTCGTCAAAAACAAAATCTTGGAATTCGCAGGCCCCGGTGTGAAGAACCTTCCGATTGATTTCCGGCTGGGCCTGGACGTGATGACCACCGAAACCGCGTGCCTCTCCTCCGTTTGGCAGACGGACGGCACGGTGGAGGATTTCCTCCGCCGCTGCGGCCGCGAGGGCGACTACAAGGCGCTCTCGCCGGAGGAAGGCGCGTACTACGACGCGCTGATTGAAATGGACCTCTCCGAAATCGAGCCGATGATCGCGCTGCCTTTCCATCCCTCCAGCGCGCTTCCGATCCGGCAGCTGCTGGAAGCCCCCGGCGACATCCTCCGGGAAGCGGAGCTGCGCGAGGGATTGCCCGGGGGGAGCCTCACGGGCAAGGTCTCGGGCGGCAAGGTTCTGGTGGATCAGGGCGTAATCGCGGGCTGCGCCGGCGGGCTGTACGATAACCTGGCGGAGGCTGCGGCGATCCTGGACGGCGGCTCGGTGGGCAGCGGCGCGTTCTCGCTTTCCTGTTATCCGGCCAGCATTCCGGTAAATCTGCAGATTGTAAAAAGCGGCGTCGCAGCCACGCTGATGGAATCGGGCGCGCTTTTAAAGCCTGCGTTCTGCGGCCCATGCTTCGGCGCGGGGGACGTGCCCGCCAACGGCGCCCTATCCATCCGCCACACCACCCGGAACTTCCGCAACCGCGAGGGTTCAAAGCCCGGCGAGGGCCAATTGGCGATGGTGGCGCTGATGGACGCCCGTTCCATCGCCGCCACCGCGAAAAACGGCGGCGCGCTGACTGCCGCCGACGGGATCGATTACGCGCCGCCCGCCGCCGCGCGCGAGCCCATCGACCTATCCGTCTACGAAAAGCGCGTGTATCGCGGCTGGGGTGCGGCGAAGCCGGAGGAACCGCTCAAGCTGGGCCCCAACATCGCGGACTGGCCGAAATTCGGCCCGCTTCCGGAGCATCTGCTGCTGAGCGTCGCCTCCGTGCTGACCGACCCGGTGACCACCACGGACGAATTGATTCCCTCCGGCGAGACGTCTTCCTACCGCTCAAATCCGATACGCCTGGCCGAGTTCACGCTGTCCCGGCGCGATCCGGGATACGTGGAGCGCTCGAAGGCAGTCCGGGACGCCGCACCCGAATCCTGGCGGGGCCTGGTGCCCCATCCGGAGGAAACGTGCTACGCCTCCGTGATCTGGGCGGTGCGCCCCGGCGACGGCTCCGCGCGGGAACAGGCCGCGTCCTGCCAGCGGGTGCTGGGCGGCCGTGCCAACATCTGCGTGGAGTACGCCACCAAGCGCTACCGTTCAAACCTCATCAACTGGGGCATCCTGCCCTTCACGACGGAAGACGCCCCTGCCGGGGTGGGCGACCTTCTGCTGATTGAGCGCATCCGCTCCGCCGTCCGCGAGGGTCGGGAGCAGGTGACGGCCACACGGCTCTCCGACGGGCGCGCCTTCCAGCTCCGGCTGGAGGGGCTGGACGAAACCCAGCGCCGCATCCTGCTCGAAGGCTGCCTGATGAATTTTTATGCGTCTGCCGCAAAGGAGAGAGAGGCATGAGCCGGATTCCGATGAACCCGATCGTCGAAATGGACGGCGACGAGATGACCCGCATCCTCTGGAAGATGATCAAGGAACAGCTGCTCTCGCCATTTATTGAATTGAACACGGCGTACTTCGATCTGGGGCTGCCAAACCGCGACGCCACCGACGACCGGGTGACCGAGGAGGCCGCCCAGGCGGCCAGGCGGCTGGGTGTCTCGGTCAAGTGCGCCACCATCACGCCCAATCAGCAGCGGGTGGAAGAGTACGGGCTGAAGAAGATGTGGAAGAGCCCCAACGGCACCATCCGCGCGGCGCTGGACGGCACGGTTTTTCGCGCGCCGATTCTGGTTCACAACGTAAAGCCCGTCATCGCCCGCTGGATAAAGCCCATCACCATCGCCCGCCACGCCTACGGCGACGTGTACCGCGCCTCGGAGATCCGGGTGCCGGGCCCCGGCAAGGCTGAGCTGGTCTTCACCGGCGCGGACGGCAAGGTATTGCGCGCTCCCGTTTACGACTTTGAGGGGCCGGGCCTTCTGCAGGCGATGCACAACAAGGATTCGTCCATACGCTCCTTCGCGCATTCCTGCTTCCGCTACGCGCTGGATACGAAGCAGGACCTGTGGTTTTCCACCAAGGATACCATCTCCAAAACCTATGATCAGACCTTCAAGCTGATCTTTCAGGAGATCTTCGAGTGCTGCTACGAGGCGCTTTTTGAGAAGGCGGGTATCGAGTACTTCTATACCCTCATCGACGACGCCGCCGCGCGGGTGGTGCGCTCGGAGGGCGGGTTCATCTGGGCCTGCAAGAATTACGACGGCGACGTGATGAGCGATCTGGTGTCCACCGCCTTCGGATCGCTGGCGATGATGACCAGCGTCCTGGTCAGCCCCGACGGCGCCTTCGAGTACGAGGCCGCCCACGGCACCGTCACCCGCCACTACTACCGGTATTTGAAGGGGGAGGCCACCTCCACCAACCCCGTGGCCACGATCTTCGCGTGGAGTGGCGCGCTGAAAAAGCGGGGCGAACTGGACGGAAGCCGGCCGCTTCAGGATTTTGCGGAAAGGCTTGAGCACGCGACGCTCGCCACCATCGAGTCCGGCGTCATGACGCAGGATCTGGCCGTCCTTGCCACCGGAGAGAAGAAGTCCGTCACCTCGGCGGAGTTCATCGCCGCCATCGCGGAGAGGCTCAAGGGCTGAACCAACGCGGACATACGCAAGGCCCCCGGCATGCGCCGGGGGCCTTTTTCGCGGGGCTATGTTATCCCACCGTGAACGCCGGGATCACGCCGCCCTTGTAGGCGTCGTTATTCATGATAAAATCGTACACCTTCTGGGAGCAGAGGGTCTCGCGCAGCGTCTCCACCCAGGGGGCCTCCGCGTCGGCGGCGCGCACCACGATGTAGTTGGTATAGGTCTTGCCGGCCTCGCCGTCGGCAGGCTCCACGAAGATCGCGTCCTTCGACGGGCTGAGCCCCGCGTCCAGCGCGAAGTTGCCGTTGATGACCGCCATGTCCACGTCCGGAAGCGTCCGGGGCAGCTGCGCCGCCTCGATCTCCATGATGTTGAGATTCTTCGGGTTTTCGGTGATGTCGGCGATGGTGGCGGCGAGGCCCGCGCCTTCCCGGAGCTTGATGAGGCCCGCGCTCTCCAGCAGCAGCAGCGCCCGCGCCTCGTTGGACGGGTCGTTGGTGACGGTGATGGTGGCGCCGTCCTTAAGCTCCTCCAGCGTCTTGGTCTTGCCCGGGTAGAGGGCGTAGGGCTCGTAGTGCACGCCGATCACCGCGGCGAGCTTCTGGTCGTCGGCCACGGAGGCGTTGTAGGCCTCCATGTAGGGCACGTGCTGGAAGTAGTTGGCGTCGAGGTCGCCCGCGGAGAGCGCCATATTGGGGGTGGTATACTCGGTGTAGACGACGATCTCAAGCTCGATGCCCTTGGCTGCCAGGTCGTCCTTGATCAGCTCCAGAATTTCGGCATGCGGCGTGGGGGTCGCCCCGATGACCAGTTTCTCTGCCATGGCCATACCGGAAACACCTAGGATGAGTGCGAGTACGACGATCAGGCTGACGAGTTTCTTCATGGGGTACCTCTCCTTTCCTGCAGGGCCGGGGGAATATAGGTGCCGGCGCTGCGATCCTGCGCACCGCGCTGGGGTTGCGCTGGGCATTGCCCGCGCTATAATGTGCGTGCCGAATGGAAGCCGCCGCATTATTTCAAATAGGAAGACGGGGAAAACGGGGGCGGTCACCGACGGCGCTTGTCGATCAGCGAGGAGGCGCGGGTGCCCAGCACCTGAATGATCTGCACCAGCACCACCAGCAGCAGGCTCGCGGTATAGAGCTTGGGCATGTCGAAGCGGTACATGCCATAATCGATGGCGATTTTGCCCAGACCGCCGGCGCCCACCGCGCCGGCCATGGCGGTGTAGGCCAGGATGGTCGTCACGGAGATTGCCAGGCCGTTGATCAGCGAGGGCGTCGCCTCCGGCAGCAGCACCTTCCAAATGATCTGGAAGGTGGTCGCGCCCATGGACTGGGCGGCCTCGATCACGCCGCCGTCCACCTCGCGCAGCGACGATTCCACCATCCGGGCCACATAGGGGAAGGCGCTCACCACCAGCGGGAAGATCGCCGCACGGGTGCCGATGGTGGTGCCCATCACCACGCGGGTCACGGGGAACAGCATCAAAATCAGGATCAAAAACGGCACCGAGCGCAGCACGTTGACCACCGCGCCCAGCACTTGATTCAGCGCCGCGTTCTCACGAATGCCGCCCTTGTCGGTGACCACCAGCATCACGCCCAGCGGCAGCCCCAGAAGATAAGAAAACAGCGCCGCCAGCAGGGTCATCTGGAGGGTCTCCCAGAGGCCCGAGAGCATCAGGCGGATCAGCGCTTCGTTGGCGCTCAGCCACTCGGCCATCTACTTTACCTCCTCCACCGGCAGTTTGTGCTTTTTCAGGGATTCGATCATCCGGCCGCTCAGCGCCTCGTCCGCGGGCAGCTGCAATACCAGCTGTCCCCGCGTCTCGCCCGCCACGGTGTCCATCTGGGCGCTGATGATCGATACCGGCGCGCCCTGCTCCATAATGAGGTTGGCGATCAGCGGCTCGTAGACCGTTCCGCCGTCGAAGATCACCCGCACAAGCCGCCCGGTGGGCAGCTCGGTAAAGCGCTTTCCCGGGGTGCGGAACATGCGCTTGCCCGCCTCCGATTGGGGACGGGAGAACAGCTCGCTGACCGCGCCGCTCTCCACGATCCGCCCGCCGTCGATGATGGATACCTCGCGGCAGATCTGGCGGATGACCTCCATCTCGTGGGTGATGACCACGATCGTAATGCCCAGGCGGTGGTTGATGTCCTTTAACAGATCCAGGATCGCGCGGGTGGTCATCGGGTCCAGCGCGCTCGTGGCCTCGTCACACAGAAGCACCTTGGGCTGCATCGCCAGCGCCCGCGCGATGGCGACGCGCTGCTTCTGCCCGCCCGAAAGCTGGGCGGGGAAGGCTTCGGCCTTGTCGGAGAGCCCCACGAGGTCCAATAGTTCCCTCGTCTTTTCCTGGGCGGCCTTTTTGTCCACGCCGGTCAGTTCCATGGGAAAGCGCACGTTTTTTTCCACGCTTCGCTGCATCAGCAGGTTGAAGCTTTGAAACACCATGCCGACGGCGCGCCTCGTCGTGCGAAGAAGCGCGTCGGAGAGGGCCGTCACGTCGACCCCGTCGATGAAGATTTTGCCTTCAGTGGGTTTTTCGAGGAGATTGATGCACCGGATCAGCGTGGATTTGCCCGCGCCGCTCATGCCGATGATGCCGTGGATGTCGCCACGGCGAATGGAAAGGTCAATGCCGTTCAGCGCGACGACGGCGCCTTCGCCCTCGCCGTATACCTTTCTGAGGCTGCTGATCCGAATCATTTCATCGCGTTCAGGCACATCGATCCCGCCTTTAGAATCCATGTAGTACCCACCAGTATATCACAAACCCGGAGCTTTTGAAATTGCCGCGCCCGCCGCGGGTCGTGCGATGACGCTAAGATTTTGTTTATTTTGATGATTTTCCGTCAAAACGAAGGCGTTTTGGGCTCTAAACTTGTGCCCCTGACGTCTATCTGATATAATAATCCCACCATTTGGGGAGGTTGAGCCATGCGCACCACCGGCAGCGCTCCCGTTTTTCAGGTTCCCCGCCGCACGAAACCCAGCGCGCGCGTTTGGGTGGCGGTTCTATTGTGCATACTCGTACCGCCGCTGGGGCTCATTATGCTCTGGCGCGGCGTGCGCTGCCCTGTCCGGGGGAAACTGCTGGTCACGGCGGTGGCCCTCGTTTCGCTGACGGTCATGCTGACCGCCTACATCAGCTTCCAGATGAACAGCGGCATCCTGGTCCCGCAGCAGGCGGCCGGACAGTATGCGGAAAACGACTACACCGCCGCGGCGGGCGCCGACGTCTCGGTGATGACGCCTACGACCGCGGCCACCGCCACGCCCGCTCCGGCACAGCCGGCGGAAACGCCGGCGCCGGCCAATCCCTTCGGATAATACGCGTCATTCGCCATTCAAGGGCCCAAAAACCCCCTGATATGGCGCATTCTGAGGGTTTTGCTTGACGAATCGCGGTATAAAGGTTACAATCAGTCTGTATTGTCATGCGCCCAAACGACTGAAGCCGCGCGGCGCGCAGGCTCGCACCGCGCGAAACCGAGGCAACCCTGAACGGGAGGGCAAGATATGTTCTGCAACAAGTGCGGCAAGACCCTGAACCCCGAGGCGAAGGCTTGCCCAAGCTGCGGCCAGCCGGTTGGCGACAGCCGGTTTGATGGCAGCGGGTATACTTCGTCCCAGGTTCGCTTTGTGCCTGGGAGCGCCGAGCAGCAGGGGTATGCGCCCTACACGAAAACGACCTACTCCTCCGCGCCGGACGAGAGCGGGGATGTCTACTCACGCACCAGTTACCGTCCCGCGCTGGCCGAAGACGAGGGCAGGCAGACCACCGGCATGATGGACGCCGAGCCGGAGGGCGAGGCTGAACCCGACGCCGGGGAAGCGCCCCGGACGGACGCGGAGCCGGAGGAGGCGCCTTCGGAGGAGCGCTTTGCGCCGCGATCCGAAACGCCGCTCGAGCGTGAGCCCGGCACGGAACGGGACTCTCTGGGCATCGAAATCAAGCCGCTCGAGCCCATCCGCAAAACCGGCATCAGCCCGGAGGTCCAGCGTTACATCCAGCAGATGAACCAGCGCAAGGGCCGTGCGCAGCGAAAGGCGCAGGCTCATGAGCAAGAGGACGGCGAGCCTCAGGAGGGCGCCGCCGAAGAAGGCGCCATTCACGAGCACGACGCCGATCACGAAGGTGCGGCCGCGCCGCGCGGCGGCACGGGGCTGACCAAGTGGCTCGTGCGCATCGCCAGCGTGGTGGCGGTGGTGGCGCTTCTGGTCGCGGGCGTCCTCTTCATCGCCGACAGGACGGCCAACCGCGCCAAGATCCCCGGCGTCACCTACACCCTCTATACCGAGGGCCTCTCAATGGTCAAGCAGCACGCCACCGACGAATACCGCACCGGCATCATCAAGCTGTGGCGCGCGGACCAGACGGGGGCCGCCGCCATGCAGCAGCAGGAGACTGAAAGCCAGCAGATTTCGGCGCTGCTGCCCGAGAAGCCGCTGGAGAACGACCAGAGTTTCCTGGATACGCTGCTCGCCATCCAGAAGTCTGTCGAGGACGCAACCACCACCGACGCCATCACGGCGCTGGGCGCCGGCAGCACTGCGCTGAGCTCGCTGTCCGCGGATTCGGAAAAGAGCTGGGCATTGATCGCCAGCATGATCACCCAGTTGGAAACCAGCACCAACGCCGAGGATCTGCCCGCCATCGCCAAGGGCGTGGATCTTGCCACCCTCGCCACCCCCGAACCGACCCCCGGGCCCACCCCCCTGCCCTATAAGACGCTGAAAAAGGGCATGAAGAACAACAAGCAGGTCAAGAACCTGCAGGATCGGCTCTACAAGCTTGGCTGGTTTAACGGGGTTCGGGACGGAGACTTTGGCCCCGCCACGCAGACCGCCGTGAAGAAGTTCCAGAAAGCCATCGGCGTGGAGGAGGACGGCATCGCGACGCCGGAGGTGCAGGAGCGGCTCTACGCCGACGACGCGCCGCGCGGTGACGGCAAGACGGTCGCACCCGCCGAAACCGAGGCGCCCACACCGGCGCCGGAGGGCGGCGAAGCGCCCAGTGCCTGAGAACACCATAAACGCGCATAGGGCAGGGCGTACGCCCTGCCCTATGATGTTCCCGTTCAAGCGTGAAAGGAGGCCCGCCATGCAGACTACGCCCATCGTCGCGCTGATCTACGATTTTGACAAGACACTCTCGCCCAAAGACATGCAGGAGTATGGCTTTTTGCCGGGCCTGAGCATCGATCCGGACGCGTTCTGGGCCGATTGTCGCCACTTCGCGGTGAAGCACCGGACCGACGGCGTGCTGGCCTACATGTTTATGATGCGCTTTGCCGCCGCGCGGGCCGGTCGGCCGCTCACGCGGGAGGCGCTGGAGAGCCTGGGGCGATCCATCGAGTTCTACCCCGGTGTGGAAAGCTGGTTTGACCGCGCCAACGCCATCGGTTCGGCCGCCGGCGTTCGGGTAGAACACTATATCATCTCCTCCGGCCTCAAGGAGATCATCGACGGTTCCCGTATCGCCGGCGCGTTTAAGGCGGTGTTTGCCGCCTCCTACGTCTACGACGAATCGGGGCAGGCCATCTGGCCCGCCACCGACGTCAACTATACCGCCAAGACCCAGTACCTGTTTCGCATCAACAAGGGCATTCTGGACGTGACCAACGATTACGATCTGAACGCCCACACGCCGGAATACCTCCGGCGAGTGCCCTTTGCCAACATGATCTACTTTGGCGACGGGCTGACGGACGTGCCCAGCATGAAGATGACCAAACTCAAGGGCGGTTGTTCGATCGTGGTGTACGCACCGGGCGGCGGCGCGCTGGCGGACGAGATGCTGCTGCAGCGCCGGGCGGACTTCGCGCTGCCCGCCGATTACCGGGAGGGCGGCGAGCTTGAAGAGGCGGTGACGCTGATCATGCGAAAGATGCGCGCCCGGCACGACCTGGACGTTCTCCAAGACGCCCAGACCCGCTCCGCCCGCGGCAAGCTGTAATTCCCGGCCTATGGAACTTTCCGCCCGGGAAGACGTCTGAAAAATTAGTAGAATTTTGCGGCGCGGCCGCGATTCATCTCGACTGAAGGGTGACGTATGCCGAAGTATTCCAGAAGCCACGAGCGCGCCGAGAGCGCCAAGATTTCACGCGGCCTGTGGGAGTCCCTGTTCGGCCTCATGCTTTCCTGGCTGCCGGGCGTTGGGCTGATTCTGTCCGTGGCCGGCTTTTGCCGCCAGGCGGTACGGCTTACCGAGGCACACCGGGTGAAACGGTTTTTTGCGATGGCGTTTGCCAGCGTGGCGCTGGTCGCTGCCATTGGCATTCTCGTGGGCGAAGCGTACCTCTATTCCCGAAACCCCGACATCGTGAACCAGTCCGGCCTCTGGATCTGGCAGAAGGTGACCGGTCAGGAGGCGCTGCCCGGGGCCGTTGAAGCCGGCTATCCGGAGGAAGGCGACTACTACGCCGGTGATGGCCAGATGGAAGAGGGCGATCTGCCGGTGGGCGACGGCCAGATGGAAGAGGGCGACCTGCCGGTGGGCGACGGACAGGCGGAGGGAGACTTCCAGGACAGCATTGATTTCAGCGAGGACAACTCTGACGAAGAGGCTGCGGCCGGCGATGCGCCGGAGGCCACGCTGCCGCCGCTGAGCGAGCTTTTGAAGAACAATGGTGTGACCGTGGGCTGACCTGTTCCGCGCGGCGGAGGGAACTCCATGCGCCGTCTGTATCCGCCGGTATTCCGGGACGCTCTGAAGCAAAATGCAAATCGCGCCGCCAGTATGCATGCTGGCGGCGCGGTTTCATTCCCGGCGCTCATGCCGTCGGGAACGCTTGAATCCCCGGCAGATTGCGGACAATCTGTGCGGCCCGGGCTCCCTTGGGGGCCCGGGCCGCTTCATGCCTTGGCGCTACTGGATCTTTCCGCTGACCACGATGAAGTTGTACTGATCGCCCAGAGGGTAGTAGGCCTGTTCGGCCACCTTCTTGCCATTCAAAACCTGAATCAGAAGGCCCAGGCGGTACTCGCCGTCATCATAGGTGTCCACGCTGAAGGCGGCCGCGAAGTCCGCCTGGTCGAGGTTGCGTCCGGTGGACGGGTCGTGCTGGATGCCGGTGGAGCCGGACTGGCGGATGACCGTGTAAAAGCGGTGGTCGTCGCCGTTTTTGGTGGAAACCGCCAAGTACACACGGCTTTCGGCGGCGTCCTTGCCCCGGATATAGCCCCAGCCGCGCACCATCATCACCTTATTATTGTCCGCGGTGGAGGGTTCGCACTGAGTCAGCGCCGCCTCGCCCAACTTGTCGGTGCCGGTCATCAGCACCTTGGTGTCTCGGGCGGCGTACAGTTCCATCGGAATCGGTGTGGGGTTCAGCGTGGGACCGGGAGTCATCGTCGGTTCCACATACTCTTCAAGGTTCATCGGTGCTTCGGTGGTGCCGATCTGGAAGCCGCCGTCGGGCAGGAAGGGACCGGCCGTCGCCCCCGGCGGCAGGTAGCCTGAATAGTCAAAGGACAGCGCCTGATAGCCCAGATACACCACGCCGCCCATCAGCGCGATGGAGAGCAGAAACACCACAACCGAGGTCACCTTGCTGCGAAACTGCGCGGGGCTGCGCCGTGTGGACATAGGCACCCTCCTGATGCTGCGAAAGCGGCCGCGTGAACTCGCCGGATTCAAAAAACGACGGCTCGGGCCACATGTTTCTGTTTCAAACATCATACACGCTTTTGCCCCAGTTGTCAATTTCCCGCGGACGGGCTGCGCTTGACAAGCCCCGAAAGAACGTGTACACTGAACTTGAGCCGAATTAAGAGAGGATTGAGTTCGTGGGAACCAGCAATTACGCGGTGTTTGTGGACCTGGAAAATGCCGGCGCAAAAGAATCGATGCTGATGAGCATCATTGAAAAAGTCAAGATTCGGGGAGACATTCTGCTGGGCAAGGTGTACGGCTATACGGACCGGTACACCGAACTCAAGGAATGTCTGCTTTCCAATACTTTCTACGTGGTGCCGTCGATCCGCTACGGCAAGAATCAGAAGAACAATCTGGACATCCAGCTGGTCATCGACGCGCTGGAGGTGGCCTACGTCAACCCGCTGATCGATAGCTTCTGCATCGTCTCCGGCGACAGCGATTATACGCCGCTGGTGGGTAAGCTGAAGTCCATGGGCAAGAAGGTGCTGGGCATTTCGCGCAGCGAGGTTGCCTCGGGCATCTTCATCAAGGCCTGCAGCGAATTCATCTTTCTGGAGTCGGTGGCCGTCACCACCAAGCCCGCGGTGAAGCCTTCCACGCGGGATAAGGAGGAGGGTTCGCCGGACATCAATGAGCTCATCGTCCAGATCGAGACCGTCCTGGCCGACCAGGACGAGGATATGATGTACGCCAGCGAGCTCAAGGATACGCTGACACGCCTCAGGCCCGACTTTGACGAGCGCGCCTTCGGCTGCGCCACCTTCGGAAAGCTGATGGCGCTCGTGGGGTCCCACAGCAGCCGCATCAAGGTCTGGACGGAGGAATCCTCCCTCAAGATCGGCCTCAACGGCAGCGACGCGCCGACGCCCCAGCTGAATAAGGAAAACTGGCTGCCGGCCTTCCGCGAGTACCTGCGCCAGTACAAGGCGGACGGCTTCGAGCGCATCAATCCGTCGATCCTGAAGGCCGCCATTCAGGCGGACTATCCGGACTTTGAGGAGAAGGCCATCGGCTTCAAGCGCTTCAGCGACGTGATGAAGCGGCTGGAGAAGGAAAAACTCCTGACCGTTGAGATGGACGGCGCCCATACGATGCTGCTTAAAATCACCTGACAGATTGATTGACAAGCGCCGGGAGCTTTTGCTCCCGGCGCTTCAGACCATCCACAAAGTCTACCAGGGTTTCCATCGTTTCCGGCGGCGTGTACGCCGGGAACGGGATAGCGCCACCAGTACGCATATTGGTGGCGCTATCCGTACATTGGGTCAGTGCGCCGCCCGGAAATCCCGCAGGATTTCAGGCGCACGCAGGGCTCCTCCCCTTGCATCAAAAAAGCCCCGGGTTTTTTTGATGCCTTGAAGCGCCGGGAGCTTTTGCTCCCGGCGCTTGATCGCCTTCGGGTTACGCCGCCGCCCGCGCAAGCGCGTCCGCGAGGGCTTGGGCGTTTTTATCCATGGTTTTGATGTAGTCCTCCAAGTCTCCCGGCGCGTGGGTAGAGAGCGTATCGATCAGCGCCAGTTGATAACCCGCGTCCGTCAGCGCGTCCCGGAGGGACTGGGGAGCCTGGGATTCGATCAGAATCACCCGGGCGCCGGATTCTTTGAGGGATGTGAGCGCCTCCTTGAGCTCGTTGTCCGAGAGCTCGCTGCCCGGTTCCCGCCGGATGACCGCGGCCACCGAGAGCCCCAGTTCGTCGGTCAGGTAGAAAAGCCCCTCGTGGGCCACCGCCACGCTCTCCTCCGGCGCGGCCAGGATCAGTTCCTCCACGCGCGTCTCAAGCGCCTCCAATTCCGCGTCGAAGTGGGCGTAGTTTTCTTCATAGAGCGCCTCATAGTCCGGATCCAGCGCGATCATGCCCGCAGTAATGACCGTGCACATCTCCCGTGCCTGCGCGACGGACAGGTACGCCCAGGGGTTTTCGTCATCGAAGTGGTCGCTCTCGTCGCCCTCGGGCGCTACGGAGCCGTTGTTGATCAGCGTCAATCCGTCCATCGCGCCCACGACCGCGATCGAGCCCTCCGACAGCTGATTTTCGAAGGATTCGAAGCCCCGGCCCGCCAGGATCACCGCATCGGCGCCGCTTAGAAGCGCCTCATCCCAGTCGCTGAGCTCGTAATTTCGCAAACAGCCGTCTTGCGGCTGGATCAGGCACTTCAGCGTAATCCCCGGAGCGCCGTTCAGGATCGGGTGCGCCAGCGCGTAGACGGGTGGAAGCGAGGCGTAGATGGTTTGGGCGGGGTTGGCCTCGTCCGCCACCAGCTTCTGACAACCCGACAGCGGCAGCGCGATCAGCGCCGCCGCCAGCATCAAAAGAAATCTGCGCATGATTTTCTCCTTGGTAATTCATGGACGGGGCAAAGCCCTTTTGCGGTGCCCCGGCCTTTTGGCTAGTCCCAGAGCTTGACGAGTTCGACGTTTTTAAAGTAGTGCATGATGATGTCCTCGGCTTTCGCGCCCTGCTCCGCCAGGCCGTAGGCGCCCCACTGGCTCATGCCCACGCCGTGTCCGTAGCCGCGGCCCTTAAAGGTCACCTTGCCGCCGTCCACCGAAACTTCACTGACCAGCGTGGACTTGAGTTTGGCCGGGTCCAGCGCGATCCTAAGCGCCGGACCGGAGACGTCGTTCCCGTTGATCTTGAAGGTCACCGCGCGGCCGGATTCGCCCTTCTCACCGATTTCGATGGTCTTGACCGCGCCGGTCTTGACGCCCGCCTTTTCTGCGGCGGCGCCCACCTCTTCGGCGGTGAAGGTGGCGGTCCAGTTCTTCACGGTGTCAGGCGCGCGGTCGGAATCGGGCGATTCAATCGATTGGGTGTAGCCCGGCTCCTGACCCTCGTAGTCCAGCGCCTTGGTGGCCAGTTCCGTCTGGCCGCCGGCGTGGGCGTGGAACCAGGCGTAGGGGAACTGCCCGCCGTAGCTGAGCACCTCGCCCCGGGTCTCATCCACCGCCTTGATGATGCGGTCGTTGATCTTGCCCTCGTCGTAGGCCTGGGCTTCGGTGATGTCGGTTGAGATGTCAGCGCCCTTGTACTTGGATTCTTTCTCGCTCACAAACTTGAGCACGAAGGTTCTCGCCAGAACCGCCTGGGCCTTCAGCGCCTCCATCGGCCAGTCGGCGCGCATCTCGCCCGCCAGCACGCCCTGCACGTAGCTTTCAATGTCCATGGACTGGACGTCCTTGGTGCCGGTGTCGTACACGTCCAACTGGGGTACGCCACCCTCCAGCGAGAGCTTTGAGGGGATTTCTGGTTTCGCGACGCCGCCGGTGGCCCCCGGACCGGGGGTGGGCTCCGGGTTTCCCGCGGAGCGCATACAGCCGGCCAGCGACGCCCCCGTCAGCAGTAGGATCAAGGTCAATGCGGCCGTTTTTCTCCATTTCATACACGACTACCTCCCATTCGCGCATATTGTGCGCGCGGGTGCCGCGGCGTATGAAAGGAGAATTGTGGAAGGCTATTTTTTGATCATGATTGCGAGCGCTTCGGGCAGCGACTCCACGCCGTGGAGCTGGACGCCTTCCGGCGGGTGCACGCCCCGAAGGCTTGCCTTGGGCAGCACGATTTCGGTAAAGCCCAGACGCGCGCACTCCATCAGCCGTCGCTCGGCCTGCGGCACCGCGCGCACCTCGCCGGCCAGGCCCACTTCGCCCATCACCGCCAGGCGCGCATTCAGCGCCTTGTTCCGGGCGGAGGAAGCCACCGCCGCGCACAGCGCCAGATCCGCCGCGGGTTCGGTCAGTTCCAGGCCGCCCGCTACATTAATATACACGTCCTGACTGTAGAGCGGAAGCCCCGCCCGCTTTTCGAGCACCGCCAACAGAAGCGACAGCCTGCCCTGATCCACGCCCGACGCCATGCGCCGGGGCGTACCAAGCACCGTCGACGCCACCAGCGCCTGCACGTCCACCAAGAGCGGGCGCGAACCCTCCATGGCGCACAGCACCACAGAGCCGCTCTGATCGTGGGCGCGCTCGCTCAAAAGCGCTTCAGAGGGGTTGGCGATCTCCCGCATGCCCGCTCCGGTCATCTCAAACATGCCCAGCTCGTTCACCGAGCCGAAGCGGTTCTTGACCGCCCGCAAAAGCCGGTACTGGCGTTGGTGGTCGCCCTCGAAGTAGAGCACCGCGTCCACCATGTGCTCCAGCACCCTCGGCCCGGCGATGGCCCCCTCTTTCGTCACATGGCCCACCAGAAACACCGCGCAGCCGCTCACCTTGGCGTAGCGCATCAGCGCCGCAGCCGCCTCCCGCACCTGGGAAACGCTGCCCGGCGCGCTGGCCATATCCGCGCGGTACATGGTCTGGATGGAGTCCACCACCATCACGTCCGGCGCGGCGGCTTCGAGCTTCTGCTCGATTTTTTCCATGTCGTTTTCCGGCAGCACGAAAAAAGTCGACGACAGCGCGCCCAGGCGGCTGGCGCGCAGCTTGATCTGCCGTGCGGACTCCTCGCCAGACACGTACAGTACGCGCTTTCCCGCCTCGGCCATCTTCGCGGAGGCCTGGGTGAGCAGCGTGGACTTGCCGATGCCTGGCTCGCCGCCGATGAGCGTCATCGAGCCCTCCACCGTGCCGCCGCCCAGCACCCGGTCCAGTTCGCCGATGCCGGTGGTCAGGCGCAGCATGCCCTCGTCCGGAATCTCATCGATGGGCAGGACTTCCGCGCCCGAGCCGGGCCTTCGCCGCATTTTTCGCTCCTGCGGAGCCGCCTCCTCCGGAGCTTCCTCCAGCGTATTCCAGCTGTCACATTCCGGGCACTTACCCAGCCAGCGCGCCGCCTCGTAGCCGCACGCCGTGCAGACGTAGCGCGTTTTCGCCTTCGCCATACGTTTCCTCCAAGCGATGATGTCCTATTATAGCACAACCCGCGGGGACTTGCCATCCGCGGAGTTTACGCATATAATAGAAGCGATATCGCTCGGAGGCGTTCCATGCAAAAAGATGATCAAAAGAAACCCAAGAGCGGCGCGGGCGGGCCGATCAGCAAAGCCGCGGGCGAAAAAGAAACGCCGGGGGCCGCGTCCAATCCGAAGGAGAAGGCCGCCGTGCAGCGTGCCGCGGGTGAAAAATCCACCCGCCAGGTGGACATCGAAAAAGTCAAGCGCAAAGTCCGAAAGCGTGACGGCACCTCTCGTACCGTGATGAAGCTCTCCAAGAGCATGCGCACCGGCGGCAAGTCCACCATCGAGTATACCAAGGGAGCCATTACCCGCTTCAACACCTTCACCCAGAGTCAGCAGGCCAAGCGCCTGTCACGGCTCAGGGGCGTCAACATGACTTTCCCGCTGTTCATCCTGCTCAGTTTCCTGATTCTCGTGTTCGCGCTGATGGCACTGGACAATTCCTCCGTGCAGGTGGACCGACAGACCATATCGCTGGTGGGCTTGCCGGAAGACCTGGAGGGCTATACGATCGTGCAGGTTTCGGACCTGCACGGGCGGGATTTTGGCGCGCGCCAGGCGGCGCTGCTGCGCACGATCAACGCGGAAAGCTACAATCTTCTGGTGTTCACCGGCGACATGGTGGGCGCCTCCGGCAACGCCCAACCCTTTTACGACCTGCTGGACGGCCTCTCCGCCAAGCGGCCGCGATACTTCATCCCCGGAGACTCCGACCCGGATATCCTGCTCAAGGATCCCCGGACGACCGGCGGCACACTGGAACAGGTGGTGCTCAGCGACTGGGTGCTGGGCGCGAAGAGCCGGGACGCGGAGCTCCTGTCCGCCACTACGGAGATCGACGTGGGTCAGGCCAAGCTTTGGCTGACGCCCGGTTACTTACTGAATCTCAACATCACCGATTCGGTCAAGCTGCTGCAGGATCAGATGACGCAGGAGACCGAGGGTACCCTGAGCGGCCTCGAGGGCGACCACGACAACCTGCCCTTCAGCACCTGGCGCTTCAACCAGTTCAAGGCCACTCAGGATGCGATTCCCAAGATGAACGCCGCGGATGTCCAGATCGCGCTCAGCCACATACCGCCCACGGAGCAGTACATCACCGTATCGCAGGAACTCTCCGCGAAGGGCACGCGCGCCTATCTGTATACCCCCGATCTGGTGCTGGCGGGCCACTACTGCGGCGGCGGATGGAAGCTGCCGTTCCTCGGCGCGTTTTACATCCCCTCCACCTTCGCGCCCCGGCATGGCTGGTTCCCGGCGCAGGGGGATGTGGAGGGCATGAAGCAGCTGGGGGGGACGCTGGTCTACACCACGCCGGGCCTGGGCATGACGGACCGCATTTATCTGCCCAAGTTCCGGCTGCTCAACTCCCCCAAGATTTCGGTGCTGACGCTGACCAGCACCATCGAAAGCCTGATCGGATCCTGACCGGCGCACATGCGCGCCGGGCGCAAAATTTGTGTGTAGCTGCGGGGCGCGGGCGAAGACGCTCACATTTTGTGGTATAATGCTGGGCGGGGAAATCAGGACATTCGCCGGGCTTTTCGCCGCGGCAAAGAGGGCAATATGGGAACAGTGACCAGCGTCCGCATCGCGCGGCGCAAGAATAAACGCAATCGATCCAGGAGGTGGGCCTTTGCCGCCGTCGCGTGCGTCGTACTGGCGGTCATTTTGGGCTTTGCGCTGAGTGGGCGCCGGGATGTGACGGTCGCCCCGGCCTCCGCCGTCCAGCCGCAGGCGGAGAGCGCCGCGGCGGAAGGCGCGCCCGATACGCTTACCGCGCCCGCCGTCGGGGCCGGAGAAACGGCTCTGCCCGATGAGGCGTCGCCATCGGAAACCGTTCCGCCGACCGGGTTGGCGCCGTCCGAAGGCGCGCCCATTCCGCTGTGCGACGATCCCGCCGTTGCCGCGCGCTGGACATCCACCGAAATCACCAAATTCAAACGCAAGGACGTCAGGATGCTGCCGATCCTGAGTTACCGGAAGGAATCCTCCGACAAGGTGGCCATCACCATTGACGACTGCTTCCAGTTTGAAAACATCCGGGAGATTCTGGATCTGGCGGACCGGTACGGCGCGAAGCTCACGTTTTTTCCCATTGGCTACCAGATTAAAAAGCAGCCGGATCTCTGGCAGGAGATTCTCGACCGCGGGCACGAGATCGAAAACCATTCCTTCCACCATATGAACATCAGCTATCTGACCGACGAACAGCTGTACCGGACCATCGCCATGGACGAACGCGAGATGAACAAGACGCTGGGCGTCAACTACAAGATGAAGTACTTTCGGCCAAAGGGAGGCGCGGGGCTCAAGGAGCCCAGGCTCTCCAAGGTGCTGCGGGAGCTGGGGTATCAGGCCATCGCCAGTTGGGGGCTCTCCGGTTCGCAGGATGTGAATAAGTTCCTGAGAAAATGCAACGGCGGCCATGTGGTGCTCTTCCACACCACCGACAAGGACCTGGCCAAGCTGCGCAAGGTGATCCCCGCGCTCCACAAAAAGGGCCTGAAGATGGTCACGCTGAACGAGATGTATGGCAAGCCCGCCAACGAGATCACGCCGCTGCCGCCGCCCGCGGAAACTCCGCCGCCCGCCGCGCCGGATACGCAGCCCCCGCCGGCCGGGCCGGCCTCCTCCGCGCTGCCGAAGGAATAGCGCCTTCAGTTTGCATCGAGCCGGAAGGGCGGAAGCCCTTCCGGCCATTTGTTTTTTTCGGCGCACATGGCCGGAATCAAGTTTGCGCATTCTTAATCGAGAAATCTATTGACAAAAGAACCGCAGGATGGTACATTATACCCGTGGCTTAGCACTCGAAAGGGTAGAGTGCTAACAACGGCGAAAGGAGGCGGGCAAATGCACCTGGATGATCGAAAGTTCATGATCCTTCGGACGATCATTGACGATTATATCTCCACAGCGGTGCCGGTCGGATCGCGCACGATTTCGCGCAAGCACGGCGTTGGATTCAGTCCCGCGACCATTCGCAATGAGATGAGCGATCTGGAAGAGCTGGGATACCTGGCACAGCCCCACACGTCGGCGGGTCGCGTGCCCTCCGCGAAGGCTTACCGGCTGTATGTGGATCAGCTGATGCGGGTGCACAAGCTGTCCGATGAGGATATGCGGCGCATCAACAACCACCTGAAGACCCGGGTGGGCGAGGTGGAGGAGGTCATCCGCTGCGCCGCGCAGGCGCTCAGCGACGTGACAAACTACACGGCGCTTGTGGTGGCCCCGCACTTGGATTCCCTCCGAATCAAGCGCGTACAGTTGATCCCGGTGACGGAGTCAAGCGCGCTGATGATCATCGTCACCAGCGCGGGCCTTGTGAAGGACGCGGTGGTGCGGGTGCCGGAAGGCGTGAAAAACGACCTTCTGTACGGCATCTCCGAAATGCTGACGGATCAGCTCGGCGGATTGACGCTGGGTGAGATGCGCGGACGGTTCGCCCTTTTGTTCCGCGACCTGAAGGAACACAGACGCCTTCTGGCTTCGGTGCTGGACGTGATGGAAAACCGGCTCCGCGAGGAACCGGAGGAAATCATGGTGGGCGGCGGCTCGAACCTGTTGGCGTATCCGGAGTACGCGGACATCGAGAAGGCGAGGACATTCCTCAGCGTACTCGAAAGCCGTGAAAAGCTGTACCCGCTGCTCAGGCAGACCGGATCGATGGAATTTTCCATTCGCATCGGCCCGGAAAACGATCTGCCGGAACTGAGCGACTGCTCGCTGGTGACCGCCGTTTACCGGATCGGCACCGGCTCTACGGGCACACTGGGCATCCTGGGGCCTACGCGCATGGACTACGGCCGGGTGATCTCGGTGCTGGAGTTCATGGGCAAGGCGATATCGAGCCTGCTGCCCGAAAGCGAATGACAAGGACTGGAAGTGAGGACATGGCAGAGGAAAAGGACAGATTGGGAAACGGCGCCGGGCTGGAAGCCGAGGCGCAGGCGGTACAAAAACCGGATGGCACGTCCGTGGCGGGCGAATCTGCGGAAGCCAGGGCGCTGAGCGAGGCGCTGGAAAAGGCCGAGGCGGAACGGGATGAATACCTTCGAATCGCGCAGCGCACGCAAGCCGACTTCATGAACTACAAGCGGCTCAACGTGAGCGCCAAGGCCGACGCCTATGACGACGGCGTGCGGGATGCCATGAGCGCGATGCTGCCCACCGTCGACAACCTGGAGCGCGCGCTGGACGCCGCCCGGAAGGCTGGGGAGGCCGGCGCGCTGACCGATGGCGTCGAGATGACGCTCCGGCAAATGCTCGCCGCGATGGAGAAGCTGGGCGTCGCTGAGATTCCGGCCATGGGCGAGGCGTTCGACCCCGACTGCCACAACGCGGTGGTCTGCTGCAACGAGGGCGAGCCCGGCACCGTCCAGGAGGTCTTCCAGAAGGGATATCGCGCCAGAGGGCGCAACATCCGGTGCGCCATGGTCAAAGTGGCAGCCGAACAATAACGTTTTCAAAAACAATTATATTTTCAAACTGGATTTCAGGAGGATACCAATATGAGCAAGATTATCGGAATCGATTTGGGCACCACCAATTCCTGCGTCGCCGTGATGGAAGGTTCGGAACCGGTCGTCATCGCCAACGCCGAAGGCGCCCGTACCACCCCGTCCGTCGTGGCCTTCGCCAAGAACGGCGAGCGGCTGGTGGGCCAGGTCGCAAAGCGGCAGGCCGTCACCAACCCGGACCGCACGGTCATTTCCATCAAGCGTGAGATGGGCACCAACCACCGCGTGACCATCGACGGCAAGGACTATACGCCCCAGGAGATCAGCGCGATGATCCTGCAGAAGCTCAAGGCCGACGCCGAAGGCTATCTGGGGGGCAAGGTCACCCAGGCGGTCATCACCGTGCCCGCCTACTTCTCGGACGCTCAGCGTCAGGCCACCAAGGACGCCGGCCGCATCGCGGGCCTCGAAGTGCTGCGCATCATCAACGAGCCCACCGCCGCGGCGCTGGCCTACGGCCTTGACAAGGAGCAGGCGCACAAGATCCTGGTCTACGACCTGGGCGGAGGCACCTTCGACGTGTCGCTGATGGAGATCGGCGACGGTGTGTTCGAGGTGCTGGCCACCGCCGGCAATAACCGGCTCGGCGGCGACGACTTCGACCAGCGCATCATCGACTACATCGCGTCGGAATTCCAGCGCGAGAACGGCATTGACCTCCGGCAGGACCGCATGGCGCTTCAGCGGCTGAAGGAAGCCGCCGAGAAGGCCAAGATCGAGCTTTCCGGCCTGATGGCGGCCAACATCAATCTGCCCTTTATCACCGCCGACGCCACCGGCCCCAAGCATCTGGACATCTCGCTGACCCGCGCCAAGTTCAATGAGTTGACCGCGGACCTGGTCGAGAAGACCATCGTGCCCCTTCAGCAGGCGCTTCGCGACGCCAATCTGCAGGTTTCGCAGATCGACAAGGTGATCCTGGTGGGCGGTTCCACCCGCATCCCTGCGGTGCAGGACGCGGTGCAGCGCATCGTGGGCAAGGAGCCTTACAAGGGCATCAACCCGGACGAGTGCGTCGCCATCGGCGCGGCCATCCAGGCGGGTGTTCTGGGCGGCGAGGTCAAGGATGTGCTGCTCCTGGACGTCACTCCGCTTTCGCTGGGCATCGAAACCATGGGCGGCGTGTTCACCCGGCTGATTGACCGCAACACCACCATCCCCACCAAGAAGAGTCAGGTGTTCTCCACCGCTGCCGACGGGCAGACCGCGGTTGATGTGCACGTATTGCAGGGCGAGCGCGAAATGGCCGCCTACAATAAGACGCTGGGCCGCTTCCAGCTCTCCGGCATCGCCCCGGCACCCCGCGGCATGCCGCAGATCGAGGTCACCTTTGATATCGACGCCAACGGCATCGTGCACGTGAGCGCCAAGGATCTGGGCACCGGCAACGAGCAGAAGATCACCATCACCGCGTCCTCGAACCTCTCGGAGACCGAGATCAAGAAGGCCATGGACGAGGCCGAGAAGTTCGCCAACGAGGACAAGGCGCGCAAGGAAGAGGTGGAGACCTTCAACCACGCGGACTCCGTGATCTACCAGACGGAAAAGACCATGCGCGATATGGGCGACAAGCTGGACGCCGCAGACAAGGCGACCCTCGAGAGCGAACTGGAGGCCTTCAAGAAGACTCGCGCTGCGAACAACGCCGCCGACATCAAGCGCGATCTGGAAGCCTTCACCCAGAAGACCTACGAAATCTTCGGCAAGGTTTACCAGCAGTCCGCCGGTGCCGAGGGCGGCGCTCAGGCCGAGCCCCATATGAATGACGACGGTACGGTGGAGTCCAACTTCACGGATCAGAACTGAAAGAAGGCGTCTTCTTTCCAAAGATCGTAAGGGGATTTGTGCCGGGGCCTCCGCCCCGGCGCCTTTCCGATCGCCTCCCTGCGTCCGGAGGCGATCGGAAAGGCGTACCACGGCCCGCGGGCCGATACTTGCCCAAAACGCTGCAAACGGCGACAGGCGGGCGGATTTGAGGTGTGATGTTTGGCAAAACGGGATTACTACGAGGTCTTGGGCGTCAGCAAGACGGCCACCGAGGCGGACATTAAAAAAGCGTACCGCCAGATGGCCAAAAAGCTGCACCCGGATGTGAATCCGGGCGACAAAAAAGCCGAGGAAGATTTTAAAGAGCTCAACGAGGCGTACGAAGTGCTTTCGGACGCCCAGAAGCGCGCTCGCTACGACCAGTTCGGTCATGAGACGCCCGGACAGGGCGCTCCTGGCGCGGGCGGCTACGGCGATTTCGGCGGCTTCGGTGGGTTCGGCGGCGGCGGAGGGTTCGGCGATTTTGGAGACATCTTCTCCGCTTTCTTCGGCGGCGGCGCCACCAGTGCGCGGCATGGCCCGATGCAGGGCGAGGATTTGCGCTACGATATCAGCATTTCCTTTGAGGAGGCGGCGATGGGCTGCTCCAAGGAGATTACGCTGGTCCGGGACGAGGCCTGTGAAACCTGCAAGGGCAGCGGCGCGAGGCCCGGCACTCAGCCGCAAACCTGTCCCACCTGCAAGGGCAGCGGCCAGGTGCGGGTGACGCAGAACACCGCCTTCGGGCGCATCCAGAACGTGCGCGTGTGCGAAACCTGCCACGGCGAGGGCAAGATCGTCACCGATCCCTGCCCCAAGTGCGGCGGGCGCGGCGTGACGCGCGCCTCGAAGCGCCGCACCATCAAGATCCCCGCCGGCATCGACGACGGCCAGGTGATCCGTATCAGCGGTCAGGGCGGCCCAGGCATCCACGGAGGCCCGCCGGGCGACCTGCAGGTGCTGGTGCACGTCAGGCCCCACAAGTACTTCAAGCGCAAGGGCACCGACCTCTACTGCGATGTGCCCATCTCCTTTTCCCAGGCGGCGTTGGGCGCCGAGATCGATGTGCCGACTCTCGAAAAGCCGGTCAAGTACCAGGTGCCGGAGGGCACGCAGCCGGGTACGGTATTCCGCATCAAGGGGCAGGGCATCCCCAGCCTCCGGGGCAGCGGCAAGGGGGATCTGTTCATTCAGGTCAACGTGGAAATCCCCAAGCGCCTCAGCGAAAAGCAAAAAGAGATGCTGCGCCAATTCGAGGGCTCGCTGACTGGAAAAGAGTACGAGCAGAAGAAGTCGTTTTTCGACCGGATGAAGGACGCGTTCAACTGACGTCGGCAATGAAAATCCGCTTCGCGGTTTTCCATCGCATGGGAACGGCGCAGTCCCTGCAAGCCTGCGGCCGGGCCTGCGCGCAAAGGGCCGGCGCTCGGCATACGTCGGATGGTATAGAAAAGCAGAGGGAATTTCTTCCCTCTG
This sequence comes from Bacillota bacterium, assembly GCA_023421395.1. GTDB lineage: Bacteria > Bacillota > Clostridia > Christensenellales > Aristaeellaceae > JAEZHK01. Next base: position 37,646 of record JAEZTL010000054.1, on the reverse strand, counting down.
CTCTGGTTTTGCGGGGCCCAAGGGTCATTCTCCCGGCGGGCGGAGCCCCCGGTCTTACGCTTCCGGCCTGGCCACTAGGAAGCGCATGAAGTTGCCGTCCTCATCGTTGAAAAAATCATAGAAAGTGAAGTTGTAGATGAACCGCTCGGCGGGGTAGACGCCGTAGCCGTCCTGGTTGTGGTCGGTGGTGTCATAGGGGTCGGCGACGATGAGCACGTCATCCTGGTGGGTTTCAGTACCCATGGTGTCGTAGCCGATGATCACCTGCCAGTGCCCGCCCCAGTCATTCCAGCCGATCATGATCGGCGTACCTTCCTTGAGGGTCGCCTGAATGTATTCCAGCGTAAAGGCCTCCGCCAGCGCGTCGTCGTCCGCGTAATCGAAGGAGGAGGCGAGCGCAAAGCCGCCGACGCCGCTGAAGATGTCGATCATCTGCCTGAGGCTGGTGGAGGAAGGTTCGTCCGCGCCCTTGCCGCTCGTGAGGCCTATGGAGCGGTACGCGGCCAGCGTCTTCTCGTTGTTGTCACCCAGTTTGCCGTAATAGTTCAGCACCATCAGCGCCGAAGACACGCCGCAGGACCACTCGCTGGTCTGCTGCTGCGTCATGAACTTGGGCAGGATGGTCAGGGTGTCGGTGGAGGCCATGTTGTAAAAGTCCAGGCGGTTGAAGTAGGGCGAATCCGGATGGTCTCCCTGCCGCTCCACGGAGTCGGCCCCGTCCTCCGGAGACAGATCCACGGTATAGGGGATTTTCATTTCGTCCGGTTGGTTGCCGCCGGCGGTTTCTAGGGAGGCAAGCGGCGCGGCGCCGATTAGGAGCGCCAGGGCGAGTATGACCGGGATGATGCGTTTCATGGTGAATCCCCCTTTCCGTTATGCGCGAAAAAGCCGGGCCCGCGGCCGCGGCATACGTATTATACAGAAAACCGAATAAACATGCAACGGGATTAGGCCGCTGCCGGATTAATTCACGGCGGAATTTCCATTATGCGCCGCACACAGCGCAAAAACCGGGAGGAAAAACCTCCCGGCTGGAGTGTTGCGGGTTTCAATCAGCCTTTTTGCGTGCCTCGGAACACCAGGTGACGCTGCACATGGTAGTTGAATACCAGGAGGGCCGCGTCGCCGATGATCTTCGCGGGCACCGCGGGGATGTGAAGGAAGGAGAGGCCCCGGATGATCAGATAGCTCAGGATCACCATCACGCACACCAGCGTATAATAGCGCACCACCGACCGCGCGCTGCCGTCCGCCTTGAAGACCAGGTTCCGGTTGATGAAGTAGTTTACCGTAGCGCTGGCCGCTCGGGCCGCCACAACCGCCACCATCAATAAGCCTGGGTACAGGATGTGCAGCACGGTGAACAGCGTCAAATCAATGAATGCCGCGATGGCCGAGGAGCCGAGAAACGCGATCAGCTGGCGCAGTAGCTGGCCGTAGATCAGCAGGCTGTCCCGCAGCACGTGGAAGCTGGAGCCCTTGTTGTCGTCAATGTAGATGGTCTTGACGACCAGTTGTTCCACCCGCATCCGGTCCTGCCGGGCTTGCAGCAACATGTTCATCTCATATTCGTAACGGTCGCCTTTCAGTTCGGAAAAGGCGGCAAGCGCGCACGCCGGCAGGCCTCGGAGTCCCGTCTGCGTGTCCTCGATCCAGAGTCCGCTGACGGCGCCCAGCGTCCAGCAGGTCAGTGTGTTGCCGAACTTGGAGCGCGCCGGCATTTGAGACTTGTCCCGGACGCCCAAAACCAGCGCGTCCGGCGCTTCGGCCAGGCGCTGGGCAATGCGCTCCACGTCCTCCGGCGCGTGCTGGCCGTCGGCGTCAGCGGTCACAACAGGGCAGGGCCCGGTGGCGAGGATGTGCTTGAGGCCGGTCTTCAGCGCCGCGCCCTTGCCCCGGTTGACCGGGTGGACGAGCACCTGGGCTCCGGCTTCCGCCGCCCGTTGAAAAAGCGGGGCATAGCGCTCGCCGCCCCCGTCGTCCACGACGATCAATTGTAAGAAACCGCGGGCCTTTAAAGCGTCGATCAGTATCAGCATGCGCTCGTCCGGCTTGTAGGCGGGTATCAGTACCGCCGCGGTCGTTTCCATCCAATTCCACGCTCCACAAGATTTTCCCCACGTATCATAGCATTCCCATGGAGGCTTGTCAAACGCGCCGAAGGATATAAACAAGAGAAATTCCGGCAAAACCGGAACATTTGTCGCCACAGGCGCATCCAATAGGTACAGCAGCCAAATGCTGGGAGGAATGAGCATGAGCATCCGAAAACTTGCGCGAACTCTCGCCCTTGCCCTGGTTTTGACACTGGCGCTCTCCGGCGCCGCTGACGCCGCGGTCAAGATGGGCGTCATCCGCATGCCCACCGCCAACGGCTCGGTCAATGTGCGCTCCGGTCCCAGTACGGCCAGGTACGTGCGCGGATGGGCCTTTCACGGCGACCGCGTAATCATCCTGTCCTCCGGAAAGTCATGGGACAATGTGCGCGTCATCCGAACGGGCGTAACCGGCTATGTATTCAACCGCTACGTCGTCCGCATGGTGGATGTGACGGCGCTTTCCGGCTGGGGCACCATGGCGCGGATCAAGACCAAGTACGCCACCAGCACGGTTTCCCTTCGCACCGGGCCGGGTATCTCCTACGACGTGGAACAGTACCTGACCCCCAGCAACGCGCTGGCGGTGCTGGGCAAGTATGGCAACTGGTACGAGGTGCAGCTGGTGCCCAGCCTCACCACCGGCTATGTTTACAAGGACTATATCACCAACGGCGCTTACGGCGTCACCAATGCTTCCGTGAATCTGAGAAAGTCCGGCTCCTCGTCCAGCAAGACGCTCAAGACCGCGCCAACCGGTTCGGACATCGTGATCATCAAGATCGGCAGCAAGTGGAGCAAGGTGACCTATGCCGGAAAGACCGGCTACATGTACAACAAGTACATCGGGGTCACCAACGTCGCGCCGTAACAGGCGCGGTTCGGCGGGAACGATTGAAACCTCAGGGACTTTGTCGATGGTCTGAAGCTCCGCTTCCGCGGAGCTTTTTTGCGCCGCCGCTTGACATCCGCGGCACCTATCGGTATAATAAGTTATACAAATCATACTTAATGGAGGATTTGCCGGTATGAAGCATCCAGAGGGCAAGTACGCCTGGACGGTGACGGTGGGCGAAAAGGGCCAGATCGTCATCCCCAAGAAGGCGCGAGACCTGTTTGACATCAAGCCCGGCGACGCGCTGATGATGCTTGCGGACGTAGAGCAGGGCCTCGCGATTCCGCCCAAGTCGCTGTTCGCGACGCTGATGGCGACCGTGTTCCGAGAAGGCGGTATTGAGAAGGGTGAAGAACCATGAACGCGGTTGAAACTCAAAACCTGACCAAGGCATACGGGGTCCGCACCGTGGTGGACCGCCTGAACCTCGCCATCGGCGAGGGGGAACTCTTTGCGCTGCTGGGCCCCAACGGCGCGGGCAAGACGACCACCATCCGCATGCTCAGCTGCCTGACCGTGCCGACGGAGGGCGACGCGCTGGTTTCGGGCGAAAGCATCATGAAAAACCCGGAAGCCGTACGCGCACGGATCAATGTGTCGCCGCAGGAGACGGCGGTGGCACAGAAGCTGAGCGTGCGGGAGAACCTGGAACTGATCGCGGAGATCTACGGCATGCGGCGCGCCAAGGCGGCGGAAATGGCGGAAACCATGATCCGGGATTTTGCGCTCTCCGACTGCGCGCGGGACCGCGCGAAGAAGCTGTCGGGCGGCATGCAGCGGCGTCTGAGCATCGCGATGGCGCTGATCTCCAACCCGGAGGTGCTGTTTCTGGACGAGCCGACGCTGGGGCTGGACGTGCGCGCCCGCCGCGAGTTGTGGAAGCATGTGGAGGCGCTCAAAAAGCGGATGACGATCATCCTGACGACCCATTACCTGGAGGAAGCCGAGGCGTTGTCCGACCGCATCGGGATCCTGAACAGGGGCCGCCTGGCCGCGCTGGGCACCGCGGCGGAAATTCTCAGTCAGACGGGCGAGGCCAGCTTTGAGGACGCGTTCCTCGCGCTGACGGACGAGGAGCGCGTATGAGAATGTTGGCCTTTTCAACGAGGAATATGAAAGAGATCGCGCGCGATCCGCTGACGTTTGTGTTCGGCATGCTGCTGCCGATCCTTCTGATGGCGATGATCCACGCGCTGACAGGCGCCGTCGGCGCGGCCAATCCGGCGTTCGCGATGGCGAATTTCGCGCCGGGCATGGCGGTATTCAGCCTGACGTTCGTGATGCTGTTTTCGTCCATGCTGGTCTCCGGAGACCGGGCCAGCGCGTTTCTGATGCGGCTCTTCTCCTCGCCGCTCCGGGCGGCGGACTACATCCTGGGCTATTCGCTACCGGTGGTGGCGATCGGCCTTTTGCAGGCGGCGGTGTGCCTAATCGCGGCGGCGCCCTACGGACTCGCGCTTGAGAAAATGCCGCTGGCGATGACGGCGCTTATGCCCGCGGTGCTTCTGATGACCGGCACAGGGCTGCTCCTCGGCACGCTGATGACCGACAAGCAAAGCGGCGGCGTCTTCCCAATCCTGATCAACGCCGCCACGCTGATGTCGGGTACCTGGTTTGACCTTGGGCTCATCGGCGGCTGGTTTGAAAAGGTCAGCTACGCGCTGCCTTTCGCCCACGCGGTGGATGCGGCCCGGCTGGCACTTAAGGGCGACTTTCGAGAGGCGCTGCCCCATATGGGCTGGACAATGCTCTACGCGCTTGTGATCTACGCGCTGGCCATCCGTTGCTTTCGGCGCAAAATGCGCGCTTAGCCATAGATTTGGTCCAGAAACCGGAGTCCCGCGGCGGTTTTGAAGATTTTCGACCGCACGGAAACCACCTCCCGGGGCGCGATTTCATCCTCATAGATGTTGACGAGAAAGTCGGCCTCCACCAGAATCTGGTAGTCGAGTCCCCGGATGTCCGAGTAGGTGTGATGATGGGCGACGAGCCACGATACGCGCTCCACATCCTCCGGCGCGCAGCCCGCCCGCGTCAGAAGCGCCCGCGCAGGGGCCGGGCCTTCGATTTCCTGGTAACGCCCGGCGCTGGAACCGTATTTCTCCTCGCTGGGCTTGATGCCGATGTCGTGGGTCAGTGCGGCCAATTCGATCCGGCGCATCGTTTCTTCCGGAACACCTTCGCTCAGCGCGATGGCCCGCGCGAAGCCGTACACCTTCAGAAAGTGGTGAATGCGCCGCGCGTCCCTGCCGAAAAATTCAATCATCAGCGCCATGACCTGCCCGACCATGCCGTTCCCTCCCCGTCATAAAAAAGACGAAGGGTGCGAACCGAAGCCGGTTCGCACCCTTCGCGCTCATTCCGCCTTGGGCTTTTTGATCAGCGCGACACAGACGAGCGCCACGAGGCACATGGCAGCCGCCATGATAAACTCGGCGGTCTGCGCCGCCTCGGCGGGAAACAGCCTTTTCAGAAGCGGCGCGCCCAGCGCCGCGATGCCGAAGCCTACCATCACGCAGCCGTAATTGAGCCCCATGTACTTGGTGCCGAAATTGTCCGCCGTCAGCGCCGGGAACACGCTTGCGCAGCCGCCGAAGGCGAAGGCGATCAGCGCGACGCACACCATGAAGAAGAAACCCTGCGCCCAGATCAGAGAAAGGACGCCCAGAAGCGTCACGCCAATGATCAGATAGATTGCGTTCTTGCGGCCGATCCGGTCGGACGCCCAGGAGAACAGAAGCCGCCCTGCCGCGCTGGCGATGCCGGTGGTCATCACCAGGAAATTCTGGACCATGTCGGTGAGCCCGCGGGCCTCGCCCAGCGTTTTGAACTGCGGGTTCAGAAGGAAGTAGGCCGGCAGGATCAGCATCATGCCGAAGAAAATTTTGTAGAACTGCGGGGTTTTCAGCATTTCAGCGGTGGTGTAGTGGCGCTGGGTGCTCTTTCCGTCCTTGGCGGCGGGCACGCCCACGGGCTGGAAGTTCGCGGAGGGGTTCACCACCGGGATCGACGACAGGGTGCAGACCACAAGAAACGTCAGGCCGATGGCCGTAAAGGTGAAGGGCACACCCCTCGCCGCCAGCAGCGCTGATGCGATGGGCGTAAAGATCACCAGCGAAAAGCCGAAGGCGCTGACCATCATGCCGGTGGCGAAGCCGCGCCGGTCCGGGAACCACTTCTGCACCACGGAAACGGTGGTGGTGTACACCACGCCCACGCCCAAGCCCGACATCACGCCGTAGGTCAGGTTGATCATGGAAGGATTGGCGCTTGATACCCGCGAGGTCAGGATCATGCCAAGGCTAAAAAGGAGGCTTCCGCCGATCAGCACCATGCGGGGGCCGAGCCTGTCCTGCAGGCGGCCGCCGCCTACGATGCCCACCACGAACGCCGCCAGCATGATCGAGGAGGTGTTGGTCGCGTCCCATCCGAGATATTGGGTGACGGGGGCCTTAAAAACGCTCCACATGTACACGATGCCCGCGCACAGCTGCAGCAGCATGCCCGCCGCCAGCACCACGCTTCGCTTTCCGTTGACCATCTTACCATACTTCCTTTCTACAGTGCGGAATCTCGCGCCCCGCGGGTATAAAATACCATACCCAAAATAGCTTGTCAATTTGAATGTTTTCACCCGCGCAAATCCTGCGCGCGTTTGTTCACGGACTGTTCAAGCCTGCAGCATACGCCTGACAAATTATGGGCGTATGCTTGTTGTAGTGCCCAAAGCACAAATCTCTCTGAAAGGAAGTATACATCATGAGATATACTCGTTTGATTGCCATGGCGCTGGCGTTTATGACCGCGCTGACGCTGATGGGCGGCCCCGCGCTGGCGGAGAGCGCGGACGCCGCCGGAGAGGCGGCGACCGTCACCGGTCGCGTGACCGCCGTGAGCGTCACATCCATCACGATGGATCTGGGAACGCTGGCGGAAAGCGCGGACGCCTCCTCAGGCGCCACCGAGAAGCCGGACGAGTCCGCCGCTCCGGACGCAACCGCGCCGGATACCGCGACGGCTTCGGACAGCGGGACCACGCCGGACGTCACCCCCGCGCCGGACGCCACCGTGAAGCCGGACGAGTCCGCCGCTATGGATCCAACCGCGCCGGATACCGCGGCGGCTTCCGATGCCAACGTGATTCCGGACGCCGCCGCACAGCGCGGCCCGCTCGCCCGGCCGTTCCGCCAGCGCGCTGCGAGCGCGTCCGCTTTTACCGCCAGCGGCGAAAGCATGACGTTCTCCATCACCGATTCGACCATCTTTACGCTGGACAGACGAAAAGCCGCTGGCTCGATCTCGGACATTTCCGTCGGCGCCATCCTGACCGTCACCCTCTCCGGCGATGCGGCAACCGCCGTGACGATTCTGCGCGATACCCTGGCAGGCGGCTTCCGGGGAAACGGCGGCTGGGACAACAAGCCCGGCGCGAACAATTTCCGGGGCAACCCCGGGCAGCGCGGCGGCCGCTGGGGCAATGCGCCCGGTTTTGGCGGAGGCCAAAACGGACTCCGGGGCGGCGGTTACGGCAACTGCCCGTGGTGCGGTCCCGGTCAGAACGGGCCGCAGGGCGGCGGCAACGCACCCGCAATCAACCCGCCCTCGGACAGCGCCTCCTCCGGCAACGCCCCCGATGGAAACAACGCAAATTCAGCACCTGGCAGCACGATGCCCGGCGCCTGACGCGATCCGGCAAACTGATGCCGGCATTCCTTTTCGCACCAGCCCCCGGCCCGGGCCGGGGGCTGCTTTATTCCCGAAACGCAATCCGTCCTGTTAAATACCGGACCAAAGCACCTTATTTTTTTCAAGATTGCTGCAAACATATGCCAAATGTGAAGCGTATTCTAGGTGCCGTGCTCAAGGGAGCACATTCAAAAGCGGAAAGGATGATTCTCGATGAAAAAGGTTTCTATTCTGGCTTTGATTCTTGCGTCGTTCATGCTGCTGACCGTCGCACCGGCCTATGCCGAAACGGCGGCCACCGCCGCGCCTGCCACCGATGCCGCCGCGGCCACGGAAGGCACACCGGTTTACGGACAGGTGACTCAGGTGGATGAAAACACGATTACCATCGCGTTGGCCGCGATGCCGGAGGCTGCTCCGGCCGCTGCCGACGCCACGGCCGCGCCGGACGCCGCGGTTGCGCCCGCCGCGCTCAGCCTCACCGGCGAAACGATGACTGTAACCGTGAACGACGCCACCGCCGTCACGCTGAAGGGTGCCAACGGCGCGGAGGATACCGCCGGCACCATGGCGGACATCGCCGTCGGCAGCATCGTGACGGTAACCCTGACGGACAATACCGCCACCGCAATCACCGTGGAGAGCGCCGCCGCGGAGCCCGCTTCCGAAACCGCTGCGGAGGCGCCTGCCGTAAACGGCTGATCAGCCTGAAAACACCCGCAAAACGAAAAGACGCCCCCGGCCAGACGGCCGGGGGCGTTCCGCATTTGTCTTGCCTGCGGAGGAATGCATAAACGATCTGTAAAAAATCCGAATTTCGGCTGTGCGATTGCACAATATTCGAAAATTTGGTATAATGATGACGCTTCCCGTTCAGAAGCAATTCGATCAAGGGGGGACAGGATAATGAATCTGCGCGCTCCCAATGGCAATGACGCCACCAGAACCGCCAACCTATCCCGCTGGGCGCGATCGGTATCTATAGTTATGCCGACAAGATCAGGGTGGGCCTGCAGCAGTTGATGGCGGGCGCGCGCTGCTTCAATGTGGACTCCATCGGCCGGAGCGAGCTGATGTCGCTGACCGAGGAGTGTGCCAGGGTCACCGGCGTCCCCTACCTGATGGACTGCTACCGCGACGAGGCAATGGAAATCCTGAACGGTTAATGGCATTGGCAAAGACCGGGAGCGCAAGCGCTCCCGGTCTTTGCATCCTCTGGATTGTTCACGGATTGTTCAAGCACTTCCCAACGCTTTGCCAACCCTTCGCCGTATGCTGTACCCCGTACCGGAAGCGGTGCGGAAAGGACGGATCAAGATGAAAACGAGGCGCATACTCAGCGTGATGCTCGCGTGTCTTACGCTGGTTTGGGGGGCGGCCGGTCCGACGCTGGCCGAAAGCACTCCGGCCGTCGAGCATGGAACGCTGGGCCAGGTGACCCAGATCGACGGGAATTCCATCACCATCGCGCTTGCCACGACGCCCAACCCCGGCGACCACCAGACGCCGCAAGGGAACCCGCCCTCAGGGGACAGCGGCCAGACGCCGCAAGGGAACCCGCCCTCAGGGGACAACGGCCAGAACGGGCCGGGCGGCGGCAACGGCGGCCTGACGCTGACCGGTGAGACCCTGACGTTCACCGTGGACGACGCGACCCAGATTACACTTTCCGGCGGACGTGACGTCCAGGGAACCGCGCTCGCCCTCAGCGACATCCAGATGGGCGATGTGGTGACGGTCACGCTGGGCGGAAGCGCCGCCACGGCCATCACCGTCCGGCGGATGCCCGCCGCGCCCGAGGCGACCCAGACTCCCTCCGAGAAATGAAACATAATCAACCCGAAAAGCGCCGCCGCCGGCCAAGCCGGCGGCGGTAAGGATGGGGATGTTCATAAAATGTTCAAGTTCACCGCAAACGGCTGCCAAACCTTGCGCGTAAGATCATCTCATCGGCAGATGCGCGTGCGCCGCGGAAAGGGTGGATGATCGATTTGAAGGCCCTGCGTTTTCTCAGCCCCATTCTGGCGGTCGCGGTACTGCTGGCCATGACCGGCGCACCTTCGTTTGTGAGCCGGGCGCTGACGAGTCCGCCGGCGGCGGGAACGGCCTTCGCGGCCGGAAGTGCTGCTGCGGAAAACGGCGCTGTGGAGAGCGACGGCGTACCTGAAGCAGAGACCGCGCCCAATCTGGCGGGCGCGCGCACCGTAGACGGCGCGGAGGAGACGGCCGGCGGGAGCTTCGCCTCGATTTTGCCGGACGAAAGCGCCGTGCTGGTGAAAAATGGCGGCAGCCTGACGCTTGCCAACGCCGTCGTCACCAAGACCGGCGACACGTCCAGCACCGCGGAGAGCGGCGCTTACGGCCTCAACGCGGGCATCGTGGCGGAGAGCGGCGGTACGATCCGGCTCATGGGCGGCTCGGTCACCACCACGGCGGCGGGCGCCGGGGGCGTCTTTGCCACCGGAGAGGGCTCGAAGGCGGAGATCGACGGCGCGGACATCCAGACCACCGGCGATTTTGCCAGCGGACTCACCGCCACCTGCGGCGGCGAAATCGAGGCGCGCGGCGTATCCGCCGCGACGGCCGGCAAGGGCGCCGCCGCCATCGAAGCCGGCCAGGGCGGGGGCGTCGCTACGATCGACGGCGCGTCGCTCTCGGTCGCGGGCGAGGGCAGCCCGGTGATCCGCACCGCCGGAACCTTCTCAGGCGCGAAGATCACCGGCACGGCTACCGACGGGCAGATGATGGTGCTGGAGGGCGGATCGGCCGAGCTTTCGGACAGCGATCTGACGGGTGCGGGTCCCGGCGGCATACTGATCTATCGGAGCACTTCGGGCGGGGCGACGGAAGAGGCGGTTTCCCTCCGCGCCGTGAACTCCAGCCTGACCAGCAATTCGGAAGGGGCTTTCTTCTACGTGACCAACGCCCGGGCGGAGGCGACGCTCTCCGGCTGCACGCTGACCTTTTCCAGCGGCCTTCTGGCGCAGGTATCCGCCAACACGCTGGGCGATCGGGGCACGCCGGGGGAGAACGGCGGTGAATTCACGCTCATGGGCGCGGGACAGGTGCTGGCGGGCGATGTAAGCGTGGACAAGATCAGCGCCTTTGCCCTCGAACTGACCGACGGCTCCATCTATACGGGCGCGGTGGATACGTCGAACGTGGGCGGGTCGGTCTCGGTGTCGCTGGACGGGGCATCCTCCTGGACGCTGACGGCGGATTCCCACGTGGACGCGCTGACGGACGCCGCGGGCGATCTTTCCAACATCCAGTCCGGAGGGTTCATGCTGTACTACGAAGCATCAAACCCGGAGTGCGCGTGGCTGAAGGGAATGACGTATCCGCTGCCGGGCGGCGGCATGCTGACTCCGGAATCCTGATTCCCGCTCGCCGATCCGAAGCCTTCGCGCGGGCCTGCGGCCAGGGTTTTCCAAAACGCGCTGAAACCCCGCGGCGTTTGCCGCGGGGTTTCCTGTCGCAGTGGAGCCGTTACCGGTCAAATTCACACTTCCAGGCGGCCACACCGGTGCCGGGGAAGGCGTCGGACAGGCGCCGGTTGAGGGCGTCCAGCGTTACGCCCTCGTTCATGACCACCTGCAGGTAGCCGCCCCCGCCCGCTCCGCAGATCATCTTTCCGGCGACGAGGTCCTCGACGGCGACGAAGATGCAGTCGATGCAGACGTTGGTGCCGCCCGCGTCCAGGCGTTTTGAAAGATCCCAATGGGCGCTGAGCATCCGGGAGAAGCCGTTTAAATCGCCCGATTCCAGCGCGGCGGCCATGTCTCGCGCCAGATGCTGAATATCCCGGAGGATCATCACCGCCTCCGGATCCGACGCGATGTATCGTCCCATCACTTCGCGGAGCAGTCCCCGCGCCAAGCGGCGCTGCCCCGTGTAGATCAGGCAGAAGCGGTCCTCGAGGGCGCGCATCGTTCCTTCGGGGATGGACAGCTTCCGGACGGAAACTTCCTGCCACGCGCCGGGTGCGCTGGTCAGAAGCTTTACGCCGGGGATCATGCCGCCTGCTTGATCCTGCCAGCCGCCGCCGGTAGACATCAGCTGCTCGGCGCAGAGTACGCGGCCGATCCGGTCCATCAGCGGCAGTTCGGTGCCGAAAAAGTCGCCGATGGCGTTTACGCAGGCGCCGGCCAGGATGCTGCTGGTGCCGAGGCCCGATCCCCTGGGGATGCCCCGGACCTGTGTGGACAGCTTGAAGCCGCCGCCCAGGCGTTTCAGAAGCGCCTCCAGCGGCTGATCCGGTTTTGAAGGCAGGATGCCGCAGGCCACCAGCGCGGCCTTGTGCAGCGCGAAGGGGTCGAAGGGGTTGGAACAGTCCAGCGCCTCGCGGATGTCGGTGAATTCGCCGTAGGCGCCGGAATCGCCGCTGGCGAACACGAGCTTCGGCGCCTCCACCCGCTCGATGCGGGCCTCCACCGGCAGCCGCCCGCCCACGCGCACGGCCGCGTTCAGCACCGTGCCGCCATTTTCGTTGCAGTAGGGCGGCGTGTCCGACCAGCCGCCGCCGAAGTTGACCCGAAGTGGCAGGCGGGAGACGGCGCTGCTTTTTCGGATGGACAGCGCCTCGTCGTACTTGAGCCGGCCGATGCTTTCGGCGTAGATTGCGTCCCGGATCAGCCGGAAGGCCTCGCCTTCGAAGTGCGCCCTCTGCGAGGGAGCGAGCCGGGACAGGTAATAGAGCACCCGCACCGCGTCGGAGGGCACGCCCGGCGCCGAGCGCGCCATCGCCTCCGCTTTGTCGGCCAGCCGCTTCATCTGCCGCTGGCTGGGTTCGCGCCCGGAGAACACCCCTTCCGCCTCCGAAACGCTCCGCCGTGTTTCCGCCAGGCGGATCAGGCGCTCAAGGCGCACCCGCTCGTCCAGCGCGTCCTGCCAGTCCAGGATCGCCCCGCCGTCGGAGCGCTCAAAGCCCTCTTTGAGGCTGATCCGCTCGCCCTCGGGCAGTTTGCCGGAGAAGCGCAAATCGCCCGCCGGGCGGAGTTCCGCCGTCAGGCGCGGCTCGGCCACGAGAGAAAGGGCTGCGCGGGCCGCGTCGATGGCGGTATCGCGCACCGGAAAAAGCTTCGCCGTCCACAAGGTTCTGTCCGGTCCATCCCAAATCGCCTCCGGCGTCAGGTTCGCCTTTTCCAATAACTGCGCGATGGGGCGGCCCAGAAAGGACGCTTCCTTCGGGTTGTCGGCCACGCCGTACAGCCGCGCCGAGAAGCGTCCGCCCGTCAGCTTGACCACATGCAGCGCGGTGAAGTCCGGCACGCTCTCGCCGGACAGCGTCGCCGAAGAGACCACAGCGCCGCGGCCCACCGCCGTGCCCGGGCCCAGGAGGCTGTCCTCGATGTAGCTGCCCGCGCCTACCCGCGCTTCGGGGCTCAAAGAACTGCCGGAGGCAGCGAAGTCGCCCTCCTCCCGGTTGGTATCCACCATGCGCCGCCAGCCCAGCGCGGCATAGCCCTGGACTTCCTCCACCATGAAATGGAGCAGCTCCCGCGTGGTGCCGAAATGGATGAACGCGGCGGGGGAGAGGTGCATCAGCTTCAGCCGGTAGCGGCGCAAAAGGGGCCAGAGCGCGCTTCGAAGCGCGGCCAACTCCGGGGTAAATTCGCCCTCGGGCTTTTCCCGGTGGTATTGTTCCAGCGTGGAGTCCGTGGCAAGCGGATAGAGAAAGTCCGCATAAAAGCTCAGCCGCGCTTTGGGGGAAAGGCAGGCGGCGAGCTTTTTTTGATCGACCTCGCCGTCGGTTTCAATGAGCGTGAGAAGATCGCGGCACAGTTCGCCGTCCATCAGCACCGCGCCGGTATCCAGCGCGACGCGGCCGCGGTCGTCCACCGCGCCGGCATCGCGCAGCTTTTCCTCCGGAAGCTTGTGCAGAAAGCGGGCCACGCCGCCCGATTCATCCGGCAGGAACACGCCGTGCTGCACGCCGTGTGCAATGCTCTCCCGCGTGGACAGCGCCGCCGCGCCGGAGAAGTGAAAATCGATCTGCAGCGGATTGAACAGCAGCAGCACGTCGCCGGAAGCCACCAGCATGCCGTCCTTCATGCGGCCGGGAACGGCGCTCAGGCCGATGATGAATTCGTCAAACAGCGTGGAGCGGCGGCCGATGGGCAGCATCCGGGGCACCGGCGAGAACAGCTTGCCGGAGGCGGAATACTGCGGCGCGCGGCGGCTGTCGCCGCCCGAATGGATGACCAGCGCCCGCCGCCCCCTCAGCGGGTCGGGCCCGGCCAACGCCCGGATATGATTTAGCGCCGCCATTGTCGCGCCGCCGGAGCCGATGCGCTCGCCCGCCGGATCGGGCAGCACCGCGTAATGGGTGCCCCCGGGCAGCATGCCCCGCTCCAGCCGGTAGTCGATCTGGCGGCGGTAGGAGGCGGCCTGCGCCTCGCTGGCGGCGGTCAGAATCACGTAATCCCAGCCGGGCAGACGCCCTTCTCCGGCAAGCCACTGGCGGTAGAAGCCGTAGGCGTCCCGATAGGACTGTTCAAGGAACATCTGGTGGAGATCGTTCATGGAATCAGTCCTTTCAACCGGAGCGCTTCGGTGGGGATGTCCATCTCGCCCACGCGGGTGCGGCCAAAACTGCCGTGGCAGTCCGACCCTGCGGTGATGATCAAATCCCGGTCCTCGCAGATGGCGAGAAGCCCTTTGACGATCTCCGGCGGGTGCAGCGGGTAATAACACTCGACGCCGTCGAGCCCCCGGTCAATCAGCGTCTGTACGCCTTTGAAGAAGGACTGCTCGTCCGGATGGGGCACGGTGGCCCAGGGATGAGCCAGCACCGCACGGCCGCCGGCGGCGTGAATGGCGGCGATGGTTTCCTCCATCTGCGGGAAGCCTGCGTCTTCATAAGCGACGCCATACTGCCTGTACAGCGCGATTCCGTCCCGGATATTTTGGGTCACGCCCCGGCGCAGAAAGTATTCCAGCCCCTTCCAGCCGCCAAGGGACGCGTCGCGCTCGTAGGCGTGGAAGTCCTGCTCCGAAAGGTGCGGATACTCGCCCGCCATGCGGCGCACCAGTTCCACGCTCATCTCGTCCAGCTTGAAGCGATTGTCCGCCAGCAGGTTCGACAGGACGGGCGCGTCAAAGTCGACGCCGTAGGCCAGAATATGGTGAAAACGCCCGTCCGCGATGCACTCGGTCTCCGCGCCGCGCAGGAGGGAGAGCCCCGCCCGGCGGGCGTAGGGTTCGGCTTCCAGGCTTCCGGCAGTGAGTTCGTGGTCGGTGACGGCGATCAGCCCGACGCCGCGGGCCACCGCCTCGCGCACGATTGTCTCGGGCGAAAAGGAGCTGTCGGAGTAGGTCGAATGAATGTGCAGGTCAGCGTACATCGGTATAAATCCCATCCGTCAAGAGTGATCCCCCTGACCGTAGTAGGCGTTGGCACCGTGCTTGCGGAAGTAGTGTTTGTCCATGATGGACTGGGGCGCGCTCTCCACGTTGACATTGAGCCGGTGGGCGATGGAAGCCATGTGGGCGACTTCCTCCAGCACGGCGGCGTTCTCCACGGCCTTCAGCGGGTTCTTGCCCCAGGCGAAGGGACCGTGCTTGCGGACCAGCACCGCAGGGGTGGCCATCGGGTCCAGATTGCCCTGCTCAAAGGTTTCGACGATCACGCGGCCGGTGTTGAGCTCGTAATCTTCCTGGATTTCCTCCGGCGTCAGCATCCGGGTCAGCGGCACACTGCCGTAAAAGTAGTCCGCGTGGGTGGTGCCCAGGCAAGGCAGTTCGCGCTCCGCCTGTGCGAAGGATGTGGCAAAGCGGGAGTGGGTATGCACGATGCCCCCGAGCGCGCCGAAACGGCGGTAGAGCTCGAGGTGTGTGGGCGTGTCGCTGGAGGGGTTCATGTCGCCCTCCACACGGTTGCCTTCAAGATCCACCACCACCATGTGCTCGGGTTTCATGCACTCATACTCCACGCCGCTGGGCTTGATGACCACCAGGCCCTTTTCCCGGTCGATGGCGGACACGTTGCCCCATGTGAAAGTGACCAGCCCGTATTTGGGCAGCAGCAGGTTGGCGTCGCACACCAATTTCTTCAGTTTTGACAACATGGCAATTCCCTCCTTGATCGCAGTAGCGTGTGGTTCATTATAGCATAAAACGCGGGCATATGGTATACTGTTCGCGCTGGAATTCACGGAAGCGGGGGGGAAGATGCCATGCGCAGGCGACACATCGATCTCGAGAAAACGGCGGTTTATGCCATCGTCATCAACGCCCTGCAGATCGCGGCGGCGCTCACTGTGGCGCTCCTGGCGCTGATCGTGGGCGACCGCGCGTTCTCCGGCCAGGTGGAACAGCTGGCGCTCACAGGCATGGCGCTGGTGGTGATCTGGGGCGCGGTGCTGGACATCCGCGACGCCTTTGCCGCCCGAAAGCTCAACCGTCAGAGCGACATGCTGGAGGACGCGCTTGGGCGCGTGAACGAGCTCAACGGCACCCTGCGCGCCCAGCGGCATGACTTCATGAACCACCTGCAGGTGGTGTTCGGGCTGATCGATATGGGGGAGAGCCATGAAGCCCGGGCGTATATCGAGCGGGTCTACGGCGACATCCAGCGGGTGGGGCAGGCGCTGAAGACGGCCATTCCCGCCGTCAATGCGCTTCTGGCGGCGAAGCTCGGCGAGTGCCAGGCCAGGGGGATCGACGCGAAGCTGGAAACCGCCTCCTCCTGGGGGGAGGTTCCCGCCGCGGACTGGGAGATCTGCCGCGTACTGGGCAATCTTGTGGACAACGCGCTGGACGCGCTGAAGGGGAGGCCTTCGCCTCGCCTGTCCATCCAGATCGGGGAGACGCTGCGCGAGTACACGTTTTCCGTGGAAAACAACGGACCCGCCATCGATCCGGCCTTCATCGGCACGCTGTTCGAGCCGGGCGTCACCACCCACGGCGAGGGCCGCGGCATGGGCTTGGCGATCGTGAAGGACATCATGGCCTCCTACGGCGGCCGGATCGAGGTCGAATCCGATGATTCCGTCACCCGCTTCTCCGGCTTCCTGCCAAAGGCGCAAGCGGCGTAGCCAAGGCGCGCCCGGCTCAGCGGGTTGGGCTGGGCTGGGGCCCAAAAACAAGGGCAGCCGCGGGACGACATACGCGTCCGCAGGCTGCCTATTCCGTATCATCAAATGCCCGGCCGATTTTCGGGATGCACGGGACATGTGCCGCGCCTCACGCAAGCAAAAGCACGCGAAGCGGGATTCGCCTACCCTGTTATTGGGGTCCCGCCAGTTGCTGGCGCTTCTGGCGGATCATGTCGCAGGCGCGCTGCAGTTCCTTTTCCACGTTGATCATCAGGTCTTCGCTGTAGGCGCTGGCCTGCAGGCGGCGGTCGTTGGCCTCGGCGCGGGCGTCGTTGACGATCTCCCGGGCCTCGTTCTGGGCGGCGATGGTCACTTGATGCTGGTCAATCATCGCGCGGGCGCGGATTTCCGCATCTTTGATGATCTTGTCGGCGCGGCTCTCCGCCTGCTCCAGAATCTCCTGGGAGCGGTTGCCCGCGTCGTCCAGCGCGGCGTTGGCGCGCACGTCCGCGGATTGGATTTTGCTGGCGGCGGTGCGCTCGGCGGTGGTCAGGATGCGGTCGCGATCCCGCATCACCTGCTCCGCATACTGGATCGCCAACGGAAGGTTTCCACGGATGTCCTTGATGATGTCAAGGCACATCGTGGCGTCCACCAGCCGCTTTCCGGTCAGCGGCACGGAATTTCCGCTTTCGATGGCGTCCTGCAGGTAATCCAGCAGGTTCATCAGGTAGGTATGATCGTCGTCGCTCTCATAGGGCGGCGTGCCCTCCTGCGGCGGTTCGGGGTGCTCCGCCGCCTGCTGGCGCGGCTTGCGCTCTTCCTCAAAGAACTTGTCCTGATCGCGATCCATAAGTTCCATCCCCTTTACGAATCGTTCCTAAAGTTTCTTCGCCCTGAAGGCGGCCATGACCTCATCCAGTATTTCGTCGGGCACCAGCCCGCGGGGAATTCGGCCGAAGCTCATCATTTCGCGCGCGATGGAGGCGGATACGTAGTCGATGGACGGGTTGGAGGGCAAAAACAGCGTCTCCAGGCCGAACATCGCCTGCATCGCGGCGGCGGCGCTGCGCTCCGAGGCGTAGTCCGCCTCCGATCGAAGACCCTTGACCACGCAATCGGCGCCCAGGCGGCGCGTGAGATCCGCCAGAAGGCCGCTGTCCGACAGCACCTCCACGTTGGGCAGATCCCCGATTGAGCGTGCCAGGAGCGCCTGCCGCGTCCCGGCGGAGAGCATGGGCCGCTTGGCCGGGTTGATCAGAACCGCCACGTAGACCTTGTCAAACAGCACCGCGGAGCGGCGGATGATGTCCAGATGCCCCACCGTCGGCGGGTCAAAGCTGCCCGGGTAGACTGCGATCATCGGTTCGCTCCCGTACCAGCGCCACCGCGGTATCGCCGTAGCGCCGTTCGTCGAAGATTTCAAACCCGGCGGGGATGTCGAGCGGCGTCTTCACCGCGTGCTCCATCACCAGCACCGCGTCTTCGGCCAAAAGCCCCCGGGCCGACAGAAGGGCGGCGGCTTCGGCGTACACGCCCGCCATGCGGTAGGGGGGATCCAAGAACACCAGCGAGAACCGGCGCCCCGATAGCCGTGACAGCGCCTCGCGCCAGTCGGCGCGGATCAGGCGCATACGATCCTCCGCCCGCACGAGGGCGATGTTTCGTTCGATGACCCGGGCGGCGCCCGCGCTGGCGTCACAAAGCGCGGCAAACGCCGCGCCGCGGCTGATGGCCTCCAACGCCAGTGCGCCGGACCCCGCGAACAGGTCCAGTACTTCGGCGTCAGGAACCCTCGCGCCCAGGATGCTGAACAGCGATTCGCGCACGCGGTCGGACGTGGGCCTCGTTTCGGCGCCTTCCGGCGCGAAGAGTTTCCGGCCTCTGAACTCGCCCGCGATCACGCGCATTCCAACACCACCCGTACAGCGCATTATAGCATAGTTTCCGCGCACTGACAAGGTTTATGCCGCGCCGGGCGAAATGCCGAAGCGCAAGCCGAGGGGCGGCGGCCTTCGCGCCCGGGGTTATACCTCCGGTCTGGGGCCTGCGGGCTTTTTTTGCTCGCGGCGCTGTTTGCGCTTCTTGGCGCGGATGCCCTTCTGGATGGCTTCCAGCTTCTTCTCTCGGAGCCTCGGCCCCCGGAGGTAGCCTGCCAGCGCGAAAGCGGGCAGGAAGAAGGACAGCGGCACCATCAGGGCGTAGAGCAGCAGCAGATGGTTGAGTAGAAGCGAATACAGTGAGACGAACGGCATGAACGCCATCCGTGCCACGGAGTTGAACGGGTTAAAGGGCATCTCGGGTTCGGTGGCTTCCAGCGCGGGGGCAACTTCCGGAACGGGCGCGGCCTCCGGCAGCGCCGTCGTATCCGGCAGCGCCGTCGCTTCCGGCAGTGCCGTCGCCTCCGGCAGCACGCTCTCCTGCGGGGCGGCGGTGGCTGTTGCGGTAAATCTGGCCGGGTTCAGCGACTCCGGGTACGCCGGCAGCGACGCCAAGTTGATGAGCGCGATGAGGAGAAGCGGCAGCGCGGCGGCGAAAAAGCCAGTCACGGCGGTGGCGGGGCGATAGACCTTTTTGAGAAGTGCCGGGTCCACCGCGCCGCCTTCGGCGCGGCGCTTTTCCAGCGTCACGCGCAGCGTTTCCGCCCGCTCGCCCGCCGCGCCCGCGTCGCTGAATGTGAGCAGCGCGAATCCCGCCAGAAACACCGCGTTGAGAAGCGTCTGCAGCCACAGCTGCGCCTGGGGGATCAGAAACAGAAACATCATGCTGAGCAGCAGCAGCACGAGGTATTTGACAAGCGTCCTGAGGCCGAACATGATTCCTTCGCGCATGGTTCCTCCGTTACGGGCCTTCCGGCCGAATGTAGAGCGCCGCTTCCGTCGCCACGAAATGAAGCGGCGCGTCGTGCGCCTCGAGCGGCAGGCAATCCGTCATCTGCCACTCGAAAGCGAGGCCTATCGTGACCGCGCGGCAGCGCGGCAGGTATCGGTCGTAGTAGCCGCCGCCCTGGCCCAACCGGTGGCAGGTCCTGTCAAAGGAGAGGCCGGGTACGATGATGAGGTCGATCTTCTCCGGCGCCACGAGAGGGCCCGCCGGGTTCGGGATGCCCAGCGGGCCGGGCTTAAGGCCGTCCGCCCGCCGCGCCTCCATGATTCCGCCGCCCAGCACGGCCGGCAGACACACGGTCTTGCCCTCCGCGCGCATCCTCGCCATGAGAGGATGCGTATCCACCTCGCCGCCTACCGAATGGTAGCAAAGCACGGTTTCCGCGCTCCGGTAGGCATCAAGCCCCAATACGCGTTCGCAGGCGGCGGCGGAGTGCGCGGGATCCGCGGGCAGCGCCCTCCGCGCGCGCATCCGTGAGCGGAGGGACTTCTTGTCACATTCCATCAAATCGCCTGGGCACGCGGGCGGTGAAGCCCAGCATGATCTCGTAGGAGATGGTGCCGGTCAGCGTAGCCAATTCATCCGGCGTGATGCGCTCCGCGCCCTGCGCGCCGAGGAGCACCACCTCGTCCTCCATGGTGACTTCCGGGATGGCGGTGACGTCCGCCATGATCATGTCCATGCAGACGCGTCCGATAAGCGGCGCGCGCTTGCCGCGCACCAATACGTGGGCGCGGTTGGAGAGCAGCCTCGGATAGCCGTCGCCGTAGCCAACGGGCAGCGTCATCACAAGGCTGTCCCGGTCGGTCCGGAAGGTGCGGCCATAGCCCACGGTCTCGTCCGCGGGCACGCGGGCGATGCGCACGGGCCGGGTGACGAGGGTCTGCGCGGGGGTGAGGCCGGGCAGCAGATGGCGGACCGATCCGCCGTAGAGCGCGATACCGGGGCGCACCATGTCGTGCCAGAGCGTGGAATCCCTGAGGGTCGCCTCGCTGGCGGCGGCATGGGCGATGGGCCGGAAACCCTCCGCGCGGATACGGGCCACGGCCCGGACGAACCGGGCGTTCTGCGCCCGGGTGAACTCCGGGTCGTCGTCCGCTGCGGCGAAGTGGGTAAATATGCCCTCCAGCTTCACGCGGGGGTTACTTCGGATGGATTCCAGCATCTCCTCGAGCGCCGCCTCGCCGCGGATGCCGACGCGGGTCATCCCGGTGTCGATCTTGAGGTGCGCGTGGGCTACGGTGTCCAGCCGATCGGCTTCCTTCTGGAGGACGGCGATGGCCTCCGGATCGTACACCGCCTGTGCCAGGTGGTTTTGCACCGCGGCGCGAAGGCCCGCCGCTGAGGTGCCGCCCAGCACCAGAACGGGCGCCTTCACCTGCGCCTCGCGCAGAAGGACGCCCTCTTCCACCAGCGCTACGGCCAGTTGGTCCGCGCCGGAGCGCAGCATGCGTTTTGCGGTGGGGATGAGTCCGTGTCCGTAGGCATCCGCCTTGACCACCGCCATCATGCGGGTCTTGCCCGCGAGATGGCGGCGGATCAGGGCCGCGTTTTCGGTCAGCACTTCGCCTGAAATGCGCAGTTCAGTTTCGCGATACACGTTCACAGCGAGCGCACCTGATCGTTGTCGAGCAGTTTCACACCAGCCTCGGTCAGCACCTTGAGGCCCTTCGCCAGATCCGACAGGTGGAAGATCACCAGAGCGTGGCTGCCGGTGGAGCGGACGAAGGAATACACGTACTCGACGGAGATGTTTTGATCGGTCAGTTTTTCCAGCACCTGGCTGAGTCCGCCGGGCTTGTCCGGCACGCACACGGCCAATACGTCCGTAAGCCTGACCACGTAACCCGCGTCCTTCAGCGCCTTGACACCCTTGTCCGTATCCGTCATGATGCAGCGAAGGATGCCGTACTGCTCGGTGTCGGCGATGGAAAGCGCGATCAGGTCGATGTCGTTGTCGCTGAGGGTTCTGGTCAGATCGGTGAGGCTGCCCTTTCGGTTCTCAAGGAACACCGAAACCTGCTTGACGTACATATTTGTTCCCCTCCTAATCGCATGATGAACGTGATGCCTTACAGCTTGCGGTTGTCGATCACCCGGCGCGCCTTGCCTTCAAAGCGCGGGATGGTCTTGGGGGCGACCAGCTTGATGTCGGCGGAGAGGCCCAGCGTGGACTTCATGCTCTCCACGATTCTCTTCTGCAGCGCCTGCATCTGGCCCACGGTGTCGGCGAACAGCTCCTCGGTGGCCTCCACCTGGATCTCCAGCGAGTCGGTGGTGCCGGCGCGTTCGACCACCATCAGGAAGTGGGGCGTCGCGCCGGAGATGGAGGTGAGCACCGTCTCCACCTGGCTGGGGAACACGTTGACGCCGCGGATGATCAGCATGTCGTCCGTGCGGCCGAGGATGCGGTCCATTCGGATGAGCGTGCGGCCGCATTCGCACTTTTCGGCGTTCAGGCGGCACAGGTCGTGGGTGCGGTAGCGCAGCATCGGCATGCCTTCCTTGGTGATCGTGGAGAACACGAGCTCTCCACGCTCGCCGTAGGGCAGCGGTTCCAGCGTGTCCGGGTCGATGATCTCGGGCACGAAATGGTCCTCATTGACGTGCATGCCGTGCTTCATCAGGCATTCGAAGGAAACGCCCGGGCCGGTAATCTCGGTCAGGCCGTAAATGTCCAGCGCGTCGATTTCAAGCAGCTCCTCGATGCGGTGGCGGATGTTCTCGCTCCAGGGCTCCGCGCCGAAGGCGCCCGCCTTGAGCTTGAAATCCGAGAGCGGCAGGCCCATTTCGCGGATGGTTTCACCCAGGTGCAGCGCGTAAGAGGGCGTGCAGCAGAGGATTGTGGTGCCCAGGGCCTTCATCATCGCGATTTGCCGGGGGGTGTTGCCGCCGGACATGGGGATGACGGTGGCACCCACCCTGCCCGCGCCCTGATGCGCACCCAGACCACCGGTGAAAAGGCCGTAGCCGTAGGCCACCTGGATGAGGTCGTTTTCATCGCCGCCGGCGGCGGTCATGGTGCGGGCCATGCCCTCGGTCCACACGTCGATGTCCGACTGGGTGTAGCCCGCGATGATCGGCATGCCGGTGGTGCCCGAAGAGCCCTGGATGCGCACGATGTTTTTGAGGGGCTCGGCGAAAAGGCCGTAGGGGAACTGATCCCGGAGGTCGGGCTTATCGGTAAAGGGCAGGTGCTTCAGATCGTCGATCGAGCGGATGTCGCCCGGTTCGATGCCCTTATCCACCATGCGCTGGCGGTACATGGGCACGTTTTCGTAGACGCGCTTGACGGTCTTCTTCAGCCGCTCGCCCTGAAGCGCGCGGAGTTGCTCGCGATCCATGCACTCTGCTTCGGGGTTCCAGATCTTCATCTCGCGGGATCTCATAGGGAACGTACCTCCTCATAGCCCAGCTCGAAAGCCTTCAGATTGACGGCCAGGAACCGCTCCGGCACCGAGGAAACGATGGCGCGGCGCCACGCTTCACGGTCGGTTCCGGTCAGGCGGCACAGCGCGCCGAGGAGCGCCAGGTTCACGGCGCGGGCGTCGCCCGCCTCCCGGGCCAGCGCCAGAAAGTCCATGGCCACGGTGCGGCATAGCGCCGGGAGCCTCTCCAGAATATCCCCGGGGTATGCCGCCGCGCCGGTGATGACCGGCATCGGCGCGATTTTCTGGGTGTTGACGACGAGCATGCCGCCCGCCTTCAGGTAGGGCAGCGCCCGGAGCGCCTCCAGCTGCTCGAAGGCCAGAAGGTAGTCCGCGCCGCCTGCTTCCACCAGCGGCGACGAGACGTCCTGGCCGATGCGCACATGGGTGATTACGTTGCCGCCCCGCTGGGCCATGCCATGGACCTCGCTGACCTTGACTTCCTGGTCCATTTCGGCCGCCAGCGCGCCCAGAATGCGGCTGGCCAGCAGCGTACCCTGCCCGCCGACGCCGACGATGACGATGCTCAAGTTCATGCTTCGGCCCCCTTTCCGATGGCGGAGAACCTGCACACGCCTTCGCACAGGCCGCAACCCACGCACTGCTCGGGGTTGATCGAAGCTTTTTTGCCATCCTTTTCGATGGCCGGGCAGCCAAGGCGCATGCAGGTCATGCAACCGGTGCAAACGTCACGGCGGATCACGTAGGGCCTGGCCTTGCGCTTTTTATCGAGCAGCGCGCAGGCCCTGCGGGCGACGACGACCGCCGGGCCGGGGAAGGAAAGGGCGTCCTTTAGCGCCTTTTCGAGGCCGGGGAGGTCAAAGGCGTCGACGCTGGTGACGCTTTCCACGCCGCAGGCGCGGCACAGCTGGGGGAGGTCGATCTCCGTGGTGGGCTGACCGTGGATGTCCAAGCCAGTGGCGGGGTTGGGCTGGTGGCCGGTCATGCCGGTGGTGCGGTTGTCGAGAATCAGCACCGCCATGTTGGCGCGGTTGTAGGCGGCGCTGATCAGGCTGGTCACGCCCGAGTGGAGGAAGGTGCTGTCCCCGATGACCGCCACAGTCCTGCCGGCGAACGCCTCGCCCTGCGCGCGGGCAAAGCCCTGGGCCATGCCCACGGACGCACCCATGCACAGCACCGTGTCGATGGCGGTGAGGGGCGCGAGCGCGCCCAGCGTGTAGCAGCCGATATCGCCGGTCACGTTCAGCTTCATCTTGGAGAGCACGTAGAAAGGCCCGCGGTGGGGGCACCCGGCGCACATCACCGGCGGGCGGCCGGGCAGCGCCTCCTGCGCGCGGGCGGCGGGGACATCAAGGCCCAGCGCCTCGCGGATGCGGCGGGCGGAGAGGTCACCCTGTACGCCGGTGAGCGCTTTGCCGCCGGCGAGAGGGAGGCCCCAGGCGGCGATCTGATCCTCAATGATGGGCTCCAGCGACTCGATCACGTAGAGCTTGTCCACCTTCGCGGCGAAGGCCGTAATGCGCGCTCTGGGCAGCGGGTTCACCGCGCCAAGCTTCAGAACCGACGCGTCGGGCAGCGCCTCCCGCACGTACTGATAAACCACGCCGGCACAGATGACGCCGATCTCCTCAGAGCGCATCTCCTCGCGGGTGAGGTCCGTCTCTTCCGCCCATTCGGTCAGCGCGCGGCTTCGCGCCTCCACCGCCACGTGGCGGCCGCGGGCCATGGCGGGCATCATCACGTACTTGGCCGGGTCCTTTTTATACGGCTTCACCGGCGCCTCTTCGCGCTCTTCCAGGTTCACCACAGAGCGGGCATGGGCGATGGCCGTGGTGGTGCGGATCAGAAATGGGGCGTCAAACCGCTCGCTGAGCGAAAAGGCCGCCTTTACATAGGTGCGGCATTCCTCGCTGTCGGCTGGCTCCAGCATCGGCAGCAGCGCCGCCCGCGCGTACCAGCGGCTGTCCTGCTCGTTCTGGGAGGAATTCATGCCCGGGTCGTCCGCCACGACGATCACCATGCCGCCGCTGATGCCGGTGTAGCTGAGGGTAAAGAGCGGGTCCGCCGCCACGTTCAGCCCCACGTGCTTCATGCAGCACATGGCGCGCGCGCCCGCGGTGGCCGCGCCGGCGGCGACCTCCATGGATACCTTTTCGTTGACCGCCCATTCGCTGTAAATTTCCGGGTAGGTCGAGACGGCCTCGGTAATTTCGGTCGAGGGGGTACCGGGATACGAGCTGACCACCCTGACGCCGGCTTCCCACGCGCCGCGGGCGATCGCCTCGTTGCCCAGAAGAAGCGCCTTGTTCATGCTATCATTCCTCATCCGTTTCATTGATCCCGAAGATCCGTCACGCGGCGCGCCTTGCCTTCGAACCGCTTGAGCGAGCCGGGCGACACGAAGCGAACCGGGATCTCCAACTGGCAGACCGACCGCAGCTTCGCCATGACGGACTTGCGCAGGCTCTCGATTTCCTGAAAGTCGTCGATGTTGCGGCTGCCGTCGATCTCCACCCGCACCTCGATCTTGTCAAGGTAGTTTTCCCGGGTGACGTGGATCTCATAGTTGGGGCTGACACCCTCGGAGCCCACCAGCACGCTTTCAATGGTGCTGGGAAAAAGGTTGACACCGCGAATGATCAGCATGTCGTCGGTACGGCCCTTGCACTGTTCCATGCGCATGCTTGTCCGCCCGCAGGCGCACTTTTCCGGCAGCAGCCGGGTAATGTCCCGGGTGCGGTAGCGCAAAATGGGCATCGCCCATTTGGTGAGCGTGGTGATGACCATCTCGCCCGACTCGCCCGGCGGGAGCGCCCGGCCGGTGTCCGGATCGATGACCTCACACAGGAAATAATCCTCGTTGATGTGCATGCCGCACTTCATCTCGCATTCGCCGCTGACGCCGGGGCCTACGATCTCCGTCAGGCCGTAGTTCTCGGTGGCGAGGATGCCCCAGCGGCGCTCCAGTTCCTTCCGCATCGCTTTTGTGGAGGCCTCCGCGCCGAAAAGGCCCACCCGCAGCTTGATCTCGCCGATCATGTCCATCTTCTCGGCCACTTCGGCCAGATACATGGCATAGGAAGGCGTGGCGATCAGCACGGTGGAGCCGAAGTCGCGCATCAGCATGATCTGGCGCTCGGTGTTGCCGCTGGAGATGGGCACGATGGTGGCGCCGATCTTTTCAAGCCCCTGATGCAGGCCAAAGGCGCCGGTAAAAAGGCCGTAGCCGAAAGAAACCTGCGCGATGTCGCGCTTGGTCACGCCGCCGGCGGTGGCCAGCCGGGCCACGCACTCCGTCCAGTTGGCTAGGTCCTCGGCGGTGTAGCCCGCGACGATCGGGCGGCCTGTGGTGCCGCTGGAGGCGTGGATGCGCACCACGTCGTCCATGGGCACGGCGAAAAGGCCGTAAGGATAGTTGTCCCGAAGGTCGTTTTTGACGGTGAAATCGAGTAGTTCGATGTCCTTGAGCGCCTTGATGTGCTCCGGCCGGACGCCGCGCTCGTCCATCTTCTTCCTGTAAAAGGGCACGCGCTCGTAGGCGTGGGCGACGATTTTTTGCAGCCGATCCAGCTGAACCGCTTCGATGCCGGCCCGGTCCATGGCCTCCGCCGCTGGGTTCCAGATCATGGTGCTTCCTCCCTTACCGTTCTTCCGTGCTACAACGCCGGGCGAAGCGCGCGAGCACCCGCGCCCGGATATGGCGGCGATGTATGCTTATACATGGTTCATTATAGACGAAAGCGCGTGTGAAAGCAAACGGGGGAGCCGGGGATGGTGTAAATTTTCTCGCACAAAAAGCGCGCCGGCCCCTTTCGGGCGCTCGGCGCGCGGCTTTCCAAAAACCCCGCAAAAAACCAGGCATCCCCGGCGGCGAAAACGCCGGGAACGCGGGCGGACGCGCGGCGTTCTCCGGGGCTATTCCTTCGGCTCTTCCGGCGCATCCCCGGCGGGCGCTTCCCCGGCGGGCGCTTCCTCGGCGGGCGCTTCCTCGGCGGGCACGGGCTCCCCCGCAGGCTCCGGGGTGGGGGAGGGCGCGGGCCAGATGATCTCGGCGCCGCCGGCGCTCATCTGACGGGGCGGCTCGGGCTCGGGCTCCGGTGCGATCTCCGGCTCCGGTTCCGGCGCGGGTTCCGGTTCCGGCTCCGGCACGGGTTCCGGCCTGACGGGCTTGGGCAGCTTTGTGCCGCAGCTGGCACAGAAACTGGCCTCGATGGGCTGCACGCCGCCGCAGTTGGGGCAGCGGCTCTGGCGCTTGAGTACGTCGATTTCCTTGCGCATCGACTCGCACTCCTGCTCCAGTTCCGTGACCTTCTGGCAGAACATGTCGGCCGCCTCGCAGGCGCCGCCCGCCCCGCGCATGGAATAATAGGCCTTGCCGATCTGCAGGAAAAGCTGCTCGATCTCGGCCTCCCTGGCGGCGATGCGGCTGCTCAGCCGGGCGACCTCCGCGGCCTCCGCAGTCTTCTGGCCCACGTTCTTGGCCACTTCAGACACGCGCTTTCCGAAATCCTGAAATAGTGGCATGCAATACACCTCATTTCCTGTCGCGTTCAAGTGTATGACGGACGGGTGGAATTCTTGCCGTCCCAAACCAATTTCAAACACTCGCGCCGCCGAGGATTCCCGGCCGGGCGCGGGCGGTTCCCGTTGGTATACGATCAGTTTGCCCCATTTTACCGTAAAATGCAAGCGCGGCGCGCCAAAGTTCGGGAAAATGTATGAATTTAGCCGCAAAGAACGCATACTGTCCGGGGAGGCGTTGGGTTTGCTGACCATATTTTTTCGCGCGATCATCCTGTACCTGGTCATGGTGGCGACCATGCGCGCCACCGGAAAACATCAATTGGGGCAGTTTCAACCCTACGAATTCGCGCTGGCAATCATGGTGGCGGACCTGCTTGTTACGCCGATGGCGGACATCTCGACGCCGCTTTTCCACGGCGTGCTGCCCATCCTCGCGCTGTACGCGGTCAACGGTACGCTGACCCTCGCCTGCCTCAAGAGCGACCGCATCCGGGCGTTCATCTCCGGAAAACCCTCGGTGGTGGTGAGCCGAGGGGTCATCGACCGCAAGGAGCTGGAGCGGCTGTGCATGAGTCTTTCGGACTTGCAGGAGGGGCTCCGGGAAGCGGGGCTTCTCGATCCAAGCAGCTGCGGCACCGCCATCGTGGAGACGGACGGCAACATCACCGCCTTTCCCCACGCGGCCAAGCGCGCCGTGACCGCGGAAGACTTGAAGCTGTCGCCCGGCTACGAAGGGCTGCCGTTGATTCTGATCGAAAACGGCCGGATTCAAAGCCACAATCTTTCAATGTCGGGGAAGGACGAGGCGTGGCTCCGGGCGCTGCTTCAGCACTACGGTCTGGCCTTTGAAAACGTGCTGATCGCCAGCCTGGACACCTTGGGCGGCATGCACGTGCAGGACATGCGCGGAAGCCTTTTGCACATCCTGGCGCTGACCAGCCAGGAGGTAGTCTGGTAATGCGAAGGAAGCTGATTGGCGTGGCCGTGGTGACGGCCATCGCGGTGGCGTTCTGCCTTGCGTGCCTTGTGCTGGTCAACCACGTGATCGGGCGAATGGAGGCGCTTTCGATGGAAGCGCAGGATTTTGTCGAGCGCGGGCAGACCCGGGAGGCCGCCGCAAAGATGACACAGCTGGCAGAGGAATGGCAGCGATTCCGTCCGTTTCTCGAAATGCTGATCTCGCACAACGAGATGCATACGGTGGTCGACCGCTATGTGGAAGCCCAGAGCCACCTGATGCGCGGCCAAATGGATGACTATTTCGTCTCCATGGCGACGCTTCAGGAGAGCCTTGACCACATCCGTCAGCAGGAACAGGTCCGCCTGGGAAACGTCCTGTGATCCAGGTTTTTTGACAAACCGCGTACCGTCTTCCGGCGCGCGCCGGGATTGAGAAACAACACCGCTTGCCGGCGCGCGTCCGGAATTTCGCGGGGATTTCGGGCGCGGAGGTTTCCCCACGCGTAAAACCGGCTTTTCGGTACTTCGCCAGCGCGGGCCGCAGGGTTAAACCCTGCGGCCCGCGACGGTTTACTCCAGACAGCCTTCCTTTTCGATCTTCATGATCATGTCCACCCGCCGTTGATGGCGGCCGCCCTCGAAGGGGGTGTCCAGGTAGGTATCCACGATCATCTTGGCCAGTTCGCTCCCCACGACACGCGCGCCAAAGCACAGGATGTTGCAGTTGTTGTGGGCGTGGGCCATTTTGGCACTGTAGGGCTCGGAGCACACCGCCGCGCGGATGCCCTTCACCTTGTTGGCCGCCAGGCTCATGCCGATGCCGGTGCCGCAGATCAGAATGCCCAGGTCGCATTCGCCCTTTGCCACCGCGCGGGCCGCCATGTCGGCGTAGACGGGGTAGTCGTCGGTAGGACGGGGAACCGTCGTGTCGTAGACCACCGGCTCGAGCCCGCGGCTCTCCAGATGCGACCGGATGACCTCCCGGAGTTCGGCGGCGGCGTGGTCGGAAGCAAGCGCAATTTTCATGAAAAACACCTCGTTTTATTTTGTGTTGGGTCCAGGGGGATCATCCCCCCTGGCGGGGTGCGGGGCAAGGCCCCGCCGTTTCTCGCGTCACCTTGTGCTCTTATCGTAGGGCACGCCGCTGGCGCGGGGCGCCTGGGATTTGGCGCTGGTGAAGGCCAGCACAATCAGCGTGGCGACGTAGGGGATCATTTTGTAGATGTCCGACGAGATCGGCAGGTTCTGCAGGCCCGGGATGCCGGAGTAGGCCGCCGCGATGGTCTTCATCAGGCCGAAGAACAGCGCGGACAGGAGAATTCTCACCGGCTTCCACTGACCAAAGATCAAAACCGCCAGCGCCAGAAAGCCGTAGCCTGCCACCGTGGCGTTGAAGTTGGTGGAGGTCGGCACCACAAACACGAGGCCGCCCAGCCCCGCCAGCGCGCCGGAGATCAGAACGCCTGCGTAGCGGATCCTGTACACGTTGATGCCCACGCTGTCCGCCGCCTGCGGATGTTCGCCGCAGGCGCGGAGCCGGAGGCCGAACTTCGTCTTGTACAGCACGAACGCCGCCGCCGCCAGAATCACAAGCCCCACATAGGTGGTGATGTAGCAACGCTGGAAAAGGAGCGGACCGAGGATCGGAATGTCGCCCAGAAGCGGCACCTTTTCAATGAAGAAGGTGTTGGTGAACTGGATCTGCTGCACGCCGTTACTTTGCAGCGTTCGTGCCAGATAGATCGAAAAGGCCGGGGCGAACATGTTCAGCGCCGTGCCGGAGATCGTCTGGTCTGACCGGAGCGATACGGCCGCGTAGGCGTGGAAGAACGCGAAAGCCAGCCCCGCCCCCGCCGCGATCAGGATGGCCAGCAGCAGCTGCCCCTGCCCGCTCATGAAGCCCTGTGTCTTATTGAGGAAAAAGATCGACGCGAAGGCGCCCATCACCATGATGCCTTCCAGCGCGATGTTCACCACGCCGCTGCGCTCGGAGAACATCCCGCCCAGCGCCACGATCAAAAGGGGGATCGAGAAGAACATCATCTGCTGAAACAGAAAGAAGATCGTATCCATTATGCGTTATCCCCTCCCGCCTCGTGGCCGCGCTGCGCCCTTTTCTTGCCGATGCGGCCGATCAGATCCCGCACCAGGAGCGAGAACGCGCTGAAGTAGATGACCATCGCGATGATGATGTCGATGACCTCCTGCATATACTTGAGGCTCTGCAGGTAGGAGCCGCCCACCGAAATGTAGGCCACGAACAGCGCCGAGAAGATGATGCCGATGGGGTTCGAAAGGCCCAGCAGCGCCACCGGAATGCCGTTGAAGCCTTGGGCGGACAACACTTCCTCCACATGGATGTGCATGCCGCTGGAAGGCGCCAGGTACATCAGCGCCCCGGCGGTGCCGGCCAGCGCGCCCGCCAGCACCATCGAAAGCACGATCGTTCGCTTTTCGCTGATGCCCGCGTAGCGGGCGGCGCTTTTGTTGAAGCCGCAGGCGCGAAGTTCATAGCCGAAGGTGGTCTTGTTCAACAGAACGTACATCACCACCGCCAGCGCGATGGCGATCAGAATCCCGGCGTTAACGCTGGACACATCCACGTACTTGCCCGTGAGATTATAGAAGATCTTGTCCAGCCCGCCCTTGGGGATGACGCCGCTGGGCAGTACATTCTTCGTCTGATTCTTGGTGGAATCAAAGATGGCCGAGCCGCGGATCAGGAAGTTGATGCCGTACATCCCGATGTAGTTCATCATGATCGACGAGATGACCTCGTTGACGTTGAACCGCGCCTTGAAAAGCCCCGGCACCGCCCCCCAGAGGCCGCCCGCCAGCATGCCCATCAGAAGGCCGACCACCCAATGGAGCGCGCCGGGCAGGAACGTCCAGGTGATGCCCACCCATACGCTCACCGCGCCGCCCACCATCAGCTGTCCGGGCGCGCCGATGTTGAAAAGCCCCGTGCGGAACGCGAAGCCCACCGAAAGGCCCGTCATGATCAGCGGCGTCGCCAGATACAGCACCTGGCCCAGCCCCTTCATCCCGTTGTTGAAGCCGCCCCTCAGGATGATGATAAGCCCTTGAAAGGCGGTTTCCGGCTTTGTGACCAGCAGGATCGCAAACCCGGCGATCAGCCCCGCAAGGATGGCGATCAGCGAGGCGGAGGCGTTTTTCAGGCCCTGCTTCATGAGGCGCTCCCCCTTTTCGAACCGGCCATGTACAGGCCGATTTCCTGGATGGACGCGGCCTCCGGGTCAAGGCCGGCCACGATGCGGCCCTCGAAGATCACGTAAATCTGGTCGGAGAGCGACTTGACCTCGTCCAGCTCCAGCGAGATGAGCAGCACAGCGCAGCCCCGGTCCCTGGCCGCTACCAGCTGCTTGTGGATGTACTCGATGGCACCCACATCCAGGCCGCGGGTGGGCTGCACCGCGATCAAAAGATCCGGCTCAAGGCTGATCTCCCGGGCGACGATGGCCTTTTGCTGGTTGCCGCCGGACATGGAACGGGCGACGGTGGACGCGCCCTGGCCCGAGCGGATGTCAAACCGGCCGATCAAATCTTCCGCGTGGGTTTTCACCCGGTCAAAGCGAATGAGGCCGTGGTTCTGGTACTCCGGCGTCTGGTAGCTTTTGAGCACAAGGTTCTCCGACAGGGTGAAGTCCAGCACCAGCCCGTGCTTGTGCCGGTCCTCCGGGATGTGGGAGATCTTCATGTCGTTGCGGCGGCGAATCGAAGCGCGGGAAATGTCCTCCCCGTGCATCAGGACGCGTCCGCCGTCGATTGGCGCTAAGCCGGAGATCGCGTAGACCAGCTCGCTCTGGCCGTTGCCGTCGATGCCGGCGATGGTCACGATCTCGCCCCGCCGGACGGAAAAACTCACATCGTCTAGAAGCGGCTTGTGGTGGTGCCGTGCGCGCATGGTCACGTGTTCCAGCGTCAAAACCGGCTCGCCGGGCGTGGCTCTGCTCTTCTCGATCGAGAAATTGACCTTCCGGCCCACCATCATTTCGGAGAGCTCCTCCTTGGTGACGCCCTCCACATCCACCGTGCCGATGAACCTGCCCTTCCGCAGCACCGTGCACCGGTCGGCCAGTTCCTTGATCTCGGCCAGTTTGTGGGAGATAAAGAGGATGGACTTGCCCTCTGCCGCCAGACCCCGCATGATGCGCATCAGGTCTTCGATCTCCTGCGGCGTCAGGACCGCCGTGGGCTCGTCGAAAATCAGCACTTCGTTGTCGCGATAGAGCATCTTGAGAATTTCCACGCGCTGCTGCATGCCCACGGTGGTGTCCTCAATCTTCGCGTCCGGGTCGATGGTAAACCCGTAGCGCTCGGACAGTGCCATCACGCGCGCCCGGGCCTCGTCCATGCGCAATACGCCCCGGCGGACCGACTCCACGCCCAGCACGATGTTCTCCAGCACCGTCATGTTGTGCACAAGCTTGAAGTGCTGATGCACCATGCCGATGCCGGCGGCGTTGGCGTCGTTGGGGTTCATGATCTTGATGGGCTGGCCGTTTTTCAGGATTTCGCCGGCGTCCGGCTGGTAGAGGCCGAACAGCACGCTCATCAGCGTGGACTTGCCCGCGCCGTTCTCTCCCAGAAGCGCATGAATCTCGCCCCGGACGAGCCGGAGCGTGATGTCATCGTTGGCGCGGATGCCGGGAAAGTCCTTGGTGATGCCGATCATCTCGATGACATAGTCCAAGAAGGTCACTCCCCCGCGCGCGGCGCGAACGCCGCGGCTGAAAATTTAAGCGGCAGGGGCGGATTGAATCCGCCCCTGCCAATTTGCGTGATGGATTACCCGATCAGGTTGACTTTGACGATTTCGGGGTTGAGATCCGTGGCGCTGGCCACGACGTCCTTCTGGGGCGCGACTTCGCCGCTCGCCAGCTTGGCGTAAATGGCGTCGTAGTCGGCCTGGGTGAACTTTTCAAAGCGGGAAGTCGCCATCGGCAACTCGACGCCGTTCTTGTCCGCGCCCAGCACCCAGGCTTCGCCGCCGGGGAAGGAACCCGCGTAGTAGGCGGTCAGCGCCTGCTCGACAGCCGCGCCCAAGCCCTTCATGGCCGAGGTGATGACCGTCTGAGACTCGCTGCTCTGGTCAACGTCCACGCCGATGACCTTGCCGTTCGCCGCTTCGGCAGCCGCCATGACGGAGTTGCCCACTGCGCCGCCGCAGGCGAAGATGACTTCGACGCCGTCGTTATACCAGGAGGAGGCCATGGCCTGCGCCTCCGGCGTGGCCGCGAAGCCGCCGGTGTAGTTGTAGTTGAGGGTGACATCCGTCAGGCCCAGTTCCTTGGCCGCGTAGTCCGCGCCCTGCACGAAGCCGTAACCAAAGCGAACCACCGCGGGCACCGCCATGCCGCCCATAAAGCCCAGCTTGGTGTAGCCGTCCTTCACCGCCGCGTAGCCGGCCAGGAAGCCCGACTGCTCCTCGGCGAACACGATGCCCACCGCGTTCTTTTCGGTGCGATACTCGGAATAGTCCGCGTTGTGGGGATTGCCGTCGATCAGCACGAAGCTCACGTCCGGATACTTATCCTGGGCGATGAAGATCGGCTCTTCGAACAGGTAGCCCGGCGTCACGATGACCTTGGCGCCGTCGGCGACGGCCTGGTCAATGCGCTCCACATAGATTTCGGTGGACTGCGCGGAGGGCTGGTAATAATTGTACGTCTTGCCGTTGGCTTCCGCGAAGGCCTTGATGGCCTCCCAGGTGCCCTGGTTGAAGGACTTGTCGTCGATGGTGCCGATGTCGGTGATCATGCCGATCTCATAGGACTCGGCCAGCGCGACGGCGCATACGCCCAGGCTGAGAACCAGCGCCAAAATCAAGGAAACGATTTTCTTCATTGCGGCTGCCCTCCCGAAATAATTGTTGTCCGCGATGCGGACAGGAACGTATACATTATACCAGACGGAGGGCGAATAGGGAAGTGGCGCACGCAAATTCTTCGGGTTTGACAGGCATTCCCTGAGGGTATATGATGTTAGCGTCAAAAAAAATAAGGGGCGTTGAAAACCGATGAAAAAATTGCTGTTGCTGCTCGTCGCACTCTCCATCCTCACCTTCCCGGTCGGGACCGCCGTGGCGCAGGACGCCGTTCAGGCCGTGCGCGTGGCCTCGCTGAAGGGCCCGACCTCCATGGGCCTTGTCAAGCTGATGGAGGATGACAAACCTGCCGGCGCGTACTCGTTCACCGTGGCCGGCAGCGCGGATGAAATCGTACCGCTCATCGCAAAGGGCGAGGTCGACATCGCGCTGATTCCCTGCAATCTGGCCAGCGTTTTGTGGAACAAGCTGAAGGGCGGCGTGGCCATTTCTGCGGTCAACACGCTGGGCGTATTGTATATCGTGGAGGCGGGGGACACCGTCCATTCGATCCAGGATCTCAAAGGCAAGACGCTCTACTCCACCGGCAAGGGAACCACGCCCGAATACGCGCTGGCCCATGTGCTGAAATTGAACGGCATCGACCCGTCGAAAGATATGGCCATCGAATACAAGTCCGAGGCCACCGAGGTGGCGGCGGCGCTGTCCGCCGGCACGGTTTCGCTGGCGATGCTGCCCCAGCCCTACGTGACCGCCGTCATGGCCCAGAACCCCGCGCTGCGCGTGGCGCTGAGCCTGACCGACGAATGGGCGAAGGCGGACCCCGGAAGCCAGATGGTCACCGGCGTGGTGGCGGTGCGGAAGGCCTTCGCGGACGAGCACCCCGAGGCGCTCGAGGTGTTTATGGAGCAGTATGCGGCCTCCACGGCCTACGTGAACGCCAACCCGGAGGAGGCGGGCGCGTGGATCGAGGAACTGGGCATCGCCAAGGCTGCCGTGGCGGCCAAGGCCATCCCCGCCTGCAACATCGTGTGCGTCACCGGGGCGGACATGAAGGCCGCCGTATCCGGATACCTCGCCGCGCTGAACGAGGCTGACCCGGCCTCCGTGGGCGGCGCGCTGCCGGACGACGGTTTTTACCTTTCAGACCTTAAGGACTGAGGCGTGAAAAGGAGGCTGACCGGCCTTCTGGCGGTGGCGTTCTGGCTGGCTGTGTGGCAAATTGCCAGTGTGACGATCGGACAGGAGATCCTGATGGTATCTCCTGTTTCGACGTTTCAAACGCTTCTTCGCCTGATGGGCACCGCGGCGTTTTACCAGTCCGTGGGCAACACCTTCGGCCGGATCGCGCTGGGCTTTTTTCTGGCGCTGACCGCGGGCGTCGCCCTGGGTACGCTGGCATACTTCTTCCGGAGCGCCCGGATCCTCTTGTCACCGCCGCTCACCGCGGTCAAGGCCACGCCCATCGCCTCCTTTGTGATCCTGGCGCTGGTGTGGATCAGCTCCCGGAATCTTTCTGTGTTCATTGCATTTCTGATGGCGCTGCCGCTGATTTACGAGAGCCAGCTTTCCGGGCTGGACGGCGCGGACGGGAAGTTGCTGGAGATGGCGGAGGTTTTCCGCCTCCCTGCCGGCCGCCGCGCCCGCGCCATCTATGCGCCGGCTGCCGCGCCATACCTTCTGGCGGCCTGCCGAAGCGCCATGGGCATCTGCTGGAAGGCGGGTGTCGCGGCCGAGGTAATCGGGCAACCCGCTTTCTCCATCGGCGACGCGCTGTATCGCGCCAAGCTGTTTCTGGCCACGGACGAGCTGTTCGCGTGGACGGCGGCGGTGGTGATTCTAAGCCTCGCGTTTGAAAAAATCGCCGTCCGCTCCATCGGCGCGCTGGAGAGACGGCTGACGGGGGGCAGCACGAGATGATCGCGCTCTACGACATCGAAAAATCCTACGGAGAAAAGCGCGTGCTTACTGGCATGACCCTCCGGCTGCCCGCGGGCGAGGTCACCGCGCTCGGCGGCAAAAGCGGCAGCGGCAAGACCACGCTGGCGCGAATTCTGCTGGGCCTTGAAAAGCCGGACGGCGGGCGCGTCGAGTGCCCGCGGGACATCCGGCGCGCGGCGGTCTTTCAGGAGGACCGGCTGGTCGAGCACATGAGCGCGCTGGATAACCTGCGCCTGGTGGGTGTGCCGGCGGACGAAGCCCGCGCGCACCTCGAGGCGCTGGGCCTGGCGGCCGACGGACTGACCCGCGCCGTTCGGCTCAGCGGCGGCATGCGACGCCGCGTGGCGCTGGCCCGGGCACTGGCGGTGAACGCGGATCTGATCGTGCTGGACGAGCCGATGACCGGGCTGGACGGGGAGGCCAAGCGCCTGGCCGCCACCCATTTCCTTCGGACGAAGGGGCGGGCGGCGGTATTGGTCATCTCCCACGACGCGGAGGAACTGGCGCTTCTGGGCGCGACACGGTATTTTTCACTGGACGGGGCGCCGGAAAGTCCGCCTTCTGCAACCTGAGGCCGCCGCCGCGCGTCAAAGAGACAGCATTAGGCGAGGACGTGAACGATCATGCGGTTTGATCTCAAACGGTGGACGGCGATTGCGCTGTCAGCGGCGCTCATGGCGGCTTTCCCGCTCTTGACCAGCGCCAAGGCGCTGGATGATTCGCTGTTTGACAGCGCCAAGGAAGCGCTGACGCTGATGAGTTACGGCGAATATGAAAAGGCGCTGAACAAGCTGGACTTTGTCAACCCGCCCAGCGAGGCTGATTTTGAGGACTTTGTGTGCTTCGAGTTGGACGACGTGCTGACCCAGGCGGTGCAGACCGACGTGGCTGTCAGCTTCCGCAGGGGCAAGAAGGTCTATCTGGCCATACCGGTGGAGGAGCCTTCCAGCCGCGACGTGGAGACGCTGGTGCTCTCCTCCTCAAACGGCGCGCAGTTCGACGGCTACCGCGCCGCCACCTGGGGCGATGTGACGAAGCTGGCGAACGACGACGCCGGCGCCGTGTGGAACGAGCCCTACGACCCGGGCACGCTGGTGGTCGTGCCGGACGAATAGGCTTTTCTGAAGCGCGCGGAGAAAACCCGCTTCGCACTATTCCCTCGGAAGACGGTTTGAAAGATGGTTTGATACCGATCCAAAACAATCAGGATTCGTCGGGCTGGGTCTTATGGCGCGGGCAAGGTTGGTTTCCCCTCGGGGGAAACCAAGTCGCTTCGCGACCGGGTGATTCAAATGGATTTGAATCACCCGCCCCGTGTCGCCTTCCGCTCAAAATAGCGCTGCATTTCACGCCGAAGGCGTATCCCGAAGGGTTTCCTCGCTT
>JAEZTL010000003.1 GCA_023421395.1 Bacillota bacterium | reverse complement strand
ACGCAGCACATTCTTAATAACCGATTTTTTTCCTGTCATGGACTAAGCTATGGTCATGAAGCACGCATCCGAATACCGATCCTTTCCTGTCGCAAAAAAGATTAAAAAAATAATGAAAAGGCATTGACATCGTAATATATCGATGCTATATTATCGATAGTCATTAACCGATATTACTTTACTGATTAAGAGGAGTATGCATATGTCACGTTTTACACTGCCCCGTGATCTGTATCATGGAAAAGGTTCTCTCGAAGCGCTCAAGACGCTGAAGGGCAAGCGCGCGTTCGTCGTCGTGGGCGGCGGTTCTATGAAGCGCTTCGGTTTCCTCGACCGTGTGGAAGCATACCTGCGCGAAGCCGGTATGGAAGTTTCACTCTTTGAGGGCGTCGAGCCGGATCCTTCCGTCGAAACCGTCATGCGCGGTGCGGAAGCGATGCGGAAGTTTCAGCCGGACTGGATCGTCTCGATCGGCGGCGGCTCCCCAATCGACGCGGCAAAGGCCATGTGGGCGTTTTATGAATATCCCGACGTGACGTTTGAGTCACTCTGCATTCCGTTTAACTTCCCGAAACTGCGCACCAAGGCGCATTTCTGCGCGATTCCCTCCACCTCCGGAACGGCGACCGAGGTAACCGCGTTCTCCGTCATTACGGACTATCAAAAAGGCGTCAAGTACCCGCTGGCGGACTTCAACATCACGCCGGACGTGGCCATCATCGATCCGGATCTGGCCGAAACCATGCCCCGCAAGCTCACCGCCCACACCGGTATGGACGCCATGACCCACGCGGTGGAGGCCTACGTGTCCACGCTGCACAGCGATTTCACCGATCCGCTGGCGCTTAGCGCCATCAGGATGGTCGACGAATTCCTGATCCCCTCCTTTAATGGCGACATGGAAGCCCGGGACCGCATGCACAACGCGCAGTGCCTGGCGGGCATGGCCTTCTCCAACGCGCTGCTGGGCATCGTGCACTCGATGGCCCACAAGACCGGCGCGGCCTACTCCGGCGGCCACATCGTCCACGGCTGCGCCAACGCCATGTACCTGCCCAAGGTCATCGCCTTCAACGCCAAGGCGCCGGAAGCCGCCAAGCGCTACGCCGAAATCGCGAAGTGCCTCGGCCTTTCGGGCAAGAGCGACCTGGAGCTGACCGAGGCCTTCATCCGCCACCTGCGCGGCATGAACCAGCAGCTGGACATCCCCGACTGCATCCGCGACTACGAGGGCGGCATCGTGGGCGAAAAGGAATTCCTGGACAAGCTCTCCTGCGTGGCCGAGCTGGCCGTGGGCGACGCCTGCACCGGTTCGAACCCCCGCCCCATCACCCCGGCAGAGATGGCCAAGCTGCTTAGGTGCTGCTACTACGACACGGAAGTGGACTTTTAGGACATCGCAAACCCCGGTTTTCCGGTGTGGGTGACCAAATAAGGATTGGGGCGATGCCGCCCGGCCCGCCGGGCGGCATCGCCGTTTTCAATGCGGCGGAACGGACCGCGAAGGAAGTGTTTTGATGGACGCCACGAAGTACCTGAGCCTGAAGCAGAGCGAATGCCGGGATTGTTACAAGTGCATCCGCAACTGCCCGGTGAAATCGGTAAACTTTTCCGAGGGCCGCGCGCAGATCATCGGGGACGAATGCATCCTGTGCGGCCGCTGCTTTGTGGCCTGCCCGCAGAACGCCAAGGAGATCCGCAGCGACGTCAAGCGGGTGAAGGCCATGATCGCTTCCGGCGAACGCGTGATGGCCAGCGTCGCGCCATCCTTCATCGCGGGCTTCGAGGTCTCCGGCATTGGCTCCATGGCGGAGGCGCTTCAAAAACTGGGCTTTGCCGGCGCCGAGGAGACCGCCGTGGGCGCGGACTTCGTATCCCGCGAATACGAGCGGCTGATGGAAAAGGGCGCGGGGGCGCTCATCTCCTCCTGCTGTCCGTCGGTGAACCTGCTGATTCAGAAGTACTACCCCGACATGCTGGACTGCCTGGCCCCCACCCTCTCGCCGATGCGCGCCCACTGCCGCGCCATCAAGCGTGCGGACCCGGACGCCCATGTGGTATTCATCGGCCCCTGCATCTCCAAAAAGTACGAGGCCGACGAGGAGGACGCCGCCGACGCCTGCCTGACCTTTGACGAGCTGCGGCTGATGATGAACGAGGCGCTGGTGACCTTTGCGCCCTCGGAGGACGGCGCGGCCCTCTCCG
This sequence comes from Bacillota bacterium, assembly GCA_023421395.1. Classification (GTDB taxonomy): domain Bacteria; phylum Bacillota; class Clostridia; order Christensenellales; family Aristaeellaceae; genus JAEZHK01. The sequence goes on along the minus strand of JAEZTL010000003.1, from coordinate 188,875 downwards.
CCCGCACCTACCCCACTGTGGGCGGCATTGTCAAAACCCTCGCGCCCGGCGGATACGAGGCCATCGCCATCGACGGCGTGACCAACTGCATCGCCGCGCTGGAAGAGCTGCGCGGGCGCAAGGGCGAAAAGGTGTTCCTTGAGATGAGCGCCTGCGAGGGCAGCTGCATCGGCGGCCCGGTGATCCGCGAACACGCCCAAAAGCGCGTGACCGGCGCCCTCCGCGTCAGCCGGTACGCGGGCGACGCCGCGCCGGAGCGCCCCGCGCCGGAGGACATGGGCCTCCGCTTCACCCGCATGCATCTGATGCGCGCGCAGCCGGGCGGCGAAGCCGTCCAGCAGGTGCTCAACCGCATGGGCAAGACCACCAAAGACAAAGAGCTCAACTGCGGTTCCTGCGGCTACCCCACCTGCCGCGACAAGGCCGTGGCCGTGTGCCAGGGCCGCGCGCAGATCGAGATGTGTCTGCCCTTTCTGAAGGAAAAGGCGGAATCCTTCTCCGACCAGATCATCCAGAATACCCCCAACGCCATCGTGGTCATGGATGAAAACCTGATCGTGCAGCAGCTCAACCGCGCGGCGCTGAGGCTTTTTCGCCTCAAAAGCCCCGAGGACATCCTGCGCTCGCCGGTGGTCCGGGTGATGGACCCCACGGACCTGATGCGCGCGGTGTCCACTGGCCAGAGCGTGCATGAAAAGCTTTTGTACCTTCCGGAGTACGGCCGCTACGTGGAGGAGACGCTGCTCTACGACCGGCCCTACCGCATCCTGATCGCCATCCTCCGGGACGTCACCGACCGGGAGGTCAAGAAAAACGGCGAAATGGAACTGCGCAAGAAGACCTGCGAGGTCACCGATCAGGTGATCGAAAAGCAGATGCGCGTGGTGCAGGAGATCGCCTCGCTCCTGGGCGAGACCACCGCCGAAACCAAGCTGGCGCTGACCCGGCTGAAAGAAGCGATGCGCGATGAATGACAACCTCTGCGCCGAGGCCGGCTACGTGTCGCTGAACAAGGCCGGGGAGACGCTGTGCGGCGACCGGGTGGAAATGGTGGGCGACGCGGACGACCTGGTGCTGGTGCTGGCGGACGGCCTGGGCAGCGGCGTAAAGGCCAACATCCTGGCCACGCTGACGGCCAAGATTCTGGGCACCATGGTGGCCGGCGGCGTGCCGCTGGACGAGTGCGTCGACACGGTCATCCGCACGCTGCCCGTGTGCCGCGAGCGCGGCATCGCCTACTCTACCTTCACCGTCCTCCACGCCACGCCCGGGCGCGAGGTTCAGCTGATCCAGTTCGACAACCCGGAGGTCATCGTGCTCCGGGACGGCGCGCCCTGGTCCTATCCCTCCCTCCGGCGGGAGATCGCGGGCCGGTCGATTCTGGAGAGCCGTTTTACCGCCCGGGAGGGCGACGTGTATCTGGCCCTCTCCGACGGGGCCACCTACGCCGGCGCGGGGCGCGAGCGCAACTACGGCTGGCAGCGGGAGAACATTGCCGCTTACGCCCAGGGGCTATACCGGCCGGACCGCTCCGCCAAGGCCTACGCCACCGCCATCGCGGACGCCTGCTCGAGCCTCTACGGCGGCGAGCCCGGCGACGACACCACCGTGGCGGCGCTGCGCCTTCGGGCCCGGCGCGCGGTGAGCGTCGCCTTCGGTCCGCCCGCCTCAAAGGCCGAGGACACCGCGATGATGAACCTGCTCTTCGGCAAGGAGGGCATGAAGATCGTCTGCGGCGGCACCACCGCCGCCGTCGCCGCGCGCTACCTGCACGCGCCGCTGACGCCGCTGGGGGCCTACGAGGACCCGGACGTGCCGCCCGTCAGCCGCATCGCGGGGGTGGACCTGGTCACCGAGGGCGCGCTGACCGTCGCCCGGGCGCTGACCTATCTGGAAAAGGCCCAGGGCGGCGGCGAGATCGCGCCCGACTGGTACGCCAGGAAGGACGGCGCGTCGCTCCTCGCCCGCTCGCTCATCGACGAGGCGACGGATGTCAGCTTCCTGGTGGGGGGCGCGGTGAACCCGGCCAACGAAGGCGGCGCGGGCGCGCTCTTCAAGGCCCACCTGGCGCAGTCCATGGCGGCCTGCCTGGAAAAAATGGGCAAGCGCGTGAAAATAAGCTACTTCTAAACAAAACGCGGGGAGGAAATCGCATGCAACATCAGGCCGTGTTTGAAGGCGCGGTGAAAGCGCAGGGGGCAAAGCCCGGCGCGCTGATCGCCATCCTTCAGGACATTCAGGAGCAGCTCCACTATCTTCCCGGGGAGTGCTTCCCCTACCTTGCCGGGGCGCTGGGCGTGGGCGAGGCCGCGATCTATTCGGTGGCCACGTTCTATGAAAATTTCTCGCTGGAGCCCAAGGGGAAGTACGTGCTGCGCGTGTGCGACGGCACCGCCTGCCACGTGCGCCGCTCGATCCCCATCCTCGAACGGCTGCAGAGCGACCTGAACCTTTCCGGCGGACAAAAGACCACCGAAAACGGCCTTTTTACGGTGGAGACCGTGTCCTGTCTGGGGGCTTGCGGCCTCGCGCCGGTTTTGACCGTCAATGACCAGGTGTACCCGGCCATGACGCCCGACAAGGCGTCCGCGCTGATCCAGTCGCTGAAGGAGGACGCCGCCCATGACGCTTCACAGCCGGTCTGACCTCCAAACCGCGCGGGAGGCCTTCCGCCGCGCCCTTGACGCTCAGGACCGGAAGATTCTGGTCTGCGCCGGCACCGGCTGCGTGGCGGGCGGCGCGCTGACCCTCTACGCCGAATTTCAGCGCCTGATCGCGGAGGCGGGCATCCCCCTCACGGTCGAACTGGCGGAGGAGCCCCACGGTGAAAGCGTGGGGCTCAAAAAGAGCGGCTGCCACGGCTTCTGCGAAATGGGACCGCTGGTGCGCGTCGAGCCGGAGGGCTGGCTGTACACCAGGGTACAAAAGGGCGACTGCGCCGAGATCGTGACGGAGACCATCGCCGGCGGCCGGCCGGTGGAGCGCCTGGCTTACCATCAGCAGGACCAAGCCTACTTAAAGCAGCGGGACATCCCCTTCTACCGCCGCCAGATGCGCAAGGTGCTGGAGCACTGCGGCGCCACCGACGCCACCTCCATCCGCGAATACCTGGCCCACGGCGGCTACCGGGCGCTGGAAAAAGCGCTGTTTGAAATGACGCCGGAGGAAATCGTGGACGAGGTGTCCCGCGCCGGCCTCCGGGGCCGGGGCGGCGGCGGCTTCCCCGCCGGGCGCAAGTGGGCCCAGGTGCTCAGGCAGACTTCGCCCGTCAAGTACGTCGTCTGCAACGGCGACGAGGGCGATCCCGGCGCGTTCATGGACCGCAGCATCATGGAGGGCGACCCCCACCGGATGCTGGAGGGCATGATGATCGCCGCGCGGGCCACCGGCGCGTCGGAGGGCTACATCTACGTGCGCGCGGAGTACCCGCTGGCGGTGGAGCGGCTTCGAACCGCCATCCGCGAGGCGCTCGAGTGGGGCCTCCTGGGCGAGGACGTGCTGGGCAGCGGCTTTCGCTTCACCCTCCACATCAACCGGGGCGCGGGCGCCTTCGTGTGCGGCGAGGGCAGCGCGCTGACCGCCTCCATCGAGGGCAAGCGCGGCATGCCCCGCGTCAAGCCCCCGCGCACCGTGGAGCACGGCCTCTACGGCATGCCCACCTGCCTCAACAACGTGGAGACCTTCGCCAACGTGCCGATGATCGTGGAATCCGGCGCGGACGAATACCGGAAGACCGGCACGGAGAATTCCCCCGGCACCAAGGCCTTCGCGCTGACCGGCAACATTCAGAATACCGGCCTCATCGAGGTGCCCATGGGCACGACGCTCCGAGAGGTCATCTTCGACATCGGCGGCGGCATGCGCGACGGCGCGGCCTTTAAAGCCGTGCAAATCGGCGGTCCCTCCGGCGGCTGCCTGACGGAAAGGCACCTGGACCTGCCGCTGGACTTCGACTCCCTCAAAAAAGCGGGCGCGATGATCGGCTCCGGCGGTCTCGTGGTCATGGACGAGCATACCTGCATGGTGGAGGTCGCCCGGTACTTCATGAACTTCACCCAGAACGAGTCCTGCGGCAAGTGCGTGCCCTGCCGCGAGGGCACGGGGCGCATGCTGGAGATTTTGGAGCGCATCGTGTCCGGCGAAGGCGAGGAGGGGGACATCGAGCTGCTTCTGGACCTAGCGGATACGATCTCCGCCACGGCGCTCTGCGGCCTGGGCAAGACCGCGCCGCTGCCGGTGGTGTCCACCATCGCGGGCTTCCGGGACGAATACGAGGCCCACATCCGCGAAAAGCGCTGCCCCGCGGGCGCGTGCAAGAAACTGAAGCGCTTCGCGATCGACGCCGCGGCCTGCAGGGGCTGCTCGAAGTGCGCGCGCGTCTGCCCCGCCGGAGCCATCGAGGGGAAGATCAAAGAGCCCTTCCGGATCGACGGCCGGAAGTGCGTGCGCTGCGGCGCGTGCGTTTCGGCCTGCCCATTCCACGCGGTAAAGGAGGCGTAATCGATGAACGCGCAGATGATGTACGTGGACGGCGTCCCGGTGCCCATCGAGGGGGAGACGAACCTTTTGCAGCTCACCCGAAAGGCGGGCGTGGAGCTGCCCACCTTCTGCTACCATTCGGAACTCTCGGTCTACGGCGCGTGCCGCATGTGCATGGTGGAGGACGGGCGCGGAAACCTCCACGCCGCCTGCTCCACGCCGCCCAGGGCGGGCATGGAGGTATTCACCGGCACGCCCCGGCTCCGCAAGTACCGCAAGACCATTCTCGAACTGCTGCTCGCAAACCACTGCCGGGACTGCACCGCCTGCCCCAAGAACGGGCGCTGCCGCCTGCAGGAACTGGCCGCCCGCTTCGGCGTGCGGGAGATCCGGTTCGAAAACCGGAAGCGCGAGCCGCTCCGGGACCGCTCCAGCGATTCCATCGTCATCGACCGCAGCAAGTGCATCCTGTGCGGCGACTGCGTGCGCATGTGCGGCGAGGTGCAGCGCGTGGGCGCCATCGACTTCATGCACCGCGGCTCCAACATGGTGATCTCCACCGCCTTCGATCAGCCCATCGCCACCTCCGGCTGCGTCTCCTGCGGGCAGTGCGCCGCCATCTGCCCCACCGGCGCGATCCTGATCAAGAGCGACAAGGCCCCGGTCTGGACGGCGCTGGCCGACAAATCCACAAAGGTGATCGCCCAGGTGGCCCCGGCGGTGCGCGTGGCGGTGGCGAAGGAATTCGGCATGCCCGAAGGTGAAAACAACATGGGGCGCATCGTGGCGGCCCTGCGCCGCCTGGGCTTCGACGAGGTGTTTGACACCGCCACCGGCGCGGATCTGACCGTCATGGAGGAGTCCGCGGAGTTGATCGCGCGTCTGGAGGCGGGCGAAGGCCCCCTCTTCACCTCCTGCTGCCCCGCCTGGGTGGAGTACGCCCGCACGCGCCATCCGGAGCTCATGCGCAGCATCTCCTCCTGCAAGTCGCCCATGGGCATGCTGTCGGCGGTGATCAAGGCCCACAATGCCCCCTCCAGCCGCAAGGCCGTGACCGTGGCGGTCATGCCCTGCACCGCGAAAAAACACGAGGCGGCGCTGGCCGCCGACACCGACTACGTGATCACCACCTACGAGCTGGTGGCGATGATCCGCGAGGCGGGCATCGTGTTCCGGGAGCTCGAACCCGAGGCGGTGGATTCCGCCTTCTCTTCCTCCACCGGCGCGGGGCTCCTCTTCGGCGCTTCCGGCGGCGTGACCGAGGCGGTAATTCGGCGGCTGACGACCGACAAGTCCTCCCGCGCGCTGAACGCGCTGGCCATCTCCGGCGTGCGCGACGAGGACGGCATCCGCGTTCTGACGGTGGAAATGCCCGGCCGCGCGCTCCGGGTAGCCGTGGTCAGCGGCCTGGCCAACGCGGAAAAGCTAATCGAGCGCGTCAAATCCGGCGAGGCCTACGACTTCGTGGAGGTCATGGCCTGCCCCGGCGGCTGCGTGGGCGGCGCGGGCCAGCCGCTGGGCGAGGGCGGCGAAGCCGCCCGGCGCGCCCGCGGGCTCTACGCCGCCGACCGCATGACCAGCCTCAAGCGGTCCGAGGAGAATCCGCTGATTCTGAGCCTGTATTCCGGCGTGCTGCGCGGGCGGGTGCGCGAGCTTCTGCACGTCGACCGGGGAGGCGACGCTCATGGTTGAGGTCAAGGTGTGCGTGGGTACCAGCTGCCATCTGAAGGGCTCCTACAACGTGCTGAGCCGGTTCATCGAGCTGGTGGAGGCGCGAAAGCTGCACGAAAAGGTCAGCCTGCAGGCCGCTTTCTGTATGGGCAGCTGCGGCAAGGGCGTGTGCGTGGACGTGGACGGCGAAAAGTTCATCGTCCCCCCCGGCGGCGAGCGCGCGTTTTTCGACGAGAACGTGGCGGCGCGGTTGGTGTGACCCTCGCGCCGGGGGGAGCGCCGGAGGGCTCCGCCCCGGGAACCCCCGCCACAGGGCATGACGCCCCTTGGAATTTCCGGTAAAGAGCAGAGAAAGGGCCCGCCCGCGCGATGCGGGCGATCCCTTTCATGATTTGGAATTAAGCGGCTTCCGGCGCGTCGTAGCGCCGCGTGACCAGGTAGCCGTACAGCGCAATGGCCATCAGCACCGCGCCGGAGTAGAGAAACCACCTGTCCACGCCGATGGCATCGCTCAGCGGCCCGGAGACCACAAGGCCCAGCGGCGCGGCCAGCGACATCATCGACATCATCAGCGAAAACACCTTGCCCATCTGCTCCGGCGGCACGGTGGACTGCACGTAGGCGTTCAGCGGCACCATGAGAAACGTGCCGGTGGCGCCCATCGGGAAGCAGATCACGGCGAACAGCCAGAACGCCTCCGCAGGCAGCGAACCGGAGAGAAGCGACGTCAGCCCCAGCGCCGCGATGGAGAGCGAGATCATCAGAAACCGCTTCTTCGATCCGCCCCACAGCCCCATCACCAGCGAGGAAACCGTCATGCCCGCCGCGAAGGAGAACTCCACCACGCCGTTATGCCACGCCTCGCCCATGAAGTGGGCGCTGACCAGCAGCGGGTACAGCGCCGCCAGCGGCATGTACGCCAGCGCCGCCAGCACCATGGGCGGCATCACCGCGGAGAGCGGCCTGTTCTCCCGGATCGCGCGGAAGCCGTCCAGAAGGTCCCGAAGCACGCGCGGCCGCTCCGCCGCCGCCGGGATGTCCGGGATGCGCACGAAGAGCAGCGCCCCGATGGCGAACACCGCGCCCAGAATGTCCACCAGCATGATCGGCGCGATGGGCATCGCGGTCATCAGAAACGCGCCCAGCACCGGCCCCAGCAGCGTGCCGCCGGAGACGATCAGGCTGCCCCAGCCGCCGGCCTTCATCAGCATATCCTCGGGCACCAGCATCGGGATCGCCGCCTGCATCGCGGGAGAATGAAAGGTGCCGCCCAGTCCGCGCACAAACAGCGCGCCGTACACCATCCACATCGGCGGCGTATCCATCCAGAAAAACGCCAGGCCGATCAACGCGCTGGACAGCGCCACCAACCCATCGGAAAGCATCATCACGGTTTTTCGGTTGTACCGGTCCACCACCACCCCCGCGAAGGGGCTGAGGAAGATGCCCGGCAGAAACCCCGCGATCATCGCGTAGGATAATACGTTGCCGGAGTCGAACTTTTTTGTCAGCCACCACACAATGGCGAACTGCACCGCGGAGGAGCCCAGAATCGACAGCGCCTGCCCCGCGTAGATCGTATAGAATTGCCGTTTCCAGCCGGATTGGGTCATAGAGAGCCTCCTTGAGATTGTTGCGCAAGGGAACCATTGTACCATACCTACCCGGACCGGCGCAATACAATCGCCTTTACCAGGACTTGACGCGGCGGCTCTGTTGCACCAGCGCGATGCCGGTGTATACTATCCGGTAGGGACCATTCTTTTTTGGAGGAACGACATGGACGAAAGAAATACAGGCTGCGGCTGCGGGCATGACCACGGCCATCATCACGAGGACGGCTGCGGCTGCGGGCACGACCACGGCCATCATCACGGGGACGGCTGCGGCTGCGGGCACGACCATGGCCATGATCACGGGGACGGCTGCGGCTGCGGGCACGACCATGATCACCAGGGCGGCTGCGGCTGCGAATCTCACGCGCCGGATTACGACAACGGCCTCACCATCGCGGAAAACAACGTGCTGATGGCACTGATGGAGCGCGGCGCGCTGCCGGTGGCGCAGTTCAGCCTCACCTCGTCCAGGGAGAGCGGCGCCTATACCGTGGCGATGGAGCCCGTCTACATCGCGCGGACAGAGGATTCTCTGGAGAATATCCGGGAGTACGGCGCGCTGTTTGCCGCCCTCGAGGACAAGGGCCTGATCGACATCGACTACGACTTCCCGCTGCCCGGCTACCCGTATCAGGAGTACCGCGATTCCGATGCGTGGCGGCGCTTCCAGGAGACGGCCGCCGAGGCCAGGGGCCGCGGCTTCACCTACGACACGCCGGGCCTGGAGCTGGGCTCCATGACGCTGACCGAGCGGGGCGAGGAGATCCTCGACGGGATGCTCGAGTAGCCCTTCACGGCCATAACGGTTGGGGCCGGGCGCATGGCGCCCGGCCCCAGACCATCCACAAATTCCCCGTGGGCTTCAATCATTCCCGGCGGCATGTACGCCGGGAATGCATTTCTTCCATCAGTGCGCGCACTGAATGGAAGAAATCATACCATAAGTCAGCACGCCGCCCGAAAATCCGCCGGGATTTTAGACGGGCGAAGCGCTTTTCCTTCGCATCGAAAAACCCTCGGGGTTTTTTGATGCTCTGAGGCCGGGCGCGACGCGCCCTGCCTGTTTCTTAATTTGATCAGATCAGGTAGCAAGCCACCTGATGGCCCGGGGAGACCTCCGCAAGGTCCGGCATGCGCTCGCGGCATTTGGGCATCGCGTGGGGGCAGCGGGTGACGAAGGGGCAGCCCGCGGGCATCTTCGAGGGGCTGGGCACGTCGCCGGTCAGGGCGATGCGACGGACTTCCCGGGCGCGCTTCGGGTCCGGGATGGGGATGGCGGAGAGGAGCGCCCGGGTGTAGGGGTGCAGCGGGTTCTTATACAGCTCCTTCGACGGAGAGATCTCCACCATGCGCCCCAGGTACATGACGCCGATGCGCCGGGAAATGTGCCTGACCATCGACAGGTCGTGGGCCACAAAGAGGTACGTGAGCCCCATCTCCTCTTGCAAATCCTCCAGCATGTTGACAACCTGGGCCTGAATGGACACGTCCAGCGCCGAGATGGGCTCGTCGCACAGCACGAATTCCGGCTTCACCACCAGTGCCCGGGCAATGCCGATGCGCTGGCGCTGGCCGCCGGAGAACTCGTGGGGGTACTTCTCCAGCGCCGTTTCGTCAAGGCCCACCTTCCGAAGCATGCCAAGGATGCGCTCCCGCCGGGAACCGCGGTCCATCTTCTCCCGGAGGTCCAGCGGCTCGCCCACGAGCTCCTCCACGTTCATGAAGGGGTTCAGCGACGAGTAAGGGTCCTGAAAGATGATCTGCATCCGCTGCCGGTAGGGAGAGAGCGCCTTGCCGTGGAGGTTTGTGATGTCGCTGCCCTCAAAGGAAAGCGTACCGCCGGTCACATCGTAGAGCCGGATCATCGTGCGGCCCAGCGTGGTCTTGCCGCAGCCGGATTCGCCCACCAGGCCGAAGGTCTCCCCCTTTTCGATGGAGAGGCTCACGCCGTCCACGGCCTTCAGCACCCTCGCGCCGCCCATGGCGCCACGAATGGTGAAGTACTTTTTCAGGTCCACCGCCGCCAATAGCGCGCTCATGGCCTCGCCTCCCCTGCGGTCACCGGGCAGCGCGCGCGCCGGCCTTCGCCATAATCGATGAAATCCGGGATCGCCTCCTCGCAGGAGGGCCGCCGGAGCGGGCATCGGGGCGCGAAGGGGCAGCCCGGCGGCGGGTCGATCAGGGAGGGCGCCTGGCCGTCGATGGGGATGAGCCGCTTGTCGTCCTCGCTGTCGATGGAGGGCACGGAGCGCAGCAGCGCCCGCGTATACGGGTGCATCGGGCGGTAGAAGATGTCCTCCACCGCGCCGGTCTCCAGAATCAGCCCGCCGTACATCACCATCAGCCGCTGACAGAGGCTGGCCACGATGCCCAGATCGTGGGTGATCAGCACCACGGCCATGCCGCTTTTCTCCTGCAGCTCGCGGATCAGGTCCAGAATCTGGGCCTGAATGGTCACGTCGAGGGCGGTGGTGGGTTCATCGGCGATGAGCAGCTTCGGCTTCGAGGCCAGCGCCATGGCGATCAGCACCCGCTGGCGCATGCCGCCGGAAAATTCGTGGGGATACTGCCGCATGCGCTCCTCCGGGGAGGGCACGCCCACCATGCCCAGCATGTCCACCGCCTGGCGGTACGCCTCCGCCCCGCTCGCCGCGCTGTGGCGCATGATGACCTCCACAATGTGGTCGCCCACCCGCCTGAGCGGGTTCAGCGAGGTCATCGGGTCCTGAAAGATCATGGAAATCCGGTTGCCGCGCACGCCCTGCATCTGCTTTTCGGTCAGGCCCGTCAGGTCGCACCCGTCAAAGCGGAGAATCTCGGCGGACATTCGGGCGCTTTCCGGCAGCATGCGGATGATGGACTTCATCGTGACGGACTTTCCGCTGCCGCTCTCGCCCACCAGCCCCACAATCTCCCCGGGCGCAATGTCAAAGTCCACGCCCCGCACGGCCTCGATCGTCTTCCCGTGGATGCGGAAGGCGGCGCGCAGGGCCTTGACTTCCAGTAGCTTTTCCGGCATATTTCCTCCTACCGCTCGATGGCCCTGGGCTCCGCGAACACGCGGATCAGATCGCCCAGCTTATTGAACGAAAACACGGTGATGATGATCATGAGGCCCGGCAGAATCGCCATGTAGGGCGCCTTGCCCAGCACCTCCTGCGCGCGGCTGAGCATGGAGCCCCAGGAGGACATGGGCTGCTGTACGCCCAGGCCCAGAAAGCTCAGCGCCGACTCCATCATGATGGCGCTCGCGATGCCGGTGGTGGCCGCCACGATGATCGTGGGCAGCACCGAGGGGATCACGTGCCGGAGGATGATGAAAAGATGGGACTGGTTGATGGAGTCCGCGTACAATACGTATTCCCGCTCTTTGACCGAAAGCGTCTCCGCCCGCACCAGCCGCGCGATGTTCATCCATTGGAAGAGGCCAATCACCAGAATGATCGCCTGGAGCCCCGGCTTCATGTAGATCGAGATGACCGTCACCAGGATCATCCACGGGATGGACAAAAGCACATCCACGATGCGCATCAGGATGCTGTCCACCAGGCCGCCGAAGTAGCCGCTGACGGTGCCCACCACCACGCCGATCAGCGTGGAGATCAGCATCGCCACCACGCCCACGATCAGCGAGATCCGGCCGCCGTAGAGCACGCGGGTCAGGTAGTCGCGGCCCAGGTCGTCGGTGCCGAACCAATGGGCGGCGCTGGGGCCCTGGAGCCGGGCGGTCATATCCAGCGCGTCCGGATCGTAGGGGGAGAGGAACGCGAAGATCGAAACCAGGGTGACCAGCGCCAGCGCCGCCGCCGCGATCAGGATACCCCGGTTGTATTTGAGCTCGTTTTTCAGCTGGCTGACACGCCGTTTCGAAAGGGCCATGGGATCACCTCATCGCCTTGATTCTGGGGTCCACCAGGCAGTACAGGATGTCGCCCACCAGGTTCCCCAGGATGACCATGGTGCTCGAGAGCAGCAGCACCGCCATGATGACCGGGTAGTCGAAACCCTTGATGGCGCCCAGGAAGTAGGTGCCCACGCCCGGCCAGGAGAAGATCGATTCCGTGATGAACGCGCCGGTCACCAGCGTGGGCAGCGCGATGGCCACCAGCGTGATCACCGGGAACAGCACGTTCTTCATCACATGCTTGAAAAGGATATGGGCGCGGCTTGCGCCGAACGCCTTCTGAACCATTACGTAGTCCTCCTTGTACTGGCTGATGGTGGAGGAACGCACGTAGCGGATGGTTTCGGGAAGGAAGGAAATGGTGAGCACCGAGCAGGGCAGGATCAGGTGGGCGATCAGGTCCCGCAGGTTTTTCTCCTGCCCCATGGTGTGCATGCCCAGAACCGGCAAAAGATTCAGCTTGTAGGCGAACACGTAAAGCCCGATCATCGCGATCCAGAAGGTGGGCGTGGCGAGGCCGATGGAGCACAGCGCGTCAATGAACCGGTCGGCCTTCCCGCCCCGGTTTGAACCCGCCACCAGCCCCAGCACGATCGCGAGGGCGACCGCCAGCAGGTAGCTGGGCAGCACCAGCAGCACCGTGTTGGGCAGCCGCGCGCTCAGCGCATCCGTCACCGCCTGATGGGTGACCAGCGAAAAGCCGAAGTTGCCCTGCAGCGTATTCAGCAGCCACCGCCAGTACTGGATATACGCGGGCTGGTCCAGCCCGAAGCGCGCCTTGAGCGCGGCCACCACCTCCGGCGCCATGTCCGGCGTCACGAAGGTGTCGATGGCGTCGTAGGGCGCCAGCTGAATCAGCGCAAAGCAGATCACGGAGATGACAAAAAGCAGCGGGATCGCCTGCAGAATGCGCTTGACGATGTATCTGAGCATGGATGCTCTCCTCTTGGCGTAATGGAGCGGTGAAAACCCGGAAATGAAGCAGAGAGGGCCCTTGCGCGCCCGAATTCTTCCGGGGTTTCCGGGCGACGCGCCGCCCGAATGCGCGGGATAGCGCCACCAGTATGCGCACTGATGGCGCTATCCCGTTCCCGGCGTCGCGTACGCCGGGAACGATCGGATCAAGGGAAGGGCCTTGCCGGCGCTTTGCTTGATCAAAGCGGAGCGGATTCAGCCGCTTATTGGAAATAGAGCTTGGACATATCCTCGAAGGTGTAGATGGGCACCAGACGCGCGTCTTCCACGCCGCCCACGTCGTTCGTGACGGCCAGGAGGCGGCTGTTGGTGACGATGGGGAAGAAGATGGCGTCGTCAGCCAGCTTCTGCTGCGCCTTCTGATAGATTTCGGCGCGCTTGGCATCGTCCGTCTCCACCGAGCCCTGGCGGAACAGCTCGTCCAGCTCGGGGTCGGACATATGGGAATAGTTGGAGGCGGAGCCGGTGGTGAACAGCGTGGCGTAGTTGTTGGGGTCCACGCCCATGATGTAGCCGCCCAGGAACAGGTCGAACTCATCGGTGCCCTTTTCCAGCTTGTCGTAAAGGGCGGTGGAGTCCATGGCGCTCAGCTCACAGGAGACGCCGATGGCCTTCAGGTTCTGCTGGATGACCATGGCCTGGGTTTCCTGCTGCACATTGTTGGCGGTGTAGGCCAGGCGCAGCGTGGGCACTTCGCCGGTGACCTTGGAAAGGTACTCTTTGGCGGTGTCCAGGTTCTGCTGGTAGGTTTCCACGCCGTCGGCGTTATAGTAGGCCGCCGCGTAGGGCAGGAAGGTGGCCGCGTCGGTGTAGAAGTCCTTGGACAGGTACGCGCCCACGTTCATCTCCTCGCGGCTGAGGGCGAAGAAGCAGGCTTTGCGAAGGTTTTCGTCGGCCACGCGGGAGGAGCCCATGTGGAAGGACAGGTAGCCCACGCGGTCCTCCGGATAGGCGTGGATGGTGACGTTCGTGCCTTCGTAGTCCTCCGCGGCGGAGTTGGGGATCACCAGCATGTTGATCTCGCCCTTCTTCAGCGCCAGGGACGCGGAAGACATGTCGGAGACGATCTGGAAGATCACGGTGCCCACCTTGGGCGCGCCGCCGAAGTAGTTCGGGTTGGCCTTGAACTTCACATACTGGCCGGCCACGTACTCCTCGAGGGTGTAGGGGCCGGTGCCCACGGGCGTCTGGTTCTTCGTGTTGTTGTCCAGTGTGGCGTCGCCCTCGTAGATGTGCTTGGGCATGATGTAGTGCTCGGCGCTCAGGGACTCCATGAAGCCCGCGGCCATCACCGGCAGCTTGAACTGAACGGTATAGTCGTCCGCCTTGGTGATTTCGACGGGCTTGCCGTCGTACACAAAGGCGTCATGGCCGTTGGCGTAGTCGAACTCGATGATCTTGCCGTAGGTGAACAGCACGTCGTCGGCGGTGAAGGGCTCGCCGTCGGACCACTTGACGTTCTGGCGCAGCTTCACGGTGTAGGTCATCTTGTCCTCGGAGACCTCGACGCTCTCCGCCAGGTTAAAGGTGATGTCGTCGGGACCGTAATAGTTATACAGGTTGGAGTAGAGCATGCGCTCGGTCATCAGGTCATAGCGGCCCGAGGTGGTGATGGTGTTGATGTCGTTGCCGGGATCGCCTTCGATGCCGTAGATCAGCGTGTCGTTCGCCTTGTCCGCCATCGCGGGAACGACGCCGAGCGACAGAACCGTCATCAGCGCCAGCACCAGGGCAAGGGTCTTTTTCATTGCGATTCTCCTCCCTGACCAGAACAGTTTTTTTACCGGGGATACAATTTGTATTATACCGGTGAATCCGCACGTTTGCAATCCCCCCGGCCGGGTCCTTCGTGTTTTGGAGGCGGCCGGATTGGTCAAAAACACCCGTTTAGCCGCTATGAAAACAACAAATCCGCGGTGCGGCGGCCGTAAAAACAAAAAACGCCCTTCCGTTAAACTTCGGAAAAGCGCCGTTCACAACGCTCATATCATACCACAAAACAGGGAAAAAGTCAAGGCTTGTCCGCCGGCGCGGCGCGGCTATAATGGGCCACAGGGATCGGCGGGGAGGGATGATCATGGCGGATTTCGAGCGGGCGGCCGCGGCCCTGGCGCGCTCGGGCGCGGCGCTGGAACTGATGCGCGCCAACGCGGTGACGGCGCGCTATGGGCTGGCGCTGTCGCCCGGGCAGATCGGGCGGATTCTGAATCGGCGCGACCGGGCGCTTCTGGACGCGGGCCGGATGGAGTTTGGCGGCGGCATCCTGTGCGCGCTGGTCGAGGCGTTCTGCGATTCGCCCTACATCCGGCGGGAGGAGTACGAGGAGACCGTCTGCGAGCTGATCGATTCCTTCTACTATTTACGGAACGAGGCGGACGGGCTGATCCCGGATGAGGCGCTGATCGAGAACATGCGCCTGCGTTTTGACGAAGCCCGGGGTTCGCTGGAGCGCCTGAACGGCGCCACGCTGGGCGAGGTGCTCCGCGGCTGGGAGGAGGAGGCGCCTTGGACGGAGGAATAACGCGCGAACTGGCCCCATGGCTGGGGCCCGCGGCCGGCGCGCTGCCGGAGGGCGCGGCGCGCCGCGTCATGAACGAGCTGTGGACGCTGCTTTCCGAAAAAGCGGCGGTGCTCTCCCGAGGGGATTCCAGCATCCGCGCCGAAGAGGCGCAGGAACTCCTCCGGTCATTATGCTTTGTCGTCTCGCAGGCGCTGGAGCCGCTTCCGGCGGACGGAGCCGCGCGCCTTCTGCTGGACAAGCCCCTCGCCGCGCTGTACCGGGCGGGCTTTCAAAGGCTCGTCCGGCGGATCTTCCACGCGAAGGCGGCCTACGACCGGGCGCTTCGGGAGGCGCTGCCCTTTGAGAACCTGGCCTACCGGGACACGCTGCAAAGCATCGGCGGTTTCTTCCACGCGTACCGGCCGGACCTCTTCGCCCACGACATCCCGGCGATGATCGACTATCCGCTGTTCCGCCCGGCGGAGGGCTCGGGCGTGCGGTATATCGAAAGCTACCTTTGGGAATGGCGGCTCGAGAACGCATTCCTCGCCAGGCTCCCGTTTGACCGGATCGTCCGGCTGCACGGGCGGCACTTTCGCGACCCGCGGGAGCAGGTGGTGAACCTGTTCGAACCGGCGGCGGCCAACGCGCTGGGGCTTTTGATGCTGGGAAAGGACCCCGCCGCGCTCCACGTATCCCCGGAGGACGGCGTGCGCCTCTTTGCGCGTGCGCGCCGACTGGGCGAACGGAGCTTTGCCGCGGGCCTTCGCCGCGCGGCGGACGGCCTGGCGGAAGGCGATGGGCGGGCGCTGCTCCGCGCGCTGGCGGCCGATGTGGCGGCGCGGGTTTCGGCGCTGCCTCCGGAGGGAATGGCGGGCGTTTTCACCGCGCTGTGAAGGGCCGCGGCAACGTGGCGCGCCGTGATGCCTCCCGCGTTGTTTATACATGTCCCGGCCGCGTGGTTTCGGTGGAAACCAGACGGCGTGATGCATCCTCCCGGAGAAATACCCGGAAAATGACGGAATCGCTTGCAGAATTTCGGCGCAATCTGCAATTTTACGTTAGTTAACATTCATGATCTATTGACATGGGTGGGGGGGCATAGTATAATCTACGCAAGCAATGGGGTTTAACATGCAGGGCGCATGGTTTAATTTCCATTGCCCTTTTTGTAACCCCCAGGCGAGACGATGTTCACCGGAACATTGAAGGGAGGAACCCCAATGAAGAAAACCCTGTCCCTCGTGCTCTGCCTCGCGATGGTCGCCGGCCTCATGCTGATGCCCGCCACTGCGCTGGCCGCCGCCACCGGCGAGCCGGTCAAGATCGGCGTCACGATGCCGATGACCGGAAATCTCGCCACCTACGGCGAATCCACCTCCAACGGCGTCAAGCTGGCGATTGATGAAATCAACGCCAAGGGCGGCGTACTGGGTGGCCGTCCGCTGGAAGTCATCGCCTACATGGACGATAAGGCCGATTCCACCGAAGGCGCCAACGCCTTCAACAAACTGGTTTCCGACGGCGCCAAGGCCATCATCGGCTCGGTCACCTCGGGCGTGACCGCGGGCCTGGCCACGCTGGCCGACTCCGAAGGCATGCTGCTGCTGACGCCCACCGCCACGGCGGATACCGTCACCGACGGCACCACCAGCGTATTCCGCGCCTGCTTCCGCGACTCCTATCAGGGCGAAGTCGGCGCGAAGATCGCCGTGGACCTGGGCGCCAAGAAGGTCGCGATCCTGTACGCCTCCGGCGACCCGTATTCCGCGGGCCTGTACGAGGCGTTCAAGAAGGCCGCGCCCGACCTGGGCCTTGAGATCGTCGCCACGGAGAGCTCCTCCGGCGTGGCGGACACCGACTATACCGCACAGCTGACCAACATCGTCGCCTCCGGCGCCGAGCTGATCTTCGCCCCCTACTACTATGACACCATTGGCCCATACATCGTGCCGCAGGCCCGCGCGGCCGGCTTCACCGGCGCCTTTGTCGGCGCGGACGGCTGGGACGGCACCCAGAACACGATGGTTGAGGACAAGAGCCTGTACGACAACTGCTACTTCACCAACCACTACGCGCCGGACGATCCGTCCGAGGTGGTGCAGGGCTTCGTGAAGAGCTACACCGATACCTTCGGCGCCGCGAGCCTGACCGCGCTGGCCGCGCTGGGCTATGACTCCGTCTACATGCTGGCCCAGGCCATCGACAAGGCCGGCTCGGACGACACCGCCGCCATCATCGAAGCCATGAAGGGCATGAGCTTCTCCGGCGTCACCGGCTCCTTCACGCTGGACGAGACCGGCACGCCCATCAAGCAGTGCGCGGTGCTTCAGTACAAGGACGGCGCCGCTTCCTTCTACAAGTACATCGGGTAAGCCGCGCGGATGCCCTGAGGCGCCGCGGGCGGCAGAAGTGACTGCCAACCGGACGACGCATGGGGCGGACCGAAAGTCCGCCCCATGCTTTCCTTATTTTTCACCTTGCGCCGGGACGGGCCGGCCGATGAAAGGGTGTTTCAGTACATGAACGGACTGTCGCTATTCATTCAGCAGCTGATCAACGGACTGCGCGTGGGGTCCATCTACGCGCTGATCGCGCTCGGGTACACGATGGTGTATGGCATCATCCGGCTGATCAACTTCGCCCACGGGGATTTCATCATGGTGGGCGGGTATACGCTGGTGTTCACCATCCCGCTGATGATGGCCGCCGGCATGCCCGCGTGGACGGCCGTCGTGCTGGCGGTGATCGTGTGCGCGATCGTCGGCATGCTGGTGGAAAAGCTGGCCTACAGCCCGGTCCGAAGGCGCGGCAACAACATGTCGTCGCTGATCACCGCCATCGCCATGAGCCTTTTTCTGGAGAACCTGGCGCAGAAGCTCTTTACCGCTTCGCCCAAGCAGGTGGGCACCATCTTCAAGTTCAGCGTGGACAGCGTGGGAGGTTTCAGCGTCAATACGCTTCTGACCATCGCCATCGGCGTGGTGATGATGGTCGGACTTTCGCTGTTTGTCAAGTACACCAAGGCGGGCCAGGCGATGCGCGCCGTGAGCGAGGACAAGGACGCCTCGAACCTCATGGGTGTGAGCGTCAATAGAACCATCACATTGACCTTCGGCATCGGCGCGGGCCTCGCGGCGGTGGCGTCCCTCATGTACTGCGCGCAGTACAACCAGGTGACCACCACCATGGGCTACATGCTGGGCCTGAAGGCCTTCGTCGCGGCGGTGCTGGGGGGCATCGGCATCATCCCCGGCGCGATGCTGGGCGGCATTGTGGTGGGCATCGTGGAGAGCCTCTCCAAGGCATACATCGGCACTTTGACCGGCGGCGTGATCACCTCGGCGTTTTCGGACGCCATCGTGTTCGGCATCCTGATCATCGTGCTCCTGGTCAAGCCGGCCGGCATTATGGGCAAGAACGTCGGCGAGAAAGTGTAGGTGATGAACATGCTCAATCCCTCCCTCGAGCGCAAAAAGCATCTCGTCACCCTCATGGGCGTGGCGCTGGTGTTTGTGATCCTGGTGCTTCTGGACCACTCCGGGATGGTGAATACCTACATCCGCACCATCCTGCTGCAAACCTGCTTTACGATCATCGTGGTCACATCCCTCAACCTGACGCTGGGCTTCCTCGGCCAGCTGGCGCTGGGCCACGCGGGCTTTATGGCCATCGGCGCGTACACCTCCGCGCTGGTCACCAAGGCCATGGTGAACGCCATCAAGGCCGGGCAGATGGCGCCGCTGCCAAACGTTCTGATGTTTGCCATCGGCCTCGTCGCGGGCGCCCTGATGGCGGCGCTTTTCGGGCTGCTCGTGGGCATCCCGGCGCTCCGGCTCCGGGGCGACTACCTGGCGATCATCACGCTGGGTTTTGGCGAGATCATCCGCGTCGCCATCCAGAACATCCCCGCGGCGGGCGGCAAGGGCCTCGCTCAGGGCCAGGCTGGCCAGGCGCTGATCGGCATCATGAAGATGAACGACCTCTACCTGGTGTTCTGGATCATGGTCTTGTGCGTGGCCGCGATGTACTGCTTTGTGCGCTCAAAGTTTGGGCGCGCGATCATGGCCATCCGGGACGACGACATCGCCGCGGCCTCCGTGGGGCTCAACACCACCTTCTACAAGGTGCTGACCTTCACGCTGTCGGCGCTTTTCGCGGGGGTCGCGGGTGCGATCTTCGCCCACCGCGGCACCGGCACGCTGCAGCCGGGCGACTTTTCGTTCATGCGCTCCACCGAGATGGTCATCATGGTGGTGCTGGGCGGCATGGGGTCCTTGACCGGCTCCATCGGCGCGACGGTGATTCTCACGGCGCTGCCGGAGCTTTTGCGCTCCTTCGGCGACAACCGCATGCTGGTGTATTCGGTGGTGCTGGTCATGGTCATGATCTTCCGGCCCACCGGCCTGGTGGGGACCTACGAATTTTCGCTGTACCGGCTCCTGTTCGAGCGGGGCCGAAAAGCCGGAACCGGGGCCACGAAAGGCGGTGCCTGACATGAAGAGCGTTCTGAAAGCCGTCAACCTGGGCATCGCGTTCGGCGGCCTGAAGGCCGTGCAGCACTTTAGCATCGACATCGGCGAGGGCGAACTGGTGGGCCTGATCGGCCCCAACGGCGCGGGAAAGACCACGGTATTCAACCTGCTCACCGGCGTGTACAAGCCCACCGAGGGCGAATTCTTCCTCTACGGGCAGAAGCTCAACGGCCGAAAAACCCATGAGATCGTGGCCGCCGGCGTGGCGCGCACGTTCCAGAACATCCGCCTCTTCAAAAAGATGACGGTTCTGGAAAACGTGCTGATTTCCTTCACCCCCAAGGTAAAATACGGCCTGGGCGGCATGCTTTTGCGAAACGGCCGCTACTATCAGGAGGAACAGCGGATCTACGAAAAGGCGATGGATCTGCTGGGCGTCTTCAACCTGCAGTCGAAGGCCGACTGGACGGCGGAAAACCTGCCCTACGGCCAGCAGCGAAGGCTCGAGATCGCCCGCGCGCTGGCCACCGACATGAAGATGCTGCTCCTGGACGAGCCCGCCGCCGGCATGAACCCCACGGAGACGGCGGAGCTTCTCGAGTGCATCAACATCATCCGCAGCCGCTTCAACATCGCGATCCTGCTCATCGAGCACGACATGAGCCTGGTGATGAACATCTGCGAGCGGATCGTCGTGATCGACTACGGCGAGGTCATCGCCGAGGGGTTGCCCGAGGAAATTGCGCACAACCCCAAGGTGATCGCGGCCTATCTGGGCGAGTAGGAGGGGCAGCATGCTGAAAGTTCAAGACCTGCACGTACACTACGGCGCGATCCACGCCATCAAGGGCGTGTCCATCACCGTCGGCGACGGCGAGATCGTGTCGCTGATCGGCGCCAACGGCGCGGGAAAGACCACGATCCTGCGCACCATCTCGCAGCTCAACCGCGCCACCTCCGGCGAAATTTCGCTGGACGGGCGCGACCTTCGCAAGGTGGAGCCCAACCGCATCATCGGGATGGGCCTGGCCCACGTGCCCGAGGGGCGGCACGTGTTCAGCCGCATGACGGTGCTGGAGAACCTGAAGATGGGCGCTTATTCGCTCAGCGACAAGGCACGGGTGGAAGCCAATGTGGACATGGTGTTTCAAAGCTTCCCCCGGCTCAAGGAGCGGGCCCGGCAGGTGGCGGGCACGCTGTCCGGCGGCGAGCAGCAGATGCTGGCCACCGGCCGCGCGCTGATGACCAACCCCAAGATCCTCCTGATGGACGAGCCTTCGATGGGCTTATCGCCCATCCTGGTCAAGGAGATCTTCCGCATCATCGGCTCGCTGCACCAGCAGGGGATCACGATCCTTCTGGTGGAGCAGAACGCGCGCATGGCGCTTTCGGTGTCCGACCGCGCCTACGTGCTGGAGACGGGTACCATCGTGATGACCGGCACCGCGGCCGAGCTGATGGAGGATGACAAGGTCCGAAAGGCGTATCTCGGCGCATAGCGCGTATCGCGGTATGGGCAGCCTGCGGGCGCACCTGTCCTCCCACCGGCTTCCTTCGATGAATCGGGGCTGCGCCCCGGACCTCAAGGAAAAGGGCGGCGATCGGCGCGTAAATCCCAACCCCGGAAGCGTGTAGAGAGGGCCGAAGCCCTCTCTACGTTTCATCAAATCCGGCGGCACGCGGATTGGGCTTTCCCCCAAAAGGCCAGGCAAGCCCGGCTGACGGGGAAAGCGTATCCGAATCGGTTTTCACGCAATGAATAGTTGCAAAGGGTTTTTCATTGCCCGGTGAAACCGTCCCGTTCCAAACATCGGCAAAAAGCCGCAAAGCGGATTTCTATCGCCAAGGCAAAGGAGCCTTTATGAACGAAAAAAACGGCTGGCACTACCTCGCGACGGTGGGCGCGCTCATCATCTGGAGCTCGTCTTTCATCGCCACAAAGGTGGCATACCGCACGTTCGCGCCGATCACGCTGGCGGCGGCGCGTTTTTTTGTGGCGCTGATTCTGCTCTGGGTCGCGCGCAGGGTGCTGAAGGAGCGGGTCCGTCCCACGTGGCGGGAATTTCTGCCCATCGCCTTCAGCGGCTTCATGGGCATCACGCTGTACTTCCTGCTGGAGAACGTGGGGCTGACGCTGACCACGGCGTCCAGCGCCGCGCTGATCGTGGCCTCGTTCCCGGCGATCACGCTGGCGGGCGAGCGCATCGTATACAAGACGCCCATCACGCTCAGGCAGGTGGCGGGCATCGCGCTGGCGATCGTGGGGGTGTACCTGATCTCGGTGGGCTCGGAGGCGGCCGAAGGCGCGGAGAACCCGCTCATGGGCAACCTGATCCTGCTGGGCACCGGCATCGTTTGGACGGCGTACATCTTCTCCACGCGCAGGGTGGTGGGGCGCTTTCCGGCGGTCACACTGTCGTTTTATCAGACGCTGGCCGGCTTTGCCGGCTTTCTGCCCTTCACGCTCTTCGAGGTAAAAAAATGGCAGGCGCCGGATCTGCCGTCGCTTGCCATGCTTCTGTACCTGGGCGCTTTGTGCTCGGTGGCGGCGTACCTGATGTACAACTTTGGCCTGAGGCGGCTCAAGCCGTCGACTTCCGCGTTTCTGATGAACCTGGTGCCCATCTTCGGCACGCTGTTTTCGGTAATCCTGCTGGGCGAGACGCTCACCCGGCGCCATATGGCGGGCGGCGCGCTGGTCATCCTGGGCGTGGTGGTCAGCGTCCGGGTGGCGCAGGCCGCGCAGGCCGGCAATCAGGCCGGATAGACGACGCGAAAGGTTTCAAACGCCACCGGCAGCTTCTCGTGGAAGGCGTAGCCCAGACGCTCGCCCTCGCGGGAGAAAAAGCCCCGGTGGTTTTTCCGCCAGGATTCGATATGCTCATCCTCACCTTCGAGCGCGGCCCGTTCGAAGGTGATTTCGTCAAAGGGAAGCACCGCCACCGTCTCCGTCTCGATCACGCAGCGGGGGGTTCCCGCCCAGTCGGTGACGAGGGACAGATCCCCCGGCCGGGGCGGCCGCTGGCCGGACAGGCGGCATCCGTCGACGCTCCCGCTGGTGGCGCGCTTTTTGCCGGAAAGCACCAATTCGGCCAGTGCGTCCGCGCTCTCCTCACTGTCCGCAAAGCTGAAGCATTCGTAGGGTTCAAGGCTCTCCGCCCGCCCCGTCTCCAACAGGAATTTTTGCCAGTATGCCCGCGCCCGCTCATCCATCGCCCTGTCCCTCCCGGATCAAACGCTCCACCGTGACAAAGGAATATCCCTCCGCCCGCAGCCTGGGAACCGCCAGGCGGATGGCCGCGAGAGAATGATCGTTATACATCGGGTGCATCAGTACGATGGACCCGGGCCGCGCGCGCCTGACCAGGTAATCCGCCAGGTCTTCCGCGGAGGCGTCAAAACCCAGCGCGGTCTCCGGCTCCACGTCGGCCAGCACCGTCGTGATCCCCTCGTTTTTGAGGTACCACGGAAGCACCAGGAGCCGCTTGAAGTTGGGGGGTCGGAAGTATATCTCGCCCGCGTACCCCGCCTGGCGGATCAGGCGGCTGGTGTCCCCGATCTCGCGGGCGCAGAAGCCGTAAGAGACAAGCACCATCCGCCGGTGGCTGAAGCTGTGGTTGCCGATGGCGTGACCCGCTGCGGTGATCGCCTTCGCGTCCTCCATCCGCGCCAGGATGGCGTTGCCGCACAGGAAGAACGTAGCGGGGATGTCCAGGCTGGCGAGCGCATCCAGGATGTCGCCGGTGCGCTCCGTGGGCCCGTCGTCGATGGTCAGCGCGATGCGCTTTTCCGCTGTGTCGACCCGCGTCACCAAGCGGCCGAAGAGTTGGAATGAGCGGGATTTTGACAGGGAGAATAGCCCGAAGGCGGCCAGCACCGCGATCAGCACCGCCGCGGCCGCGAAAGCCCTGCGCATCCGGCCACCCCCTTCCCGGCCATAATAGACGAGCGGATGTCCCTGTGTCAACCCGCGGGCTCCAAAAAGAAAGGTTCCGGCGGATCAGCGCGCCGGAACCTTTCTTAAAACGGGGTTCGGGCGCGCCGTCCCGGCGCTCCCTCGCCGTTCTAGTGCTTGTGACAGGCGTCGCCCGACCCGCAATGGCCGCAGTCGCAGCCGCAGCTGCCGCCGCCCTTTTTACGGTCCTTGATCACTTTCCACGCCGCCAGCGCGATGACGGTCAGCACAACAGCCGCCACGATGATATTGCCAAGCATTATGCCGTCACTCCTTTGATGGTCCGAAGATTTTTGTCGTACGGGTTGCCGCGGGCGATCAGGTAGACCCCGGCGGCCAGAAGCAAAAGCGCGATCAGCGCCGCGAAGGAAAAGCCCGCGGTGAACATCCGTCCGATCTGGTAGACCGTGAAGGCCACCGCGTAGGCAAAGCCGCACAGGTAGCCGATGGCGATCCAGAACCACTTGGCGGAATTCATCTCCCGCCGGATGGCGCCCATCGCCGCGAAACAGGGCGCGCACAAGAGGTTAAACAGCAGGAAGCTGAAGGCCGACAGCTGCGTGAAGTGGGCCGCGATGGGCGCGAGGCCGGAATACGCCGCGCCTTCCACCATCGCCATCGCATCGCCGTGTACGCCGTACAGTACGCCGAACACGCTCACAACCTCTTCCTTGGCCACCAGGCCCATCACCGTCGCCACCGTGGACTGCCAGGTGCCAAAGCCCAGCGGCGCGAAGACCGGCGCGATGGCGCCGCCTACGCGGGCCAGCACGGAGTGGTCCATGTCCTCCACCATGCCGAAACTGCCGTCCATCCAGCCGAAACCGGAGGTGAACCAGATGAACACGCTGGCCAGCAGGATGATCGTGCCCGCGCGCTTGATGAAGGACCAGCCGCGCTCCCAGGTGGAGCGGAGCACGTTGCCCGCGGAGGGCACGTGGTAGGCGGGCAGTTCCATCACAAAGGGGGAGGGCTCGCCCGCGAAGGCCCTGGTCTTTTTCAGGATCACGCCGGAGACGATGATCGAAGCCACCCCGATGAAGTAGGCGCTGGGCGCCACCCACCACGCCCCGCCGAACAGCGCGCCCGCGATCAGCGCCACGATGGGCATCTTCGCGCCGCAGGGGATGAACGAGGTGGTCATGATGGTCATGCGCCGGTCGCGTTCGTTTTCAATGGTTCGGGAGGCCATGATGCCCGGCACCGAGCAGCCAGAGCCGATCAGCATCGGGATGAAGCTCTTGCCCGACAGGCCGAAGCGGCGGAAGATCCGATCCATGATGAACGCCACGCGGGCCATGTAGCCCACGTCCTCGAGGATCGCCAGCATGAAAAACAGAATCAGCATCTGCGGCACGAAACCCAGCACCGCGCCCACGCCGCCGACGATACCGTCCAGCGCCAGGCTCTTGAGCCAGGGGGTCGTGCCCGCCGCGTCCAACCAGCCCTCCAGAATCACCGGCACGCCCGGCACCCATACGCCGTAGGCGGCCGGGTCGGGTTCCTCGCCGCCGGTATATTCGGGCTCCGCGTCGGTCACGCCGTTTTCATCGTCCAACAGCGCGGCCTGGTAGGTCTCGTCCGCCGCCATGCCTTCCTCGTAAGCGCCGAGGGCTTCCTCGTACTGCGCGCCGCCGATGCCCAGGAAATGCCAGCCGTCGCCGAACACGCCGTCGTTGGCCCAGTCGGTGGCCACGCCGCCGACGGTCGTGATGGCGATGAAGTACACCAGGAACATCACCACGGCGAAGATCGGCAGCGCCAGCACCCGGTTGGTCACCACGCGGTCAATTTTATCGGAGGCGCTGGCCTTGCCCGCGCGCACTTTGCGGACGGAGGTCCCAACCACCCGCGAAATGAAGGCGTACCGCTGGTTGGTGATGATGGATTCCGCGTCGTCGTCCATCTCCGCCTCGCAGGCGGCGATGTCCTTTTCGACGTGGGCCATCAGTTCCTTGGGGAGATTCAGCCGCGCGACGACCTTTTCGTCCCGCTCGAACAGCTTGATCGCATACCAGCGGGCGCGCTCCGGGTCGACCTTTCCTTCGATGGCCTCCTCGATGTGAGCGATGGCGTGCTCGACGCTGCCGTCGAACACGTGGGGCGGCTCGGCCCGGCGGCCCTCAAGCGCCAGAAGCGCCGCGCGCTCCGCCGCCTTAAACGAGCCCTGACCCTTGAGGGCGGAGGTTTCCACCACCTCGCAGCCCAGCGCGCGGCTGAGCTTGTGGACGTCGATGGCATCGCCGGATTTACGCACCACGTCGATCATGTTCAGCGCCACCACCACCGGGATGCCCAGCTCCGTCAGCTGGGTGGTGAGGTAGAGGTTGCGCTCGATGTTGGTGCCGTCCACGATGTTGAGGATCGCGTCGGGCTTGTCGTTCACCAGATAGTTCCGGGTCACGACCTCCTCCAGCGTGTAGGGCGACAGCGAGTAGACGCCCGGCAGATCCTGGACCACCACGTCGCCGCGCCCCTTGAGCCGGCCTTCCTTCTTCTCCACGGTGACGCCCGGCCAGTTGCCCACGTACTGGGCGGAGCCGGTCAGGTCGTTGAACATGGTGGTCTTGCCGGAATTCGGGTTGCCGGCCAGCGCAATCTTTACGGGCATGCTGCTTCCCCCTCCTCTTTCATCGCGGGCCGGGCCTAATCGACCAGGACCATTTCGGCGTCCGCCTTGCGCACGGACAGTTCATAGCCGCGCACCGTCAGCTCCATCGGGTCGCCCAGCGGCGCCAGCTTCTTCACCGTCACCTCCGCGCCCTTGGTGATCCCCATGTCCATGATCCGGCGCTTGGTCGCACCCTCGCCCGCGAGCTTCACCACCCGGACAGTCTCGCCCACCTTCGCCTCCCGCAGCGTCTTCATCGCCCCATCCCCTTCTAGATCATAATCCGGGTCGCCATGCCCCGGTCCAGCGCCACGCGGCTGTCCTTGACGGACAAAATCATGTTTCCCGCGATTTCGCTGACCACCGTCACCTCCGCGCCCGCCACAAAGCCCAGCTCCGCCAGGTGCCTGCGCACCTCGTCCCTTCCGGTGATCTTCCGGATGATGTTGGTCTCCCCGGCCCGCGCCATCGTCAGCGGCATCACGATCGCCTCCGTATTGGTTCGTTTCGGCCGCAGTAAGTTTAGACTAACCAACGGCCCAAGGCATGGGTTAGCATCCGCTAACCCCGAACAGCAGTATATCACCGCCGGGAGCATGCTGTCAACCGGAAGAACGGGCATTTTCCCGATCTTTAACGCGGGGGGCGGAGAACTCGCGCATCCCCCTTCCCATTTCGGAGGCGAATTGGTATAATATACGTATGCGTCAGGCGCGGAGGAGCCGGAGGACGGCCCGCCGGTCCGCGCCGGGGCAGAGGGACGCGATGTGGGCGCGCATGCGCTCGAAGGATTCCTCCGGCGCCTCGGAAAAAGCCGCGCGCGTCATGGGCCCGAAGGCGATGTCCGCCGCGGCGTAGCGGCTGATTCCCCAGCCGTAGGGGCGGCCCATCGAATCGATTTTCGCGTCGAACCCGTTGATCACCGCATCGGTGGACATCATAAGGGATGTGATGGCCCCGTCGAACCCCGCGCCGGAGGCGAGGGTTTTCAGTTCCGGCGTGGAGCGGCTCTGCGAAAGCAGCAGTTCATACAGGCGCCTGGCGGCGTGGGGCACCCGGCCCTCTTCGTAGCGCGTCTCAAAATCCAGCCCGCCGCGCCGGTGGTTGCAGAGGGCGGGGAACCACTCGAAGCTGACGAACCCCGCGTTTTTCCCCAGCAGCTTTCCGTAGGCGAAATGGTCGATGACCTGCTGCCGCCACTCCCAGGGGCCCTCGACGCCCCGGACGAACCAGAACTCCGGCGGCGTCAGCTCTTCGACGGACAGGCCCGGAACGCCGCAGCGGGTAAAGGGCAGAAAACCCAGCTCGTCTACCCGGCGAACCAGGTCCTCCGCGCTTTTGATCGGCTGAAAGCGCACGCGCATCCCTCCCGGTGATCTTTTTACCGTTATACCAGCGGCCGCCGCGCCTGTCAAGGACGGAGGGCGAGAAACACGCGGGCATTCAAACGGGACGTCAATTTCGAAGGGGGACTCGAAGTGAAGACACTCAAGCTGGCGGACGGGCTGACCTTCTGCGGCGTGCAGGACCCGTCGCTCAAGGTGTTCGACATCGTGATGGAAACCCGGTACGGCACCACCTACAACGCCTATGTGCTGGAGGGTTCCGAAAAAACCGCGCTGATCGAAACCGCCAAGCATAAATTCCTGGGCGAGTACATGGCGTCGCTGGACGGCCTTGTGGACGTAAAAAAGATCGACTACATCGTCGTCAGCCATACGGAGCCGGACCACGCGGGTTCCATCGAGCACCTGCTGGAGCTGAACCCGGAGATTCAGATCGTCGCCACCAGTACGGCGATCGGCTTTCTGAGGCACATCGTCAACCGAGATTTTCGGTCCATCCCGGTCAAGGACGGCGACCGGCTGGAACTGGGGGGCAAGACCCTTCTGTTCATGCCGCTGCCCAACCTGCACTGGCCGGACACCATGTTCACCTTGATCGAGGAAGACGGGGCGCTCGTCACCTGCGACGCGTTCGGCGCCCACTTCAGCCATCCGGGCATCCTGCGCAGCACCGTGACCGACGAGAACGCCTACCGGGACGCGCTCAAATACTACTTTGACGGCATCATCGGCCCGTTCAAGCGGCCCTACATGACCGCGGCGCTTTCGCGCATCAAGGACCTCAATATTCGGATGATCCTGACCGGCCACGGCCCGGTGCTGGACAGCCATGTGGAGGAGACCATCGCCATGTATTCGGAGTGGTGCCAGCCGGACAGCCCCTTTCAGAAGAGAGCCATCATCATCGCCTACGTCAGCGCCTACGGCTACACCCGCTCGCTGGCGGAAGGCATCGCGGAGGGTATCCGCGCCGCGGGCGACGTCGAGGTGCGCCTGCACGACATGGTCACCGACGATCCCCGGAAGGTGCTGGAGGAGATCGAGTGGGCCGACGGCTTCCTGCTGGGCACGCCCACCATGGTGGGCGAGGCCCTGAAGCCCATCTGGGATCTGACCAGCGACATGCTGCCGCCCATGGTCAAGGGCAAGCGCGCCAGCGCCTTCGGCAGCTACGGCTGGAGCGGCGAGGGCGTGCCCCACATCATCGAGCGGCTGAAGCAGCTCCGGCTGAAGGTGTCGGACGGGCTGCGCGTGCGCTTCAAGCCCGACGACAAACAGCTCACGGAGGCCCGCGCCTTCGGCGAGGACTTCGCGCGCCTGGTGCTGAGCGATCCGCCCGCGGAAAAGCCCGCGGACGCGCCCGCTCCGGAGAAGGCCGTCTCCCCCAAGGTGCGCTGCACCGTGTGCAACGCCGTGTTCGAGGCGGACAAGGACACCTGCCCGGTGTGCGGCGCGGGGCCGGATAAGTTCGTGCCCTTCGGCAGCCGCGAGGCCGCGCTTTCGGAAGCGCACGCGCCCGAAACGCCGGTGTCCCGGAAGGTGCGCTGCACCGTGTGCAACGCCGTGTTTGAGGCGGACAAGGACATCTGTCCGGTGTGCGGCGCGGGGCCGGATAAGTTCGTGCCCGCGGACGCGCCCTCCGCTTCCGGCGGTCCCGCCCCCGCCGAGAGCGCAAAAGCCCGCTGCACCGTGTGCGGCGCGACGGTGGACGCGGCCCTGGACAACTGCCCGCTGTGCGGCGCGGCCCGGGGCGGCTTTGAGCCGCTGAAAGCGCCCGTCCGCGCCGGAAAACCCGGCGGCAAGGTGCGCTGCCTGGTGTGCGGCGAGGTGTTCGACGCCTCCTTTGACGTGTGTCCGGTCTGCGGCGCGGGACGGGAGAGCTTCGTCCCCGTGGAGGACGCGGCGCCGGTGCCCACCCGGGACACCGAAGAGCGCTTTCTGATCATCGGCGGCGGCGCCGCGGGCTACAACGCGGCCAAGGCCGTCCGGGAACGCAACAAAACCGCGCCGGTGGTGATCCTGTCCGCGGAGGAGGATCTGCCCTATAACCGGCCGATGCTGACCAAGACGCTCCTTACGGACTTCGATTGCGGCAAGATCGCCATCAGCCCCAAGGCATGGTACGAGGAGAACGACATCACCCTTTTGACCGGCGTGGCGGCCACCGCCGTGGACGCCGACGAAAAGCGCGTCACCACCTCCACCGGCGCGACCCTTGCCTATGACAAGCTGATCTTCGCCGCCGGCGCGCGCTGCTTCCGCCCGCCCATCCCCGGGATGGACTTTGACAACGTGATCTCCATCCGCAGCGCCGGCGACGCGCTGAAGATCGAGAAGATGCTGCCAACGGTCAAAAACGCGGTGGTAATCGGCGGCGGCGTGCTGGGCATCGAGGCCGCCTGGGAGCTGAAAAAAGCGGGCGCCAACGTGACCGTCATCGAGACCCTGCCGCGCATCATGCCCCGCCAGCTGGACGAGGGCGCGGCGCGGACGCTTTCGATGCTGATGGAGAAAAAGGGCCTGGCTCTGCGCACCGGCGCCGCCGTCTGCGCCATCGAGGGCGATGGCCGCGCCGAGCGGGTGGCGCTGAGGACCGGCGAAACCTTCCCGGCGGATCTGGTGATCGTATCCACCGGCGTCGTCCCCAACGCGGAGCTTCTGGTCGCGGCGGGCGCGAAGGCAACCCGCGCGGTGGTGGTGGATCACCACATGGCCACCACGCTGCCCGATGTCTACGCCGCGGGCGACTGCGCCGAGTGCGACGGCGTCAACTTCGCGCTGTGGGCCCAGGCGGTGGAGGAGGGCCGCGCGGCGGGCGCCAACGCCGCGGGCGACGCGGTGGAATACCCGGGCGTCACCGGCGCGCTCACGCTGAACGCGCTGGATACGTCCCTCTACGCCGTGGGCGAGCACGGCACCTCCGGCGCCTACCGCGCGGAAGAGCGGCGGGACGACGAAAAGGGCTTCTACGAAAAGCTGTACTATCGCGGCGAACGGCTGGCCGGCTTCATCCTCATCGGGGACATGGCCCGGCTGACCGAGCTCAATAACGCCTTCGGGGGCCACGCCGGGCTGTAGGACACCGAAGGCACACCACGACACCCAAAATCAAAAGGAGGAATCTGCCATGGCTGTGTGCGAATCCCGTTTCTTCATCTGCAAGCATTGCGGAAACCTGATCGGCATGATCAACTGCTCCGGCGTTCCGGTGGTCTGCTGCGGCGACGAAATGACCGAACTGGTGCCCGGCAGCGTGGACGCCAGCCACGAGAAGCATGTGCCGGTGATCACCGTGGACGGCAACACCGTCACCGTCGAGGTGGGCTCGGTGGCGCACCCGATGACCGAGGAACACTTTATCGAGTGGATCTACCTGGAGACCACCAACGGCGGCCAGCGCAAGGCGCTGAACCCCGGCGACGCCCCCAAGGCCACCTTCGCGCTGACGGACGGCAAGCCCGTCTCCGCCTACGCCTACTGCAACCTGCACGGCCTCTGGAGAAAAATGGTGTAACCGGCGCCGAGCCGCCGTCCCCGCGGGGACGGCGGCTTTTTCGCGTCAAGATTCCCGGCGGGCTTTGGGGCTCGAACAAAAAGCCTCGCGGAATCTTTGCGAAGGGCGCGCCGCCGCACCCGAGAACTTTACCCATGTATGGTAGGATAAAACGCAGCGGGCGCGCCCGCAAGTTTACGCCGGAGAGATGCGCATGACTGGTGGATTTGCCCTCACGAGATTTCTGAAGCACTATAAAAAAGAGAGCATCGTCGGGCCGCTCTTCAAGATGCTGGAGGCGACCTTTGAACTGATCGTGCCGATTTTGATGGCCCGGCTGGTGGACGCGGGCGTAAACGGCCGGGACACGGGCGTGATCCTCTCCACCGGCGCTCTGATGGTGGCGATGGGCGTATTGGGGCTTACCTGCTCGCTGACGGCCCAGTACTTCGCGGCGAAGGCGGCGATGGGGTTTGGCACCGAGCTGCGCACGGCGCTCTTTACGCATATCGGCCGCCTGTCCGCCGCCGAGGTGGACCGGGTCGGCGCGTCGACCTTGATCACGCGGCTCACCTTTGACATCGACCGCGCGCAGGCCGGCGTCAACCTGGTGCTCCGAATCCTCCTGCGCGCGCCGTTTATCGTGCTGGGCGCCTGCGTCATGGCGCTTCTGATCGACCGGCCCCTGACGCTGATCTTCCTCGCCGCGGCGCCGCTGATTTCGCTGGTGATCTATTTCGTCCTCAACCGCACGCTGCCCGGCTACCGCCGCATCCAGGCGCTGCTCGACCACCTGTCGCTGATCGCGCGGGAAAACCTGCGCGGCGTCCGCGTGATCCGCGCCTTCTCCCGCCAGAAGGACGAGGCCGCGCGCTTCGACGCCGAGGCGGAGCGCATGATGCGCGCGCAGATCGCGGTGGGGCGCGTGGCGGCGCTCAACAATCCCATGACCTACGTCTTGGTGAACCTGGCCATCGCGGCGCTTCTCTGGTACGGCGGCATGCGGGTGGACGGCGGCGCCATCACCCAGGGCCAGTTGGTCGCGCTGATCAACTACATGTCCCAAATCCTGCTGGCGCTGGTGGCCCTCGCCACGCTGATCGTGACATTCGCCCGGGCGCTGGCCTCCGGCGCGCGCATTGAGGAACTGATGCGCGTAACGCCCTCCGTAACGGACGGCCCCGGCGCGGCGGCGGCGGAGGGCGCGCCCCGGGTGGAATTTGAAAACGTGGACTTTGGCTATTCCCCCGGCCGGGACGCGCTGACGGGCGTCAGCTTCCGCGCGATGCCGGGGCAGATGATCGGCGTAATCGGCGGCACCGGCGCGGGCAAATCCACGCTGGCGGGGCTGATTCCCCGGCTCTACGACGTCACCGGCGGGCGCGTGACGGTGGACGGCGCGGACGTACGCGATTATTCGCTGGACGCGCTGCGCGGCCGCATCGGCCTGGTGCCGCAAAAGGCGGAGCTCTTCTCCGGCAGCATACGGGACAACCTGGCCTGGGGCAGGCCGGACGCCGGCGACGAGGCGATGTGGCGCGCCCTTAAAACCGCCCAGGCCGAGGACTTCGTGCGCGCGAAGCCCGAGGGCCTGGACGCCCGCGTGGAGCAGGGCGGCGTAAACCTGTCCGGCGGGCAGCGGCAGCGCCTGACCATCGCGCGGGCGCTGGTAAAAAATCCGGACATTCTGATCCTGGACGACAGCGCCTCCGCGCTGGACTACCAGACCGACGCGATGCTGCGCAAGGCCCTCCGGGAAGACACCCACGGCATGACGGTCTTTGTCATCTCCCAGCGGGTAGCGGCGATGCGTAACGCCGACCGGATCCTCGTGCTGGAGGACGGCCGGCTGGCCGCCCAGGGCGTCCACGACGAATTGTACCGGGACTGCGAGGCCTACCGGGCCATCTGCGATTCTCAGGACGCGGGGGAGGTGGCCCGATGAGCGTTCGAACCACCCTCCGGCGGCTCGTCGGCAGCGTTCGCCCCCACGCCTCCGCCCTCGCGCTGGTGACGCTTCTCTCCGCCGCGTCCGTGGCGCTGACCCTCTACGCGCCGATTCTGATCGGCCGCGGCGTGGACATGGTGCTGGGCCCCGGCGCAGTGCGCTTTGACCTTCTGCTGCCGCTGATCGGCACCCTGGCGCTGGTGGTGGCGCTCACCTCCGCCGCCCAGTGGGGCGCGAACCTTCTGATCAACCGCGTGGCCTACCGGGTGGCGCGGGGCATCCGCGCGGCCGCCTTCGAGGCGCTGGGCCGCGCGCCGGCCGCCTACGTCGACGGCCGCCGCCACGGCGACGTGCTGAGCCGGCTGATCACCGACGTGGACCAGGTGTCGGACGGGCTTCTGCTGGGCTTCGCGCAGCTCTTCTCCAGCGGCCTGACCATTCTGGGAACGCTGGCGGTGATGCTGACGATCAACGCCTGGATCGCGCTGATCGTGATCGTGGTCACGCCGCTTTCGCTGTTTGTGGCGAAATTCCTCGCCACGCGCACCTACGACATGTTCCGGGAACAGTCCCGCGTGCGGGGTGAGATGACGGGCCTTGTCAACGAACTGGTGGGCAGCCAGAAGCTGGTGGATGCCTTCCGCTATCAACGGCGGGCCGCGGAGCGCTTTGAGGCGATCAACCGGAGCCTTCGCGTCACCGGCGTCAAGGCCCTGTTTTACTCTTCCATCACAAACCCGGCCACCCGGTTCGTCAATTCGGTGGTATACGTGGCGGTGGGCGTGTTCGGGGCCTTCGGGGCGGTGCGGGGCCTCATCACCGTGGGCCAGCTGGTGAGCGCGCTCAACTACGCAAACCAGTACACCAAGCCCTTCAACGAAATCTCCGGCGTGATCACCGAATTCCAGGGCGCGCTGGCCTCCGCCGCCCGTGTATTTGAATTGATCGACGCCCCCGCCGAGGCGCCGGACGCGCCGGACGCCGCGCGGCTTTCGCGCGCGGAGGGCGCGGTGGATCTTCGCGGCGTCTCCTTCCGCTACACACCGGACCAGCCGCTGATCGAAGACCTGAACCTTTGCGTCCGGCCCGGCGAGCGCGTCGCCATCGTCGGCCCCACCGGCAGCGGCAAGACCACGCTGATCAACCTGCTCATGCGCTTTTACGAGCCGGACTCGGGCGATATCCTCGTGGACGGTCTGCCGGTGCGCCGCATCACGCGGGACAGCCTGCGCCGTCAGTTCGGCATGGTGCTGCAGGACACGTGGCTGCGGGAGGGTACCATTCGCGAGAACATCGCCTACGGCCGGCCGGATGCCGGCATGGCGGAGATCGAAGAAGCCGCCCGGTCCGCCCA
Source organism: Bacillota bacterium (assembly GCA_023421395.1). Lineage (GTDB taxonomy): Bacteria > Bacillota > Clostridia > Christensenellales > Aristaeellaceae > JAEZHK01. The sequence continues at coordinate 154,548 of JAEZTL010000003.1, read as the reverse complement.
CGCGGAGGGTTTTATCCGGCGCCTGCCCGAAGGGTACGACACCGTCATCCGGGAGGAGGGCGAGGGCATCTCCCAGGGGCAAAAGCAGCTTCTGTGCATCGCGCGGGCGATGCTCACCGCCCCGCCGATGCTGATTCTGGACGAGGCGACCTCCTCCATCGACGCGCTGACCGAACGCCGCGTGCAGCGGGCGTTCCAGCGGATCATGCGGGGACGCACCAGTTTCGTGGTGGCCCACAGGCTCCAGACCATCCGCGAAGCCGACATGATTCTGGTGATGGACCGCGGCCGCGTGATCGAGCAGGGTACCCACGACCAGCTGATTGAAAAGGGCGGCTTCTACGCCAAATTGTACTTCAGCCAGTTCTCGGCCTGAATGCGGCAAAGCGCGGCCTGCCGGTGCGGATGCCCGGCAAGCCGTATTTTGCGGAATGTACGCGCGGGTTATTTCCTGCAGGAACAGGCGCAGAAACAGAGAATGAAAAACCCGATGCCCGTCAAAAGCGCGGCGAGCGCGCCGATGATGCCCGCAAGGCCGACGACGGGCAGGACTGCGGAGAGGATCAGGCCCAGGACCCCCACCACGATGAGCGCGACCGTGATTAATTTCATAACGACTACACCTCTTTTTCGGGAATACCAGCGATGCGCCCCATCCCATACAATGCGCCGGACGGGCTTTTCGGCACGGCGCGCCGCCGCTCACGGCGGCGCGCCGATCGGACGCCTCGGACAGGTCAGCTCCTGCAGCAGTAGCAGCGGAAGATCAGGAAGCCGATACCCGCCAGCAGCGCGGCCACGGATCCGATGATCCCCGGAATGCCAATCACGGGAAGTACCGCGGAGAGGATCAATCCGACAATGCCCACGACGATCAGGGTCACGGTGATCGCTTTCATGAATTGCACCTCGCTTTTTGAGTGTGCCGACATTGCGGCCCGTGTCATCTTATGCAACCGGCCCGGATGACGTCAAAAGAACCGGAAAGATGACGAAATGTGGTCAAAGCGGGCGTCTGTGGTTAAGTCGCGGGAAAAGGACGGCCAAAGCTGTTGACAAAACCCTGTTATTCGGTACAATTATCGGTATGCGATTCGTGTTTTAAGGCGCGGCCCAGCGGGGCCGGCGGTTTTCCAAAGATGAAAGGAGAACAGGATGAGACGCATTTTTCTTTTGGTTTCGCTCTTGCTGACGCTGACGCTGTTTATGACTGCGATGCCCGCCTTCGCGGAGGCGACCCCCGAGGCCACGCCGGCCGCCGCCGATCCCACCGAGGACGTGTACGTTCCGGAAGAGACGCCGGAGCCTGAGATCATCGTCGAGAATCCCGTGGACGTAGCGGATCTCAGCGTGACCGAGGGGCTCTCCGATCAGTGGATCAACATCCTGCTGCTGGGCGGCGATTCCACGACGAGCAAGGGCTACGCCCGCACCGACGGCATGATCATTCTGTCCCTCAATCCCTCCACCGCCCAGGTCAAGATGACCTCCCTCATGCGTGACACCTGGGTGAACCTCTACAACGTCGGCTGGGCCAAGCTCAACGCGGCCAACGTGTACGGCGGGCCCAAACTGGTCATGCGCACGGTGAATGAAAACTTCGGCATGAACATCACCCATTACGCGATGATCAACATGACCGCGCTGGCCGAGGTGGTCGACAAGCTGGGCGGCATCGAAGTGAGCCTCACCAAGGACGAGATGCGCTACGTCAATAAATATATGGAGACCTTTATCGTCCGGTCTCTGGATACCTCCAGGCTGAAAAATTACGGCGAAAATACGCGCCTGACCGGCAACCAGGCCATGGCTTTCGCCCGCAACCGCTACCTGGACAACGACTACAACCGCACCGAACGGCAGCGCAAGGTGCTCACCGCCATCGCCAAGAAGCTGCAGCAGAACAACGTCCTGACCATCGTCAACGCCGTCTCCTCGCTGCTGCCCTATGTGGAGACGAACCTTGATATGGCCACGCTGGTCAAGCTGGCGACGGTGGGCCTGGGCGCGGACATCGCCAACGCCCAGCAGCTGCGCCTGCCGGCGGACGGAACCTTCGACGCGGGCATCAAGAACGGCACCTGGTCCATCCGGCCGGACTTCGAAAAGAACACCCAGATGCTGCACGACTTTATCTACGGGGCCGAGGGCTGAGCCTCCGCAAATCGCCTGGATATTCGCCGCAAAGGACGCGCCGCGCCCTCTGCGGCGTTTTTTTTCGGCTGGATTATGAGGCGGCGGTTCCTTCCGGGCGTTGATTTTGCGTGCAAAATGTGGTAGACTGTCGCGGATAGGACTTATTATTGAACAGGATTGGGGCGCAGCGAACATGGCTGGAAAAAAGCGGGTGCCGGCCCGGATGAAGGCCAAGCACGAATTCAAGCCGCAGGGGTTCACCAAGAAGGAATGGATCACGATGGGCATCGTCGCGCTGGCAATCGTGCTGGCGGTCGCGGGGTACCTGCTGCTCAGGGACTACTTTGACGGCTCGCTCCGCGTGAAGGACGGCGCGGTGCAGGCGGAGGATAACTGGATCGTCGCCAACACCGGCGATACCCTGAAGCCCAAGTACTTCAAGCTCGGCAGCGTGTCGCCTGTGGACGGCTTCACAATGGAGAACGAGCGCTACCCCAGCGACGACAACGTGTCCAATTTCGTCTATAAGCCCACAGGCGACAGCGCGCTTGATAGCGTCTCCGTGATGGCCGCCAAGGGCGGCGCGGAGGCGATGGCGCAGCAGTACGCCACCACCTACAGCACCTATCTCCAGAGCGCCACGGCCGGCGAGGTGCGTGAGGTTACGGTGGGCGGCCGCACCGGCTGGGGCTTCACCTTTGATTATGCGCCCACCGAGACCGAAGCGGCGGCGACCGCGACCCCCGCCCCGGAGGCGACCATCGCCCCGGAAGCGACGAGCGCCCCCGCTGCCAAGACGGTGCGATCGGTCATCGTATACTTTGACGCTTCCCGCGGCATGTCGGTCTTTGCCAGCCTCACCACAAAGGCGGATGACGCGGACAAGCTGCCCGACGCCGATTCGCTGTTTAAGGCGCTGGATCCCTTCGTCGCGGGCATGACGATCGACGGCGTGGTTCAGGCCACCGCCGCGCCCGCCGAAACGGCGGCTTCCGATGCCGGGGCCACCGTGGCCCCCGCCGCGGCAGCCACCCCGGCGGCCTGACGGACCGCGCTTTGACCCTTTGAGGCTTTCAACACTCCGAAACGGGGCCCGCAAAAGCGGACCCCGTTTTTATTGCGAAAGAGAAAGCCCGCGCAAATCTGATCCCAAGTAAGAAATTCATGATTTCAAAGAGGGAAGGATTTTTGACGCGGAACAAGAAGCCAAAGCGAGGCGACCCTTCGGGATACGCCTTCGGCGTGAAATGCAGCGCTATGTTGAGCGGCAGGCGACACAGTTCCGCGCGATAAGACCAATCGAAATATTACTGCATCCAAAGCGGCAAGGCTTTTTCGCTGTAGGGCAAGGAGCCGGAGCGAAGCGTGACACCGCCCTGCGCGAAAAGGACCGCCGCAACGATGCAAGAATGTTCTGGATTGGTATAAGACCCACCTCGACGAATTATTAATGTTTTGGGTCGGTATGAGATGCTCCGGCATTTCCATTTTACCTATGGTGCTATACTGCCCTTAGCATCAGTCCCGAAGGCAGATACGCGTTTCCGGCGCACAGGTTGCCGGAAGCGATTGAATCTTCGGGGGACTTTGAGTGACGGTCTGAAGCCGGCGGGCGCTTCACCACTTGTCGATGTGAATTTTGTCCCGGGCGCTCACCTTTGTCTGGCTCAGCGCGGGACGATCCTTGGATGGGTATCCCAACGCCAGGTAGCAGGCGATTTCATAACCTTCGGGCACGTTTAAAGTGGTCTTGAGATGGGCAATCTCGGCGTCGAAGGGGATGCGCGTGACGCCGTAAAGCCCCTCCGCGGCGGCGGCCAGCAGCATGTTTTCAATGCAGCACCACACGGACGCGAAGCCGTTGAGCGCGGACAGCGAATCCGGCTGCAGCAGCGGGCCCGGCTGCCGGAACAGCGGAAGGATCAGGCAGCCCGCGGTCAGGAGCATCCGGTGCTGCTTGGGGATCCCGTCCAGGTACATGGCGCGCTGGTCCTCGTCGGTAAGGCCCCAGGCGTCGATGATGGCCTCCGACTCGGCCTTTCCGAGATCGCCCCGCACCATGCGGATGGCATTCATGCGCGCCTTTGGGTCTTCCAGCACGATGAAATCCCATTCCCGCATATGGTTGTTGGAAGGGGCCTTAAGCCCCGCGCCCACAATCCGCTCCAGCACGTCTCTCGGGACGGGCCTGTCCTCAAAATCCCGCACGGTCCGCCGGGCCATGACGACGCCGTAAAAATCCATGGGTTATCCCCCTTCCGCTTGAATCAAGCTTCCTGCCGGCCGAGGCGCCGCCGCACCCAGTCTACGGCGCCGCGGATGGAATCTCCATCCAGTTCATGGATCGACAGGTCGCAGGCATCGCCGCCGTACAGGCCGTGTTCTGCCTCCAGCGCGCGCATCGCGCCGGGGTTTTCGTCCCCGAACATGCGTCCGCAGAGGATTTGCTTCATCCGTTCAAGGTCCCTCGTCAGGCGAATCCGGACCGCCCCGGGCGGGATCAGATCAAGTTCGCCGCGGGTCCGAAGCACGTAGACGATGTGCGGGGCGCGGCTCAGGCGGTCAAGGAGCAGGCGCCGAAGCCTGTCGGCGGCCTCCGCTTCGCCTTCCCGCAGCCAACAGTCTGCGGCGTACAATTGCATCGGGATCGCGTCTCGAAGGGCACAGGCAAGCTCGTACTTGCCGGTGCATTTTTCACCGAAAACGGCCACCACTATGCGACCACCTCCGCGACAGCTCCACAAAGCCCCCCGGGCGCGCAAGCGCGGCGGGGCGTACAGGGCGCGGGAAACCGGCAAAACCAGCGCCTTCCTGCGCTATGGCGCGACGGAACCCCCCAGAAACCGGACGGTTTGAGGGTTTTCGGAGGCAAAAAGGCGCGCAGGCGGGCCTTCCTCGACGATCCGGCCGTCCGCCATCAGGATCACGCGGTCGGCCACGTCCCGGGCGAAGCCCATTTCGTGCGTGACGACCACCATCGTCATCCGCTCGGCGGCCAGATCCCGCATGACGGAGAGTACTTCTTGGGTCAGCTGCGGGTCCAGCGCGGAGGTCGGCTCGTCGAAGCACAGCATTTCCGGCTGCATCGCCAGCGCCCGGGCGATGGCCACCCGCTGGGCCTGTCCGCCGGAGAGCTGGTGCGGATAGGCCCCCGCCTTCTCCGAAAGCCCCACCTTTTTGAGCAGCGCCACGGCCCGCGCCTCGGCCTCGTCCCGCGAGAGCTTCAGCACCGCCACCGGCGCGTCGGTGAGGTTTTTGAGCACGCTCATGTGCGGGAAGAGGTTGAAGGACTGGAACACCATGCCCATTTTTCGGCGGATGCGCGAGAGCGTCTTTTCATCCGCCTCCCGCAGCCTTCCGTTCTCCATCCAGCACATCTTCTCGCCGTCCAGCTCGATCTCTCCGGAATCGATGGTCTCCAGCCGGTTGACGCACCGGAGGAATGTGGACTTGCCGCTGCCGGAAGGACCGATCAGCGCCAGCACCTCGCCCTTCTCTACCGAAACGGAGATGCCGTCCAGCACGCCCAGGCCGTCAAAGCTCTTCACGATATTCGTCGCCTTCAGCATGCCGTCCTCCTAATAGTAGTTCAGTTTGCGCTCTACCAGCTTGCAGGCCTGTTCGGCGATGCCGTTGAGGATCAGGTAGATGACCATCGCCACGATGTACGGATCCACCGACACGCTGGCGGAGGCCTGCTTCTTGGCGATGGTCAGCACCTCTGTGATGGCCACCACGGAGGCCAGCGCGGTGTCCTTGACCAGCGTGATGACCTCGTTGGTCACCGGCAGGATCACCCGCTTGACCACCTGCGGCAGCACGACGCGGAAAAACGTCTGCGCCTTCGAGTAGCCCAGCACCTGGGCCGCCTCCTTCTGTCCCGGCGGGACGGCCTGGATGCCGCCGCGGAAGATCTCCGCGAAGTAGGCGGCGTAGTTGATGACAAAGGAGAGGATCACCGCCCAGAAGCGGTCAAACCGGAAGGGAAGCACCTGCGGCAGCAGAAAGTAGAGGAACATCACCTGCAGCATCAGGGGTGTCGAGCGCATGATGTAGATGTAGAACGACACCGGCTTTGAGACGATCTTGAGCCTGGACATCCTGCCGAAGGCCACCAGCATGCCCAGCGGGATCGACAGCACCAGCGTCAGCGCGAACACAGACACCGTGGTGCCCACGCCGCTCAGCAAAAGGCCCGTCAGGTTCATGAGCTTCGCGGGATCGCTGAAGAATTTGCCCAGCATTTGGACGCCCCTTCCGACAAATCGGGCTGACCGCGCAGGCAGTCAGCCCGGATGCCCTTTTGTTTTCGCGGCGGGTCAGTTCGCGCTGATCAGCGAGATGTTCTCGCCGAACCACTTCTGGCAGATCTCGTCCACCTTGCCGTCGGCGGCCATGGCGGCAAGGGTTTCGTCCACCTTGTCCCGGAGCGCCACATCCTCCTTGCGGAAGCCCACGGCGTAGTAGTCGTCCGCCAGGTTGTCGATGGTGAAAAGGCTCGCGTCGCCGATCTGCTTGATCTGGTAATTGGCCACCACCAGGTCGATCAGGATGCCTTCAATGCTGCCGTTCTGCATGTCCATGATGGCGGTCAGGTAGTCCGGGTAGGCCAGCACCTCGCCCAGGGACTTGTAGTAGTCGGCGTACTCGGGGTCGGTCTCCAGCAGTTCCTCGGCATAGGAACCGGCCTGCACGCCCACCTTTTTGCCCACCAGGTCTTCACGGCTCGTGAAGGCGGCGTCCTTGACCAGAAAGACCATCTTGTTGTTCAGGTAGTCCTTGGACATCGCCATGGATTCCTGCCGCTCCGGCGTATCGCTCATGCCGTTCCAGATGCAGTCGATGTTGCCGCTGGAAAGCTCCATCTCCTTGGCGTCCCAGTCAATGGGCTGCAGTACCAGCTCCACACCCAGGCGGGCGCAAACCTCCCTCGCCAGGTCGATGTCAAAGCCCACGATCTCGTTGTTGTCGTCGCGGTATCCCATGGGCGGGAAGCTGTCGTCCAGGCCCAGAATCAGCGTGCCCTTGTCCAGGATCTTCTGGAGCGAAGCATCCTCCGCCAGGGTCGGCGCCGCCACCGCCAGTACCATCACGATCGCCAGCAGCATCGCAAAAAATCTCTTCATCGAATATCCCCTCCGCGCTTTACTTTGCTAACGTGATAAAATATACCACACCCACGGCGGGCTGTCAAGCAGGCGGGATGTTAAGAAATGCACAAGGGGGCTGGAGAAGCGCATCCCGGCTCCTCCGGCCCCGCTCGTTCCGCAGACAGGCGAAGGCGTATGTTAGATCGGATATTCAGCCTCAATCCGGGACATATCTTCGATTGCGGATTGGATATCATCCTCCTGCCCCACATAAAGCGGCGCGTACTTCAGATCTTTTTCAAGGGTGGCGATATTGATATAATGCATTCCGGCAACCGTAAGAAGCTCTCGCGCGACGACGGCCGGATGCGACAGCACCTGGAATCTTTTCCCCCTGGCGCGGAGCATTTCCAGCGGACGCATAAAATCCCCGTCCCCGCTGACCAGCACCGCCATATCATAGTTATCAATGGTGTTGAAGATATCCATCACAATCTCAATGTCCAGATTGCCCTTTTGATGCGCCTCGGCGCCGTAGCCGACGGTTTTCAGCGGCTTTGAAACCAGCACAAACCCATAATACGGCAGCGCGTCGAGGAATTTATTGGACGGACGCGCCTGGTCTATCGCCGAATAATAAAACGCATCCACCACCGTTCCGGTTTTGTTGTAAAACTCGATCAGCTTCCGCAAATCCACATTCCATCCCAGGTGCTTTTTGCATAGATTGAAGAAATTGTTGCCATCAATAAAAATCGAAATCCGCATGGAACCACCTCCGTAAAAAATATAGCATCCGGACGCAGGGAAAGCAATAGACCTCCCCGCACCCGGCGGGATAATATGAAACAAAAGCATGAACCCGCCCAAAGGGGCGAGCCCTTTGGGGCGCAGAAGCCGGGCTGATCCTGGCAGAAAAAAACGCCGCGCCCCTTGCGGGTGCGCGGCGTTTGGAAGCGGATTTTCGCCGCCCGTGCCGATGGGTATCAGCGGATGATGGTTCCGGTTCTGCCTTCCACGCCGTCCAGCGCCTTTTCAAGCAGCGTGATCAACGCGGTGCGGCCGGGCTTCGAGCGGGCGAAGGCCATGGCGGCCTCCACCTTGGGCAGCATGGAGCCGGGCGCGAATTGGCCCTGGCGCGCGTAGTCGGCGGCCTCGTCCACGGTCATCTCGCTCAGCCACTTTTCGTCGGGCTTTCGGAAATTGACGGCCACCTTCTCCACGGCGGTCAGGATGATGAGGCAGTCCGCGTCGATCATCTCGGCCAGCTTTTCGCTGGCGAAGTCCTTGTCGATCACGGCGGGCACGCCCTTCAGGTGCCGCCCTTCCGCGATCACCGGGATGCCGCCGCCCCCGGCGGCGACCACCACCTGGCCCGCGTTCATCAGATCCTTGATGGTCTCGATCTCCACGATTTCCACGGGTTTGGGCGAGGCGACCACGCGGCGGTAGCCGCGGCCCGCGTCCTCACGGACCACCCAGCCCTTCTCCGCCGCCATTTGATCGGCTTCTTCCTTCGTCATGAACTGGCCGATGGGCTTGGTGGGGTTCTCAAAAGCCGGGTCCTCGGGGTCCACGCGCACCTGCGTCAGCACCGTGGAGACGGGCCTTGCGATGCCGCGGGTGAGCAGCTCCTCCCGGAGCGCGTTTTGCAGGTCGTAGCCGATGTAGCCCTGGCTCATGGCGACGCAGACGGAGAGCGGGATGTGCGGAATGTTGTGCAGCTTGCCGTATTCGCCCATGGCCTCCTGAATCATGCCCACCTGCGGGCCGTTGCCGTGGGAGAGCACCACCTGGTGCCCCTCCTCGATCAGTTCCGCGATGGCCTTGGCGGTCTTCTTGACGGCGAGCATCTGCTCCGGCAGATTGTTGCCCAGCGCGTTGCCGCCCAGCGCGATGACGATTTTCTTGCCCATACGCCCTCCTCGGCGTCGCCTTCATCGGCGTGATGATGGACAGGGGAACGCCGGGGAGAAGGATTCCCTCCGGGCTTCCCCGCATTCGGGATATTCAATACGCTTCTTTTGCGGGGTTCCAAGGAGCGGCGCCCCCACCCGCCTGTTTGTTATTCTTCGAACATGCGCGGGAAGCCCTGCGCTTCCAGCGACTCAAGGGCGGCGACGGGGTCCTTCATCTTGGCCAGGAAGATCATGGCGGCGATGATGTAGGGCTTGAAGGAGGCTTCCTTATAGAGCGGGGTGCGGTAGCGGTCAAACACGGAAGCGGCGACCTCGCCCGCCTCGCAGCTGACGCCGGAGATGTCCGCCGGCAGACAGTGCAGGTACAGCGCCTTGCCTTCTTTGGTCTTTTTCATCAGTTCCTCGGTGCACTCCCAATCCTTGTGGGTGGCGTTCTGCCCGAGCAGTTCCTTCTCCAGCGCCTTAATGCCGTCGAAGTCGCCTTTGCCGTAGAGATCGGTGCGCTTTTCCATGGCGGCGAAGGGCGCCCAGCTCTTGGGGTACACGATGTCCGCGCCCTCAAAGGCTTCCGACATGGAATTGACGCGCTTGAACGAGCCGCCGGACTCCCGGGCGTTTTTGAGGGCGACCTGCTCGACCTCGGGCATGATCTCGTAGCCTTCGGGGTGGGCCAGCACGACCTCCATGCCAAAGCGGCTCATGAGCCCCACGATGCCCTGGGGCACGGACAGCGGCTTTCCGTAGCTGGGCGAGTAGGCCCAGGTCATGGCGATCTTCTTGCCCTTCAGGTTTTCCACGCCGCCGAAGTGGTGCACGAGGTGCAGCATGTCGGCCATGGACTGGGTGGGGTGATCGATGTCGCACTGCAGGTTGACCAGCGTGGGCTTCTGCTCCAGCACGCCGTCCTTGTGGCCCTGGGTGACCGCGTCCACGACCTCGTGCATGTAGGTGTTGCCCTTGCCGATGTACATGTCGTCCCGGATGCCGATGACGTCCGCCATGAAGGAGATCATGTTGGCGGTCTCACGCACGGTTTCGCCGTGGGCAATCTGGCTCTTGCCCTCGTCCAGGTCCTGCACCTCGAGGCCCAGGAGATTGCAGGCGGAGGCGAAGGAGAAGCGGGTGCGGGTGGAATTGTCGCGGAAGAGCGACACGCCCAGGCCGCTGTCAAAGATGCGGGTGGAGATGTTGCGGCTGCGGAGGTCGCGCAGCGCGTCGGCCACGGCGAACACGCTCAGAAGTTCGTCCCGGGTCTTTTCCCAGGTCAGGAAGAAATCGCCCTCGTACATGCCGGCGTGGTTCAGCTTCTTCAGGGCCTCGATGGGGTTTTTCATGGGTATCCGCTCCTTATCCTTGTGGTGGTAACTATCCTTGAAATTTGGGACCGGGATCTGCGGCGGGCCGTCAACAGCAGCTGCGGGCCTCGATCGTTCCCGGCGACATGCGCGCCGGGAACGGTTTCCGGAAGCCAGTACGCACACTGGTCGAGGAAACCATTCCTTCTGTCAGCGCGCCGCCCGGAAATCCCGCGGGATTTCAGGCGCGCGAAACCTTCTTCCCTCGCGCGGAAAAAGCCGGAGGTTTTTTCCGCGCCTATTTGCAGTAGAGCGCCGGCACCGCCGCGTAGACCGCCGCGCACCTTACCAGGTCGGCCTTCCATGTCTTCTCGTTGGGGGCGTGGGCTTCCTTCTCCTTGCCGGGGCCGAAGCCGATGCAGGGGATGCCGTAACGGCCCATGATCGAAACGCCGTTGGTGGAGAAGGTCCACTTATCCACCAGGGGCTCGCCGTACATGCCGCGGAAGGATTCCACCATCGCCTGGGTGGCCGGGTGGTCCTCCGGGATGACCCAGGTGGGGAAGTAGCAGTCGGTGGGGTAGGTAAGGCCGGTCCAGGAGGGACGCTCGTAGCTGTACATGCTCACCTTGGCGCCGTATTTTTTGCAGGCGGGCAGGCTCGCGACCTCCTCCAGCGCCATCTGGTAGGTTTCGCCGTCGGTCAGCCGGCGGTCGAGGGACACGGAGCAGCTGTCGGCCACGGCGCAGCGGGAGGGGGACGTGAAGAAGATTTCGCTGGTGGTGACGGTGCCCTTGCCGAGGAACGGGTCATCGTGCAGGCGGTTATTGAGTTCTTTGACCTCCAGCAGGATCTCCGCCATCTTGTAGATGGCGTTGTCGCCGCGCTCCGGCGCGGAGCCGTGACAGGATACGCCCTGGACGTCCACGCGGATCTCCATGCGGCCGCGCTGGCCGCGGTAGATGTTGCCGTCGGTGGGCTCGGTCACGACCACAAATTCCGGCCGCACCTTGTCTTCGTTCACGATGTACTGCCAGCAGAGGCCGTCACAGTCCTCTTCCTGCACGGTGCCGGTGACCAGCACCTGGTACTTGTCGGAGAGAAGGCCCAGATCCTTCATGATCTTGGCGCCGTACACGGCGCTGACGATGCCGCCCATCTGGTCGGACGCGCCGCGGCCGCCGATCTCCTCGTCGTTCTCGTAGCCCTCGTAGGGGTCGAAGGTCCAGTTGGCCCGGTTGCCGATGCCCACGGTGTCGATGTGGGCGTCGTAGGCGATGAGGGTCTTTCCCGTGCCCATATAGCCCAGCACGTTCCCCATGGGGTCGATCTCCACCTTGTCAAAGCCCACGGCTTCCATTTCTCTGGCGATCCGGCGGATGTGGCCTTCCTCGCCGCAGCTCTCGCCGGGGATGGCGATCAGGTCCCGGAGAAATTTGGTCATGTCGGCCTTGTAGCCCTCGGCGGATGATTTGATGCGGTCAAAATCCATGGTGTTTTCCTCCTCCGTTGTGTCAAGTCATGGATGAAATATCATTTAACAGGAAGGATACTTCCCGTCCCAGACAATCTGCCGGTAATTCTCCGGGTCGGTGTCGCCCTCGGTGGAGAACATCAGCACCACGCTGGTCTCGTCAATGCCCATCGCATCTTTGAATTTCTCGTATTCCGTCCGCTCGCACAGCGCGGCCAGAAGGCCCAGCCCCACCGCGCCGGACTCGCCGCTCTTCACCTGCGGGTCGGGCGCGAGCGGCGCCGCCAGCGTGCGCATGCCCTTGGCGCTGACCCAGTCCGGGCAGGACGCGAAGGCGGTGACGTGGTTTCTCAGGATGTCCCAGGAGATGGTGTTGGGCTCGCCGCAGGCCAGGCCCGCCATGATGGTCTCCATATCGCCGCCCACCATGCGGGGTTTGCCGTCCCCGGCCACCGCGCCTTGATACAGGCACGCGGCGGTGTCGGCCTCCACCACGATCACCCTGGGCGCATCTTTCGGGAAGAGATTTGCGAAGTAGCCGACCACCGCGCCCGCCAGCGAGCCCACGCCCGCCTGCACGATGATGTGAGTGGGGCGGCGGTAGCCCGCGTGCTGCAGCTGCTCCGCGGCCTCCATGGCCATGGTGCCGTAGCCCTGCATGATCCAGGAGGGGATCTCCTCATAGCCGTCCCAGGCGGTATCCTGCACGATCACGCCCCGGGGCGTGGCGGCGGCCTGGGCGGCGGCCAGGCGCACGCAGTCGTCGTAGTTCATGTCCTCGATGGTGACTTCCGCGCCCTCCTTGCGGATGTTCTCATAGCGAACGCGCACGGTGCCCTTGGGCATGCGCACCACGGCCTTCTGCCCCAGCTGACGCGCCGCCCAGGCCACGCCGCGGCCGTGGTTGCCGTCGGTGGCGGTGAAGAAGGTGGCCTGGCCGAACTCCCGCTCCAGCTTCGCGGACTTCAGATAGTCGTAGTCCACGCTGCCGACGTCCGTTTTCAGCTGCCCGGCGATGTAGCGCGCCATCGCGAAGGACCCGCCCAGCACCTTGAAGGCGTTGAGGCCGAAGCGATAGGATTCGTCCTTGACGAACACTTCCTTGACGCCCAGCCTGCCCGCCAGCTCCCGGAGGCGCTGAAGCGGCGTCACGGTATACTCCGGGAAGCTCTGGTGGAAGGAACGCGCGCGTTTGACGTTCTCGCGGGACATCACCGGAAGCTGCCGGTCGTCCGATTTGGGCATGTGGTTCAGCGTCCACTCAATGGGTTTCATGTTCAAGCTCCTTTCGGCCGTCGGCCGCATGGTCTTCCCGGGGGAGGATGAGGTTCAGGATCACCGCGAGGAGGGTGGTCAGCACCACCGGCGACTGGCCCAGGATCATGGCCGCGCCCTGGGGCAGGCCGCTGATGGAGCCGGAGGCCTGGCTGACGCCCATGCCCAGCGCCACCGAAAGCCCCACCACGGTGGTGGTGCGGGGCGTGAGGGGTTTGGCCGTCACCAGCTTGACGCCGGACATGGCGATGGTGGAAAACACCGTCAGCGTCGCGCCGCCCAGCACGCACTGGGGGATGGTGGTGAGCGCCGCCGCGAATTTCGGAAACACGCCCGCCATCAACAGTACCCCCGCCGCCAGCGCGAACACCCGGCGGCTGACCACCTTCGTGGTGGATACGATGCCCACGTTCTGGCTGTAGGTGGCGGTGGGCAGCCCGCCGATGAGGCTCATCAGGATGTTGGTGAAGCCGTAGCCCATGATGCCGCCGGAGAGTTCGGCGTCGGTGGGCTCCCGCTCCAGTCCGCCCACGGTGGTGGCGGTGAAGTCGCCAATCGCCTGAATGGAGTTGATGGCGAAGAGAAGCCCCAGCGCCGTACACGCCACCGGCTCAAACCGGATGCCGAAGGGCAGGATCGTTGGGGTGGCCACCCAATGCGCGCCCGCCACGCCGGAGAAATCCACCATGCCGAAGGCCATCGAAACCAGGTAGCCCGCCGCCATGCCGATGAGGATCGCGGACAGTTTCAGCATGCCTCTGGCGAAGCTGCCCAGCGCCACCACGACGGCGAGGGTGATGAGCGCCACCAGCCAGTTCTGCCAGGAGCCGTAAATCAGCGCGCCGGTCAGACCCCGGGCAGCCACGGACTCCGCCGTGTTGGCCACGCCGCCCGCCATGTAGTTGATGGCGGTCATGTACAGCGAAAGCCCGATGGTGAACACCACCGTGCCCGCCACAATGGGCGGGAAGAACCTGCGCACCTTCTGGATGAAGAAGCCCGCCAGAAGGGCCACCACGCCGCCCACAACCATCGCGCCGGTGATGGCGGCCACGCCCTCGCCCTGGGCGATGCCCTGCATCGTGGGCACATAGGCGAAGCTGATGCCCATGATGACCGGCAGCATCGAGCCGAACCTCAGCCGCCCGCGGCCGATGGGGAAGAGCTGGAGCAGCGTCGACAGCGCCGCGGTGACCAGCGCCGCCTGGATGAGGATCACGCGGCTCTCCTGGTTTAGGTTCGCGGCGTTCGCCACCATGATCGCCGGGGTGATGCAGCCGACGATGGCCGCCAGCACATGCTGCAGCGACAGCGGCGCGGCCTTGAGGACGGGTGGCCTTCCCGAGATTTCGTAAAGCCTCGGGTCCTGCCGGGCCTCCGGGGTTGTCATCGGTCAATCGCCTCGCTTTCTGGGTTGATAGGCGGTATCCGCCATGGGGATGCGGGTGCGGAACACGCCGTCCAGCCGGTACTGGGCGTGGGCCGCGGCGGGGGCGGTGGGGATGGTGGCGATCTCGCCCACGCCCTTGACGCCGAAGGCCAGCTGATCGTCGGTCGCCTTGCCCAGGAGGATCACGTCCACCGGCGGCATGTCCGTGGCGCGAAAGAGCCCCAGCGTGGCGTAGGTGGTCTTGACGTAGCCATTCTCCACCTTGAAGTCCTCCGTCAGCGCGTACCCAAGGCCCATCGCCACGCCGCCCTCAATCTGGCCCTCGCAGGATTTCGGGTTGACCGCGCGGCCCACGTCGTGGGCGGCGACCACCTTCACAACCTTGCCCGTTTCGTCCATGACCACCACATGGGCCGCGTAGCCGTAGGCGATGTGGCTGACCGGGTTGGGCTTGTCCGAGCCCATGGGGTCGGTGACGCCGGTGTATTCGCCGTAGAAGCCGTGGCCCTCGAGGGCCGAGAGCGGCCGGCCGGCCAGCGCGTCCATCATCTTCCGGGCGGCGCGCCGGGTGGCCTCGCCGGTGAATAGGCTCTGGCGGCTGGCGGTGGAGGTGCCGGCGTTGGGGGTGGTCAGGGTGTCCGCCGCCTCGTGTACGAACATCTCCGCCGGAAGCCCCGTCTCCTGGGCGGCCATCTGGATGACCACGGTGGCGATGCCCTGGCCCATGCAGGCCGCGGAAGTCAGGATGTGCGCCGCGCCGTCCCGGATCACGATTTCGCACCGGCCGGTATCCGGCACGCCCACGCCCAGGCCGCTGTTTTTCATGGCCCCGGCGATGCCCGCGTAGGGGCTCGCCTCGTAGGCGTCTTTCACCGCCAGAAGGCACTCGGCGTAGGCGGTGTCCGGCGCGGCGATCTGGCCGTTTGGCAGCGTCTGCCCGGGGCGGATGGCGTTTTTGAAGCGGATCTCCCAGGGGGATATGCCCGCCTTCTCCGCCAGCAGGTTCAGGTTCATCTCGGCGGCAAAGCAGCTCTGGGTGACGCCAAACCCCCGGAACGCGCCGGCGGGCACGTTGTTGGTGTAGACCGCCATTCCGGAAATGCGCACGTTCTGGAAGTTGTAGGGCCCGGCGGCGTGGGTGCAGGCGCGCTGCAGCACCGGCCCGCCCAGCGACGCGTACGCGCCGGTGTCGAACACGATGCGCGCCTTCATGCCGGTGATATAGCCCGCTTCGTCGCAGGCGGTGGTCATTTCGATGTGGGCCGCGTGGCGCTTGGTGTGCACCAGGAGGCTCTCCTCCCGGGAGAAGCGCACCTTGACGGGCCGGCCCGTCACATAGGCCATCAGCGCCGCGTGGTGCTGTACGCTCATGTCCTCCTTGCCGCCGAAGCCGCCGCCCACCAGCATCGTGCGGGAGCGCACCTTCTCCTTGGGCAGGTTCAGCATGCGCGCGATCTCCCGCTGCTCGTCGTAGACGGACTGGGAGCCGGTGAACATCAGGATACCGCCCTCGCCGTCCGGCTGCGCGATGGCGCACTCCGGTTCCATGAAGGCGTGGTCGGTCATGGGGGTATCGTAGACGCGGGTGACTTTGTGGGCGGCGCGGGCGATGGCGCCTTCGGCGTCGCCGCGCTCCACTTCCTGCTGAAAGAGGATGTTCCCCTTCTCGTGGAGGCGCGGCGCACCCTCGGCAAGCGCCTCATCCGGGGTCAGAAGGGGCGTCAGCTCTTCGTATTCCACGTCCACCAGCGCGAGGATCTCATCCAGCGCGCCGCGCCGCTCGGCGGCCGCGAGGCAGATGGCGTCGCCCACGTAGCGGGTCACATCCCCCTCGGCGATCATCACGTCCCAGTCGGGCACCAGGTGCCCGGTCTTGTTGAAGGGCACGTCGAAAGCGGTCAGGATGCGGACGCACTCGGGGTGCCGGAGCGCGCGGGTGAGGTCGATCTTCTTCACCAGCGCGCGGGGATATTTTGACCGGAGGGCCTTGGCGTGGAGCATGCCGGGCAGAATCACATCGTCCGCGAAGAGCCCTTCGCCCAGCGCCTTGGCCGGGGCGTCCACCCGAGGGATGTCCTCGCCCAGAAGGCCGAAGGCCCGGGGCGCCTCCACCGGGCGGTTTTCGCGGAAGATGTCCGCCGCCAGAAGGATCGCGTCCTCGATCTTCTGGTAGCCGGTGCAGCGGCAGATGTTGCCGCGGATGGCGGCCTTCACGTCCCGCCGTTCGGGGGAGAGGTTCTGATCCAGCAGCGCCTTGGCGGAGATGACCATGCCGGGAATGCAGAAGCCGCACTGCACCGCGCCCGCCGCCGAGAAGGCGTGGGCGTAGACCGCCTTTTCGCGCTCCGTCAGCCCTTCGACGGTAAGGACGCGCTTGCCCTCGAGCCTCGCCACGTCCGTGACGCAGGCGCGCTTTTTCGCCCCGTCGATCAGTACCGTGCAGGCGCCGCAGGCGCCGGTGCCGCAGGCGTTCTTCACCGAGGTCAGGCGCAGATCGTCCCGGAGAAAGTCGATCAGCTTTCCGCTCTCGGCGCTCACCGGCCGGCCGTTGACCCAGAAAGAGGCCATATCGCACCTCCTGTGGTGGTATGTCGGCTACAGTTCGGGCAGGCCCCGCTTCAGGTACCGGCCTTTGGGGCCGAAGACTTCGCCGTTTGCCATCACGGTCTCGCCGCCCAGCAGCACCCGGACGGGCCTCCCGGTCACCTCGAAGTCCTCCCACGGCGTGTAGTCCGCCTTCATGTGCTGATGTTCCGCGCGGATGACCCACTTGAAATCCCGCTCCCAAAGCACGATGTCCGCGTCCGCCCCGGGGCGGATGACGCCCTTCCGCGGGTACAGGCCGTACCGGCGGGCGGGGTTTTCCGAAAGCATGCGGCACATGTCGCCGGGCCCGATCAGCTTCTTCGCCACCAGTTCGGAATAGATCAGCGCGGGCCTGTGCTCCACGCCGGGCAGGCCGTTGGGGATTTTGGAAAAATCCGCCTCGCCCAGCGCCTTCTGCGCGAGGGTGTAGCTGCAGTGGTCCGTGGCGATGGTATCAATGGCCCCTTCCTGCACCGCGTCGATGAGCGCCTTCACGTCCGTTTTTTTGCGCAGCGGCGGCGAGCACACGTACTTCGCGCCGGCGAAGCCCGGTTCCTCGTAGCGGGAATCCTCCAGCGTCAGGTACTGGGGGCAGGTTTCCAGAAAGACCTTCACGCCCCGGGCGCGGGCGGCCAGCGCCGCGCGGAGGCCCGCCTCGCTGGAAAGGTGCACCACGCCGGCGGGCGCGCCGGCCTGCTGGGCCAGGTACGTCAGCCGGGCGATGGCCTCGGCCTCCATCAGCGCAGGGCGGCATCGGGGGTGCTCCGACGGGCCGAGGCGCAGTTCCTCGCGGGCCTCGGCCACCAGGCGGTTGATCACCGCGCCGTTTTCGCAGTGGCAGTAGACCACGCCGCCGAGCGCTTTGGCCGCGCGCAATACGCCGAAGACCTGGTCGTCCGCCAGCCGGAGCGCGTCGTAGGCCATGTAGATCTTGAAAGAGGTGACGCCTTCCCTGATCATCGCCGGAAGCTCGGCCTTCGCGGCCTCGTTCCAGTCGGTGACGGCCATATGGAAGCCGTAGTCGCAGAAACAGCGGCCGTCGGCCTTTTTGTGCCAGGCCGCGAGGGCCTCCGCCATCGTGCCGCCCTTTTCCTGGGTGGCGAAATCCACGACGCAGGTGGTGCCGCCGAAAACGGCCGCGCGGGTGCCGGAGGCGAAGTCGTCCGCGGTGACGGTGGCGCCGCTTGACATGTCGAAGTGGGTGTGCGCGTCGATGAAGCCGGGGAAGACCAGCATTCCCCGGGCGTCGATCACCTCGTCGCCGGGTTTGGGCTGAATGGACGGCTCGACGGCAACGATCCTGCCGCCGTCGACCGCCACGTCGGCGCGGAAATCCTCGCCGGAGGAGACGACAATGCCGCCCAGTATCAGTTTCATTTCAGATCCCTCACAGTCTCCATGAAGCGGCGCATGGGGTCGCCCTCGGCCTCGAGCCGCACGCGGAACGTGCCGTCGGGGCGGATGAGGAAGCCGGGGTTTTCGCTCGCGTCCATGTCCTCCTCGCGCTCGAAGAGCGTGAACTTTTCTTTATAGGGCGCGCTGTCGTAGGGGCAGAAGGTTTCGCAGTTGCCGCACTCGTTGCACAGCCGGTCGATGTGCAGGATCTGCTCACGGCCGTCCACCACCACCACCTGGTTGGCGCGGTTGGGGCACACGTCCACGCAGTTGCCGCAGACGCTGCCGCAGCCGAGGCACCGCTCGTTCTCGTTTTCGGGCCTGCCGGGGTTTTTCAGCGCGGAGCGGCGCTCGCGCAGCATGGCGGCGTTGAGGGGCAGCGGCTCGGCCTCCTCGCCGCCCAGAATGAGGCTCGCCACTTCGGCGGCGTCCGCGATGGCCTCCACCACCGTGGCCGGGCCGCGGCGGGCGTCGCCCACCAGGAACAGTTTTTCGCCCTGCCTCACGGCCGAGGGGCCGCGGTCCGCCACGCAGGCGCCGGCGGCGGAAAGGAGCGCGCAGTCCGGTTTTTCGCCGATGGCGGCGATGACGGTGTCGGCCTCGACCTCGACCAGTTCGTCCGTGGGCACCGGCGCGCGGCGGCCGGAGGCGTCGGGCTCGCCCAGCGCCATGCGGCGGCAGGTGAGCACGCCGTTTTCGTGGGCCACCGGGGCCAGGAGCTCGAGAAGCCTGACGCCCTCCTCGGTGGCAAAGGCGAGCTCGTGCTCGTCGCAGGGCATTTCGCGCTTCGTGCGGCGGTAGATCATGGACACCTTGTTCACCCCGCGCACCCGGAGCGCCGCGCGGGCCGCGTCGATGGCGGTGTTGCCGCCGCCCACGATCGCGACGGACGCACCCGTCTGCACCTCGCCGCGGTTAAAGGCCTGGAGGAAATTCAGCGCGTCCACGGCGCAGCCCTTTTCAAGCTTCAACTCGCCGCTGACCCACGCGCCCACGGCCAGCACCACGTGGGTGAAGCCGTCGCCAAGCAGCGCCGCGGGGGACAGCACCTCGCTGTTCAGCCGGATCTCCACGCCCAGCTTCTGGAGCATCGCGGCGTCCTTTTCGATGGAGGCCTCGGAAATCCGAAAGCGCGGGATCGCGTAGCGCACGATGCCGCCCAGCGCCGCCCGCTTTTCAAACAGCGTCACCCGGGCGCCGCCCCGGGCCAGCATAAACGCCGCCGCCATGCCGCCGGGGCCGCCGCCCACCACCGCGATGCGCTCAGGCCGCGTGGAGCGGGGGGAAAGAACCGACATGTAGCGCTCGTAGCCGCGGCCGGCCGACAAAAGCTTTACCTCGCGGATGCGGATATTTTCCTCATAGAAGTTGCGGGTGCAGCCCTTGGTGCAGCGGTGCGCGCAGATGGTGCCCGTGATGAAGGGCAGCGGGTTTTTCTCGCAGATGACCGAGAGCGCCTCGAAGTACTGGCCGCGGCCCGCCAGCTCCACGTAGGCGGGAATGTCCTGATGGATGGGGCAGCCGTCGGCGCAGGGCGCCTTATAGCAGTCGATCAGCGGCACCTTTTTCGGCATCTTGGGGTGAGGCGCTCCGGTGGCGCGAACGCGCGCGTCCCGCCGAGCGTCCCGCGCCAGCGCGGCGAGGGCCGTCAGGTCCACCCGGGTAAAGGGCCGGTAGGGCAGCGCGGACAGCGCTTCCGCGATGGGCTTCAGCCGGTTGTAGCCGCCGGGCTTCAGAAGCGTCGTCGCCAGCGTGATGGGCCAGATGCCGGCGGTAAAGATCCGCTCGATGTTCATCGCGTCCGCGCCGCCGGAATAGGACGCGCGGAGGCCCCCGTCAAACGCGCGCTCCACTTTCTCCGCCAGCGAGACGGTGAGGGGATAGAGCGCCTTGCCGCTCATGTACATTTCGCCGCCGGGCAGCTCGCCGCGCGTGATGTTGACGGGGAACGTGTTGGTCAGCTTGACGCCGAATTCGAGTCCGCGCTCCGCCGCCAGCGCGAGAAGCCGCCGGATCATGGGCGCCGCGTCCTCAAACTGCAGGTCTTCCTTAAAATGATGGTCGTCAAAGGACAGCTCGTAGCCCAGGTCGTCCAGCGTCTTGCGGGCGAACTCGTAGCCCAGGAGCGTCGGGTTCATCTTGACCAGCGTGTTCAGCTTTTTCTCGGAGAGCAGGTAGGCGGCGATGCGCTCGATCTCGCCCGCCGGACAGCCGTGCAGCGTGGACAGCGTGATGGAGCGGCAGACCTGCGCGCTGACGCCCTCCACGTATTCGCGCTTCAGGCCCAGCCTGCCGAGATTTTCAAGCGCCCAGGCGCGGCACGCGGCAAACACCGGCAATTGGGAGGCGTCCTTCAGGCCCTCGATGAAGCGGTCGATCTTCTCCGATTGGATGCCCGCCAGATCGTAACCCACGCTCATGTTAAAGGCGAAGCCGTCCGGGTCGCCCAGGCCCCATGCCTTCGAAATGAGCTTCAGCGCGAACCAGGCCTTTACGTATTCGTCCAGCGCCTGGGGCACCGTCAGCTCCGTGGACCACTCCACGTTGTAGCCCTCGTCCGCCGCCAGGATGCAGGGCTTTTCAACGGGCAGGTCCTCGCCGTCCAGCGTCTGCACGGTCTTGAGCTCAAAGTAGCGCGCGCCCGCGGCGTAGGCGGAGATGATGTTGCCCGCCAGCTGCGTATGGGGGCCCGCCGCCGGGCCGAAGGGGGTTTCGATCGTTTCGCCGAAGAGGGGCAGCGTGCCGCCCTGGTGGCGGTAGATATCGTATACGCCGAATACGCGGCCCTCGCGCTCGTAGCCGCTCAAAAGTTCGCCCATCAGGCTTTCAAAGGGCACCGGGTTCATTCTGTCGGACATGCGGATTACCTCCCCTCATTGATGCGCGCCCACAGCGCGCCGGCAGCCTCGCGGCATTTGGCCATCAAAAGCGGCTTGTCCGCGCCGGTGAGCTTTCGGTCCCTCATCAGCACCTTGCCGTCCGCCACGGTGGATGTCACCATCCGGCCGTTCATGCCAAACATCACGTGGCCGTTGATGTTGCCTTCCGTCAGCGGCGTCGGCGCGTCGTAATCGAGAACGATCACGTCCGCCGCGGCGCCCTCCCGCAATACGCCGATCTCGCGGCCGAACATCCGCGAGGCCATTTCGGCGTTCATGTGAAACAGCATGGCCGGGATCTCTCCCCACGCGGCGGACGGATCCGCCAGGTTGTGCTTGTGGAGGAGGTTCGCCACCTTGTAGCTTTCCAGCATGTCGTTGGTGTAGCCGTCGGTGCCCAGGCCGATCCGGACGCCCTTGTGGAACATCCTGATCACCGGCGGGCAGCCGATGGCGTTGCCCATGTTGCTCTCCGGGTTGTGACCCACCATGGAGCGCGTCCCGGCGATCAGGTCGATCTCCGCCTCGGACACGTGGGTGCAGTGGCCCAGGAGCGTCCTTTCGCTCAGGATGCCGAAGTCGTGCAGCCGAAAGGCGGGCCGCTTGCCGTGCTCGCGCAGGCTCAAGAGCACGTCGTCGATGCCCTCCGCCACGTGGATATGGTAGCCCGCGCCGGGGTTGTGCGCGGCGCAGGTTTCAAGGGTCTTGTTGGACAGCGTAAAGGGCGCGTGCAGGCCGAAGAGCGCGGCCACCATGCCGCTTTCGTCCTTTTGCGCGTATTTGATGAAGCGCTCGTTCTCCAGCACGCCCTCCATCATCTTCTCCTGGCCGTCGCGGTCGGATACCTCGTAGCAGAGGCAGGCGCGCACGCCCAGGTTCCTGGCGCTGGCGGCGATTTCAAAGAGGCTGCCCTCGATCTCGCCGTAGCTGGCGTGGTGGTCGATCACGGTGGTGACGCCGTTTTCGATTGAGTCCACAAAGGTCATATCCGCGGAGAGACGGGTATCCGGATTTTTAAGGTGGCGGTCCAGCGTCCACCACAGGCCGTCCAGGATTTCCAAAAAGCCCTTGGCGGCGTAGCCCTTGATGGCCATGCCCCGCGCGAAGGCGGAGTAGATGTGGTTGTGGGCGTTGATGAGGCCCGGCATGATGACGCCACCGCGGGCGTCAAGCATTTCGGCCCCGGGATACTTTGCGCGCAGCGCTTCCCAGGAGCCTACCTCGACGATCGCGCCGTCTCGGGCGGCCACCGCGCCGTTCGCGACCAGCGGCCGCGCGTCATCCCGCGTGATGACGTTTCCGTTTCCAATCAGCAGCATGGGTTTCCCTCCTTCGCCTTGGACACAATAAAAAATCTGCGAAGCCTGTTCGCAGACGAGAGGCCGGCCGGCAATCCCATCTTGAAACAGGAAAGCCCGTGCGCGAAGCACTACCTTACAGCCCTATTATTCTCTTTGGCCTCATTCTAGCATACGTTTTTTTCGGCTGTCAAGGGGGTTTTGCGCGCGCCCGCAAATTTGCGCGGGCAAACTTGCGCGGGCAAACTGACGCGCTCAGCCGTCCGGCTTTTCGTCGGTTTCGCCGTACAGCAGGCGCTCCGCGACGGCCCTGTTTTCTCCCTCGACGCGCTGCGCCAGAAATCCCAAAAACTGCGGCACGCCGTCGTTTTGGAGCTCCACGTACAGCACGGTTCCGCCGCCGCGCACTTCCAGCAGCGGGCCGATGCGCTCCAGCTTCACCGCCGTGACCTCGCTCCAGCGGATGGCCTTGGGCCTTTTCCGCAGCGCGCGGAATTGCGTCACGCCGGTCTCGTCGTACGTCAGGCGGTCGAAGATGCCCAGATAGACCATCGCGAGGCCAATCAGCGGGAAAAACAGCCCGGCCAGCGCGACGGCGTGCTCGCCGGTGCGGCTGCCCGCAAGATCCCCGACCGTATAGGCGATGGCCCACACGCCGAACAGCGCGGCCATGACCGCCACGGCGGTGTTCCTGGCGCCCTTGCGCACGACCCGCTCGCCCTCGGCGCGGCCCCTGTGCCGGATCATGAGCGCGGCCATGCCGATCAAAGCCAGCACGCCGATCAGCGTGGCGAGCGCCGCGAGCACGGTTGGCACACTCCAGCCGGCCTGTGCGGCCTGGGTCATGCCCGGAGAAACGATGGCGTTCGGCACGGCGGTTTCCCCTTTTCTGGTGGTATGCCCGGGATGGCGGGCAGCGCGTCATTGCCCTTCGATTTTCCGCGCGGCTTCCAGCGCCTCGGGCGTGTCGCAGTCCATCATTTCGTATCCGCACCCGGCCTCCACGAGCGTCACGCCCACCCCGGCGCGCGCGAGCGCCGCGCGCCCGGTCTCGCCCGGCGCAAGGGCGCGCAGATGCGAAAACGCCGCCGCCGGAAAGATCACGGGGTTCCCCGGCACGCCGCGCCACGAAAGGCGCGCGGCGCTGCCCGGCGCTTCATAAAAAGCCGCCAGCAGCCGTTCCGCCGACGCCCGCTTCAAAAGCGGCTGATCGCCCACGAGAAACAGCGCGCCGTCCAGCCCCTCCATCGCTTCCGCCGCCAGGCGAATGCTGTCCCTGACGTCCGGAAAATCGTGGAGGATCGGCGTCAGCCCCGCCGCGCGGGCGAGCGCCGCCACCGCTGGCCATCGGGTGACCACCACCCGCCGCTGAAGGCGCTCCGGCAGGCAGTCAAAGGCGCGCGCTACCAGCGCGCGCCCCTTAAATTCGACGAGCAGCTTGTTCTCCCCGAACCGCGCGGCCTCGCCCGAGGCCAGCACCGCGCCGCCGACGGCCAATGTCACGGTGGATATGTCCGGAGGCTCCGCCTCCGGAACCCCCGCCAGAGGGGATGATCCCCCCTGAACCCCTTCCTTGAAAAATCAGCATGGAATGCGCCGCCGTCCATCCAATGGAGGCTTGGGGGCCGGGGCTCCGTCTCCCTCAAATCCGGCGGCGCGTGCGGCGGATTTGGCTTTCCGCGGAAGGCCGGGCCACCCCCGGCCGAAAGGGGAAAGCGCACCCGGACCGGTTTCCGCCCGGAAGCATCCGCGGGTGCTTGCCGAAACCGGCACACCGCCTCCGCGTTTGAAAACCGGGCGGGGTCCAAACGCATCACTGCATTAAATATCCCGTATCGACGATCAGAACGCCGCCGCTGGGCGCCTGGTAGCCGGTGTGCTCGATGATGGTGTCCACGCCGTCCTTCACGACCTCGTACACCAGGATGCCCCGGGGCGGATCGCTCTCCCGGTCCACGGTGGTGGACAGGAAACTGGAGCCGGAGGCCTCGTCGTTATACTCCACCGTCAGCTCGCCCTCGTCTTCAAATTCGGCCAGAAGCGCTTCGGCGTCACCATCCGGATCGTACTGGATGGTCATCCAGATGGACTGGTCATCGCTTTCGAGCCGCGTGACGCCGTCCTCCTCGGAAACCGTCAGCATGCCCTCGGGCAGGTACAGCAACACGCCGCCGGTTTCGCCGTCGTAGAGCACGCCGCCACCGTCGTCGCCCTCGGTGCCCCAGTCGGACAGGTCCTCATAGACCACGTCCACGATCTTGCCGTTCTCCACGGTGGCGGTGTAGCTGAGCATGGCGGCCACGTCCTCGCCGTCCTGCTGCTCGTAGTAGAGGCTCACCAGCGCGGTGCCGTCGCCGCCGGGCAGATAGGCGTAGGTGTGCAGCGGCATGCCGCCGTCTCCGGCCGAACCCACGGTATCGCTCTCCGCGGTCAGCACGGTGTCGTCGTCCAGTTCGGCGCTCCAGGCGAAGCCGGTGGAGGCGTCCTCCGGCAGCGCGATGGTCATGGAGCCCCCGTCCCAGGTCAGGCCGCCGTCCTCCGGAACGACCCAGATGTCGCCCATGTCGATATCTCCCAGGTCCTCGAAGGCGTCGTCGGACGCCTCGGCGCCGGACTCGGCCAGCGCCCACGTCGGAAAGAGCGCCAGCGCGGCCACCAGAAGGGCGAGAAGAATGCGCTTCAAATTATAACCCCCTTGTTATCTTTTGCGCGTGGTGGCAGGCGACCATCCGCCCGTCCTCTTCCATAAGCGGCGGTTCGACGGTTCTGCACAGGTCGGTCGCGTAGGGACAGCGGGGATGAAAGCGGCAGCCCTGGGGCGGGTTCAGCGGGGAGCCCACCTCCCCGGTCAGAATCTGCCGGTCGCGGCCGCGCCGGTCTGGGTCCGGCTGGGGCACGGACTCCAGCAGGAACCGGGTGTAGGGATGCGCCGGCCGCGCGTACAGCAAATCCGCCTCGCCCATCTCGCAGACTTTTCCCAAAAACATCACGCACACCCGGTCGGCGATGTACTTGACCACCGACAGGTCGTGGGAGATGAACAGGTACGTCAGGCCGAACTCCTTTTGCAGGTCCCGCAGCAGGTTCAGGATCTGAGCCTGGATGGACACATCCAGCGCGGACACCGGCTCGTCGCACACGATCAGATCCGGGCTCAGCGCCAGTGCGCGTGCGATGCCGATGCGCTGCCGCTGTCCGCCGGAGAACTGGTGCGGGTAGCGGCCGTAGAATTCCGACCGGATGCCCACCTTGTCCATCAGCTCCCGCACGCGCTCCCGGCGCTGGCGGGCCGTGCCCATGGAGTAGGTGGCCAGCGGCTCCTCGATGATCTGGCCCACGGTCATGCGCGGGTCCAGCGAGGCGTAGGGGTCCTGGAAGATCATCTGCATCCGGCGGCGCGCCTCCCGGAGCGCGCCCGGCGCCAGGGCGGTGATCTCCCGCTCGCCCAGAAACACCTTGCCGCCGGTGGGCTCGATGAGCCGGAGCAGCAGCCGCCCCAGCGTGGACTTTCCGCAGCCGGATTCGCCCACCACGCAGAGGGTTTCGCCCTTCATGATCTCAAAGCTGACGTCGGACACCGCATGCACGATGCCGCGGCGCACCGGAAATTCCTTGACCAGGCGCTCGGCGCGAAGCAACGTTTCCATCACGCGTCGCCCTCCTTTTCAAACAGGAAGCAGCGCGCGGCGTGGCCGTTTCCAAGGTCGTAAAGGGGCGGCGCCTCCTTGCGGCAGCGTTCGCAGGCGCGGTCGCACCGGGGCGAAAAGCGGCAGCCGGGGGGCATGCCGGTCAGCGAGGGCACCATGCCGCGGATGCTCTCGAGGCGCTCGTCCTTCGCGCGAAGGCCCGGAAGCGACCGGAGAAGCCCCGCCGTGTACGGATGCGCGGGGCACTTGAAGAGTTGGCGCACATCCGCCTTTTCCACCACCTGCCCGGCGTACATCACGTACACGCGGTCGCAGATCTCCGCCACCACGCCCAGGTTGTGGGTGATCATCAGGATCGACGCGCCCTGCTCCTTTTGCAGCGCGCGCATCAGCCGCAGAATCTGGGCTTCGATGGTCACGTCCAGCGCGGTGGTGGGCTCGTCCGCGATCAAAAGGTCCGGCGACGAGACCATCGCCATGCCGATCATCACCCGCTGCCTGAGGCCGCCCGAAAGCTGGTGCGGGTAGGCGCCGTAGCGCTTTTCAGGCTCGGGGATTCCAACTTTCCGAAAGATGTCGATCACCCGGGCCCGGGCCTCCCGGCGCGAGATCTTCTGGTGCAGCAGGATCGCCTCGCGCACCTGCGCCCCCACGGTCTTGACCGGGTTCAGCGATGTCATGGGCTCCTGAAAAATCATCGAAATCCGGTCTCCGGTGATTTTCAGCATCTGGGACCGGGTGTATTTTGACAGATCCTCGCCGGCAAAGTCGATCCGCCCGGCGGTGATCTTCGCCATTTCCGGCAGAAGGCCCATCACGCTCATGGCGGTCATGCTCTTGCCGCAGCCGGATTCGCCCACCAGGCCCACCGTCTCGCCCCGGCGGATTGTGAGATCCACGCCGTCCACCGCGTTGCCGGCGCCGCCGCGCATGCGAAAGGTGGTGACCAGCCCTTCGATCGAGAGGAGCGGCCTTTCTTCTTTCCGTTCCATTGTACCGCCCTCCCGTCAGGTTTTCAAGTAGGGATCCATGGCATCTCTGAGTCCGTCCCCCAGAAAATTGAAGGCGAGGGTGATCAGAAGGATCGCGACGCCCGGCGCCAGCACCAGCCAGGGGCACTGGTAGGCGAATTTCTTGCCCGCGGAGATCATCAGGCCCCAGCTGGCGGTGGGCGGCTGCGCGCCCACGCCCAGGAAGCTCAGGCTGGATTCCGAAAGGATCGCCGCGGGAATGTCCAGCGTAAAGAGCACGATCAGGCTGGGCACGCAGTTGGGCAGGATGTGCCGGAACATGATCTTCAGCCGGCTCACGCCCATCGACCGCGCCGCCTCGATGAATTCCTTTTCTTTCAGCGCTAGCGTCTGCGCCCGCACCACCCGGGCCGTACCCGCCCAGTTGATGATCGAAAGCGCGATGAAGAGGTTGAGCAGCGTCGCGCCCAGAATGTACATGACCACCATCGCAAGCAAGAGCGAAGGAAACGCCAGCATCACGTCCGCAAGGCGCATGATGAACCCGTCCACCTTGCCGCCGTAGTAGCCCGCGATCAGCCCCAGCGTGGAGCCGATGACCAGCGACAAAAACGAGGGCACCAGGCCGATCATCAGCGAGACCCGTCCGCCGTACATGACGCGGGTGAGCATGTCCCGGCCGATCTCGTCGGTGCCGAGAAGATGCGTCAGCGACGGCGGGTTCAGCCGCTCCTTCAGCGAAACCAGATAGGGATCGTAGGGCGCGATCAGCGGCGCGAGGATCGCCATCAGCGCGATCAGCACGATGACGACGAGTCCGGCCATCGCGGCCTTATTGGCGATGAGCATGTCTTTCAGGCTGTCCAGAAGGCCCGTTCCCTGGATGGGGCCCTCGCCCGCCAGAATCGCCTCCGCCGCCTCCTGCGAAAAGCGGTCGGCGTGGGAGCGGAGCCTGAAGGGATTTCGCTTCAACATCAAACGTACCTCTTTCGAACGAATGAAACCCGTCTCCGGCTTTCGCCGCGCGTGAAACCCGCGGGGGCTAGTCCACCCGGATGCGCGGATCGATTACGGAGTATAAAAGGTCGGCGATCAGGTTTCCCGCGATGATCAGGGCCGCGGTGAAGATCACCGTGCCCTGCAAAAGCGGCGCGTCCCGGTTCTCGATGGCGTTGACCGAGAGCCGCCCGATGCCGGGTATGGAAAAGATGGTCTCGGTGATGACCGCGCCGGAGAGCAGGCTCGCCAGCTGAATGGCCATCACGGTGACCACCGGGATGATCGCGTTTTTGAAGGCGTGATTCAGGATGACGAAGAGAT
The DNA here is from genome assembly GCA_023421395.1 of Bacillota bacterium. GTDB lineage: Bacteria > Bacillota > Clostridia > Christensenellales > Aristaeellaceae > JAEZHK01. The sequence goes on along the minus strand of JAEZTL010000003.1, from coordinate 125,873 downwards.
CCTGAAGGCCCTTGGCCCGCGCGGTGCGGATATAGTCGTTGCGCATGACCTCGAGCAGACTGGAGCGCGTCAGCCGCGCGATGGTGCCGCTGGAGGACCAGCCCAGTACGATCGTGGGCAGGATCATGTGCTTCCAGGTGTCAAAGCCGGAGACCGGCAGCACGTGCTTAAAGGTGTTCTGAAGGATCAGTCCGATCCAGAAAACGGGCATGGATACGCCAAAGAGCGAGAAGCCCATGAACAGGTGGTCGATCCACTTGTTTTTCTTCACGGCGGAGACGATGCCGATGGGGATGCCCACAATCCACGCGAACAGCGCCGCCAGCACCGCCAGCTTCATGGTGGTGGGGAAGGCGTTTGCGATCAGCTTGGTAACCGGCGTCTTCAGCTTGTAGGATGTGCCCAGGTCTCCGTGCAGCGCGTCCCATACATAGCGGCCGAAGCGCACCGGAAACGGGTCGTCCAGGTGCATGGATGCCCTCAGCGTCTCGATCACGTCCGGCTTGATCTTTTCCTTCATCATGATCGTGACCGGGTCGCCCGCCACCACGTTGAGCATGAAAAAGATGACGAACACCATGCCGATCAAAACCGGAATGGTGATCAGGACGCGCCGGAGTATGTACTTGCCCATCGGCCAAATCTCGCTTTCCTGTGTTTGATACCAACGGGAAAGGCTTCCTCATTGGTAACGCGCCGCGCGGCGCGCAAATGGCCAAGGCCGGCCGCGGTCACCCGCGGCCGGCCGTAGGCGCTTTTCCCTTACGGGTTGACGATTTCGACGGAGTAGAAGCTCTGGTCGTTCCAGCCGTTCCAGGCCACCTTGAAGTTCTTGACCCTGGGGTTCAGGCAGAACAGGTGCTCGCGCTGATACATCGGGAAGATCGCGTAATCGGTGTTGATGAGGATGCTCTCGGCCTCCTGATACTTCTTGAGGCGCGCCTCCGGGTCCACCATCACGCGGGCCTCCTCCAGCATCTTCCAGACTTCCGCGTTGGCGTAGTTGGAGGAGCGGGAGATGGAGTTCTTCTGGGAGAAGAAGGTGTAGAGGAAGTTGTCCGGGTCGTTGAAGTCCGCTGACCAGGAGTTGTAGTAGGAGGGAAGCTTGCCCTCCGCGCGCAGGCCGTAGAAGGTAGCGTCGTCCATCATGTTGATGCTCATGTTGATCCCGATCTGCGCCAGATAGCTCTGCACGATCTCGTTGACCTGAAGCGCGGAGGAGCTGTCGGCGAACTGGGCGACCTCCATGTCAAAGCCGTCCGGGTAGCCGGCCTCAGCCAGGAGCGCCTTGGCGGCCTCGGGATCATAGGGGATTTCCGGCGCGTCGGGGTTGTGGCCCAGAACGCCTTCGGCCACGAAGGAATTCGAAACCTTGCCCTTGCCGTTATAGAGCGCGTCCAAAATTGCCTGGCGGTCGATGGCCATGAACAGCGCCTGGCGCACCTTCACGTTGTCCAGCGGCGGGAGGGACTCGTTGAACAGGTAGTAGTAGGTGCCGGCGCGCATGCCGGAGACGATATAATCCTTGTAGTCGCCGGTGTTGAGGAAATAGTCCAGCTGGCTCGGGCCGTATTCAAAGTTGAAGATGTCCACCTGGCCGGTTTCGAACATCATGCGCTGGGTGTCCTCGTCGGGCGTGATCATGAAGGTGATGCCGTCCAGCTTCGAGGCGCCCTTGAAGTAGTCGGGGTTGGTCTTGAGCGTGACGGACACGCCGCGCTCCCAGCCCACCACCTGGAAGGGGCCGGTGCCGATGCACTTGGCCGGGTCCACGCCGAACTGGTCGCCGGCTTCCTCGGTGGTCTCGCGGTCGTAGATCGCGCAGCCGGGGGTGGCGATGTTGGCCAGGAAGGAGCCGAAGGGGTTCTCCAGCGTGATCTGGACGGTCATGTCGTCCAGCGCCACGACGCCCTCGACGGAGGTGACCGCGCCGGTGGTGTCCTCATAGAACGCCTTGGCGCCCTTGATCATGTCCATGAAGTCGGTGTTCTTGGACAGCGTCTTGGGGTCCATCATGCGGTTGACGGTGTAGACCACGTCGTCCGCGGTGAAGTCCGCGCCGTTCTGGTACTTGACGCCCTCCTGCAGGTGGAAGGTGTAGGTGAGGCCGTCGTCGGACACGTCCCAGCTCTTGGCCAGGCCCGGCACCAGCACGGCTTCGCCCGCGTCGTTGGTTTCGCACTCGACCAGGCGGTCAAAGCAGTTGAGGGCGATGGTGTAGGAGTCGGTGGTCAGCTGGCCGTCCAGCGTCTCCGGATCGTCGATCAGAAACAGCACCAGCGTGTTGGCGTTGTCCGCTTCCGCCATGCCGACGGCCGGCATCAGCGTGAGCACGGTCATCAGGGCCAGAACAATGGCAAGAACCCTCTTCACGATGAATTGCACCCCTTTTCCCAATTTGGTTTTTGCGCGAACCCTTCCAGAAACAATAAAGGCCGCATCCATCGATGCAGCCTTCTCTGGCTTCCACCGACAGCGCCTCCGCCCGTCTCCGGGCGGGAGTCCGCAGGGTTTTCACTTGCGGACCAACGGCAAAGCATGTCTGCTCGGCCGTTTCGGCAGTTTATCCTTTCCCCGGCTTCACGGAATACCTTCTCCGCCGGGTACTTTTCATCACTGCGCCTCTATCGTATTGTCCATCATGATAGCATGCATGCGCGTGTTCTGTCAACCGCCGCAATCGGCGACATGAATAATTCACATTGATGAAATTGCAGAATCGGCTTGTGAAACCCCGCATCCGGCGTAGGTTCTCCCGCAAAAAGCAGCCAAAGTGCGCCGATCGCGGCCAACCATTATTTTTTGGAAGCGCCACCTTTTTCGCATATCCGCGCCGCTGCGCACATAGAAAATAGCGGCATTTCGCAGAAATCCATTTAGTCCGCGCATATCCGCGCCGGAGCGCGCATATAGAAAGCCGCGTTCATGGGGTTTGGAAATTGAAACGGCGCGCGCATGACATGCGCGTCACCGGCGGGACGGGCGATATACCCCGCCCGCTCAAGTTACGGAGGAATTGACATGCTGCGTGAAGAAGTGCGCGCGGCGCGCCCGGCCGGCGCGCTGGCGGTCGCCCGGCAGGCGCCCTGGTCGGTTCTGATGCTGCTTCTTACCCGCGCGACGCTGCTCACCGACCAATCGCCCTTCGCCATCGCGATGATGGCGGCGGGCCTGGCCGCGGGCACGCCGGCCTGGGCGCTTTGGATTGGCTGCCTGATGGGGCTGAACCCCTCGCTGGGCTTTCTGATGCTGACGCCGCTCCTGGGCTGCGCCATCGCCCAGGCGCTGAACCGGGCGGTGACGCTTCTGCCCGCGCGCCTTCGCCCCGGTCCGGGCAGGGACGGCTTTCTGGGCGGAAGGGACGCGCAGACCGCGCTGATCGCGGGGATTTCCACGCTGATCCCGGCGCTGGCCGCGTCCCAGGGGCTGCCCTACAACGTGATGATGGCCTCCGCCAATGCGGTGATCGCCGCCTGCGTGGCGCCGGTTCTCTTGAGCGCCATGACGGTGCGCGCCGCCCGCGACCACCTGATGCGCGACGAACAGATCGCGCTGATGCTGGTTTCGGGCCTCGCGTTGATGGGCCTGCGCTCGATCCCGGTGGTCGGGCCGCTGATCGCGCCCGCGGCGGCGGGAATTTTGTGCCTCATCGCGTCGTCGCTGGGCGCGGGGCCCGGCGCGGCGGCGGGGCTGCTCTTCGGCGCGGCGCTGTCCTTCTCCGGCGGCGAGCCCTTCATCGGCGCGGCGCTGGGCCTTTGCGCGCTGACCGCCGGCGCGGCGGGGGCGCTGGGCCGCTGGGCGGCGGCGCTGGCCTTCGCGCTGACCAACACGGTCACGCTTATTTATGGCATGGGCGCGAACTACGGGGCGCTGCATCCGCTCGAGGCCTTCGCGGCGGGGCTGATCTATTGCCTGATGCCGCCCGCGCTTATGGAAAAGGTCTGGGCCTGGTTTTCCCACGCCGAAGGCGGCCACGATCCGGAGCGGCTGGCCGCGCGGCTGCTTTCCGACGCGCGCCGGCGCGTCCGCGCGCTGAGCGCCGTGTTCGGCGAGCTGGCGGGCGGTTACGAGTCCCCCTACGAGGGGCCGGACGAGCGCCAGGTGATTGGAAAAATGCGCGCCCGGCTCTGCCGCGGCTGCGCCGGGGGCGCCGCCTGCTGGGACGGCAGCGACGCCCGCGCCGGGCGGTTGATGTGCGACCTGGTGCGCCGCAGCGTGGCGGGGGAGGTATTAAGCGAAAAGGACGATCTGCCGCCGGATGTCGCCCGCGGTTGCCGCCGCGCGCAGCAGATCCCGCAGCGCCTGGGGCCGCTGCTCCGGGAATTTGGCGAACGACGCCGGAGTGCCGGAGCGCGGGGACAGGCGGCGGCGCTCCTCGGCAAGCAGTTCCGCCAGGCGGAGTCGCTTTTACAGAGCGCGTCCGGCGCGTTGGCCGCGCCGGTAAAGGTGGATTCGCGGCTCTCCCATCAGGCGGTGGCGGCCCTTGACCGGGAGGATATCAAGACGCGGGAGGTGCTGGCGCTGCGCGCCGCGACGGGCGGCTCCGTCACCATCACCGCGGTCAAGCGCGACGGCGTGTGGCGGGCGGAGGAGGCGCGGCGAGCGGCCACGCGGCTCACCGCCGAGCTGGGCGTGCCGCTGCGCGCGCCTTCCCTCCCGGACGGCGGCCTCTCCGGCGAAATCAGCTTTTTCCAGGCGCCGCGCTATACCGCGATGGTGGGATTCGTCAGCCGGGCGAAGGAGAGCACTCAGCCCTCCGGCGACAGCCATCTGGCGGCGGGCCTTTCGAACGGCCGCGTGATTTTAATGCTGTCCGACGGCATGGGCACCGGCGCCCAGGCAGCCCGGGAGAGCCGCGCCGCCGTGCGGCTGATCCGCCGCTTTCTCGCGGCGGAGGTGGAGCACGCGCTGGCTTTTGATTCGGTCAACCAGCTTTTGATGCTGCTGGGCGGAGACGACATGTTCGCCACCGTGGACCTGTGCGTGCTGGATCTCAACGCCTGCACCGCCGCGTTTTCCAAGCTGGGCGGCTGCGACAGCTTTCTCGTGCGCCGCGGCGCGCTGACGCGGGTGGACGGCGGGCGGCTGCCCATGGGCATTCTCGAGGGCGTGAAGCCTGCGGGCGCGACGCTCCGGCTGCAGCCGGGGGACACCCTCGTCATGATGACCGACGGGCTCTTCGACGCCTCCCGGGACGGCGAGCGCGCCTTCATCGAACAGGCGATCCTGGCGCACGCCGGCGAATCACCTCAGGCGCTGTGCGAGGCCCTGGCGGGCCTCTCCCTCGAGCGCCAGGGCCAGGCCCGGGACGACATCACCGTTATGGCGGCGCGCATCGGCAAATCGTAGGGGACGCGGACGCGCCTGGGGCTCCGCCTCCGAGGTCCCCGCAAGGGGATCATTTCCCCTTGACCCCCTGCAAAAAAAAAGCATGATGAGGGCGTCTGCCCTCTTCTTGCCTTTTCCTGTTTTTTTGGGGGATTCCAAAGGGTATCATGCCCTTTGGCGAGGGTCCGGGGGCAGCGCCCCCGGGCGTTCCCATCACCCCGTAAGGCGCGCCCGGGACGCGGTCAGGTCCGCGGGGGTATCAAAGCCCTTTGACAGTTTTTCGATGCGGTCGAGCACGCGCTCGGCGTCGGCGCCGGAAAGAGGAACGGGCTGGTAGTCGTTTTTCTTTTTGCTGCCGGAGATGGCGCAGGGGATGACGAGGGTTTCCAACGGGGTGACGCCGCCCGCGTCCACGGCGAATGTCTGGCGGAGGATGAAGGTATCCTTGTCCGCCGGGTTCAGGTTGCCGCCGAAGCAGAAGTTGCCCAGGCTGTAGGCGATCACCGCGCCCTTATAGACCTCGATCCCCCCCACTACGTGAGGATGATGGCTCAGCACCAGCGCCGCGCCGGCGTTCACCGCGGCGCGGGCATAGTTCCGCTGCGCCTTGGTGGCGCGGCCCTCTCCCTCCTCGCCGCCGTGGATGGAGACGATCACCAGGTCGCACCGTTTTTTCAGCGCGGCGACCTGCTTTTTCAGTTGATCTACGGAGACGTACCACACGCCGAACCCGCATAGCCCCACCTTGATGCCCTTGATCTCGAGAACCGGGCTGTTGCCCCAGCCGAAGGGGGAAATTTCGGCCTTTTTCAGCGCATTGGCGGTGTCGGTAAGCCCCTTGCCGTAGTAGTCCTTGGCGTGGTTGTTGGCGAGATTGGCCGCCTCCACCGATCCGGAGGCCAAAATCCGCGCGTACGAAGGATCGCCCTTGAAGGCGAACTCCTTCTCCCGGTGGCTCGTGGCCGTGGTCAGCGGGCCTTCAAGGTTCACGATGGTCAGATCGTCCTCCTCGAAAATCGGCCGGACGTTATGAAAGAAGTAATCCGCGCCGTTTTTCTTCCAGACGCCGGCGAAGGCCGCGTAGGTGCGCCCGCCGGCATCGCCACCCAGCGTGACATCCCCGGCGGCGGAGATGGTCAGCAGCGTGGGCGCGGCGGAGGGCGCCGGCGTCACGGCAGGCGTCATCCCCGCGAAGAGGGTGGGCGCGGCGGAGGACGCCGGGGCGGAAGCCGAAAGGTCCGCCCGGGGGCGCAGCGCGCCAAATAACAGCAAAAAGCCCGCCGCGGCGAAGACCGCCGCGGCAAGTCCGATCCGTATGCGCCTTTTCCGGGTACGCCGCGCCGCTTCCTTCCGGGCGGCGCGCCCGGGAGAAACGCCCGGGGCGTCCATCAGTCCATCACCTGCAGGATCTGGCATTTGAGGTAGTGTGTCTCCGGGGAGGGGGGCAGCACCGGGTGGTCGTGGGCCTGTCCGCGGTTCTCCACCAGCCGGAGCTTCTTTTTGGAATCCCGCGCCGCCTCGTTGATCATGTCGGAAAACGCCTGGGGCGACACATGCTGCGAACACGAGCAGGTGACGAGAAAGCCGCCGGGCTTCGTCAGCTTCATGCCCCGCAGGTTGATCTCCTTATAGCCGCGTAGCGCGCTCGCGAGGGCCGCGCGGGTCTTTGTGAAGGCGGGCGGATCCAGGATCACCAGGTCGAAGAGTTCCTTTTTGTCCGACAGCTCGCGCAGGAAGTCAAAGCAGTTGGCCGCTTCGAAGCGGGCGGCGGAGAGCCGGTTCAACTGCGCGTTCTCCCGGGCGACGGCCACCGCCTCCTCGGAGATGTCCACGCCCAGCACGTCCGAAGCGCCGCAATTCGCGGCGTTCAGCGCGAAGGAGCCGTTGTGGCAGAAGCAGTCCAGCACCCGCGCGCCCGCGGCCAGCGGCCGTATGGCGGCGCGGTTCTCCTTCTGATCCAGGAAGAAGCCGGTCTTCTGGCCGGACTTCACGTCCACCAGGTAGCGTACGCCGTTTTCCGTCATCTCGACGCGGTCGGGCACCTCGCCGTAGAGGAGCCCAGTCACCTGCTCCATGCCCTCGAGCCGCCGGACGGGCACGTCGTCCCGTTCGTAGATGCCGCGGGGCGCGAGCTCCTCCGCCAGGATGCGCACGATCATGTCCTTCCACTTCTCCATGCCCAGGCACAGGCACTGAACCGCCAGCACGTCGGAAAACTTGTCCACGATCAGCGCGGGCAGAAAGTCCGACTCCGCGAAGATCATCCGGCAGCTGTCCATGTCGGCAAAGCGGCGGCGGTAGGCGATGGCCTCCCGCACGCGGCGGCGGAAGAAGGCCTCGTCCACCGGCTCGTCATACCGGGTCAGCATCCGGAGGCAGATCTGGGACTTGGGGTTATAAAACGCGCGCCCCTGAAAGGACCCCTTGGAAGAGAACACTTCCACCACGTCGCCGGGCTCAAACGCGCCCTCGACCTTCTCCACATCCGAGGCGAATACCCACGGGTGGCCGGAACGAACCCGCGCCTCCCGCGTTTTTTTGAGAATTGCCTTGGCCATACTTGCCCCTTTCGAGTGCGATTGATGCTATACCAGCGCGCGGCACTCCAGATAATACCGCTTGTCCCGCGCCTCGCCCATGGAAAAACTCTTCAGCGGCAGCGAGCCGCCGTTGCGCACGCCCGGGAACAGCGTAAACTTATCGATGGCGGTCAGCCGGATGCCCGCCGCGCCCCTGACGCGCAGGCTGTCCAGCGCGTCCTCCCCGTGGATGTAGTCCACCGTCGCCTCCGGATGGGCGGCGATCCACTCGTCCAGAAACGGCTGCAGCAGCTGAACCGGCGGCGTCTCCGGCGCATTGACCAGCCTCACCGGCGCGTCCAAAAGGTACAGCTGGGCGTTCTCTTCATCGCAGGCGGCCACGTTCACGCCGCGGGCGCGGCACCACATGATGAAGTCCAGCGTCATGTCCGCGCCGCTGACGCCGAACACCGCCCGGTGGATGGGCTTAAACACCAGCGACGGATCGAAGAGGTTGCCGATTTCGACGAGCGCCCAGCGGGCCGGGTGGTTCGCCTGCTCGGCGGGGGTGAGCCGCGCCTTGATCGCCTCCCACGAGGCCTTGGCGGTGGCCAGCGAATGATTGCCGTCGCCCACCGCGTAGAGAAGCCCGCCGCATCCGGCGTAGAGCGCGTCCAGCGCCCGGGCGACGCTTTCAAGCGCCGCGCCCTCCACCGCCCAGCCGCGCACATGGCCGCCGCCCAGCATCAGCTCGAAATCGTACAGCGACCTCAGCGCGGCGCGCGCCTCGTACAGCGGCTCGAGCAGCGTCATCCCCGGGTCGTCCACCAGCAAAAGCACGTGGGGAGACTCCAGCGGCGCGGCCAGCCGGATCTTCATCCGCGGGGGAATGCGCTCCGGAATGGTGGCCTCCGTGGGGCGGATCAGCGCCTTCGAGCCGCTTTTGTAGTCGTACTGCTCCAGGTCCACCGCCGCCACCAGCCCCAGCCGCGTTCCGGTGGACACCTGCCGCTCGACCAGCGCGAAGCCTTCCGTCGCGGGGCGCAGCACCCCTTCAAGCGCCCGCCGCATGGACTCGTGAATCCGGGGAATGCGACCGTCCCCCTGAGAAAGCCAGGCCTCCGGATAGATCATTTTCAGCGTGGACGGCGCGTCCCCGGCCAGCGCTTCGACCTCCGCCCAGTACTCGGGCTGCGACGTGAACTGGTCGCAGGCGATCACCGCCCACTTCCGGTAGTCTACGCCCTGGGGCAGCAGGATACCGCCCGGCCGGAGCGCGTACTTTGTAAAATCCATCGTTCGACCCCACGCCTTCTTGAGTATTCCCAGCGGCTATTGTATCATATATGTTACGGATTATCCATAGAACCGGAGAAAAGATTTCATGAAAAAGCAAAACCTTCCCACCATGCGCATCAACCGGCTGCTGTCGGACAGCGGGTTCTGCTCCCGCCGCGAGGCGGACAGGCTGATCGAGGAAGGCCGCGTGACCATCGACGGCCGCGTGGCGGTCCTGGGCGACCAGGCGCCGGAGGGCGCTTTGGTGGCGGTGGACGGAAAAGCCGTCGAGGGCGGCGCGCCCAAGGTGTACCTGGCGCTCAACAAGCCCGCGGGCGTGGTGTGCACCACCGACCGCCGCGAGCCCATGAACGTGATCGACTACCTGAACTACCCGGAGCGGGTTTTCCCCATCGGCCGGCTGGACAAGGATTCCAGCGGGCTTCTGCTGTTAACCAGCGACGGCGGAATCGTCAACCGCATCCTGCGCGCCGCGGGCGGCCACGAAAAGGAGTACCGCGTGTCGCTGACCCAGCCGGTGACGCAGGATTTCCTCGAGAAAATGGCCGCGGGCGTTTCGATCCTGGACCGGGTCACGCTGCCCTGCCGCGTCTGGAAAACCGGCGACCGGTCCTTTGGCATCGTGCTGGTGCAGGGCATCAACCGCCAGATCCGAAGGATGTGCGAAGCCCTCGGCTACCGCGTCCACACGCTGGAGCGCGTCCGCGTGATGAACATCACCCTTTCCGGCCTCGAACCCGGCCACTTCCGAAAACTGGAGGGCCCGGAGGTCGCGCGCCTGCTGGAGGCGGCGGAGCGCACGCCGGGCACGCCGGGGAAAGCGGCGGGGAAAACGCCGGAAATGCCGGAGACGCTGCCCTCGGACCCCCGCAAGGGGCATGAAACCCCTTGATCCCGCATGTAAGGAGGGGTTGGGCGAGAAAACAAAGCCGGGACATCGTGCCGGCGAAAGCCAAAATCTGCACCGTACGATCGGGGGGTATCGTCCTGGGCTCTGTCGCCTTCTCCGTCTATGCGGGTTTTCGGGTTCCGCGATACCGGACAAGGACAACCCGCTATGGGGGGTACTCATACTCTTCATCTTGCTGTCCGCCGCCGCGTTTTTGGCCTGGGGATGGGGCTGGACCGCGGTCTGAAAGCATTCAAGGAAGAACTGAAAACGAAGAAAAAGCATAGGGAAGGCCGTTGCCCTTCCTATGCTTTTTCTATTCATGAGGAGCCGAGAGGGACGCAATCCCTCTGGCGGAGGCCCGGGGGCGGCGTCCCCGCCGTTACCCGGCGCTTCCCTTATTCGTCGTCGTCCAGCGGCTCTTCGTCCTCTTCCTCGGCGCCGGCGTCGCGCTCGACGGCGATGCCGCCGGCGGAGAAGGCGTCCCGCAGCTGGCGGCTGAGGGTTTCATAGACCTGCGGATTGTCCTTCAGATACTTCCGGGTGTTGTCCCGGCCCTGGCCGATGCGCTGATCCTCGTAGGAGAACCATGCGCCGCTCTTTTTGATCAGCCCGCGCTCGAGGGCCATGTCGATGAGCGCGCCCTCGCGGGAGATGCCTTCGCCGAAGAGCATGTCCACGATCACCGTGCGGAACGGCGGCGCGACCTTGTTTTTCACGATCTTGATCTTGGTACGGTTGCCGATGACGTCGGAGCCGTTTTTGATGGCCTCGCTCTTGCGCACGTCGATGCGCACGGAGGCGTAGAACTTCAGCGCCTTGCCGCCGGTGGTGGTTTCGGGGTTGCCGTAGACCACGCCGACTTTTTCGCGCAGCTGGTTGATGAAGATGGCGATGGCGTTGGTCTTGGAGATGACGCCCGCAAGCTTCCGGAGCGCCTGGCTCATCAGCCGCGCCTGGAGGCCCACGTGGCTGTCGCCCATGTCGCCCTCGATCTCGGCGCGGGGCACCAGCGCGGCCACGGAGTCGATGACCACCACGTCGATGGCGCCGGAGCGCACCAGCGCCTCGCAGATGTCAAGGGCCTGCTCGCCGTTGTCCGGCTGGGCGATGTAGAGCTCGTCGATGTCCACGCCCAGCGCCTTGGCGTACACCGGGTCCAGCGCGTGCTCGGCGTCGATGAAGGCGGCGGTGCCGCCGTTTTTTTGCGCCTCGGCCACCGCGTGCAGCGCCAGCGTCGTCTTACCCGAGGATTCCGGCCCGTAGATTTCGACGATGCGGCCCCGGGGCAGCCCGCCCACGCCCAGCGCGAAGTCCAGCGGCAGGCAGCCGGTGGAGATGACCTCCACCTGCAGTTTGCCCGACGCGTCGCCCAGCTTCATCACGGAGCCCTTGCCGAAGTCCTTCTCTATCTTGCCAAGCGCCACTTCCAGCGCTTTTTTGCGGTCATCGCCCATCCTGCGGGCCACGCTGCCCTTTTCCGCGTTCTTGTCAGCGGCCACCCGATTCACGCCCCTTCCGGTATTCCTTTTGTACTATACCATAAACCGCGCGCGGCCGCCAGCGTGCCGGGCGCGATTTTACAGAAAAATGAACACATGTTCGGGATAAAACCCGGGCGCGCCGCGCATGCGCGGCGCGCCCGGACGGGGCGAAGGCGATCTCTTTTAGAAGAGCTTTTCGATGAAGCCCAGCAGGTTGAACCGGTTGAACAGCACCACCGCGATCAGCGACACGGTGGACATGATTTTGATGAGGATGTCCAGCGACGGGCCGACGGTGTCTTTGAGCGGGTCGCCGACGGTGTCGCCGACAACGGCCGCGGCGTGGGCGGTGGAGCCCTTGGCCTGGCCTTCGATGCCGCCGGACTCGATGAACTTCTTGGCGTTATCCCAGGCGCCGCCGGCGTTGCCGGTAAATACCGCCAGCATGATGGCGGAGATGGTCGCGCCGATCAGAAGGCCGCCCACGAACCAGGGTCCGAACAGGAAGCCCGTGCCCAGCGGCACCACGATGGCCATCAGCGACGGCGTGCGCATCTCGCTCAGCGCGCCCTTGGTGGAAATTTCGATGCAGGTCTTGTAGTCGGGCTTCTGCTTGCCGGTCAGGATGCCGGGGATCTCACGGAACTGGCGGCGGACCTCATCCACCATGTTGCGGGCGGCTTTCGCGACCGCTTCGATCAGCATGCCGCTGAACAGGAACGGCAGCGCCGCGCCCACCAGAACGCCCACCAGCGTGATGGGGTCCATCAGGTTCAGCGTGAGCGGGGTGGCGGGATCGTTGAAGGAATAGAGGAAGGAGATCATCAGCGACAGCGTGGCCAGCGAGGCCGAGCCGATGGCGAAACCCTTGCCGATGGCGGCGGTGGTGTTGCCCACGGAATCCAGGGTGTCGGTGATCTCGCGCACCTCGGGCTCGAGCTTCGACATCTCGGCGATGCCGCCGGCGTTGTCGGAGATGGGGCCGTAGGTGTCCACGGAAACGGTGGCGGACACGAAGGACAGCATGCCCGCGCCGGCCATCGCCACGCCGTACATGCCGGCAAAGAGGTAAGAGGTATACAGCGCCACACCCAGCACGATCAGCGGCGCCATGCAGGAGATCATGCCCACCGCCAGGCCCTGGGTGATGGTCAGCGCCGCGCCCTCCTTGGAGGACTGGGCGATCTTCTGGGTGGGCTTGAAGTCATAGCTGGTGTAGTATTCCGCGATGAAGCCGATCAGGATGCCGGCCGCGACGCCCATCGCCGCGCCCAGCCAGGGCGAAATCGCCCCCAGCTTGAAGCCGGTGGCGGAGAGATCCTCGCCGCCGAAGACGATGAACGTGGCGATCAGGCTCAGCGCCAGCGTCAGCCCCGCGCTCATCCAGGTGGCGCCGTTGAGCTCGCGGTGCGGGTTGTCCGACAGGTTCTTGCGGGAGAGCAGCGACGCGATGCCCGCCACGCAGGAGATCAGGCCCAGCGATACGAACACCAGCGGGAACAGCATCATCTTTTCAAGCAGCGACGTGGACCACGCCCCGCCCACGGCGGTATGCGCCAGGAACAGGTGCACCGCCAGGATGACGGCGGCGGTCGTCGCGCCCATGAAGCTCTCCAGAAGGTCCGAGCCCAGGCCGGCCACGTCGCCCACGTTGTCGCCCACGTTGTCGGCGATGGTGGCGGGGTTGCGCGGGTCGTCCTCGGGGATGCCGGCTTCGGTCTTGCCCACCAGATCCGCGCCCATGTCCGCGGCCTTGGTGTAAATGCCGCCGCCGATGCGGTTGAACAGCGCGATCAGCGAGCAGCCCAGCGCGTAGCCGGACAGCGACATGGTGAAGGGCACGAACTCGACGCCGATCCAGTTGACGTGGAGCGTGCGAATGCTGTCAATATTCAACTGGCCCAGGATGATGCCGAACACGACGTACACGATGAACAGGCCCAGCAGCGCAAAACCGCCCACGCAGAGCCCCATCACGCTGCCGCCCTTGAAGGCCACCTGCAGCGTCGCGCCCAGCTTCTTGGTCACCCGCGCCGTATTGGAAACGCGGACGTTGGCGTAGGTCGCGGCTTTCATGCCCACCCAGCCCGCGGCGCCGCTCATCAGCGTGCCGACCATAAAGCATACGCCCGTATACCAGGATACGAAAACGCCCAGCGCGAGGGCGACCAACACGACAACGCCCGCCAGCACCTTGTATTCGTATTTGATGAACGCGTCCGCGCCGATTCGGATGGCGCTGGCGATTTCCCGCATGAGGTCGGTGCCCTCGTCCATTTTTTTAATGGAGAAATAGTTGATCCCGGCAAACGCCAGGGCCGACACGGCGGCGGCAATCAGGATGATGAGAACCAGTGTCATTCGCCCAACCTCTTTCCTGCATACTATGCCAAACAAATCCACCCAGTTTATACTGAACTAAAATTATCAATTTGTCAATACTCGCGGAAAATTTGGTTCTTTATTCACAAAGCGGGCAAATCATCGAATAATTCAGAATAATGATGAAATTCAGGCGTTCTACTATCATATTTCACAGTATATATGCAGTTGTTTGCCCGTCTCGCCTCGCTCCTCTCGAAGGGCTTATTTGTGCAAATCGACGGACACACGCCGTCCGACTCTTTTTGTGAACGCGCGTTCCGTTCCGGCTGGCTTCCATCTCCCGGGCGCGCTAGCATGAAAAGGGAAGGTGAGACGATGAAGCGGATGACGAAGGGGCTCCTGCCGCTGCTGCTGCTGCTGGCGGCGCTTTTAATCGCACGGGACATGCCCCGCGAGGCGGCGACCCGCGCGCGGCTCGTCACGCGGGCGGACAGCGGCATCGCACGGTCCGAAGGCCGGACCAGGATCGACCTCAACCGCGCGGACGCGCTTCTTCTGGCATCGATTCCGGGCATCGGTCCTAAGCTGGCGGGGCGCATCGAGGCCTATGTGCGCGAAAAAGGCGCCCTGACGGCGCCTGAGGAACTGCTTGGGGTGGAGGGCATCGGCCCAGAAAAGCTGAAGGAGATTGAGAAAATCGCCGTGGCGGGTTAATCGCAGGGGTATTCGAGGCCGTCCACCAGCGCGGAGGCGCGCTCAAAGGAGGGCATCGCGGCCTGAGCACCCATGCCCGTCACCGAAAGAGCCGCCGCCGCGTTGGCCAGGCGGATCGCATCCGGAACCGCCAGCTCCATCGCCAGCCCCACGGCGAGCCCGGCGTTGAAGGTATCGCCCGCGGCGGTGGTATCCACCGCCGTCACCTGATAGCCCTCGTAAAGCCGGTAGCCTTCGCGGGTCACGAGCAGCGCGCCCGCCGAGCCCCGCTTGTTGATGACCGCTTTCGCACCCTGGGCGATCAGCTTCATGGCGGCTTCCGCCGCCTGTTTGACAGTGGCAACTTCCATGCCGGTCAGCAGGCCCAACTCGGTTTCGTTGGGCGTGATGTAGTCGCACAGCATGATGAGCGGCTGGGGCAGCGGCTTTGACGGCGCGGGCGCGGGATCCAGAATCACCGTGACGCCCGCCGCGCGGGCCAGCGCCGCCGCGTGCTGGATGGAGACCAGCGGCGTCTCCAGCTGAAAAAGGCAGGCCTTCGCGCCCTGAAACAGCGCCTCGGCCTCGGAGATCACATCCACGGAAAGGCGGGCGTTGGCGCCGGGCACGATGGCGATGGTGTTTTCACCCGAAGCGTCCACGGTGATCACCGCCACGCCGGTGGTTTCCTCCTGGATGGTGGCTATGGCGTCCAGCCGGACGCCCTCGCGCTTCAGCGCGGATTTGTACATTTCGCCGTTGGCGTCGTCGCCGACGCAGCCGACCATCGCTACGTCCGCGCCCAGCCGGGCCGCGGCCACCGCCTGGTTGCCGCCCTTGCCGCCGGTGAACACCGCGAACTTCGAGCCGGTCAGGGTTTCTCCGGGCTTCAGAAACCGGGGTACGCTGACGGTGAGGTCCACGTTCAGGCTGCCGACCACGAGGATGTCCGCCATGCCGATCCGCTCCTTTACGCTCAGTCCTCCGGCCACTCGCCGGTGAAGGCGAGGGTCGCGGGGCCTTCCATGATCACGTGGTCGCCGTCGCCCCATTCGATGGACAGCGTGCCGCCCTTCAGAAGCACCGCCGCGCGCCTGCCTACCCAGCCCTTCAGCGACGCCGCGACAAACGCCGCCGAAGCGCCTGTGCCGCAGGCCAGGGTTTCGCCGGAGCCCTTCTCCCACACCCGCATGCGGAGCGCGTCCGCGCCCTCTTGGGTGACAAATTCAATGTTGGCGCGATCGGGAAACGCCTCCGCCCGCTCGAGGAGCGGCCCCGCTTCGAAGAACAGCGCGTCCTCCGGCTGCGCTTCGAGAAGCGCCACGCCGTGCTTTGAGCCCACGTCCACCCGCCGGAGGGACCAGTCGCGCCCGGCGGCGCGGACGGTCACATCCCGGCCGTCCCATAAGACGCGGCCCATATCGCACCGGGCGCCGGTGGCGACGCCGTTTTCCACGATCACGTCCGCCGTCTTGATCCCGGCCAGTGTCTCCACGGTCAGGTGATCCTTCCGGGCGATGCCCGAGTCGTACAGGTATTTGGCGACGCACCGGAGCGCGTTGCCGCACATGGCGCCCTCGCTGCCATCGGCGTTGAACATGCGCATCCTGGCGTCGGCCGCGTCGGAGGGCAGAATCAGCACCAGCCCGTCCGAACCGATGCCAAAATGCGGCCGAGCCATCCGGACGGACAGCGCGCACGGATCCGCGGGCGGCGCCTGGCGGAAGCAGTCGAGGTATACGTAATCGTTGCCCAGCCCGTGCATCTTGACAAAGCGCATGGCGTTCCCCCCTGCGGCCTAATACCTGGACGGGCGGTCGATCCGCTCGATGCGTGCGCCCAGCGCGCGCAATTTGAGGTCGATATCCTCGTAGCCGCGCAGGATGTACCGAAGGCCTGAAATTTCGGTGGTGCCCTCCGCCAGAAGGCCCGCCACCACCATCGACGCCCCGGCGCGAAGGTCCGTAGCCGAGACGGGCGCGCCGATCAGCCGGTCCACGCCGTCCACGATGGCGGTGCGGTCCAGAATGCGGATTTTCGCGCCCATGCGGCGGAGTTCCTCCACGTACTTGAAGCGGGCCTCATAGATGGTTTCCGTCACCACGGACTGGCCGTTGGCGATGGTCAGAAGCGAGGTCATCGGCTGCTGGAGGTCCGTGGGGAAGCCGGGATAGACCTGCGTTTTGATGTTGACGGAGCGGAGGTTGCCGTCCGCCTTGATGCGGATGCGGTCGTCCTCCTCGCTGATATAGACGCCCATTTCGAGGAGCTTCGCCGACAGCGCCTCCATGTGGGTGGGGATGGCGCCGGTGATGGTCACGTCGCCGCCGGTGGCGGCCGCGGCGATCATCAGCGTGCCGGTTTCGATCTGATCCGGGATGACGGCGTAGGTGGAGCCGCGCAGCGGCCGTCCGCCGGCGACGCGGATGATATCGGTGCCCGCGCCCTTGATGCGCGCGCCCATGCTGTTCAGAAAGTTGGCCACGTCGACAATGTGGGGTTCCTTGGCGCAGTTGTAGATGGCGGTGTTGCCGGTGGCGGAGACGGCGGTCAGCATGGTGTTGATCGTCGCGCCCACGGACGGGATGTCCAGGTACACCTCCGCGCCGTGCAGCCCCTCCGTGGAGACCAGGAGCGTACCTCGCTCGATCCTGACGTCCGCGCCCAGCGTGGTCATGCCCTTGATGGTCTGGTCGATCGGGCGCGCGCCGATGTCGCATCCGCCCGGCATGGGAACCTCCGCCCTGGAAAATAGCCCCAGCAGCACCGGCGCCAGGTAGTACGAGGCGCGCATCTGCCGGGACAGTTCGTAGGGCGGCGAGAAATTATCCACCGTCTGCGGGTCGATGATCATGGTGTTGCCGGAGAATTCCACGCCCGCGCCCAGCGCGCGCAGCATCTCGATCAGCGACCTCACGTCGTCGATATCGGGCAGGTTTTCAATCGTGCAGGGAGAATGCGCCAAAAGCGCGGCCGGAATGATCGCGACCGCGGCGTTCTTGCCGCCCGAAACCGATACCTCGCCGCACAGGCGCACGCCGCCTTGAATGCACAGGATTTCCGACATGTAACGAACCCCTTGGCGCCGCGAACAGGCGCGGCAAATTTGTCTTCTTTTTATTATATCCGATTGGGTCGCCACAATCAAGTTAAACGTGCCGGGCGGAAAGCCGCGCGCGGCAAATCCGCCCTGGCAAAATTTTCGCGCGTTGAAAACGGGCGGAAGGCACGGCCTTGGGAACCATTGGGGAAAAAATCAAATCCGGCGTACACGCCGCCGGATTTGATGGATAACGGGGCCGGGGAGAAAGCCTCGCCTACCTTGCTTTCCCCCTTGCGGGAATTCCAAAGGGCATCCCGCTCACCCTTTTCCGTTCCGTCAGCCCGCGGGGTCCACGGAGATGTTCTCGCAGATGCGGGTGTACAGGTCGTTCAGCCAGGTCTCGATCTCGTCCAGCGTCTGCTGGTCGGCGGACTCGACGCCGCTTGCCGCCTGCGCCTCGCGCTGGGCCTTGCGCTCCGCCAGCTTCTGCTCGAGCACGGTCTTGATCTCGTCGGAGAAGCCCTTCATGTTGGACTCCCAGGCGGAGACCAGATCCATCACCTGATCGGTGAGGCTGTTTTTCAGCTCTTCGGCCTGCTTCAACTCCTGATCTTTCTGGTCGATGGTCGCCAGGGCTTCCTCGAGCTGGGCGGTCTTTTCGTCCAGCAGGGCCTGAATGGCGGCCTTGTCCGCGGCGGCCTGGGCGCTGACGGCCTGCTCGGCGGTGAATTCGTTGGTCCGTTCGGTCAGATCTCCGGTGATCCGGGCGATCTGCGCGTTGGCGTCGTCCAGCGATTTCTGCGCGGCGGCCAGATCCGACGCCGCCTTTTCACGGGCGTCCTTTTCGGCGGCGAGCGCGTCTTCCCTGTCGGTCAGATCGCCCGAAAGCTGGGCAATCTGGGTGTTGGCGTCATCCAGCGCAGCCTCGGCGTCCGCAAGGGCTGTCTCGGCCTGGGTGCGGGCGGCCTTTTCGGCGGCGAGCGCAGCCTCAGCGTCGTCCAGCGCGGCCTTCTGGTCCTCGCTCGCGGCCCCTGCGGCGGCCAGCGCCGCCTGCGCCTCGGTCAGCGCGTCCAGCGTGGTCTGGTGGGCGGTCTTTTCGGCGGTAAGCGCCGCCTGCGCACCGTCCAGCGCGGCCTTCTGGGCGGCCTGATCGCCGCCGGCGTCCTTCAGCGCCTGCTGCGCCTCGGCGAGGGCGTCCAGCGTGGTCTGGTGGGCGGCCTTCTCCGCCTCGACGGCCTGGTGCGCCTCGGTCAGCGCCTGCTGCGCCTCGGCGGGCGCGGCGCCTTGCGCCTCGGCCAGCCTGGCTTCGGCGTCTTTTTGCGCGGCGGCGGATTCCTCCAGCTGCAGCTGGGCGCTCTCCAGCGACGCCTGAGTCTCGGTGAGCAGCGCATCCTTTTCGGTCAGTTCCGCCTGGGCGCTGTCCAGCGCCGCGCGGGTGGCGCTCTCGGACTCACCCTTGGTCTCCAGCTGCTGGGTGAGCTCGGTCACTTTCTGCTGCGCCTCGTCCAGCGCGGCCTGGGCTTCGGTCAAAAGGGCCGCCTTGCCTGCCAGATCCGCCTGGGCGGTGGTCAGGTCGGCGCGGGCGTCGCCCTCGGTCTTCTGGGCCGCGGCCAGCTTGAGGTTCAGTTCGTCGATCTGCCGCTGCGCCTCGGCGAGTTCGTCCTCGGTTTCGGTCAGAAGGGCCGCCTTGCCCGCCAGATCCTCCTGCGCGGCGGTCAGCGCCTCTTTCGCCGCGTTCTCGGCCTTCTGAGCGTCGCTCAGCTTCCGGCTGAGGTCGGCCACCTGCCGCTGCGCCTCGTCCAGAAGGGCCGCCTTGCCCGCCAGGTCTTCCTGCGCGGCCGTGAGCTGCGCCTGAAGCGCCTCCACCTGCGCCATCGCCTCTTCGTACTGGGCGCTGGCGGTCTTGAGGGCCTCGATGGACTGGGCGTCCTCGGCGCCCTTCTGTTCGAGCTGCGTCTTGGAGGAGAGCGCCTCATCCCGCTGCGCCTCGGCCGCCTTGAGGCTGGCCGTAAGATCCGCGGCCTCTTTCTTGGCCGCGGCAAGCTGCGCCTCGCCGTCCTCGAGAAGCTTTTGCTTCTCATCAAGCTGCGCCTCGAGCGCCGTCAGCTTCGACTGCGCCTCGGTGAGAAGCGCCTGCTTTTCATCCAGCGCGGTCTGGGCGCCGGTTTTTTCCTCCTCCAGCTGGGCGCGCAGCGCTTCGGCCTCATTCTTGGCCTCCACCAGCGCGTCCTGCGCCTTTTCGAGGGTGTCGGTATTCTCCTGAAGCGCGGTGGTACTCGCCGCCAGGTCCTTGCCGCGGCCCGCGGACTGCACGCCCAGCCCAACCGCCGTCAGGATGGCCGCCACCAGAGCCACCGCCAGCGATCCGATCAGTACCTTCGTCTTCTTCCCGTTGCGCTCCATGTCCCACGCCCCCTGTGCATTTTAGACTTGGCCTTTTCCGCGCTATCAGCATATGATCTGCGGCGGCGCGGTATTTTTCTTTTTATCCCGGGCATACTACCCAGCGAGAAAGCCGGCAAGACCGGCGCCTGAGAGGAGAAAAACCATGCTGGACCGTATATCGCTGATCCTGGTGATCATCGGCGCCGTCAACTGGCTGCTGGTGGGCTTGTTTTCATTTGATCTGGTGGCCTATGTGTGCGGCGGTCAGACGGCCGTGCTCAGCCGCGTCATCTACACACTGGTGGGCGTGGCGGGGCTTTGGTGCATCTCGCTTTTGTTCCGCGAACGGGAAGTGGAACACGAAACCTGAAGGACGGTTTCGCCGTCTGCGCAAGCGGCGCGGCCGCCATGCCGCGCCGGTTTCGGACATTCATATACAGTATGATACCCAAAAGGCCTGCGGAATGCAAGCCTTTTGCCGCCATTTTTGGTTTTTTGTGTCATTTTCTGTAAAGGGTAATCAAATGCGCCTGCGGCGGCGCGCCCAGCCGGAGCGGAACCATGTAATCGCCGATTCCGTTGGAGACCAGCATCAGCGCGCCCTCGTCCTCGTACCATCCGGTCAGGTACCGGTTGCCGTAGATTGAACTGGAGAAGACGCCGCGCCCGTTTAGCGCCACCTGCCCGCCGTGGGTGTGCCCGGCGAGGATCAGGTCAGCCCAGGGTCCGCCGTCGCCGGAGGGCGTGGCGGCCACCGAGGGCAGCGCGTCCGGGTTATGGCTGACGAGAACCACGCAGTCGCTTCCGCGCACGGCGGAGGCGACTTTTTGCACATCCTGCGCGCCGTAGCGCCAGTCGTCCAGGCCCGCCAAAATCAGCCGTTCGCCGCCCCGGCCCAGCACCTTGCCGGAGTTTTTCAGCAGCGTCAGGCCGCCCAGCGCGGCCGAAGCCGAAAGGTCTTCCAGCTCGTAGTCGTGATTGCCGGGCACGGCGTACTTGCCCAGCGGCGCCTCAAAGGAGCGAACCATCAGAAAGAACTGGTCCCGCCGGACGGCGAGGGCGGCCTTGGCCTCCGCCAGGGTCGCGCCGCCGGTCAGCGCGCGGGCGTAGTCCGCGATGTCCAGCGAGGAATAGTCGCCGCCCATGAGCAGGAGATCGGGCTTCAGCGCCTGAAGCTGGTTCACCAGCGCGGCGGCCTTCTCCGGGGCGCAGATGTTGGACACGTGCAGGTCCGTCAGAAAGAGGATCTTCGTGCCGGAAAACGCCTCGGGCAGGTCCCGGAGGTAGACGTCCGCGTACTCGACCCGCACCACGTCGGCCTCCAGCGCCATATAGCCGGCCAGCAGCAAAAGCGCCGCCAGCGCGATCAGGACGGCCCGGAACCGCCGCCCCCTCCGCCTCTGCCCCTGCTCCTGCGCCCGTTTCAAGCCCCGTCCCCCTTTTTTATGAATGTTTCACGTGAAACACACGCGGCTTCCCGGCAGCGGTTGTTTCACGTGAAACAACGCGCGCGTCAGAACCCGCCCGCCCGGTGGGCGATCTCGCCCCCGACCATCGTGATCAGCGGGTTAAAATCGCCATCCAGCAGCGCAAGGTCCGCGATCATGCCCTCCTCGATCCGCCCACGCTCGCGCTCGCCAATGGCGGCGCAGGGGTATTCCGAAGCCATCCGGAGGGCTTCCGCCTCCGGCACGCCCACGGACTTCACCATGTTGCGCACCGCCCGGTTCATCGTCAGCGTGCTGCCCGCCAGCGCGCCGTTTGTCAGCCTGGCGACGCCGCATCGAACCTGCACCAGGTTCGCCCCCAGCCGGTAGTCGCCATCGGGCATGCCGGTGGCGGCCATGGAATCCGTCACCAGCAGGCAGTTTGCCGCGCCCTTGGCGCGCCACGCCACCGTGAGCGCCACCGGGTGCAGATGCGTAAGGTCCGCGATCAGCTGCACACGGATCCTCGCGTCCGCCAGCGCCGCGCCCGTCGCGCCCGGCTCCCGGTGGTTGAAGGGCGACATGGCGTTAAAAAGGTGCGTCGCCTGGGTGAGCCCCGCGTCCACCGCGGCGAGAAACTGCTCCGCCGTGGCGTCGGTGTGGCCGGCGCTGAGCGCCAGGTTGTCCTTCAGAATTTCGATCAGCTCCGTCGCGCCTTCGACCTCCGGCGCGATGGTCAGGATGCGCGGCAGCGCCTCATAACCCTCCACGATGCGGGCGTAGGCGTCCAGCGAAGGGGCCTTCACAAACCGCTCCGGCTGCGCGCCCTTGCGCGCGGCGTTCAAAAACGGGCCCTCCAGGTGGCAGCCCAGCACCGCCGCGCCGCCGGGCGCTTCCATCGCCCGCTTCACGCCCGAGAGCGCCTCGCGGGTGTTTTCCAGAGAATCGCACATGGTGGTGGGCAGAAAGCCGGTCACGCCGGTCCCGGGCAGCCATTCGGCCATGCGACGGACCGCGTCGCCGCCATCCATCGTGTCGTCGCCCCGGCAGCCGTGTATGTGCAGGTCCACGAACCCGGGCGCGAGCAGCGCGCCCCGGGCGTCGATTTTCTTTGGGCCCTTCAGATCCTTCCCGACCGCGGCAATGCGGCCGCCCTCCACAAGAACATCCGCGCCCGGCAGGATCTTCCCGCCCCGGAGCACCCTGGCGTTTGCGATCAGCATACCCTCGCTCCTTTCGTTCAGGCCGGCGGAAAACTTCACCATTGCAACCTGCGCCCAATTCCATTATAATATGAATGATAAGGACAAGCAAGCCTTGCGGCGTTTTTCATGAGGGAGGCTTCATGCAGAAGAAAACCGCGCGGCTCTCCTGGTTCAACGTGGTATTGGTGGTCGCGCTGATTTCTCTATTGGCATGGCTGATCGCAAGCCAGATCGCGTCCCGAAGCTCGGGCGCGCTGCGCTCGAAGACGGCGCTTCCCGCGCGGACCGGCCAGGCGATGGAGCCGCTGGGCGAGGGCCTGGTGTTCTCCGACGGCACGACGCTGCACGCGCTGAACGGCAAAGGGCTGCAGATCTGGAGTTACGCGGCGGGCGGCGGCTCGTCGTTTTCCGTGGGCAAGGGCGGCGTGGCCGCCTGGCAGGGCAGGACGCTGTCGCTTTTGTCGTCGGACAAGGGCGCCACGCTCTACAGCGGCAGCCTGGAGGCCGATATCCTTGACGTGCGCATGGACACCCAATACGCGGCGGCCCAGGTGGGCGAAGAGCATTCGAGCGTCATGCTGATCATGGAACACGGCGGGCGCCAGGTGGACCGGATTGAACTAAGCAACCAGACGGTGCTGGATTTCGGGTTTTTCTACAACGGCAGCCTCTTCTGGGTGATGTCCATGGACACCGAGGGCACCGTGCCGCTCTGTTCGATCTCCACCTACAAGCCGGGCAAGATGCTGGCCGGCACCATCACCGACACCCAGCAGGTGCTCTACGAGGTGCTGTTCCAGTCCTCGAAGATCCGGGCGGTCGGCACCACCCACATCAAGGACTTCGACTACACCAGCCGCGAGCTGACCAGCGACCGCGTTCTGGTCTACGGCTGGTACCTGATGGACTTGGACGACCACGCCGACAACCCGCTGATGGCCTTCGTGCCGGTGGGCCAGGCGGAGAGCGGACAGATCCAGGACGTGCGCATGATCCGCGGCCAGGTGGACCACCCGGTGCGCCTGCCCTACCCGGCCAGCCGCGTGTACGCGCGGGACGACACCATCTACGCCTTCACGTCCCAGTACGTGACGATGTGCCGGCTGGATCAGACCACGCCGGAGACCTACCAGATGCCCATCTATGTGGACGACGTCCTGGGCATTACGAGCAATCACCAGGCCATTGTGTCCTCGGGCGGCGTCATCTATCTGGTGCCGCTGCTGCGTTGACACGGGCCTGACGGAAAGGGGAGCCTCCAGAT
Source organism: Bacillota bacterium (assembly GCA_023421395.1). Taxonomy (GTDB): domain Bacteria; phylum Bacillota; class Clostridia; order Christensenellales; family Aristaeellaceae; genus JAEZHK01. The sequence continues at coordinate 102,012 of JAEZTL010000003.1, read as the reverse complement.
GAGCATCAACATTGTGGACGTCATTTTGTATTCAATCCTGGCGCTGTCCGTGATCTCGGGCATGTACAAGGGCTTCATCACCTCGGGCCTGGCCACGGTCGGGTTTTTCGCCGCCTGGTTCGGCGCGTTCAACCTGTTCCCCAGGATCGCGCAGATGGCGCTGAGCAACGAATACCTGATGGGCTCGCTCAGCTACTATCTGGACGCCTCGTCGCTTTTCAAGACCGCCTCGCTGGGCGCCACGCCGGTGGCGCAGGCGATCTCGAGCACGGGCACGGGCTCTTCCCTCCTGAACCAGGCGCTGCAGGAGCTGAACCTGCCCACGGTGATCGAATCCGCTTTTAAAAACAACGTGTCCAACCAGCTGTTTTCCAGCCTGGGCAAGACCACGCTGGCGGACTACCTGGGCCAAACCATCTGGGTGGCGGCGATCAACGTGATCTCCTTTCTGTTGATCTTCGCGGTGTGCTACGTGGTGGTGCTGCTGGTGGTAAACCTTCTGAACAACGTCTTCCGCTTCCCGCTGCTCAAGCACCTGGACTGGGTGCTGGGCGGCGTCTTCGGGCTGGTGCGCGGCGGGTTCGTGGTGGCGCTTTTGCTGGGCGTCGCGCCACTGATCCTGTCCATGCTGCCCTTTAAGGAAGTTCAGGCGATTCTGGACGCCTCCACGCTGGCCCGCAGCCTGCCTTCCAACTTCGCCGTGTCCACCATCGTGTCCATGGCTTTCCCGGTGCTCTCCTGACGCAGCGGGAATCCTCTTCTAAAAACGCCTCCATTGCGATATAATGAACGCAAAGGAGGCGTTTGTTTATGAAAGAGATCCCTTACACCGACGCCATGGCCGTCGCCATGCAGAAGCTCACCCACGGCGGCGCTTTCCTGTCCGTCGCCGGGCCCACGCCCAACACCATGACCATCGGCTGGGCTTCCATCGGTTTTTTCTGGAACAGGCCGGTGCTGATGGTGGTGGTCCGCAAGTCCCGCCACACGCTGGGGCTGCTCGAAGCCGCCGGCGTCTTCACCGTCAGCGTTCCCACAAAAAACCCCCTCAAGGCCGAGCTGGCCTTCGCCGGCACCGCCTCGGGCCGGGACGTGGACAAGTTTTCCGGCCACGGCCTCACCCCCGCCCGCGCCCGGACGGTGGACGCGCCCATCGTGGCCGAGTGCGCTCTGCACTTCGAATGCCGCGTACGCCTCACCCAGGATATGACCCCGGACCGAATGGATCCGGACGTCCTCAAAACCGCCTATCCCCGGGGCGACCTGCACACGATGTTCTTCGGCGAGATATTGAGCTGCTACGAGACGGATTAACCCTTCCGCCTCCAGCCCTGCGGGGTTCTGGGGCCGCAGCCCCGAATGCGCCGAAAACGCGCGGCGCTTTTCGGCGAAAGAAAGCTGCCGGAGCGCGCCCGTGGCGCGCGGGACCTGCGTAAAAAAGCGCCGGAAAACGCATGCGCGTTTTCCGGCGCTCTGCATCAAAAGATGCGAAGCGGATTTTGATGCCTTAATCCGTGGTGTAGGGCATCAGGGCGATCATGCGCGCGCGCTTGATCGCGATGGACAGCTGGCGCTGGTGCTTGGCGCAGGTACCGCTCATGCGGCGGGGCAGGATTTTGCCGCGCTCGTTGGTGAAGCGGCGCAGACGCACCACGTCCTTGTAATCGATGTGCTGGACCTTGTCCACGCAGAACATGCAAACCTTGCGGCGGGGTTTCCGACCGCGCGGCCTGCGCTCGCGGCGATCGCCTTTGTCTTCGGACATTGGGGGTTCCTCCTTAAAAATGGTCAGTCCTGAAATGGATCACAGCACGGCCGGGAATCTCCGCGGCGGGCTGCTTTGGACAAACCTCTGAGCGGGACCGGCAACCGGGGCGACAGCCCGGGATTGCCCTCAGAACGGCAGCTCGTCGTCGTCCTCACCGGCAAACGGCTGGGCGCTGCTGCGGCCCTGGTAGTCGTCCGGCTCGGGCAGCGGCGGCGCGTCGTCCGCGCGGCTTGCCGGGCCGGAACCGCCCGCGCCGCCGATGAATTCCACTTCGTCGGCGACGACTTCGGTGACATAGCGCTTCGTACCGTCCTGCGCATCATAGGAACGGGTCTGAATGACGCCTTCCACCGCGACTTTGCGGCCCTTCGTCAGGTAGCGGGCGCAAAGCTCCGCCTTCTGCTTAAAGGTCACGATCGGGATAAAATCAGCCTCCCGCACGCCTTGCTTGTTGGCAAAGCGACGGTTGATCGCCAGCGTGAACGTGCACACAGGCACGCCGGAGGCGCCGGAGCGAAGCTCCGGGTCACGGGTCAAGTTTCCGATCAGGATCGCCTTGTTCACGCGGTTCGCCTCCTTTGTGTGTTACACTTCCGCGACGGGCTCGGTCTTTTCTTCCGCCTCGCTCGCGGCCTCGACGCTCGCGGCCTCGACGCTCGCGGCCTCGACGGCGGGCGCGGCCTCGACGGCGGGCGCGGCCTCGGCGGACGCGGCCTCCGCGCGGGGCGCGGCGGCGACGAAGGGCTTCAGCGGCTCGCGCTTGGGCGGCAGAGCGCCTTCAAAGCGGGTCACCAGGTAGCGCAGCACGCTGTCGGAAATCTGGAGATTGCGCTCCAGCTCCCGCGGCAGCTCCGGCGGCGCGGTAATGTACATCAGGACGTAGTATCCCTCGGTCTTGTAGTTGATGGGGTAGGCCAGACGGCGCTTGCCCCACTCGTCCACGCGATCCACAGTGCCGCCGTTGGTGGCGATCAGCGCGTTGAAGCGGGCGATGAGCTCCTGACGGGCGGTTTCCTCGAGCTGCGTGTCGATGACATACATGGCTTCGTATTGGTTCATGACTTTCACCTCCTTATGGACTTGACGGCCCCGGTAGCGAGCCGGGGCAAGGATGCGCTAATATATAATTTTATCAGGGAACCGCCCGGGGCGCAATGCGGTTTACGCATGTTTAACCAAAATTTCTGTCGAACGCGCCATTATGGCAAAAAGCACCGCCAACCGCGCTTGACACGCCCCGCGCCCCATGCTATAATGCCCCCGTCTGGAAAGCAGGACACTGCGCGATGAAACGCGCGGTGTTCGTTGTTTCCGGCTATTTCTTTATTCTCCGTCGCCGGAGTATGCGGGAGGGAAAATCTTTGGAAACCAACGATCTGTCAAGCCAGAGCGTCGTGCTTACCCCGGACGGCAAGCGGAAGCTGGAAGAGGAGCTCAACGACCTGAAGGTCGTGCAGCGCGCGAAGGTGGCAGCGGACATCAAGACCGCGCTCTCCTTCGGCGACCTGAGCGAAAACGCGGAATATGACGAGGCCAAGAACGCGCAGGCGCGCGTCGAGGGCCGCATCCGCGTGCTCGAGGAGATGCTGCGCAAAGCCGTCATCATTGATGATTCCGACCGGCCCAAAGGCATGGTCGGCGTGGGTTCCGCCGTCAAGGTGCTGGACCTGGAGTACAACGAGGAGGATACCTACACCGTCGTCGGCGCCACCGAGGCTGACCCGGCCCGGCTCTTCGTATCCACCGAATCCCCCATCGGCAGCGCGCTGATGGGCGCCAAGCCCGGCGACACGGTGGAGGCCCATACGCCCGGCGGCCTCACCCGGCTGAAGGTGCTGTCCATCCTGAAGAATTCATAATTTCGTCATTCCGAGAGGGGTTTTTACCGATGTCCGAAGCGCGCCCCGGGACCCCGGAGAACGCATCCGAGCAGAACCTGATCCGCATCGGCAAGGTGAAGGCGCTGGAGGCGGCGGGGGTCAGCCCCTACCGCATCACCCGCTTTGACCAGACCCACCTGTCCGATGCGATCCTGTCCGATTATGAGGCGCTGGAGGGCCGTGAAGTCTCCGTCGCCGGCCGCATGGTCTCCCGCCGCGTGATGGGCAAGGCCAGTTTCGCCCACCTGCAGGACGGCGCGGGCAAGATCCAGATCTACGTGCGCCGGGACGACGTGGGCGAGGACGCCTACGCCGCCTTCAAGGACTTTGACCTGGGCGACGTTCTGGGCGTGACGGGCCGCGTGTTCCGCACCAAGGCGGGCGAGGTGTCCATCCACGCCACGGGCGTGACGCTGCTCACCAAGTGCCTGCACCCGCTGCCGGAGAAGTTCCACGGCCTCAAGGATACGGACCTTCGCTACCGCCAGCGGTATCTGGATCTGATCGTGAATCCCGAGGTCAAGGATACCTTTGTCAAGCGTTCGAGGATCATCCGCGCCATCCGGGATTTTCTGGACGCGCGCGGCTACCTCGAAGTGGATACGCCGGTACTCGGCACGCTGGAAATCGGCGCGGCGGCCCGGCCCTTCGTCACCCACCACAACGCGCTGGACATCGACATGTTCCTGCGCATCGAAACGGAGCTGCACCTGAAGCGCCTGATCGTGGGCGGCATGGACCGGGTGTACGAGGTGGGCCGCATCTTCCGAAACGAGGGCATGGACACCCGCCACAACCCGGAGTTCACCTCCGTGGAGCTGTATCAGGCCTACACCGACTACCTGGGCATGATGGACCTGATCGAAGCGCTGTTCCAGTACGTAGCCCAGGCCGCCTGCGGCACCACCAGCCTCACCTACCAGGGCGAGGCCATTGAACTGGGCGGCCGCTGGGCGCGCATGACCATGGCCGAGGCGGTCAAAAAGTATTCGGGCCTCGACTACGATTCCTGGACCAGCGACGAGGAAGCCCGCGCAAAGCTTTCCGCCGCCGGCTACGAGGCGGAAAAGGGCTTTACCCGCGGCGAATGCCTGAACCTCCTGTTCGAGGCCACCGTGGAGGAACACCTGACCCAGCCCACCTTCATCTACGACTACCCCATTGAGGTATCCCCGCTGGCCAAGCGCAAGCCGGACAACCCGATGCTCACCGAACGGTTCGAGTTCTTCATCGTGGGCAGCGAATTCGGCAACGCCTTCTCCGAGCTCAACGACCCCTTCGACCAGCGCGAGCGCTTCGAGCGGCAGGTGGCGCTAAAGCGCGCCCAGGGCGCCAACGCATCCGTGGACGAGGACTTCGTGGCGGCGCTGGAGTACGGCCTGCCCCCCACCGGGGGGCTGGGCTTCGGCCTGGACCGGCTGGTGATGCTGCTTACGGATTCCGCTTCCATCCGGGACGTGCTGCTCTTCCCCACAATGAAGCCCAGAGAATAGACCCATTAAGGCGGCGGTGTGAACACCGCCGCCTTTATCTCGCCACACACTCTCACCGGGAGGCGTCCTATGCCAGATACCCGCATCACCAAGGCCCGCCTGAAAAACCACCTGCACTACGGCAAGTGGGTGTATCTCCTGATCGCGGTCGCCGCCTGGTTCGCGGCGGACCTCATTTTCACCATGACCGAGTACCGCCCCGACGCCTACCACCGGGTGGACGTGCAGCTGGTGGGCAACACCACCATGGGCGACGCGGGGCTCGAAGCCGTGGCGGCAAAGGCGCTGGAAGCCGTCAAGCCGCTGGATGAAAGACTGGAGGCGGTCAACCTCTACAACATCGCCTACTCCGGCGACGCCTCCGTGGACATCTACGGCGCGCAAAAGTACACCGTCATGCTGGCCGACCGTTCCACCGCCATTTTTGTCGTGAACCGGGTTCTGATGGAGCAATTGGTCGCCAACGGCGGCGCGCTGCCGCTGGAGCCCTACGTGGAGGCGGGCGCGCTGCCGGAAGAATTGGCCGTGTCCCTCCCCGTACCGGACGAGGAGGGCAATCCCACCGCCGACAGCCGCCTCTACGCCGTGGACCTTTCCGGCCTGGGTGGGATGCTCTCCGACGACATCGCCTTCGACATCCGGGATAAATACGCGGTGATCTACGCCCCCTGCGTCAACCCGGATACCGCCGCCGCCGTGCTGCGCTCGCTGATCGACCAGCTGACCGGCCCCGCGCCGGATTCCGCCTTCGCCCGGAGCGTCGCCGCCCAGGCGGCGGCTTCCGCCGCGCCATAGCGCGTCGCTGCCAACTTTCCGCCACCGCCTTACTCCCGCCCATGGGCCGGCGGAATTCTTGGATTCCAAACCTATTCAGCTCTTTTTCCGGAAACAATGCAAGGATCCTTGCATTGTTTCTTTGCAGAGACGCATCTCAGAGAGCCATTAGGCCAGGAGGCGATGCCGCTTGTCGCTAACAGATTCAGCGAAAATTCTAAAAGTGCTTTTGGGGGTTACCCCCTGGCGGAAAAGCGGCGCGGTGTATTCCGATCTCGTCAAGCCTTACCGGCGCTCGGCATAAATCGAAGCGCTGAGGCGCCTTGACCGGACCGGTATCCGGCGCATCGCCGTATTGAGTGGAGCGCGGCGGGTTGGAAAGACCACCATTCGGTATCGGATGATGCACTCTCTGCTGGATAGAGGCGTGGCGCCAAGCCGCGTTGTTTTTATCTCGATGGATCATCCCATCCTTACGCTAAGTCAAATGATGTGCCGGACTGTCATCATGAGAATATTGGTCCCACTCAAGATGTTTATTGCTTCTTCGATGAAATCCAGTACGCGGCCAACTGGGAGCGATGGCCAAAAACCATTTGGGATCAACGGCCGAAACGCAAGTGGCTGCGACTGGGTCGGCCCCGTACTTCTTAAGAGCTGTATGGAAAGCGACGCCGGCCGTTGGAGCGTCATTCCCATTCCAACGCTTTCGTTTTATGAATACCGCGCGTTGATCAACGCAGAAATCCCCGCACTTGATCCCCCCATACGCCCCGCCGCCTTTTTGCGCTTGACACACGACGAGCGCAGCCGCCTCATGGTTAAGCTTTTCGGTGCGCAAAATCACTTCAACCGGTATCTCGGAGTCGGAGGATTCCCGGAATTGGCTTTGGTCAAAAGCGATGTGTCGGCCCGGCAGGCCATGCGGAAGGGGGTGGCGCACAAAGTCCTTGAACGCGACCTTCCTTGTACGGCATCCGAAACGCCACCGAACTCGAACGCATCCTTCCGTATCTGTGCAACGTTTCCTCGGGAATTGTTTCTTTTGAGGCGATTTCCGGAAAGCGAAACGGCGTTTCGCGGGCGACGGTTGAGAGGGATGTGCGCTGCCTTGAAAGCGCCAACCTGATTTATCTGAGCCATCCGCTGGAAATGGATGGCCGGTAAATACTGAAGGCCCGGCCCAAATCTACATTGCAGACGCCGCCCTCCGCAACGCTGTGTTAATGGATGACGAGCTCTTAACGGATGCGAAAAAAAATGGGCAAGATCGTCGAGACCGCGGTATACAAGCATGTCGCTTCTTTCTATCTACCGGAACGCCACGAAAGTCGGGTATTTCAGCGGCGGAAAGGGAATTGACATCGTTGCAGACCATCCAAACATCCGGAATATCCTCCTAGAGGTCAAGTGTCGCGAACAAGCCCCCGTTTCCGATGATTCCGCCATTGCCCAGCTGTGCGGAGAAGCCGGCGCGGCGTTGACCATCACCAAGCGTTTCGATGCCTGTGGCCTTCAGCCCGCCCCGTGCGGAAAGCAGATGATCCGAATCCCCGCCTTCGCCTTCCTGTTTCTGCTGGGACATGCCGAGAAGTCGGGGCATAAAGGGGGGAGGTAGGGCCTAGCCCCCGAAAAAAATCCAGTTTGAGCCGCGCCCCATCCCGGGGTGCGGCGTTTGTTAATTTTTCAGATCCCCTCCGCTTTCTCCTCCCAGTCTATGATGAATTTGCCCATTTCGGCAACGTTTTCAGCCAACAGATAGACCGTATTGTAAATATTCGCCTTGACAAATGCGGACAAATCGCGTATATTTGGGGTGCACGGCACACTATGACTTTCAAGGAGGCTAACCTATGAAGAAGATCATCGCGCTGGCCCTCACGCTTCTGCTCGCGCTGGCCATGTTCCCGGTGGCGAACGCGGAGCAGGATGTCACGGTCACCATGTTCCAGCTCAAGGTGGAAATCGATTCCGCGCTTCAGGCGTTCGCCGCGGCGTACAGCGAATCGCACCCGGGCGTCACCGTCAAGATTGAGACGCTGGGCGGCGGCGCGGACTACGGCGGAGCGCTGAAGGCCAAGCTGCAGGCCGGCCAGATGCCCACGCTGTTCAACATCGAAGGCAAGGGCGGCTACGACCTGTGGAAGGACAACATGGCCGACATGAGCGACTGCGCGTGGGTCAAGGACACCGACTTTGCGTACGTCGGCGACGACGGCAAGGTCGTGGGCTTCCCCGTGGCCGTCGAAGGCTTCGGCCTCGGCTACAACGCCGACATCCTTGAAAAGGCCGGGATCGATCCCGCCACGCTGACCACCTACTCCGCGGTCAAGGCCGCCCTGGAAACGCTCGACGCGCAGAAGGCCGACCTGGGCCTGGACGCCGTGGTTTCGATGGCCGCTTCCATCGCGGGCGGCATGTGGTGGACCATGGGCAACCACAACTTCAACGCCTATCTGGCCGGCGGCCTCGCCTACGACGACACCTCGATTCTCGACAAGCTCCTTCAGGGTGAAGTGGATGCCGACCGCATGGCGGACTACGCCGCCTACGTCAAGCTGCTGTTTGACTACGCCGATCAGGACATCCTGACCAACGGCAACTACGACGCGCAGGTGTCCTCCTTCGCGCAGGGCAAGACCGCCTTCATCAACCAGGGCAACTGGGTGGATCCCAACATGAAACAGCTCGGCGTGACCTTCAAGATGGGCTACATCTCCCACTGCTTCACCGACAAGCAGGAGATGGCGGGCCTGTTCATGGCCGCGCCCAGCTGGTACTGCCTGAATAGCGGCGCCTCCGAGGCCGAGCAGAAGGCCGCCAAGGACTTCCTGGACTACCTCGCCACCTCGCCCGAGGGCGCGGACTACATGGTCAACCAGGCCGGCATGGTGCCCGCCTTCAAGTCCGTGACGCTCAAGCCCACCGGCCAGTTCTCCGCCGCGCTGGTGGATGCCAGCGCCAAGGGCGGCAACTACAACTGGCGCTTCGGCTCGATGCCCGATGGCACCGGCCAGAACGTGCTGGGCCCGGTGTTCGACCTGTTCGCGCAGGATCATTCGGACGTGAACGTGCTCATCAAGGACTTGACCGACGCCATCGCCACCATCCCCAGCATGTAAATATCCCCCGGCGGGGGGAACCGCTCGCGGTTCCCCCCTTTTGACATACAACTGGCCGGGCTTCCCGCGCCGCGAAGGGGGCAAACCGCTTTGAAGCGTAAACTGTCTGTGGACCTCGCATTCATGTTCCCCTGCCTGTTCGCCTTCGTCATGGTGATCCTCTGCCCGTTCTTTCTGGGCATTTATTATTCCATGACGGACTGGAACGGCGTGCGTGAAACCATCACCTTCATTGGTTTTGAAAATTTCCGGGGCATGTTTCACCAGCCCCAGTTTCTTTATTCGTTCATGATCACGGTGGAGTATACCGTGATCAACGTAGTGCTGGTCAACGTGGTCAGCTTTTTTCTGTCGCTCCTGGTCACCGGGCAGGCGCGGCTTCGGAACCTCTATCGCGCCGGCTTTTTCGTGCCCAACCTGATCGGCGGCATCGTGCTGGGCTACATCTGGCAGTTTCTGTTCAACAACGTCTTCACGCTGGCGGGCGGGGCGATCCCGTACCTGGGCAAGTCGCTCATCTCCCGTCCGAACACGGTGATTTGGGCGATGAGCTTCGTCAACACCTGGCAGTACGCCGGCTACATCATGATGATCTACGTGGCGTCGATCCAGTCGGTGCCCACCAGCGTACTGGAGGCCGCCTCGGTGGACGGCGCCAGCTATTTCACCCGCATGCGCAGGGTGCTGATCCCCATGATGGCCAACGCCTTCACCATTTCGCTGTTCCTGACGCTGACCAACTCCTTCAAGCAGTTTGACATGAACTTCACGCTGACCAACGGCGGGCCCAGCACGCGTTTCATGGGGGGCGTGACCAAGGCCAGCCAGCTGCTGGCCATGGATATCTTCAACACCGCCAACGGCTCCAACAAGATGGCGGAGGCCCAGGCCAAGTCCGTGGTCTTCTTCCTGGTGCTGGTGGTGTTCTCGCTGGTACAGGTCTACTTCAACAAGCGCAAGGAGGTGGAGATGTAATGACCAACAAGGCCTGCCCGACCCGGCTGGACTGCGTCGGTGAAAAGGGTGCCTTCTCGCGCAAGGCCGGAAAGATCGCCGTGGAGGCTGTGGGCATTGTGCTTTTCCTCCTCTTCATGATGCCTTTTGGGATGGTGGTCCTGAACGCCGCCAAGACCGCCAAGGACATCATCTTCTCCGCCGTCTCCTGGCCGACGAACTGGGGCCAGATGTTCACCAACATCGTCACGATCTTCAATAACCCCACCACCGACTACATCGGCGCGTTCTTCGATTCCGTGATCATCACGGTGATCTCGCTGGCGGTCATCCTGCTGTTCTCCGCCATGTGCGCGTGGGTGCTGGTGCGCAACAAAAAGCGCTGGTCCACCATCGTGTTTATGGCCTTCGTGGCGGCCATGGTCATCCCCTTCCAGGTGGTCATGTTCCCGCTGGTTCGCTGGCTGCGCATTCTGGGCGGCGCCACCGGCGTTCCGCTGCTCGGCACGTACCAGGGCATCGCGTTCGCGTACCTGGGGTTTGGCTGTTCCATGTCCATCTTCATCCTGCACGGCTTCATCAAGGGCGTGCCGCTGGAACTGGAGGAAGCCGCCACCATCGACGGCTGCGGCCAGGCGGAAACCTTCTTTCGGATCGTGCTGCCGCTGCTCCAGCCCGTGGCCGTGACGGTTCTGATCCTGAACGGCATCTGGATCTGGAACGACTACCTGCTGCCCCTCCTCGTGCTGGGTTCCAACGGCGCGGTGCAGACCATTCCTCTGGCGGTCACCGCCTTCGTGGGCTCCTATCTCAAGCAGTGGGACCTGATCCTGACCAGCGCCATGCTGGCCATGCTGCCCATCATCGTGCTGTTCCTCTTCGCGCAGAAGTACATCATCAAGGGCATGGTGGAAGGGTCCATCAAGTAGCCCACGCGCCTGACGCCCGCCCCGCGCCGGTTTTCCGGCGCATTTTTTTGTTTTGCGGCCAGTCATTCCCCTGCCCTGCGCCGTCTAACAGGCGTCATGACAAAAACAAGCGAAGAAGGTGCCCGATGGACGCACGGGAATTTACCGACCGGGTCGTCGCCTGTGAGGAGAAGCTGTTTCGCATCGCCTATCTGACGCTGGGCGGCTACGCCCGGTGCGAGGACGCGGTGCAGGAGGCCCTTGCCAAGGCCTGGGCGGGCAGAAACGCGCTGCGCAATCCGGCGTACTTTGAAACCTGGCTTGTGCGCGTTCTCATCAACGAGTGCCGGAACCTCCAGCGCCGGAGCCGGCCCGCGGCCGAGCTCCCGGAAAATTACGCGCCGGCCGAGCCGCCCGATCCCGGTCTCAGGGATGCCCTCGGCGCGCTGGGGGAGAAGTACCGAACGCCGCTGCTGCTGCGCTACGTGGCGGGTTATTCCGTGGCGGAAACGGCGAAAATCCTTCGCGTCACCGCCGGCGTGGTCAAATGGCGACTGGAGCACGCAAAGCGCGAGCTCCGGAAAACGCTCTCGGAGGGGGAGGGATCAACGTGAAGCGAAGGCTGCAAAACGCCTGCCCGGCCATGCCGGAGGCGTTCCACCGGCGCATTCTGAGTGCGATCGATCAACTGGGGGATGGAAAAGCGGCCGAACGAAGAAGATTTTCCGCCGCGCTGATTGCGGCGCTCATCGGCGTACTGCTGCTCGCCTGGCTCGCCTATGCCGCGACCCGGAGCGGGCTGCTGGATTCGCTCTTTCACGGGAAAAAGCCGCCCGAGGCCGCGCAGGAACTGCTGGCCCAGCCGGATCTCAGTGTGGAACACGGCGGCGTGCGCCTGACCGTGGACGAATACCTGCTGGAGGGAAATTCGCTGCACATGCGCGTCACCTTCACCTCCGACCTGGACGAAACGCTGCTGTGCGCGGTGGATACGCCCCGCGTCGGCGGCCACGGCATCTGGGCGGGCGGGCTGGACGCTTTCCGGGCGCTCCGAAAGGGCCAGCCGGTGCAGATTGATCTGGATGAAACCCGTTTTGACTTCGATCTGGACACCGCAAAACCCGTCGAGATCGCCTTCACGGGCTACGTGCTGCGGCCGCTGACCGATCTTTCGTGGTCGCACCCCGGCGCGGGCGCGCCGCCGGACCCGCTGACGGATTCCTTTGCCGACCCTTACGAGCCGGACCGGTATGAGCTGATGACGGACGAGGCCGCGGCGCTCTACGAGCCCGGAGGGGCCATGAGCCCGGTGGATGTCTACGAAAAGCTGGGGTACACCGAAACCGTCGCGGCGCTGCCCGTTTCGATTACCGTACAGCCGGAAGCCCTTCGAAAGGCCGGGAGCGCGGTGCCAGACGGGCAGACCACCTTTGAGTTTGACGCCTACACCCTCGTGGTCGATCAGCTGGCGCTCGGCCCGGCGTCCACCAACGTGCGGCTGTACCTCTATCCAAAGGCGCCGCTGACCGGGGAGGATCTAGGCTGGGACAGCATCAACCCGCTGATCTACCGAAGCTACAGCCTGTTGGGGCCGGACGGAAAGGACCTGCTGAAAGACGTGACCGGCGGGTCCTCCAGCGGCTTCGACTACGAAGCCGAGGAGCGGGGCGATCCCCAGCGGATCGTGTTCACCGGTTCCTGGGGGCCCGTCGGCGACATCCCCGACAGCGTGACGCTGATGCCCTGCCCCCACGATAGGCTGGAAGTTCCCGAAAACTACCTGCTGGACGAGGCGGCGACCGTCCGGGTAAAGTAGCGGGCGGGATGATACAGGGGCCCCCGCCGGCGTATCGGCGGGGGCCCCTCTCGCGTCAGGATTGCCGCGCGCGGCGCATCAGTTCAAAAGGAACTTGGTCAGCGCCTTGACGTTTTTCTCACGGTTGGGCACCAACACCGCCATGCCGGAGATCGTCTTGGAGGTGTAGCCCTTGTCGATGGGGATGCGCAGCTGCTTGACCTCGGTGTCCTTCAGCTGGAACGCCGCCGGGGCCAGCTTCAGGATGTCCGCCACCGTCAGGTTGGTGGTCACCTTGTCCAGATTCGCCATCGCCAGTTTGCCCACGTCCAGCATCGACATCTCTTTTACCTTCTCGATCGCCTTCAGCACCACCTGGCGCTGCCGTTCGGTGCGCTGGAAGTCGCTGGAGCCCTTGCGGTACCGGGCGTAGGCCTGGGCCTGACGGCCGTTCAAAAGCTGCACGCCGGTCTTGGTCAGCAGGTTGTCGTCGGTCTTGATGCCCGCTTTGGGGTATGCCTTTTTCAGCACCACATTGTCTTCCTTGATGACCAGGTTGATGTACTTCATCTGGGTCTTGGATTCAATGTCGATCTCCAGACCGCCGATCTGGTCGATCAAGTCCGCCAGCAGCGAGAAATTGACCGCCGCGTAGTAGTTGACGCTGACGCCGAAGTTCTTTTTAAGCGTCTTGATCAGAAGCTCCGGCCCGCCGAAGACGTACGCCGCGTTCAGCCGGTTGTTCTTGTGGCCGGGGATCTCCACGTAGAGGTCGCGCATGAAGCTGGTGAGCTTCAGGCTCTGGTGCTCGGCGTCGATGGTCAGGAGCATCATGGTGTCGCTTCGGCCGGTCTTCTGGCCCGGGCGCGCGTCCACGCCGATCAAGAGGATCTGCGTCATGCCGTTGACCTTGTCCAGCGCGTTGGTATCATCCACGTCCAGTTCGTTCATCAGATCCGTGAGAAACTGCTCTTCCTCGGTGGGGTTCTCGATGACGGCGTCGTCATCCTGGCCGTCGTCCGCGCCATAGGTATCGTCCAGCAGCTGCTGGTCCTCCTCGGCCGCCGAGACGCCCCCCTGCGAGGGGGTAGCCGTCGCCGCCGCCTTCTCAGACATCGCGGCAAAGCTGCCCATGGGATTTCCGGGCACGATTTCCGCGACGGTGGTCAGGCCGACGGCCAGCACCAGCACCAGTGCGAGCGTGAGCGCCAGCGCGCGCGGCGCTTTTCCTTTGTTCATGGGTGCGTCACCTCAACAACATTCTCTCCGTGTCTTTCAGACGAGTTGCGCCTCGCAAATGTTTCGTAAAAAAGCCCGCCGCGCGCTGTTATATTCCGGCGGAACGCCCGCGCGCCTACACAGCCTGCGGATACAGCACCCGAACGTCTACGCCCGGCAGCAGCGCCCTGAGCTGACCGGGGATGTCCCGGCCCGACTGGCGGGACTGGCCCATCACGATGGTCCCCGCTTCGGTGGCGCGCGCGAAGGCGACGATCTCGCCCGCCACGTCCGACGCCCGGCGTACGGTCATCTCCGCGCCGTACTCCGAGGAAATCTCGTACAGTTCCTCCAGCGCCTCGCCCTCGGCGGGATTGCCGAGAAAGTTATCCGTGCGCCCCGCCACGTGCAGTACCGCAAGGCCCGCCCCCTGCTCCGAAGCGACGCGCGCCCCAAATTCAATCAGCTGACGGCAGGATTTCTGGACGGTCACGCAGACGAGCACCCGCACGGCGCGTCATCCCCCTTCCGATTGCCCCGTTTCACAGGCAGTGACAAATTTGCCAAAGGCCGTAAGGTGTACAGGCTGTCCCGGCGCCAAATCCGGCATCGGCTTTTCCGCATCCCAGTAAAAGAGCTGAGGCACGTCCCCGCCGGCATTCAAAAGAAAATCGCGCACGCGCACGCCGTCCGCCATCCGGGGTTCCCCGCCGGCGGATACGAATTCGCCCCGCGTCTCGCGCCGAAGGCCCGAAGCCATGTCCCGGAGAAATTTCAAATATGCGTTCCAGGGCGCGAGCTTCAGCGAGTACCAGCCGTACACCGCCCATCCGCCCGCGATGGCGGCGGCCAGCGCCAGCGGCTTGATCCGGAGGATCATCCCCGCGACGACCGCGAAAAGCGCCGCGCCGCCCATCAGAAGCGCCGCGTTCAGCGCCCGCCGGCGCGCCCGCTCGGTCCGGCTGAGGTCCGCCTCGCCGTACATCGCCGTCCCCCCTTTTCATTGCCCTTTCAGCCCATCCTACTATACGACGCGCCGGGCGCGAAGTAAAGCAGAGGCCGAGATTGTTCACAATAATGTACGAATTTTGGAAAGAAGCGCCTCGCGTTCGTTGGGCGCGCCGGCGATCACCTCGTCCAGAAGGCTTTCGAGCGCCGCGCCCACCGCCGCGCCGGCAAGGCCCAGCGCCAGAAGGTCGCGACCGTTCACGGCCAGCTGGCGGATGGTCACGCAGGCGTCCGACGCGATCATTTCCTCGAGGCGCGCGCGCTGCGCCCCGTCCGCGCCGCGCATCGCGAAAAGCGCGCGCGCGTCCTCCGACCCCAGCGCGCCCAGCGCCCGCGCCGGGTCGGGCACGGGACCCGTCAGCCACCCGATCAGCTTCAGCGCCCGGTCGGCGAGCCGGGCGGGGAGCCGGAGCGAGGCCAGCGCGTCCTCCGCGCTTTCCGGAAGCGGGCTGAAGAGCGCCGCCAGCCGCGGCGCGAGCGCCGCCGGCGCGCGGGAGAGCGTGGCAAGGCTCTCCCGGAAGGCGTCCTCCGGAACAAGCGCCAGCGGCGGCAGCGCGGCGATGAGAACATCCCGGTGCGCCCGCGCCACCGCCTCCGCCCCGGGCCCCAGGATCAGTTCGCAGACCTCCGCGCCCACCCGCTCCCGCGCCACGAAGGCCAGCGAGTCCCGGAGAGACGTCAGCGCCCGGGCGGTGGTGGGCTCAATGGAGAACCCCAACCTGGACGCGAAGCGAAGCGCCCGGAGGATGCGCAGCGCGTCCTCCCGGAAGCGCGCCTCCGCTTCGCCCACCGCGCGGATCCGCTTCCCCTCGATGTCCTTTTGCCCGCCCATCGGGTCGATCAGCCCCCGTGAGGGCGAAAAGGCCATGGCGTTGACGGTGAAGTCCCGCCGCCTGAGGTCCTCCGCAAGGCTCCGCGTAAACCGTACGTCCTCGGGCCGCCGGTGGTCCAGGTACGCGCCGTCCACCCGGTAGGTGGTGATCTCGATGGCCATGCCCCCCGCCACCAGCGTCACCGTGCCGTGCCGGAGGCCCGTGGGTACCACGCGCGCGCCGGAAAACACCGCCTGAACCGCCTCCGGCGGCGCGTCCGTGGCCAGGTCATAGTCCTTGGGCTCACGGCCCATCAGGCTGTCGCGCACGCAGCCGCCCACCGCCACCGCCTCGTACCCCGCCGCTTCCAGCCGCGCGATCGCGCCCGAGACCGCCTCCGGAAGGTTCATACGCATCACCCCGCTTTATTGTATACGCTTCGCCCCGCCGCTTCAACCTTCCCAAAGACTTCATTTGCGTTTGCCGCCAGGCTTTGCTAAAATAATTTGATAAAGGGAGTGAGGCGCGTGGACAACGTTTCTAAGGCCATCGTCACGGTGCTGGGGCTGGACCGAAAGGGCATCATCGCCGGCGTCAGCCGGGTTCTGTACGAGCACAACGTAAACATTCTGGACATCTCGCAGACCGTGCGGTCCGACTACTTCAACATGATGATGGTGGTGGACGTGTCCGATCCGGACTGCGCATTCGAGCAGCTCTCCACCGAGCTGACGAGCCTGGGCGGGCGGCTGAGCCTTCAGATCCGCATCCAGCGCAGCGACATCTTTGAGGCGATGCACGAAATTTGAGGCGTTGAAAAGCCGCGCCGGTTTTTCAACGCGCGCAAAGAAATCCGCGCGAGCCTGAAATCCTCCCGAATTTTCGGGCGGCTCGCCGACATAAGGAGCAACCATGTTCAGTTCCAATGAAATTCTGGAAACCCTCCGGATGATCGACCAGGAAAAGCTGGATGTGCGCACGATCACCATGGGCATTTCCCTTCTGGAGTGCGCTTCGGACGACGCCGGCGCGCTGGCCGGGAAGGTGTATGACCGGGTGACCCGCGCGGCCGAGCGCCTGGTGGCGGTGGGCTGCGAAATTGAGCGGGAGTACGGCGTCCCCATCGTCAACAAGCGCATTTCCGTGACGCCGGTGGCGCTGATCGCCGGCGCCGTCAAAAGCCCGCTGCCGCTGGCCCGCGCGCTGGACCGGGCGGCGGAGGCCACCGGCGTCAACTTCATCGGCGGCTACACCGCGCTGGTGCAAAAGGGCATGACCCGCGCCGACCGGGCGCTGATCGAGTCGCTGCCGGAGGCGCTGTCGGAGACGCAGCTTATGTGCGCGTCGGTCAACGTGGCCTCCACCCGCGCGGGCATCGACATGGACGCGGTGCGCCTGTGCGGTGAGGCCGTGAAAAAAACCGCCGAGGCCACCCGCGACCGGCAGGGCCTGGGCTGCGCGAAGCTGGTGATCTTCGCCAACGCCGTGGAGGACAACCCCTTCATGGCCGGCGCGTTCCACGGCCCCGGCGAGGGCGACAGCTGCATCAACGTGGGCGTCAGCGGGCCGGGCGCGGTCAAGTGCGCGCTGGAAAAGGTCAAGGGCGAGCCCTTCGACGTGGTGGCCGAGACCATCAAGCGCACGGCGTTCCGCATCACCCGCGTGGGCCAGTTGGTGGCCCGCGAGGCGTCCCGGCGACTGGGCGTGCCCTTTGGCATCGTGGACCTGTCCCTCGCGCCGACGCCCGCCATGGGCGACTCCGTGGCCCACATCCTGGAGGAAATGGGCCTTGAAAAGTGCGGCACCCACGGCTCCACCGCCGCGCTGGCGCTGCTCAACGACGCGGTTAAAAAGGGCGGCGTGATGGCCTCCTCCCACGTGGGCGGGCTGTCCGGCGCGTTCATCCCCGTCAGCGAGGACATCGGCATGATCGAGGCCGCCGCCGCGGGCGCGCTGACCCTGGACAAGCTCGAGGCCATGACCTGCGTTTGCTCCGTGGGCCTGGACATGATCGCGCTGCCCGGCGACACCTCCGCCGCCACCATCGCCGCCATCATCGCAGACGAGGCCGCCATCGGCGTCATCAACTCAAAGACCACCGCCGTGCGCATCATCCCCGCGCCCGGCACCGTGGCGGGCGACCGGGTGGAATTCGGAGGCCTGCTGGGTTCCGCGCCGGTCATCCCCGCCCACCCCTTCGCCTCCGACGCCTTCATCGCCCGGGGCGGCCGCATCCCCGCGCCGCTGGGCAGCCTGCGGAACTAAAGGAGACGCCGGAGGCGGCGCCTCCGGGTCCCTGCCAAGGGGTCCGAGGCCCTTTGGCATCCCCGCAAAAGCAAAGGGATTCAGGCCCGCCGTCTTGCATCGTGGCGGGCTTTCCGCTACAATACAGGCGGGAATCGGCGCATATGGAGGGAAAAACATGGTCAAAATCGCCTATCAGCTGTATTCCGCCCGCGACGAGGCGGCGAAGGATCTTGAAAAAGTGCTGAAGGAACTCGCCGCTCTGGGCTACGACGGCGTTGAGTTCGCCGGATTTCACGGCCTGGCCGCGGGCGAGGTGCGGCGGCTTCTGGACGAGACCGGCCTGGAGCCGGTGTCCAGCCATGTGGCCTTCGACGAGATCGAGCGGGACATGTTCGGCGTCATCGCCTACCACCTGGCGGTGGGCTGCCCCTTCATCGCGGTGCCCTACCTGCAGGAAGCCGAGCGCCCCGGAAACCCGGGCTTTGCGCGGGTGGTAAAGGGAATCCACGCCTTCGCGCGGCTTTGCCGCGAGGCGGGCATTCGCCTCCTGTACCACAATCACGATTTTGAATTTGCCTCCCTCTCGGGCCTGTACGCGCTGGATTTCCTCTACGCCGCGGTGCCGGAGGACCTGCTTGAAACGGAGATCGACACCTGCTGGGTGCGGTATTCCGGGCTGGATCCGGCCGCGTACGTGAAGAAGTACGCCGGGCGCTGCCCCGTGGTGCATATAAAGGATTACGCCTGCGACGAGCCCACATCCCCCTGCGGGGAAATGCCCGCATCCTTCCGGTTCCGCCCGGTGGGCCGCGGCGTTCAGGATGTTCCGGCCGTCGTCCGCGCCGCGGTCGACTCCGGCGCGATGTGGCTGGTGGCGGAGCAGGATTTCCCCATGGATTCCCCCATGTTAGACGCGAAGGCCAGCCTCGCGGCCCTCCGGGCGGCGCTGTAGCCGCGGCAAGGCCCCCGGTGACGGGGGCCTTTATTTCCGGTTCCTGACCATCTGCACGTAATCCAGCCGCTCGTATCCCAGACGCCCGTAGAGCGCCATGGCCCGGCGGTTTTCTTCGTGCACCTCCAGCCGAAACCGCGCGGCGTCCGGGTACTCGGCCTCCAGATATTCGAAGAACGCCCCGGCGATTCCCTGCCCCCGGAAATCCCGGGCGACGTAGAGCTCCTCCACCCAGACGACCGGCCCGCCCGCCTCGTTGGACCAGGTGAGCGCCAGGAGCGCGTAGCCCGCGGCGCGGCCGCCGCGCTCGATCATAATCCCCCGGACGTAGGGGCTGCCGCCCAGCGCCTGGTCAAAGGTTCGTTCGAAATTTCCGGCGTCCGCCCCGCCGGCGGCGGCGCCGGAGGCATAGAACGAAGCCGCCATCTTCAGAAACGCCGCCCGGTCGGCGGCGCAAAAGTCCCGGAACATGCGCATCCTCCCATCCGGAACCGCTTTTACTCGCCCCGGAGCTTCTTCATGCAGCGTTCGACGCTGTCGCGGCTCTCGCCCCAGGGCGCGTCGGCGTTGCGGTAGTCGTGCTTCTGGCAGAACCAGTCCACCTCGCGGACGATGCGCTCGAGGTTTTCCACCTCCGCCTCGTCCAGCGCCGTGAGAAATTCGGACAGCGCCCTGCCGGAGAGCGCGCCGGGGGCCTCGCTCCGGATCATCTCATAGTGGGGCAGGCAAAAGCCCTTGCCGCCGGTCAGAAGCGGCCTGAATTCCTTTTCCGCCTCCCACAGTGCGGCGACGGTCAGCGCGTAGCGGCGCATGGCCGCGTCCAGCCGGTCGCACAGCGCGCAGCCCGGCGCGGGCCCGGGCGCTTCCTTTTTGAAAACCAGCCGTTTCTTCGGCGCGCCGCGGCCCTTCATGGCGGTCAGGATCTCCTTCAGATGCGACGACTCCATCAGCGCCAGGCCCAGCCGGTTGTTCTGATCAAAGAGCATTCGGAGATGCCGGGCGCAGAAGCCCTTTTCATTGACCTCCCGCCGGGCGGAAACCTCCATCACCGACCCGCCCAGAAAGTACTCCGCGTAGGCCGCCTCGCTCTCCTTTTTCAGCGCGCACAGCGGGCACTCTCCGCCCTCGCGCATCTTTTCCAGCACCGGGGCCGTGTCCAGATGCAGCCGCAAGCCCTCGCCCCCTTTTCCCTCCATGATAACAGATTGTCCTGACCGCCGCAAGGCGGGCATACAATGGCGGCGGAGCGTAGTGTGCTCCGGAGGGAGCGATGCCCATGAACCGCGTGCGCGTCCGGCGCGATCACCCCTACGCGCCGGCCTGGACGCTTGTGATGCTCTTGACCGCGCTGACGATGTACCTGGTCACCGAGGGCCTTTCCTACCCCGCGCAGCAGCCGGCGCTGGCGCCGGTGGAGCAGGTGGATTGGACGATCTCGCCGCTGTCGGTGAGCCTTGTGGTCCTATCCCGGGCGGGAGACGAGGCC
This sequence comes from Bacillota bacterium, assembly GCA_023421395.1. Lineage (GTDB taxonomy): Bacteria > Bacillota > Clostridia > Christensenellales > Aristaeellaceae > JAEZHK01. Next base: position 81,595 of record JAEZTL010000003.1, on the reverse strand, counting down.
GCCGCCCGCATTGAGGCAGCCCGGTACGTGTCCCGCGGCGCGGCGGGCTACATCCTGCCCGGCTCCAGCGAATACCTGATCATCGGCGCGGGCTACGACTCCGCCGACGAGGCCGCGAAGGTCCTCAAAAAGCTGGAGGCCGAGGAAAAGCTGACGGCCTCCGTCGCCACCCGGGACGCGCCGGAGCTTAACGTGCGCCTCACCGGCACCCGCGCCCAGGCGCAGGCGCTGATGGGCGCGGAGCAGGCGCTTCGCGGCGCCACCGCCGCCCTCGGGGAGGCGGCCTTCTCGCTGGACGCGGGCACGCTGCCGCTCTCCGGCGCGCGGGAGGCGCTTCTAAACGCCCGGGCGGAGGCGAAAAAGGCGCGGGAAACCCTTCGGAAGGCGGCGGGCTCGGAGGAAAACGCCGCCTCCCTGGGCCTCGCGGCGCTTCTATCCTCCCTCGAGGACGCGATTTCCACCATGCTCTTCGACGCCCAGACTTCGCCCCTTTTCTTTTCTAGCCAGATGAAGTATAATTGCATTGATCTGCGCCTCAGGCATATCGATTTTATCAACCGCCTGGCAGCGGGATAAATCCGGGTGAAACAAGCGCGAAGAGGATGATGACCATGAAGGCGGAGGACATCGTAAGGCTTTTGGATGCGCGGCTGCTTTGCGGGACGCTGCCCGCGGGCGAGGTGCAGGCGGCCTGCGGAAGCGATATGATGAGCGACGTGCTCGCCTACCCTAAGGAGCGCATGGTGCTTCTGACCGGGCTGACCAACCTGCACGTGGTGCGCACCTGTGAAATGCTGGACGTCATGATGATTGTATTCGTGCGCGGCAAGATCCCGCCGAAGGACGTGCTGGAGATGGCCGGGGATCTGGGCATCGCGGTGGCGGGAACGCCGCACACGCTGTATGAATCCTGCGGCAGGCTGTTTGCCAACGGCCTGCCCAGCGGGGCAAGGGGATAGACACAAATGGAAAACGAGAGCGTCGCGCTTCGGGAGATCTATCCCGTGCGCGCCGGGGATTTCGCCACCGCGGGGGAAGCCTCCCGCAAGATCAAGTCCATTCTGAAAAAGCTGGGGGTTGACAGCGGCATCGTCCGGCGGGTGTCCATCGCGGCCTACGAGGTGGAGCTCAACCTGGTCATCCATTCCCAGGGCGGCGAAATGGAATTGATCGTCCGGCCGGATTACCTGGCGCTCAACGTCCGGGACGTGGGCCCGGGCATCCCGGACATCGGCCTTGCGATGCAGGAGGGGTATTCCACCGCCTCCGACGATGTGCGTATGATGGGCTTTGGCGCCGGCATGGGCCTGCCCAACATGAGGCGCAACGCCACGGATTTTTCCATCGCCTCCCAGGTGGGGGTGGGAACGACCATCGAGATGGGGTTTAGACTATGAGTAGCTACATGCATTCGGTGACGCTGGACAAGTCCAAGTGCGTGGGGTGCACCAACTGTCTCAAACACTGCCCCACCGAGGCGATCCGCGTACACGGCGGCCGCGCGCACATCATCGAGCAGCGCTGCATCGACTGCGGCGAGTGCATCCGCCAGTGCCAGCATCACGCCAAGGTGCCCACCACCGACCCGCTGGCCGCCATCAACCGCTTCCCCTACAAGATCGCGCTGCCCGCGCCCGCGCTGTACGGCCAGTTCAAAAAGCTGCCGAGCCTCTCCGCCGTGGCCCAGGGTCTGCGCATGATGGGCTTCGACGAGGTGTACGACGTGGCCCGCGGCGCGGACATCGTCTCCATGGCGGTGCGGGAAAAGCTCCGGCAGCCCGGCTGCCCGCGCCCGCTGATCTCCTCCAGCTGCCCGGCGGTGGTGCGGCTGATCCAGATTCGCTTCCCCGAGCTCATCGACAACATCGTGGACGTGCGCTCCCCCATGGAAATGGCGGCGGTCTCCGCCCGGCGCGAGTTCTGCGAGAAAAACCATGTCAAGCCCGAAGATGTGGGCTGCTTTTTCATCTCCCCCTGCGCCGCCAAGATGACCGCCATCCGCCGCCCGCTGGGCCATACGAGCAGCGCGGTGGACGGCGTGATCTCCGTCATGGAGATCTTCGGCCTCCTGTCCACCAACATCCGCAAGGCGCCAGAGGCGTCAAACGACGCGGACGAGACCTTCCGCGCCACCGGGCTGGGCCTGGGCTGGGCGCGCACAGGCGGCGAGGCGCTGGCCGCGGGCATCGAAAACGCGCTGGCCGTGGACGGCATCGACCAGGTGGCCAAGGTTCTGGAGGAGATCGAGAACAACCGCCTGCCGGACCTCACCTTCTTTGAAGGCCTGTCCTGCGTGGGCGGCTGCGTGGGCGGCCCGCTGACGCTGGAAAACGGCTTCATCGCCCGCAACCGCATCCGCGACCTGGTGCGCCGCCTGCCGGCCACGAAGCCCGACGAAAACATCGCCCGGGAGGAGTACGAATCGCTGAGGCGCGACCTGTCCTTCGACGATGCGATCCGCCCCATCAAGGCCATGCAGCTGGATCACGACCTGCAAAAGGCGCTGGCGATGATGGACCAGATTGAGGAGATCCGCCAGCGGCTGCCGGGCCTCGACTGCGGCTCCTGCGGCTCGCCCACCTGCCAGGCGCTGGCCGAGGACATCGTCGGCGGCTTCGCCCACGAGACGGACTGCCTGTTCGTTTTGAAGGAGCGCGTGCGGGAGATGGCCAAGCAGATGGTGTCGCTTTCGGAGAATACGCGCCTGTAGCGCGTCGCGTTGAAATCCGCTTCGCGTCCTTCAACGCGGGGGAGGCAATCTGCGCGCGCCTGCAATGCGCCCGCATTTCAGGGCGGCGCGCCGGCCGAAGGAATTGTTTCCGTCACCAGTCTGCGCGCCGATGATGGAACCCCCCGGCCCGCAAACACAGACCGTTCGAATACAGGAGGGAACTCATGGACATTCAGGGCCTTGTAGACCTCACCGGTGCGAAAAATCTCACCCCCGGCGTCGATGCCGGCCGCGAGGTGCTGTGCGGCTACAGCTGCGACCTGCTCAGCTGGGTCATGGCCCACGGCAAGGCGGGCATGGCCTGGATCACGGTGCAGACCCACATGAACGTGGTGGCCGTGGCCACGCTGATGGAGATGGCCGCCATCCTGGTACCCGAAAACATCGTCGTGGCGGAGGACGTATTGCAGCGCGCGTCGGACGAGGGCGTGGCGATCCTCTCCAGCGAAAAGACCGCCTTTGAGCTGTGCGGGCTGATGTACGGGGCGGGCATTACGAAGAGCTGACGCACAAGCCCTCCGCTCCGGGCCCGTGCTGGGTTGATCGCTCTTTTCGCGTTCCTCGCGGGTGCGCGGGTTGAGGCTTTGTATCGGTCCGGACCGGATGTGCGTGCGGTCGCGCCTTTGCGGGCGCGCGGATTGAAACCACCCGAAGGCGGCGGCTCGCCTCAAGGGCATCATCGCGCCTTTGCGGGCGCGCGGATTGAAACATCGTCCAGACCCGCGGCAATTTCAACGATCAGGCCGCGCCCGCGAAGGGCGCGATTTGAAATAGCTTCGGCGTGGTCTGCTCCGCCGGAGAGGAGGCCCGCGCCCCCCGCGGGCGCGTGGATTGAAATGCGCGCCTACTGCGACCTGCACCTGCATTCCTGCCTGTCCCCCTGCGGCGACGAGGCCATGACCCCCGGCAACATCGCGGGCATGGCGCGCCTGAAGGGGCTGGATCTGATCGCCGTCACGGACCACAACACCGCCCGGCAGCTGCCCGCGGTGGAGTCGGCCTGCCGGGGAATGGGCGTGAATCTCCTGCCCGGCCTTGAGCTGACCACCCGCGAGGAAGTGCATCTTCTGGCCTACTTCCCGTCGGTCGCGGCGGCGCTCTCCTTTTCCGAGCGCATCTACCCGCTGCTCCCAGACATGCCCAACATGCCGGACTTCTTCGGCCTCCAGCTCCTCATGGACGAGGACGACGGGATCGTCGGCGTCGAACCCCGGCTGCTCATCTCCGCGCTGGACATGTCCCTCGAAGCGCTGACTGCCGAAATCCGTATCTTCGGCGGCCTCGCGGTCCCCGCCCACATCAACCGCGGCGCCAACGGCCTTTTGAACGCGCTGGGCTTTTTGCCCCCCGGCAGCGACTTCGCGGCGCTGGAGGTTTCCCCCGCCTTGCCCTGCCCCGGAGACTACGCCGGCTGGAAGATCCTCCACACTTCCGACGCCCACCGCCTGGAGGACATGCTGGAGCGCGTCTTTTCCCTGGAATTGCCCGAGCCCACCGCCGGCGGGTTCTTCGCCGTCTTCGGCGCGGCCCGATGAAAGCGTTTGTGTTTTCCCCATAGATACGCTATAATGGAAGAAGTTGTGATTCCGGAGGACTCCCTGCGGAACAAACCCAAAAGCGCCGCCGCGCCGGTGGGCGAGATTCTCGACCGAATGCCCATGCCGGTTCAATGCGGCGGGGATCCTACGGCAGGATCGGCGGCCGGGATGGCTTTTTTTATTTGGGGAGCGCGCCCCGGCGCGGTCATTGGCCGGAGGCCGTATCCGAACCGCGCGGCGCGCGTGATCTTCTCCGGACCCGGCGGGCCCGGCCGCAGCGGGCATCGCGGCGCCGGGGTTCATACGCCCCCGCGTCTCCACCAGGGCGCCGGGCAGCTTCCCGCCGGCATTTCGGTGCGCCCCGGCGGCGGGATCACGCTGAAGGCGCGCGTCGACCGGCGGAAGGCCCAATAGTCTGAAACGCTGTAAAGGGGAATCTCTATGGATGAGTTATTGAAGATTATGTCCAGCCCGGCGATGGCGATCGCGGTGGGCGTGGTGGGGGCGGTGCTTCTGATCTGGGCCGCGGCGAGAATCCGCGGCGGCGCGCTGGATAAGCGGCTGGGCGACATGCAGTCCGCGCTTTCAGGCCAGTTCCAGTCCGTGCGCAGCGAGGCCGGCGACGCAGCGCAGAAATCCCGCGAGGAATTGGGCGCCAACCTTCGCGGCATGAGCGACTCCGTCGCCCGCGTGATGGGCGAGATGGGCCGCACCCAGCAGATGCAGCTGGACGCCTTCGCCGGACAGCTGCGCGAGCTGGGCCGGGACGAGGAGGCGCGCCTCTCCGAGCTGCGCCGCAGCGTGGAGGCGCGCCTCGAGGCCTACGAGGAGCGCATCGCCTCCATCGGCGATGTGGTGGACAACCGGCTCATGAGCGGCGAAACCCGCATCGACCGGCTGCGCGAGGGCGTGGAAGCAAGGCTCCAGAACCTTCAGTCCGACAACGGCCAGCGGCTGAGCCAGATGCAGCAGATGGTGGATGAAAAACTGACGTCCACGCTGGACAAGCGGGTCAGCGAGAGCTTCCGCCTGGTCAGCGAGCGGCTGGAGCAGGTCTACAACGGCCTGGGCGAAATCGAGGCGCTGGCCAGCGGCGTGGGCGACCTGCGGCGCGTGCTGACCGGCGTGAAATCCCGCGGCGCGGTGGGTGAAATCCAGCTGGGGGCGCTCCTCGGACAGATCCTGTCCCCCGACCAGTACGAAGCGGACGTGCGCCTCTCCGAGGGCGCGGAGCCGGTGAGCTACGGCATCCGCCTCCCCGGCCGCGCCGAGGGCGCGGTGAGCTATCTGCCCATCGACGCGCGCTTCCCCCACGAGGCCTACGACCGGCTGATCGACGCCGTGGAGGCCGGGGACGCCCGCGCCGCCGAAACCGCCGGCGCGGAGCTGGAGAAAAAGCTCCTGCGCGCCGCCGAGCGCGTCCACACCCAGTACATCGATCCGCCCCGCACCACCGATTTCGCGGTGCTGTTTCTCGGCAGCGAAGGGCTCTACGCCGAGGCGCTCCGGCGGCCCGGCCTGGCCGAGCGCATGCAGCGCGATCACCACGTGACCCTCACCGGGCCCGCCACCCTGGCCGCGCTGGTCAACGCGCTGCAGATGGGCTTCCGCACGCTTGCGCTGGAGAAGCGCGCCGAGGAGGTCTGGGCGCTCCTGGGCGCGGTGCGCGGCGAGTTCGCCACCTTCGCCGAGGCGCTGGGCCGCACCCAGAAGCGCATCCGGCAGGCATCCGAATCCATCGAGGACGCGGCGGAAAAGTCCCGCGTCATCGAAAAGCGGCTGCGCGGCGTCGAAAAGCTGGGCGCCAAAGAGCGAAAGTCCATTCTGGGCCAGGACGAGGACGGCGGCGAGCTGTTCAGCATGGACTGGGACTGATGCGCCGAAGTCCCCCGTACCCCCGCCGGAGGGAGGGTATCCCTCCGGATTCCCCCATGGAAATGATGAGAAGCGCCGCGCCCTCGCGGCGCTTTTTCTATGGCGATCGCGGCCGCCTGAACAGAAGCCCCGCGAGAAACGGCCACAGCGATGCCCGCGCCCGGGGCGGCAGCAGGATTTCCTGCCCCGCGCTGAGCGCCGTGGGGTCCACGTATGGGTTCAGCTCCATCAGCTTCAGCGGCGTCGTGCCGTAGCGCCGCGCCACCGATCGTATGCTTTCCCCCGCGCGCAAAAGGTGCCGCGGGCCCGCTCGCTCCGGCATGTCCGTCACGCTCCCGGTGATGCATATGCCCCGATGCGCAAAAAAATGCGGGGGTTCCGGGGGCGCCGCCCCGGGACCCCCGCCGAAGGGCATCATGCCCTTTGGAATCCCCATAAGGGAAATTATAAAAGCGGCGCCCTTCTCAAACCAAGGGGGGCCGCGGCGTCCGTCCGTTCAAGGCAACCTTCGGCGGCTTCTGCCGCCTGATGGTTGCCTTTTTCTTTTCGCGCGCGGGCCGCTCATACCAAGTAAAAAAATTCATGATTTCAAAGAGGGAAGGATTTTTGATGCGGAACAGGGAACCAAAACGAGGCGGCCCTTCGGGATACGCCTTCGGCGTGAAATGCAGCGCTGCGTTGAGCGGCAGGCCACACAGTTCCGCGCAAATAGCCCCGCCTCGACGAATCATTAACGGTTTGGTTTGGCATGAAATCCGCTAAACGGACGCGCCTGCAATCATTTTTTTGCGCGGAGTCCAGGGGAGATCACCTCCCCCGGCGGGGGTCCGGGGACAGCGTCCCCGCAAAATCCTCCTACCCCTCCTGCAGAAAGCCCTTCACCTTGAGCCGGGCGCGGTAGACCTCGTTCCGAGGGAAGTGGGCGAGGGCGGCGTCCGCAGCGTCCGCGAGGCTCGCGCCGTCCAGCATGGCCCCGAGGATGGCCAGCGCGGCGTCGGCGGGCTTTTCGGGCGCGTCCGGAGTTTCGCGGGGCGGCAGCTCCACGGCGATCACGTACTCGCCCTTCTCGACGGAGGGGTTATTCTTCAGCGCCTCCAGCACGGCCTCCGCGGCGCCGCAGTCGATGCGCTCGTATTTTTTCGTCAGATCACAGGCGGAGAGCACCCGCGCCGCCGGAAACTTCGCCGCCACGGCCTCGAGCAGCTTCACCACCCGGTGGGGCGATTCGTAGGCCACGAACACGGGGACGCCCGTCTTTTCAAAGTCCGACAGCGCGGCGTCCAGCGCCGCCCTTTCCCGGGGCAGAAAGCCCAGAAACGTGAACGGCCCCGGGGTGAAGCCGCTGACCGACAGCGCCGCGATCATCGCGGAGGGGCCTGCCGCCGCCGTCACGGGGATGCCCGCCGCGCGGGCCGCCGCCACAAGCACGGCGCCGGGATCGGAGATGGCGGGGGTGCCCGCGTCGCTGGTCAGGCAAACGGTGAGATCTTCCTCCAGCATTCGGCCCACGATTTCCGCCGAGCGCTGCTCCTCGTTGTGGCGATGGCAGGAGGTCATGGGCTTTTTGAGGCCCAGATGGTTTAAAAGCTTCAGGGTGACCCGGGTATCCTCGGCGGCGACGAGATCGCATTCCGCCAGCGCCCGGCGCATGTTTTCCGTCAGATCGTTCAGGTTTCCGATGGGGGTCGCCACCACGATGAGTTTTGCCATGCGCATCCTTTCCCGCCGCCGGGCGGAATACTCCCCGCGCCCGGCGCATACAAAATGGCCGCGTTAACGCCGGTTCAAGTCCAGAATGTAGCACAGTTCGTTCGAGGCCTCGAATTTATCCAGAATGATCGCGTTTGCGGGGAGGTTTTGCTCAAATGACGCTTCATAGTGCGGCAGCATGCCCACGTTCCTTCCGGACAGCGTGCGGGTGGGAAAGCTCACCAGCGCCCGCTTTGAGCGGACCCGTTTCAGAAGCGCCATCCCTCCGCCGGGCATCTGCCGGTCGAGGAGCGGCAAAAGCTTCATCGCAAGGGTCGCGTCCGCCTCCGGAAGCTCCGGCCCCGCCGGAAGGTCCGGCCCCGCCGATAAATTCTCCGCTTCCGCGAGGTCGCCCGGGATGACGGCGACGTCCCAGCCCATGGCGCGGGCCCATTCGTTCACCAGGTTCGCCGCGTCGGTCTGAAGCTCGATCCCCCGGACATGAATCCCCAGCGCGCCCAGGTACAGGGGGTTCAGCCCGCAGGCGAGGTCCGCGACCGAACGGGGGTTGCCCAGCGCGGGCAGCGCGCGCTCATACAGCTGCCGGATGCCTGGCAGCCGTTCCCGGGTGGATGCGTGCAGCGAGAGCGCCTCAAAAAGCGCCGCATCGTCGCCGCTCTTCGCCCTTTCCAGAAGCCCGCGCGCCCTTTTGAGATCCTTCGGCGTCAGAAACGCGCCGGTGATGCGGTGCAGCTCCATCCGGGCCGCCTTGTCGGCCCCCTTCGGCCCATGCCGGCGGAGCATGTCCCGGTACACCCGCGTGACCGCGCCTGCGTATACGCCGCGGTACTTGGGGGCCGCGAGCAGCGCCGTAAGGGCGCGGTCAGCCTCCATCGCGAAGGAGCGCCATCAGGCGCTGATAGAAACGAAGGTTATGGGCCGTCGCCAGGCGCAGCGCCTGAGGGTCGCCCAGCTTGAAGAGGTGATGCAGGTACGCGCGGGAATACCGCCGGCACAGCGGGCAATCGCAGGTTTCGTCCACGGGACGATTGTCCCGGGCATGGGCGTCGTCCAGGCAATAGTGGAAGCGGTAGAAGCTTCCGGCGCGCAGCGCATCCGGCCTGTTCCCGCCCTCCCGGAACACGTACAGCCGCTGGTGGCGCGCCTCTCGGGTGGGAATCACGCAGTCAAAGAGCGAGTAGCCCATGTCGACGCACCGAACGATCTCCTCCGGCCGCCCAACGCCCATCGCATAGCGGGGCTTATCGGGGTCCATCGCCCCGGCGGCGTACAGGAGGGCCTCCTCGTGCAGCGTGCCGTCGGCCCTGAGCGGCCACCCGCCGAAGCCGAAGCCGTCAAACCCGATCTCGCGCAGGCGCTCTCCGCACTCCATCCGGAGCGCCTCGTCGCCGCCGCCCTGCACGATGCCAAAAAGGAGCGGTCGCTCCGCCTTGCCGGAAAACAGTTTGTCAAATTCCGCACGGCAGCGCCTGCCCCAGGCCACCGTCAGCGCCACGCTGCGCCTTTGCGCCTCGGGCGGATCGTCCGGATGGGTGCACAGATCCAGCGCCATGAAAATGTCGCTGCCCAGCTGGTACTGCGCCTGGATGCACTTTTCGGGGGTGAACACCATCTTGCCGCCGGAATCCGGCCGGAAGATGATCTCCCCGTCCCGTATCTCGCCATAGGAGGGATTCTCACGGATCAGCGAAAACAGCTGGAACCCGCCCGAATCTGTCAGTATCGGCCCAGGCCATCCGCAAAAGGCGTGGAGAGCGCCAAGGGACTTCACCAGCTTCGCGCCGGGCCGCTGGTAGAGATGGAACGTGTTCATGACGACGCCCGGCACCCCCGCGGCTTCGGCGTCGTCGAACCCCGCCGCGCGCAGCGCCCCGTAGGTGGCGTCTGGGAAGAAGGCCGGGAGCGGTACCGCCCCGCGCCGTGTGACGAGCGCATTCATCGGGATTCCTCCAGCTTCTCCGCGACGCGCAGGGAGGCGCTCCGGGCGCGGGGGTTCTCGTCCAGCTCGGTCTGGGACGCGGAGATGGGCTTGCGGGTGATCAGTTTCACCGACGGCTTCAGACCGCAGACGCACACCGGCGCGTCGGGCGGGCACTTACAGGGGTACGCCAGCGACCGGAACGTGGTCTTGACCACCCGGTCCTCCAGCGAATGGAACGACAGGACGCAAAAGCGCCCGCCGGGGGCGAGAAGCCCGGCGATGTCCCGAAGCGCCTGCCCGAGCGGCGCCAGCTCGTCGTTGACGGCGATGCGCAGCGCTTGGAACGAGCGCCGCGCCGGGTGGCTGCCGTCCTTACTGCGGAATTTCCTGGGGATGGCGGCGTCGATAATGCGCACCAGATCCAGCGTGGTTTCCACGCCCGCCAGCTTTCTCCGGTCGCACAGAACCCGCGCGATGTGCGTGGACCAGTTTTCCTCGCCGTACTCCCGCAGGATGCGGGCGATCTCCGCCTCCGGCCACTCGTTGACGATCGTGCGCGCGGTCAGGCGCTGGCTCCGGTCCATCCGCATGTCCAGCGGCGCGTCCTCATGGTAGGAAAAACCCCTGGCCGCGTCGTCCAGCTGGGGCGAGGAAACGCCCAGGTCCAAAAGCGCGCCGTCCAGGCTCGTAACGCCCCGTTCGGCCAGAAGCGCCTTCGCGTCGTGAAAGTTCCCGTGCACGGGAAAAAAGCGCGCGTCCGAAATGCGCGCGGCGCTGGCGGAAAGCGCCGCCTCGTCCCGGTCGATGCCGTAAAGCCTTCCGCCGGGGCCGAGCGATTCCAGGATCTTTGCCGAATGGCCGCCGCCGCCCAGCGTACCGTCCAGGTAGACGCCGCCGGGGCGGATGGCCAGGCCCTCGATGCACTCTTTGAGAAGCACCGGCGTGTGCTGATAGTTCATGGATGATCCCCCGTGACGAGCGGCGGCAGCACCCTCGGGAACTGCTCCATGCGCTCGGAAATGAAGCGGCGCGCGTGCGCCGCGGCCTCGGGCCAGTCCGGATGGCCCTGCAGCTTGTCGATTACGTCAAACCGCGTTCTGGGCACCTTGAGGAGGATGCGCCGCGCGCCCTCCGAAAGCGGTGAGACCGCCTCCTGCGCCCGCGGCGCGCAGGAGGCGCACACCGCGCCGCCCAAGCGCTCGGAAAACGCCGGGGCGAGCGCGGCGTCCCGCCCGCAGACCACGCACTGGTCCACCCGGGGCGCCTGGCCCATCAGCTTGAGATAGTGCAGCTCGAAGGCGGCGGTGACCAGCTCCGGCGGCAGGCCGGAATAGCTCAAAAATGCCAGCGCCTTCAGCGCCAGCAGAAAAAGCGGCTCGTTGGGTTCCCCCGGCAGCGCCGCCAGCGAAAGGAGGTGCAGATAGTAGGCGCCGTGGGTCAGCCTGTCCGCGTCCTCCCGGACCGGGTAGTAACTCTCCTGTACCTGGCAGGCCGTGACGGTATGGCGCCCGTGGGACTCCGCCAGCGTAAATTCGCCGGCGGAAAAGTACTCCGCGGCGCCCATCAGCGGCGACCGGGGCCGCCTGCAGCCCCGCACCACCGCCTCCACGCGCCCCAGCGTGGGCGACAGGAGCGTGACCATGCGGTCGTAATCCCGCCAGTCGCTGCGCCGGAGCACCAGCGCGCTCGTCGTGATCATGACTCCCGTTCGTACCCCAGGGTGCGAAGGTCCGAGGGCCGGTTGCGCCAGTCCTCCCGCACCTTGACCCAGAGCTTCAGGTTGACGCGGGCGTCCAGCAGGCGCTCGATGTCCGCGCGCGCCTCGGTGCCGATCTTGCCCAGCATCGCGCCGTGCTTTCCGATGATGATCGCCTTGTGGCTCTCGCGCTCGCAGTAGAGGTTGGCGTGGATCTCCGTCAGCGAGTGTCCCGCCTCGATGGACAGCATCTCCACCCCCACGCCGTGAGGAATCTCCTCTCGGAGGTTCAAAAGCGCCTTCTCGCGGATGATGTCCGCGATCAGCGCCCGCTCGGGCTGGTCGGTGATCATGTCCTCCGGGAAGTACTTCGGTCCCTCGGGCATGGCGGAGCGGATGAGGGCGAGCAGTTCGTCCATGCCGTCGCCCCTCCGCGCCGACACGGGCACGATCTGGTCGAAGGCGATGCCCCGGAGCTTGTCCAGCTCCGGCAGGAGCGTCTCCGGCGTGGCCAGGTCGATCTTGTTGACGGCCAGAAACTTCGGGCAGCGCATCTTGCCCACGTCCTCCAGCACCGCCAGGTCGCCCGCGCCCACGTGGCTGGCGTCCACCACGCACAGCACCGCGTCCACGCCCTCGCGGGCCTCGTTGGCCGCCTTGACCATGTACTCGCCCAGCTTGGTGCGGGGCTTGTGCAGGCCCGGCGTGTCCACGAACACGATCTGCCAGCCTTCGCCGGTGGCGACGCCCAGGATTTTGGTGCGGGTGGTCTGGGGCCGGTCGGACACGATGGCCACCTTTTCCCCGACGAAGCGGTTCATGATCGAGGACTTGCCCACGTTGGGGCGGCCCAGGATCGCGACAAAACCGGAATGAAAGTTCAAAGGATTGTCCTCCTACGGATTTTCGTTTGGCGCTTTGAGATCCTCGGGCCCGAAGGCGCGGGGCAGCAGCTCTTTGAGCGTCGTCACCGTGAACCGCCCGGTGGCGCGGGCGCCGCAGACGACCTTCATATCCCGCGAGAACTCGCTGAGTACCTGCCGGCAGATGCCGCAGGGCCAGGCGCTTTCCGCCTCGCCCGCCACGGCGATGGCGGTGAAGCGCTTCGCGCCCTCGGACACGCCCTTCACCAGCGCCGTGCGCTCGGCGCAGATGGTGCCGCCGTAGGACGCGTTCTCCACATTGCAGCCGGTGAACGCGCGGCCGTCGTCCGAGAGGAGGCACGCGCCCACCCTGAAGCGGGAATAGGGTACGTAGGCAAAGTCCATCGCCGCGCACGCGCGGTCAAAAAGCTCCCGGTCGGTCATGATCGTCCCTCCCCTGAAAATGGAGCCGCCCGCGCGGCGGGCTTCAGCGCCCGAGCGCCAGCATCGAAAGCGCCTGCTCCTCCAGCGCGCGCATGACCCGGGCATCCCCTTCGCGCTCATGGTCGTAGCCCATCAGGTGCCCTACCCCATGGGCGGTGAGGTAGCCCAGCTCCCGCTCCAGCGAATGGCCGTATTCCCGGGCCTGTTCCACCGCCCGGGGCAGCGAGATCACCAGATCCCCCAGGAAACAGGCCCCTGTGGAGGGGTCATACTCCCGGCGGACGCGCTGAAGGCAGCTTCCGGCGGTTCTGCCCGGCGGGTAGCATACGGTGGGGAAGCTGAGCACGTCCGTAGGGCGGTCGACGCCGCGCTGGGCGCGGTTGATTTCGCGGATCGTCTCGTCGTCCACCAGACGGACGGCCACCGCCATGCCCAGAAGCCCCTCCAGGCCCAAAGCGGCGCGGGCGACGGCGCGCATCAGTTCCTCCGCGCCTTCGGGCATGCCGGGGGTTTCGATCTCAAGCGTCAGCATGTTTTGGTTCATCGTTGGGCTCCCTTCCGGCGTCGGGCCAGGGCCGCCGGGGCATCGGCGGGCGGCTCGGGATCGAGACTTCCGGGTACTCGATCCGGTCGTGGTAGACACCGGTCAGTACGGTGGTAAAGGCTTCGCTGATCCTGGCCAGGTCGGCAAAGGTCAGCGGACACTCGTCGAACTGGCCGTCCTCCATCTTACCCTGGATCATCTTGCGGATGAGCAGCGGCAGCTTCTCCGGCGAGGCGTCCGAAGCGGCGCGGGCGGCGGCCTCCACGGTGTCGGCCATCATCACGATGGCGGCCTCGCGGCTCCTGGGGCGGGGGCCGTCGTAGCGGAAGTCCGCCACGTCCACGTTTTCGCCCTGCTTGGCCGCCTTGTCGTAGAAGTACAGAACCGGCGAATCGCCGTGGTGCTGCAGGATGATCTCCTGAATTTCCTCCGGCAGGTGGGCGCGGACAGCCATCTCCACGCCGTCGTGGGGATGGGCCGTCAGGATGGCGGTGGACACCCGCGGATCGGTGCGGTCGTGGGGGTTGTCGTTCATCTGGTTTTCCTTGAAGTACAGCGGGCGACGGAGCTTTCCGATGTCGTGGTAATAAGCGCCCACCCGGGCCAGGAGCGCGTTGGCGCCCACGGCGCCGGCCGCGGCCTCCGCCAGGTTGGCCACGAGGATCGAGTGATGGTAGGTGCCCGGGGTTTCCAGCAGCAGCCGCCGGAGCAGCGGCTGGTTGGGGTTGGACAGTTCCATCAGCTTCGGCGCCGTGACGAGGTTAAACGCCCACTCGAGGAGAAGCGCCTCCAGGATCGTCAAAACCGCGCTCACCAGCGCGCTGCCGCCGGACCAGAGCGCCCAGACCATCACGTTCTGAATCTCCGCGCTGTTGACCAGCCCCACCGCCACGGTGGTCAGCATGTTGATGAGGAGCACGATGGCGCCCGACAGCATGATGCCGGAGAAGCGGTAGCGGTTCCGAAGCACCGGCACCACCGCCGTGCCCGCGACCATCGCCGTCAGCATCACACCGAACATGGTGGCGGTGAACATGCCGCTGTCCACGGAAGCCATCAGCCCCATCAGGATCGACAGCACGATGTTGACCACCAGCGCAAGCCTGGGCTTCAGCAGGAGTGTGGTCAGCATCGCGCCCAGCGTCACCGGCATCAGGTAGGCGTTGACCGCCCGGAACGCCAGCGCCCAGGCCACCGTGGTGACCAGAATCACCGCCATTAGCCCCACCCGCCTGGGGTCGCGCAGCATGTCCGGAATGAAGGAGTAGATGTAAAGCACCAGCGCCAGCATCAGAAGCGTCAGAAGCAGCGCCAGTCCAAGGTACAGCGACAGGTCCACCGCCCGGTCCTTGAGCATGCCGAGGCTGTTGAGCATCTCGATCTGCGGCGCGGTGACCACCTCGCCCGCCCGGACGATGTTCTGGCCCTTTTTATAGACCACGTCCTCCACGGCTTCGCGGGCGGCCTGGCGCTTCTGCTCGGTGGTTTCCTCGTCCAGCAGCATGTTGGCCTTCAGGTGGGTGGACACGATGGCGCCGGCGGCCTCGGCCAGCTGCGCGTCGTAGCCGCTCTGCGAGAGATCCTTCAGGATCTTCGCGGCGGTCTCCTTTTCCTGTCCCTCGGCCACCTTGGAATTGAGCGCCTCGCGGGTCAGGTCCAGCGTGGCGTCGGAGAGGCCGGAGAGGGTTTCATCGTCGGTATCCAGCGCGGCGGTGAGGGCGGCGTCGCCCATCTCCACCGGGCGCATCGCCTGGGCCGCCTTTTTCAGCGCCTCCTCCGTCAGCGAGGACACGGTGCCGTCCAGCCCCACGCGAAGCTGCGCCAGCGCGCGCATCTGGGCGAAGCTGTCCTCGATCCTGGCCAGAACCTCGGGCATGACGGATTCGTCGCTCTGGTAGGAGGGCTGAACTTCCCGCACGGCGGCGTCGGCGAGCATGTTGGTGGTGATGGTGTCCTTGACGTCCTTGGAGGCCGTGATCGTGCGGGAGGCAACCTCGCCCGCCTTCAGGTCGTAGCGCTCGGGAGACAGCGCGCCCGCCATCAGGAGAAGCAGCGCGGCGTAGGCGGCCAGGGCGATCAGAAGCGAGACCAGCGCCGGCTTCAGCGGCTGGGCTTCCTGACGTGCGCGGGCGCGCTTACGCCCCGGGCGGGATTCCGTCCGGGGGCCGGGCTCCGGTCGGGGGCCGGGCTCCGGTCGGGGGCCGGACTCCGGTCGGGGGCCGGACTCCGGTCGGGGGCCGGACTCCGGACGCGTACCGCTGTCCGGCTTCAGGCGGCTCTCCTGCCGGGGGGCCGGCTCGGCCCGGGGGCCGGACTCCGGTCGGGGGCCGGGCTCCGGTCGGGGGCCGGACTCCGGCTGATTTTCCTTTTGCATGATCGTATCTCCCAGTTACGCAGCGTTTACCTTCGCTTGGCGTTCCTTTCGTATGCCTTCACAATCGCCTGCACCAGCTCGTGGCGCACCACGTCCCGGTGGGTGAGCGTGATGATGGCGATGTCCTCCACGCCGCGCAGCACCTCCAGCGCCTCCACGAGGCCGCTTTTCTTGCCGGCGGGCAGGTCGACCTGGGTGATGTCGCCGGTGATGACCATGCGGCTGCCCATGCCCATGCGGGTCAAAAACATCTTCATCTGCTCGGAGGTGGTGTTCTGCGCCTCGTCCAGAATGATGAAGGCGTCCGACAGCGTGCGGCCGCGCATGTAGGCCAGCGGCGCGACTTCCACGGCCCCGCGCTCCAGCAGGCGCTGGTAGCCCTCGACGCCCATCATCTCGTTGAGCGCGTCGTAGAGCGGGCGCAGGTACGGGTCCACCTTCTGCTGCAGGTCGCCGGGCAGAAAGCCCAGCTTTTCGCCGGCCTCCACGGCGGGGCGCGTCAGGATGATGCGCTCCACGTCCTTGTTTTTGAGCGCCAGCACCGCCATGGCGATGGCGAGGTATGTCTTTCCGGTGCCGGCGGGGCCGATGGCGAAGGTGGCGGTGTGGTTTTTGATGGCGTCCACGTAATGCTTCTGGCCCAGCGTCTTGCACTTGACCTGGCGGCCACGGTAGGTGATGGCGATGGCGCCCTGCATGATTTCGTCGATGCGGTCGGCATTGCCCTCGGAGGCCAGCTCGATGGCGTAGCGGATGCGGGAGCGGTCGATGGCCTCGCCCCGCTCGACCACCGCCTGCAGGCGCTCGAGCACCGTGCGGCAGAGTTCCGCTTTTTGCTCCTCGCCGGTGATGGTGATTTCGCTGCCGTGGGCGAAGATCTCCACGCCTAGCTCGTCCTTCAGCAGTTTGACGTTTTCGTCATGCAGGCCGAACAGCGCGATGAACTGATCGCTCCGGTCGACCTCCATTGTGGTTCTATAGAGTGTTTCCAAATATTCTTCCTCCGAAAGCGGCTGAACCCCTCAGCCCGCGATGTTCATGCGCCATTCGACGACGGCGCGCGCGCGGATTTTTTCCCCTTCTATCATACTATAATCTACCCATTTGTCAATCTCGGTACACGGCGCGCTCTGCTTCCGGCGCGCCGCGTCAAGCGCATTTTCCGAAATTTCACGCTTGACGGCCGTCTCGTCCAGCGTTACGGTTCGCCTTTTCAATTCCACGTGCCGCGTGCGCGCCACGCCCAGCGGCGCGAAGAGCCCGCCGATGGGCAGAAAGCTCTCCCGGGTTTCCTCCAGCGAAAAGGCCTCCGCCCGGGTCAGCGGCAGGCGAAAGCCGGGACCGGTGAGCGCGCTCTCCGTGCGCTCGTTCCCCGTGGGAACCAGCTCCCCGCGGGTGAGCGGGGCCTCGGCCTCGGCCGTCGTCCACACCCGGGCCACCACGCTGCCCAGCGCGGCGACGCCCCGGGTAAGCTCGTCCGTCACCTTTTCCTCGCCCCGAATCAGCGTCTGCCCCTTCATCACCGTGTCGCCGGGTTTTACCGCCGCCACGCCGTAGAGCACCGTGACTTCCTCCACCACGCCGTCGCGGGTGGCGCGAAGGTCCCGGGCGGCCTCCGGGTCGTACAGCGGCGGCGGCTCGTTCTCGCCCACGGCCTCGATCAGGAGCCGCACACCCTGCCGGCTGACGCCCACATAGGCGAGGCCGCCCGCCTCGCTCAGAAGCCGCTGGGACAGCTGGTAGGCGTCCAGTCCATCCAGGCGCATGCCGACGCGCACGCCCGCGTCCCGCATCGCGCGCTCGAGGCCGTCCTTCTCCGCGCCCGTCAGGCGCACTTCCACCAGCCACGCGCGGCCCGATAGGATTGCCAGCGCCGACAGGAAAATCAGAAGCGACAGGATCATCGCGGCCCGCTGGACGAGCGTCCGCCGGACGCGCGGCAGCCCGCCCACCCGGACGATGGTGACGTCCAGCTTGAACCGCTCCGCCAGCGCCATCAGCCGCGCGGCGTCCGCCTCGCCGGTTCGGAGGATCGTCTCCCGGGGCCCCACGCGCTCGGCCGCGTCGATGGCGATGCCCTCGGCGCGGGCGCGGTCAATCAGCTTTTCCACCATCAGTCCCCGATGGCGGATCACCACCGGCCCGCTCACCGCGCCGCCCCCCGCGTGTGGTCCGCC
Source organism: Bacillota bacterium (assembly GCA_023421395.1). Classification (GTDB taxonomy): domain Bacteria; phylum Bacillota; class Clostridia; order Christensenellales; family Aristaeellaceae; genus JAEZHK01. Next base: position 63,722 of record JAEZTL010000003.1, on the reverse strand, counting down.
TCCGCGGGCAACTCGATGGACTGGATTTCGCCGCGCACGGTCAGCGCGTCGGGGCGAATCTCGGTGAGCAGCAGCGCCTCGCCGCTGATCTTGAGGACCCCCTGCCGCGTCATCAGGCGCACGCAGGTGGGGCTGAACTCCAGAATTCCGGTGTGGTTTTCAATCATCGCGCGCCGACCGCCCGCCAGCATCAGCCTGGGCAGCGCGCCCGCCGCTTCCTCCAGCCATTCCATCGCCGGGAACGCGCCTGCCCGAACGCGGCCCGGCGCCTTGCGCGCCGCCATGCGCCCACCCCCTTCCCTGATGTATGCACCCAAACCGGGCGTTATTTCCGGCGCGGGAAAAATGCCGCGCACTCCCTCCCGGATGCTATGCGCATCCGCCGGAAGGTATGCCACGCGCCGCCGCCCGCCTGCTTCCTTAATTTTCCCCGGTAAAAATGAGGTTGAAATGCGCATTTCCCTCTGTTATACTATATGGTAGATTTGTATGCCCGAAAAGGAGTGGTTGATGTGCAGGCCGCCCTCGTTGCCGCGCCGGATTTTGCGCTTCCGATGCTTTTTAAGCGCGCCGACCGGCAGTACATGATGCGCTCGGAAAAGCGGCCCAGCTACAGGCCGCAGCCCTCCGGCAGCGGGCCGAGAGGCGGCGGCCGCAGGCGCCGTCCCCGCCGCGTCGGTTACGCCATCATGACGGTGCTGCTGCTTATTCTTCTGTGGCCGGTGGGCTTGATCCCGCTGTGGGCGCGCCGCCTGCGCTGGAAAAGCCTGGTGAAGGCAGCGGTCACCGTCGTCACCGGCGCGATCTTCCTGATGGGCTTTTCCTATCTTCTGACGATGGACACCCAGATTGACGCCATCCAAAACGCCCAGACCGGCATCCGCGATTCGATGACGGCGCTGGCCGAGTCCGTGGACTACGCGGCCAGCCACACCGATCAGTTCTCGGTCAACACGTCGCGCATCGCCTCCGGCGCCGTCAGCCTCAGCCGCAAAGCGCTTCTGACGGTGGTCCTCCCCGCCAAGCACAACATGGACGCCTTCGCCGCTCAGAGCGGAAAGCTCACGGCGGTCATGGTATCCGGCGCGCTCACGGGCCTTCGGCAGTCTCTCTACGATACAGGCCTCGCGCCCACGCCCACCCCCGCGCCCACGCCGGAACCTACGCCCACCCCCAGCCCCACGCCGGAGCCCACGCCTTCGCCCTCGCCTCCGGTGGAGATGGTCTGGCGCGTTCCGGGCGAGACGGTCTACCACAATGATCCCACCTGCGGCGGCATCGCCGGCGCGGAGGAGATCCCGCTGACCGAGGCGCTGGCCGAGGGCCTGATGCCCTGTGAGAAATGCGTGCTGAACGCGGGCGGCTCACCCGAGCCCTCCGTCGGCCCCGAAGCCACCGCGATGGTCGTGATCACGCAGTCCGAGGCGCCTGCCGCCGCCGCCACCCCCGCGGCGGAAGCCAAGGCGGCCGTGGCGTCGGTCACGGTTTCCGATCAGGCTTCCCAGATCCCCGCCACGCCCAAGGCGCCGGAAACCCTGGTCACCCCGTCGCCGTCGCCGTCGCTGGCGCCCACGGCCGCGCCCACGCCCCGGCCCACCGCCGTCGTCACCATCGTGCCGCTGCCCCCGGTCAAGACGCTGAGCGAAATGCTGGTCTGGCACACGACAAACGGCAAGTACTATCACCTGGACGAGCATTGCCCGGGCATGTCCGGCGCGAAACAGTATACGCTCGGCTCGTCGGTGGAAGCCGGCTTTGAACCCTGCCCCCGCTGCAAGCCGCCCGCGCCGGAACTGCTTCAGGAGCCGCTGGTGGTGTGGTGCGGAACCGATCACAACTTCCACATCACCGATGAGTGCTCGGCGCTGACCGACACCTGGGTCGTGATGGGCTTTGAGGAGGCGCTCCTGGAGGAAGGCTACGTGGGCTGCCCCATCTGCGGCGCGTCGCTCTACGAGGAGAACGCCAAGGCCGCGCCCGCCGCCACCCCGGTGCCCGCGGAACCCGCCGTCAACAACTGACCATCCGAATGCCCTGCGGGCGGCGAACGCCGCCCGCATTGTCATCCCCACAACCATACAAAGGAGAAAAAGCCATGTTTAGCCCCATTTCGCCAGACCTCCTGAACCGCTTTGAGCGCGATTTCGCAGGCGACCCGGTCAATTCCATCCGCATGCACGCGGTGGTGAAGCACGGCGTATCCGACGCGTCGGAAAACCACCTGGAGGATGTCTTGAACCCCATGACCTTCTCCATCGAACTGGAGAGCGGCAAGATCACCGACCAGAAGTCCAGCGGCCGCTGCTGGCTCTTCGCCGGGCTCAACACGATGCGCTACGAGATCATGCAAAAACTGAACCTCAAGACCTTCGAGCTGTCCCAGAACTATCAGATGTTCTACGACAAGCTGGAGAAGGCCAATTACTTCCTGGAGAGCGTGATCAAGACCGCCGGTGAGCCGCTGGACGGACGGCTGGTGAGCTTCCTTCTGCAAAACCCCATGCAGGACGGCGGCCAGTGGGACATGTTCGCCGCGCTGATCGAAAAATACGGCTGCGTGCCCAAGTACGCGATGCCGGAGACCTATCATTCCTCCGCCACGGGCGACATGGTGCGGCTGCTCACGGTCAAGCTGCGGGAGGACGCGCTCATCCTGCGCGAGGCCGCCGGCGACCGTCAGGCGCTCAAGGAAAAAATGCTGGGCGAGATTTACCGGATGCTCACCATCTGCCTGGGAACCCCGCCCAAGACCTTCGACTTCGAATACCGCGACAAGGATAAGGCCTTCCACCGGGACGCCGGGCTCACCCCGGTCGATTTCTACCAAAAGTACGTGGGCCAGGCCATGGACGACTACGTGTCCGTCATCAACGCCCCCACCGCCGACAAGCCTTACGGCAAGACCTATACCGTGGACTACCTGGGCAACGTGGCCGGCGGCCGGGCGATCAAGTACCTGAACCTGCCCGGCGAGGATTTGAAAAACCTCGCCATCGCGCAGCTGAAGGACGGCAACCCCGTTTGGTTCGGCTGCGACGTGGGCAAGATGCAGATGCGCAAGCGCGGCATCATGGGCATGAAGACCTTCGACTACGAAAACCTCCTGGGCGTCTCCTTCGGCATGGACAAGGCGCAGCGCCTCGATACCGGCGAGAGCATGCTGACCCACGCCATGGTGTTTTTGGGCGTAAACCTGGACGAAAACGGCAAGCCCAACCGCTGGAAGGTGGAAAACAGCTGGTCCGACGAGCGGGGCCAGGACGGCTACTACATCATGACCGACGAGTGGTTCGACCAGTTCAACTACCAGGTGGTCGTGAACAAAAAGTACATGACGGACGAGCAGCGCTCCGCCTACGAGCAGGCGCCGATCGCGCTCGCGCCCTGGGACCCGATGGGGTCTTTGGCATAAGCGCTGAAATCTCCTGCGGATTTTTAAGCGCCGGGGAAGGATGCTGCGCGGGCCCGAAAATCCGCGGATTTTCGGGCCCGCGGGCGGACGGTATTCATCGGGACACCGGCGCGCGCCGGTGTCCCGATTTCATTCCCGGCTTACCCCAGAGGGGCCACGCTATTCAATCATCGGCCCGTGATAATAGTGCTTGAGGAGTTCCATCGCTTTCTTCGAATAGCCCAGCTTGATCAGCTCGTTCAGCGGCGCTTTGTTTTGCTGGATGTTATACACGCTGCAGATGTGTTCCGTGGTGGAGATGAACAGGATGCGCTCTCCGCCCATCGTACGGAAGACGCCCGCCTCCCTGACCTTGTCCCAGGGAATGAATCCGCTGCGCTTCCAGGCATAGGAGCGAACGCCGTTTTCGTCTATCACAATTTTCCCGAGGGACAGATACCAAACCATGCACCACATGACGCAGCCTATGAGAAAAAACGCCCAAAACAGGTGATCAATGCCCTGATTTTTTTGGGCCGCTTCCCGAATGGCCAGAAACTTGTCCGGTACGGTATACTGAATCACGTACACGGCGGTTCCCCAGGCCAGAAGCGCATAGAGGGCGCATCCGACCCTGATATACAAATTGATGATGTTTCCCTTATAGGTCCGCATCGGCTCATCCTTTCAAGTCCAAACAGAAGGGAAAACCCCAACGTTATCCGCAAGGCGCCCGGCGGGTCGCGTTTCCGCTATTGTAGCGCGGCGCGCCGGACGCGTCAACCGCCCTTTTCCGTTGCATTTCCAGGCGATCCGGTCTATAATGGATCGAAGATCAAATGAAAAGGATGATTCCATGAAACTTGGCGTCGTGGGCCTGCCGAACGTCGGCAAGAGCACGCTGTTCAACGCGATCACCGCCGCGGGCGCGCAGGCGGCGAATTACCCCTTCTGCACCATCGAGCCCAATACCGGCGTGGTGGCGGTGCCGGACCCGAGGCTGGACGTACTGGCCGCCATGTACCACCCGGAGAAGTACACCCCCGCCGTGATCGAATTTGTGGACATCGCGGGCCTTGTGCGCGGCGCCAGCAAGGGCGAGGGGCTGGGCAACAAATTCCTGTCCCACATCCGCGAGGTGGACGCGCTGGTGCACGTGGTGCGCTGCTTTGAGGACGGCAACGTGATCCACGTGGAGGGCTCGGTGGACCCGGTGCGGGACATCGAAACCATCGAGACGGAACTGCTGCTGGCGGATATCGAGACGACCCAGAAGCGCGCCGACCGGGCGCGCAAGCTGGTAAAAAACGGCGAAAAGAGCGTGCAGGAGGAGCTGGAGGCCGCGGAGGCGCTGCTCAAGCACATGGACGCGGGCCAGAGCGCCCGCACCTGCCCGCTGACAAAAGAGCAGCGCGCCGCCGTCCGAAGCTGGTTTCTCCTGACGGACAAGCCCGTGGTCTACGCCGCCAACATCAATGAGGACGGCCTGGCCGGCGACGAGCGCGCGCGGCAGATGGTGGACCAGGTGCGCGCGGTGGCCGAAAAAGAGGGCGCGCAGGTGCTGGTGATCTCCGCCCAGGTGGAGGAGGAAATCGCGCGGATGGCGCCGGAGGAGAAAAGCGCGTTCCTGGAGGAGATGGGCATCGGCAAGAGCGGCCTGGACCGGCTGGTCACGCTGGGCTACGACCTATTGGGCCTCATCAGCTTCCTCACCGCCGGGCCCAAGGAGGTGCGCGCCTGGACCATCGAAAAGGGCACCAAAGCCCCCGGCGCGGCGGGCAAGATCCACTCGGACTTCGAGCGCGGCTTCATTCGCGCGGAAATCGTCGCCTTCGACGACCTGGTGCGGGAGGGCTCCATGGCCGCCTGCAAGGAAAAGGGCCTGGTTCGCAGCGAGGGCAAGGACTACGTGATGAAGGACGGCGATGTGACGCTGTTCCGGTTCAACGTATAATCCCAATTCAAAAGAATAATTCTTCGTGAGGACGGGTATTTTGGCACGGAACCGGTGCCGCCTTCCGCTCAAAATAGCGCCGCGTTGCGCGGAGCGTGACACCGCCCTGCGCGAAAGGGACCGCCGCAACGATGCAGGGATGTTTTGGATTGGTATTGCTTGGGATAACGCGCAAAGGACAGGGCCCGCGTCAGACTGGCGCGGGCCCTGTCCTCTTTTTCAGGAAAGCCTCCCCTTGAAGTCCCCGTAGCCGAACGCCCGGACGACGCGGCAGTCGCCGTCCTCCCCCTCCACGGCGATGGCGGGAAGCGGCATGCCGTTGAAGGTGTTGTTCTTGACCATGGTGTAGATGGCCATATCGCCAAATTCCAGCGCCGCGCCGGGCGCGAGGGGCGCGGCGAAGGAATAGTCGCCGATCACATCGCCCGCGAGGCACGTGGGCCCGGCGAGGCGGTAGGCATGCGCCTTCTCGCCGGGCTGTCCGGCCATGGCCCCGCCGCCGGAGAAGTCCGCCGGGGCCGCGGGGTCGAAAAGCGGCGGACGGTAGGGCATTTCGATCACGTCGGGCATGTGGCAGGCGGCGGAGGCGTCCAAAATGGCGATGTCGACGCCATTTCGCACGATGTCCAGCACCCGCGTCCGCAAAAGTCCCGCATGGAGCGCCACCGCTTCGCCGGGCTCGAGGTATACGTCAAGGCCATATTCCGCCCGCATCCGCCGGATACACCCCTCCAGCCGCGGGATGTCGTAGCCCGCCCGCGTGATGTGGTGGCCGCCGCCGAAGTTGATCCACTTTACCCGCCGGAGCCAGGGCTCGAATTTTTGGACGACGGCTGAGAGCGTCTCCTCCAGCGCGTCGGAATCCTGCTCGCACAGCGTGTGAAAATGCAGTCCGTCGACGCCCTCCGGAAGACGCGGCAGCGGGTCTTCCGCCGGGACGCCCAGCCGCGATCCGGCGGCGCAGGGGTCGTAGAGCGCGTGATTCTGGGTGGAGCAGCCGGGGTTCACGCGAAGGCCGGCCGACGCCCCCGCCGCGCGGGCCCGCGCGCCGAATTTTTCCAGCTGCGCCAGCGAATTGAACACCACGTGGTCGGAAATCGCGGCGATCTCGTCAAACTGGTCGTCGCGGAAGGCGGGGGAGAAGGTGTGGTTCTCCCCCGGCATGTGCTCGCGGGCCAGCCGCGCCTCAAAAAGGCCGCTGGACGCCGCGCCGTCAAGATACCGCCCGATCAGGGGGTACAGCGAGAACATCGAAAACGCCTTCTGCGCCAGGAGAATCCGGCAGCCGGTGCGCGCCGAGACGCCGCCGAGGATCTCCAGATTGCGCCGGAGCGCCCGCTCGCTCACCAGGTAGCAGGGCGTGGGCAGGTCGCCGCGCAGCACGTCAGTCCACCAGCACGGGGTGCTCGTCCACCGTCCAGGGAAGGCCCCACTCGTTCAGCGCGTCCATGAACGGATCGGGATCAAACTCCTCCATGTTGCGGACGCCCGGCTTCTGCCAGCGCCCGTCCATCACCAGCATGGCCCCGATCATCGCGGGCACGCCGGTGGTGTAGGCGATGGCCTGGGAGCCCACCTCGCGGTAGCAGGCTTCGTGGTCGCAGATGTTATAGACGTAGAGCGTTTTTTCCTTGCCGCCCTTGACGCCGGTAAAGATGCAGCCGATGTTGGTCTTGCCCTTGGTGCGCGGGCCCAGCGACGACGGATCCGGCAGCACCGCCTTCAAGAACTGAAGCGGCACAATCTCCTTCCCTTCGAAAAGGATGGGCTTGATGGAGGTCATGCCCACGTTTTCAAGGCATTTGAGGTGGGTCAGGTAGCTCTGGCCGAAGGTCATGAAAAAGCGGATGCGCCGGATTCCCGGCACGTTCTTCGCCAGGGACTCGATCTCCTCATGGTGCAAAAGGTACATGTCCTTTTTGCCCACCCCGGCGAAGTCGTAGACCCGCTTGATCGCCATGGGCTCCGTTTCCACCCAATGGCCGTCCTCCCAGTACGCGCCCTTGGCGCTGACCTCCCGGATGTTGATCTCCGGGTTGAAGTTGGTGGCGAAGGGGTAGCCGTGGTCGCCGCCGTTGCAGTCCAGAATGTCGAGGGTGTGGATCTCATCGAAGTGGTGCTTGAGCGCCCAGGCGGTGAATACGCCCGTCACGCCCGGATCGAACCCGCTGCCCAATAGCGCCGTCCGCCCGGCCTTCTCAAACTTTTCGCGGTAGGCCCACTGCCAGGAATATTCGAACTTCGCGGTATCCTCCGGCTCGTAGTTGGCGGTGTCGATGTAGTGAACCCCCGCCGCGAGGCACGCGTCCATGATGGTAAGGTCCTGGTACGGCAGCGCCAGGTTGAGGACCGCGTCCGGCCCGAAGGCGCCCATCAGCTTCGTGAGCGCCGGCACGTCGGAGGCGTCCACCTGCGCCGTCTGGATGCGCACCTTCGTCTTGCCCTCCAGCTCGCTTTTCAGCGCGTCGCACTTTGCCACCGTGCGGCTGGCGATCATGAGATCGGTAAAAAAGGCGTCGTTCTGGCATACCTTGTGGATGGCCACGGAGGCGACGCCGCCGCAGCCGATGATCATCAGCTTTTTCATGGAAAAACCTCCTTGGGTTTTTATTTCACCCCAGCGCCAGCAGCAGCTCACGGGTGAGCTTGCAGGCGGCGGCGGTGGACATGCCGGAGGGGTCCAGGGCCGGGGCCAGCTCCGTAAGGTCGCAGCCCACGACGCGGGCGCCCTTCGCCACGCGAAGCGCCGCGCGCATCAGCTGAAGGAAGCCGACGCCGCCGTGCTCCGGCGTGCCGGTGCCGGGGAAGGCGGAAGGGTCCAGTACGTCGAGGTCCACGGTCAGGTATACCGGGCGGCCGGAAAGCGCGTCAAGGGCCGAATCCAGAAACTCGAAGTCGAACCGGCGCAGGACCGTGTGCCCCTCCGCGGCAAAGGCGAACTCGGCGCGGTCGCCGGAGCGGATGCCGAACTGGAAGATGCGCCCGTCGCCAAGCTCATCCCAGATTCTTCGCATCACCGACGCGTGGGAGAGCTTCACGCCCAGGTAGTCCGCCCGGAGGTCGGCGTGGGCGTCGAAGTGGACGACGGCGAGATCGGGATGCTGCTCATGCACGGCTTTCACGGCGCCGAGCGTCACCAAATGCTCGCCGCCCAGGAGAAACGGCAGCTTGCCGTCTTTGAGGATGCCCTTTGCCCGGCGGTAGATCGCCGAAAGCGCGGCGGCGGTATCGCCGATGGGGAGCTCGATGTCGCCGGAGTCGAGGACGGAGAGTTCCTCCATATCCCGGTCCTGATAGGGGCTGAAGGTTTCGACGCCGTAGGACTCGGCGCGGATCGCCCGGGGGCCGAAGCGCGCGCCGGGGCGGTAGGAGGTGGTGCCGTCAAAGGGCGCGCCGTAGAGCACGATGTCCGCGCGCTCATAGTCCGCGCCGCAGCCCAGAAAGCACTCCACGTTTCTATTCAACACTTCGCAGCATCTCCTTCAAACGGTCCGATTTCAGGCCAATCCCGCCGCGCCTTTCCATTCGTTCCCGGCGACCTGCGCGCCGGGAACGCCGTTTCCAAAACCAGCGCACACGCTGGTGGAGGAAACAATTCCATCCGTCAGCGCGCCGCCCGGAAATATCCGCGGGATTTCAGGCGCGCGCAGTTCTTCCTGTGCGATGAAAAGCCGTGCGGCGGATTTTCATCGCCCTAATCTTCAACACTTCGCAGCATCTCCTCCACATAGGCCGGGAGCGCAAAGGCGCCCACGTGCAGGTTGGTGGTGTAGTAGCGGGTGGAAAGGCCCAGAAGGCCCCATTTCGCGGCGGCCAGGTCCCGCACCGGGTGGTACTTCTTCGACGCGAAGCCAAAAAGCCAATGGCCCGAGGGGTAGGTGGGGATGTGGGCCTGATAGACGCGGCTGATGGGGAAGCTCTCCACGATGCGCTTGTGGGCGCGCCGGCAGGCGGCGGCGTCCGCGTCGTAGAAGGGGCTCTCGTGCTGGTTGACCATGATGCCGTCGTCCTTGAGGGCATTAAAGCAGTTGCCGTAGAACTCCCGGGTGAAAAGCCCCTCGCCGGGGCCGAAGGGATCCGTGGAGTCCACGATGATGAGGTCGTACTCGCCCTTCCGCGTGCGCACGAACTTGAGCCCGTCCTCGTAGAAGATGGTCAGCCTCGGGTCGTCCAGCCGGCAGGCGGTCTGGGGCAGGTATTTTTTGCACACGTCCACCACCAACGGGTCGATCTCCACCATGTCGATGCGGCGGACGGACTCGTAGCGGGTCAACTCCCGGATCACGCCGCCGTCCCCCGCGCCGATCACCAGCACGCTCTGCGCGTCCGGATGCACCGCCATGGGCACGTGGGTGATCATTTCATGGTAGATGAATTCGTCCTTTTCGGTGAGCATCATGTAGCCGTCCAGCGTCAGAAAACGGCCGAACTCCTTTGAATCGAACACGTCGATGCGCTGGTAATCGCTGCGGCCGGAGTAGAGCTGCCGGTCCACCTTGATGGAAAGCTGCACGCTCGGCGTATGCCGCTCGGAAAACCACAGTTCCATGCCTCACCCCTCCTTCAGCACATTCAGGTGTTCGATATCGGGGTCCTCCGGCCCGGTCATGGAGGAGCCCTTCGCCTTGGCGTAGCGGATGTAGTCCAGAATCCGGGGCGTGATTCGCTCGCCCGGGGCCAGGACCGGAATGCCCGGCGGATAGCACATGACGAATTCCCCGGCCACGCGGCCGGCGGTTTCGTCAAGCGGCAGCGACTGGCGCGGCGCGTAGAACGCCTTCTGCGGCGTGGTCGCGACCTCCGGCTCGATGTACTCCTGCCGGAACATGCCCTTCGGGTCCCGCTGGTAGCGACGCTTGATCTCCGACAGCGCGCCGATCAGCCGCTCGATGTCCTGAAGCCGGTCGCCCAGCGAGACGTAGGCCAGGATGTTGCCCATGTCGCCGAATTCAATCTGGATGTCGTACTCGTCCCGGAGGATGTCGTACACCTCGATGCCGGCGAGGCCCACCCCCAGCGTGTTGACCGCCAGCTTGGTATGGTCAAAGTCAAAGACGCTGTCGCCGTTTATTTTCTCCCGGCCGAAGGCGCGGTAGCCGCCGAGCCCGTTAATCTCGGCGCGGGCGTATTCGGTCAGCGCCGCCACCCGGCGGAACACCTCCGCGCCCCGGAGCGCCAGGTTGCGGCGGGAGATGTCGAGGCTGGCCATCAGAAGATAGGAGCCGCTGGTGGTCTGGGTGAGGTTCACGATCTGCCGGAGGTAGCCCTCCGACACGCCCGGCCCCGCGACGAGGAAGGAGCTCTGGGTCAGGCTGCCGCCGGACTTGTGCATGCTGACCGCCGCCAGATCGCACCCCGCGGCCATGGCGGATGCGGGCAGGCCCTCGCCGAAGGAGAAGTGGGTTCCGTGGGCCTCGTCCGCCAGCGCCAGCATGCCCGCCTCATGGGCCATCTTCGCGATGGCGGCGGCGTCCGAGCACACGCCGTAATAGGTGGGGTTATTGATGAGGACGGCCTTGGCGTCCGGATGGCGGCGGATGGCGTCCGCGACCGCCTCCCGGCGCATGCCCAGCGGAATGCCCAGCCCCTCGTCGATCTCCGGCGACACGTAGACCGGTTCGCCGCCGCACAGCACCAGCGCGCCCATCACGCTCCGGTGCACGTTCCGGGGCAGGATGATCCTGTCCCCCTTTTTGAGGGCGTAGAGGATCATGCTCTGGACGGAGGAGGTGGTGCCGCCCACCATGAAAAACGCGTGGGCGGCGTGAAACGCCTCCGCCGCGAGGGCCTCCGCCTCCCGGATCACCGAGACGGGGTGGCAGAGGTTGTCCAGCGGCTTCATGGAGTTCACGTCGAGGGAAAGGCACTTCTCGCCCAGCAGCTTTTGCAGCTCCGGGTTGCCGCGGCCCCGCTTGTGGCCCGGCACGTCCAGCGGAACCAGCCGCATGGAGCGCATCTCCTCCAGCGCCTGGGCGATGGGCGCGTCCGCCTGGGTGTGGGGCATGGCGCATCCTCCCTTCGTGTCTAGAAAATATTGCGCCCGCTGAAGATTTCGATCATCTCGCGGCGCAGACTGCCGGTGATGTCCAGCCGCGTCCGGGGCGGCAGTTCGTACACGTCCACGTTGAAGAGGTAGTTTTTAAGGTCCAGCTCCTTGATGAGCATCTTGGTGTGGAAGAGGTTTGCCTCATAGACGTTGACGTCCACCGCGTCATAGCGGCGGAGAATCCCGTCGTCAATGTAGTCCTGAATGGAGGTGATGGCGTGGTCGATGAAGAGCTTCTTGCCCTCCACGTCCCGGGTGAAGCCGCGCACGCGGTAGTCCATGGTGATGATGTCCGAATCGAAGGAGCCGATCAGGTAATCCAGCGTGGACAGCGGGGTGATCTCGCCGCAGGTGGCCACGTCGATGTCCACCCGGAAGGTGGCGAGAAACGTGTCCGGATGGTACTCCGGATACGTGTGCACGGTGACGTGGCTCTTGTCCAGGTGGGCCACCATGGCGTTTTCGGCGGGGGTCATGGAGCCGTCGGCGATGAGGAGCGTCACCGAAGCGCCCTGCGGGTCGTAGTCCTGCCGGGAGATGTGAAGCACGCGGGCGCCGATCATGTCCACGACGTGGGTCAGGATGCCCGTCAGGCGCTCGGAGTTGTACTGCTCGCCCACGTAGGCGATGTAGTCCTTCTGCTCCCTGGGCGTCTTGGCATAGCAGACGTCGTAGATATTGAAGCTCAGCGATTTTGTGAGGTTGTTGAATCCGTACAGCTTCAGCTTGCCCTCCATTGGTGCTCCTCCCCGCATGAACAATTCAGCCAAGGGTACCCTCTCCCGCCCGGCCGGGCGGACATAAAAAACAAGTGACGAGCCTTTTGCCCATCACTTGCGACCAGTCCGTCTTTTATTCCCGAAGCGCGCGCTCCGGGACGGGGGCCCGCTTTCGGGGCGCCCTCAGGACAGAGTTCGGGTTTAGAGTCTATATAGCAAATAATTACTTTTACTACTCTTATTGACCGTTTCACAAGTTGATGCGCCGCGAGGCGCCGGTTATAAAGTAACCAACTTATAAAATTTGAGCTCTTCGCTCCGTCAATGAGGCGGCGCCCCGCCGCCCAAGGCAGTCGACCGGCCGCCTAAGCGGCGCCCTCCGGAAGGAGGCGGTCCGTAATTATTTGCACGTTCCTCCGATAACGCGAATGCAGAGGAACAATACCACACGGCGCGGATCTTGTCAAGTTAAAACTGCGGGCGCGAAAGGGCCCGGACAGGCGGGCCTTAGACCATCCGCAAAATCCCGAAGGGCCTTTATGGACTCCGGCGGCATGCGCGCCGGAATCGCGTTTCTTCCACCAGTACGCAGCCTGGCGGAAGAAACAATTCCATAAGTCCGTGCGCCGCCCGGGCATGCCGGAGCATTTCCGGCTTGCGCAGCTTCCTCCATGCATGCCCGGGCTTCCGCGTTGATTTGGCTTCGCCTATGCCTTGGGCCCGAAATCCACCGAAGCGATGACGGCCTTCAGCGCGTCCGCGGAGGCGCGCAGCTTTTCCAGCTCCTCGCCGGCGAGCGGCGGGGTGATCTCCCGGATGATGCCCTTGGCGCCGATGACGAAGGGAAGGCTCAGGCACACGTCGTCAATGCCGTAGCGGCCGTTGATCATGGCCGACACGGTGAGCACGGAATTGGCGTCCTGCACGATGCACTCCACGATGCGCTTGACGGCCATCGCGACGGCGTAATATGTGGCGCCCTTGAACTTGATCACCTTGGCGCCGGAGGTGCGCACATCGTCCAGGATCGCCTCCAGCTGCTTCTTGCCGCAGCGCTCGGCTTCGAGGCAGGCGTTCTCGCAGTATTCGTCCATGGTCATGCCGGCGATGTTGGTCAGCGACCAGGGCACCATGGAACTGTCGCCGTGCTCGCCAAACACGTAGCCGTGTACGTTGCCGGGGTTGATGCGCACATGGGCGGCCAAGATGGATCTCAGCCGCGCGGAGTCCAGCATCGTGCCCGAACCGATGACCTGGCGCGGCTTCAGCCCGAAATTCTTGGTGATGTGGTAGGTCAGGATGTCCACGGGGTTGGCCACCACGATGTACACCGCCTCCGGCGCGCGCTTGACGATCTCCGGCATGACGGAGGAGATGATGTTGACGTTGCCCTGCGCCAGATCGATGCGCGTCTGTCCGGGTTTCCGGGCCGCGCCGGCGGTGATGATCACGACGTCCGCGCCCGCGGCGCTGGCATAGTCGCCGGCGTAAATGTCCACCGGCGCGCAAAAGGGCGTCCCCTGAATGATGTCCATGGCTTCGCCGCGCGCCTTGTCAAACGCGATGTCGATCAGCACGATCTCCGTAGCGAGCCCCGCGGCGGTCAGCGTATAGGCAATGGTCGCGCCGACGTTGCCGGCGCCCAGAATCGCGATCTTTCTTCCTTTGCTCATGGGAATGGCCTTCTTTCAATCGTTTCGCACGGTATAAAGCGTCGTTTCACAAGCCGTCCCCGCATGTACGGGAGGCGCGCCGGGATTTTCCCAACCCGCTTATTCATATTCGAATCATACAAAAGCGCCTCGATTCGAGCCATAACCAAATTCATATCGAAACCATAGCGCATATTATATCCGATCACCTCCCGGGAATCATTAAAAATCGGAGAATTTCGATGCCGTTTATAATCTTTACCGGGCGCGTGTGTTTTTGTCACAATCGCCGCAGAAAGGCAAAACTTGAGGGCCCCCCGCCCTTCGCAGGCCGCAAACCCGCTTCGTCGCATCAACCGATACTTCGGGGCGCAGCCGGCCCGCTCAAGGGCATTATTCTTTGTTGCGCATTCGTTTAAGATATGGTAAAATCCGTGAATGCAGGAGATTCGTAACGGAAGCAAAGACTCGTGGCGCGAGCCGAAAGGGATAATATCGCATGGAACAATATGTAAAGGCATTGTTTGACCGTCTCGATGGAAAAGATGACAAGTTGGCGCAGCAGTTGCTGTTCATCATGCAAAAAGCCATCGGCGAAATGCACAACCAACGGATTATCGCCGGCTTGAGCGGCGTCATGGAGAAAGCCGCGCATGACGAGGATCCGGAAGTGCGGATTACCGTCAAAACGCAGATTGCGAAGTCCGTGGGCAGAGAATTCATTCCAGAAGCAACACCCAGCGCGACAGCAGAAGGGCTCTCGTATTCGGCGAAGCTGAACTATCATCCGGAATTCGTCAACAGTATCACGCTGTGTTTTCAGGGCGGGCTGGAAGGGCTGATGACCATGAGAGCGCTTATGAAGCCTTCCAATCCGATGCGCTACAGGATCTCCGTGAATGCGAACGGGCATGATTTGTCTCCGCTTCGGGAAAACATCGATTTTCTGAATCACGCATATGCGGAAGATTTCGTTGTTGAGATTGTGCCTGACGGCGCAGCCGCCAAACCGGGAGAAACATCCGCGCATAAAGAAGAAACAGCGGAAACCGCGGGAAAGCCAAACGTTGTTCCGGTCAAAAAGAAAGGCATATTGGCAAAGCTTTTCGGGAAAAAATGACCGCCAACGGACCCGACCAAATTCGCAGCCACAAAGAGGCGCAGCGGGTCAGGCGCGGTCGGCCATGCAATGGGCGCATGCGTCGGCGATTTGCGGTGAATTGGGGCAAACGGGAACGCGGGGAAGATTTTTCCTGCGGTTTTCTTTGTCTGGGCAGCCACCGGCCAAGCCGGTGGCTGCCCAGACAAAGCAGAAGCTAGACCGGATGTTTGCTGAAAAAAAAGTTGCACAGAAGTTGCACACCCAAATCAGCCCGAACGGAAAAGACAAAAGAAAAAGCCCTGAAACCCAATGATTTCAAGGGCTTTTTATGGCGTGCCCGGAGGGATTCGAACCCACGACCTTTTGGTTCGTAGCCAAACACTCTATCCGGCTGAGCTACGGGCACACGCTTGCAACAACGCTTGACTATTATAGCGCCATCGGGCGGGTTTGTCAATGAAAACCTGCGGGAAATTCTCTCGGGGACGGTTAATTTTCGTGCTCGGCGGCGCTGCGGGCTTCTCTTTCTCTGAAAGACCCGCCCGGGGGATCAGTCCATCGACAAAGCCCACGGGAAGCTTCGATCCTTCCCGGCGTGCGAACGCCGGGAACGGTTGCTTTTTTCAGCGCGCGCCAGGGGAAAACCGCGCCATCCAGCAGCGCGCCGCCTGAAAATCTGTGAGGCTGACAGGGGCGCAGGTTCGCTCCTTCGCATTGAAAAACCCTCGACGGGCTTAAGGATGCCCTACAATACCCCCCGCACCCTGCCGCGCCGGGTTCCCTCCAGAAGGCACAGGTAGGTGGCGGCGGTGTCGAAGCGGGCGTCGTGCAGCGCGCCGCCGCCGCCGAACCATTCGGCGGCCCTTTCCGCGACAAAGTCCTCCGACAGTTCAAAGAACTGGACCAGCTCGGTCAGCTTGGGCGGCTTGGGCCGGCCGATGTTGACCTTGCGGGCCAGATTCATATCGGAGGTGAAGTAGTTCATCGTGCAGAAGGCAGGCTTTTTCGGCAACGCGAGGCCGCAGCGCTCCATCTCCACCCGGAGGTACTTTTCATCCGCCGACACGTTGTGGCCCACCCACGTCTTCACGGCGGAGAAGTCTTCCAGCACGTCCCGGGCGGCGTCCTCAAAGCGCAGGCCGCCGGACAGCTCGCGCAGCTGCTCCAGCGTGAAGCCGTGCACCTCCAGCGCGCCCTCGCTCATGTCGTCCACTTCAAAGAAGAGGTTTTTGCCCTCCACGCGCTCGCCCTCGGCGATGAGGTAGGAGAGCTGGCAGATCTGGCCGGGGACGAGATCCGTGGCCTCGGTGTCAAAGATGATCACGCTCACAGGGTCTTCACCGCTTCCCCGATGCGCTGAAGCGCCTCCGCCACGCGCGCCTTGGGCGCGGCCAGGTTCATGCGCATGAAGCCCGCGCCCTCCTCGCCGAAGTGGGTGCCGGAGGACAGCCCCACCCCCGCGCGGTCGATGAAGAAGCGCTCGAGCGCCTTTTGGTCCATCTGGAACTCGCGGCAGTTGAGCCACATGAGGTACGTGCCCTCCATGCGGGCGGGGCGGATCCTCGGCGCGCGGGCCGCGAAAAATGCCTCCGCGAGGCGGCGGTTTTCGTCCAGGTAGCGCGTCAGCGCGTCCAGCCAGGGCGCGCCCAAGCGGTAGGCCGCCGTCTGCCCCACCGCGCCGAAGATGTTGGGCGTGTCGGCGCCCATCTTTTTCATGACGCCCTTGACGCGTTCGCGCAGCGCCTCGTCCCGGATGACCATCGTGGAGGAGCGCAGCCCCGCCAGGTTGAACGTCTTCGTGGAGGAGACGAGAAGGATCGACTTTTCCGCGCCGGCAAGGGTCATCGACGCGGTGTGGATGTGGCCGGGCAGCGCGAAGTCCGCATGGATTTCGTCCGCGATCAGCGTCGCGCCGTAGCGGTTGAGAAGGTTCACCAGTTCCTGAAGCTCCGCCTTCGTCCAGACGCGGCCCACCGGGTTGTGGGGGCTGCACAGGATCATGGCCTTCGCGCCAGCTTTCAGCTGATCCTCCAGCTGGGCGAGGTTCATCCGCCAGCCCTCCGCGGTTTCCACCAGCGGGTTTTTCACCACCGCGCACCCGGCGCGGTCGGCCATCTTGAAAAAAGGCTGGTAGACCGGCGGCTGGACGATGACGCCGTCGCCGGGGTTCGTGACCGCCCGCAGCGCGAACAGGATGGAATCCACCACCCCGGGGCTGAAAAGCGCCCATTCGGGCCGCATGTCAAGGCCGTGGCGCGCCCGCATCCATTCCGATACGGCCTCCATCATGGGAACGGTGTACTCGGTGTAGCCGTAGGCGCCATGGGCGGCGCGCGCCATGACCGCTTCCCGGACGCATTCCGGCGACGCGAAGTCCATGTCCGCCACCCACATGGGGAGGACGTCCTCCCGGCCGAAATTCTTTTCGTTGAAATCCCATTTTTCGCAGTAGGTACCGCGGCGGTCAATGCCGCGGTCAAATTCTTCCCAATACGCGCGATCCATGCCATCCGCTCCCGGTAACAGAAATATCCCTTTCATTGTAACACCGCTTTCCTGAAAAGAAAAGCCACGGCGGCGGCACGTAACAAAATCTTACGGTTAAATCGCCCTCGCACATCCGTCAGCGGCTTGACACTTTCAATTGAAGCAAGTAAAATAGTTCTGATAGTCAAGTCTTTTGGCTGGATTTATCCCGGCGCACCCGCGCCGGTTCCGTTAGTTTTTGCAGGAAGGGGGACAACTTTCATTGAGCACGACAATCATCGCGATCATCAGCGCGTTGATTGCGTTGGCCGCAGGCCTTGTAGCCGGTTTTCTCTACAGACAGAATGTAACCGAAAAGAAGATCGGGCGAACCGAAACGTTCGCCAAGAACCTGCTGGACGACGCCACGCGAAAGGCTGAGGAGAAAAAGAAGGAGACCATTCTCGAAGCCAAGGAAGAGATCATCAAGCTTAAGAACGAACTCGACAAGGAAGTGCGCGACCGCCGCAGCGAAGTGACGCGGCTGGAGCGCCGGGTGGCCCAACGGGAAGAGACGCTGGACAAGAAGCTGGACAACCTGGAAACCCGCGAGGAAGGCCTGAACCAGAAGTACAAGGAAGCCGAACGGCTGGAGGCCGAGGCTCAGACGCTGCACGCGAAGCAGCAGGAAGAGCTTGAGCGCGTCTCCAACATGACCCTCGAGGAAGCCCGCGACCAGCTGCTGGACCGCATCCGCAAGGACGCCTACCACGACGCCGCCGTCATGGTGCGCGAGATCGAGGGCAAGGCCAAGGAAGAGGCGGACAAGAAGGCCCGCAACCTGATCGCCCTCGCCATCCAGAAGTGCGCCGCCGATCACGTGGCCGAGACCACCGTTTCGGTGGTGGCGCTGCCCAACGACGACATGAAGGGCCGCATCATCGGCCGTGAGGGCCGCAACATCCGCGCCCTTGAAACCGCCACCGGCGTCGACCTGATCATCGATGACACCCCCGAGGCGGTCATCATCTCCGGCTTCGATCCGGTGCGCCGCGAGGTCGCCCGCATGACGCTGGAAAAGCTGATCAC
This sequence comes from Bacillota bacterium, assembly GCA_023421395.1. Classification (GTDB taxonomy): domain Bacteria; phylum Bacillota; class Clostridia; order Christensenellales; family Aristaeellaceae; genus JAEZHK01. Next base: position 45,303 of record JAEZTL010000003.1, on the reverse strand, counting down.
CGACGGGCGCATCCACCCGGCCCGCATCGAGGAAATCGTGGAGAAGTCCCGCCGCGAGGTGGAGAACCAGATCCGCGAGGCCGGAGAACAGGCCGTATTTGAAACCAACCTGCACTCGATCCATCCGGAGCTGGTCAAGCTCCTGGGCCGCATGAAGTACCGCACCAGCTACGGTCAGAACGTGCTCAAGCACTCCATCGAGGTCAGCCACCTGGCGGGCGTCATGGCGTCGGAACTGGGCGCGGACGCGCAGCTGGCCAAGCGCGCGGGACTCCTGCACGACATCGGCAAGGCCATCGACCACGAGGTCGAGGGCACCCATGTCAGCATCGGCGTGGATCTGGCCAAGAAGTTCAACGAATCCGCAGCGGTCGTCAACGCCATCGGCGCCCACCACAACGACGTCGAGCCCCAGACGGTCGAGGCCGTGCTGGTGCAGGCCGCGGACGCCATCTCGGCCGCCCGGCCCGGCGCGCGCCGCGAGTCGCTGGAAAATTACATCAAGCGCCTCGAAAAGCTGGAGGAGATCTCCAATTCCTTCGAAGGCGTCGAAAAGAGCTACGCCATCCAGTCAGGCCGCGAGGTCCGCATCATCGTCAAGCCCGAGGACGTCAACGACGCCGGCACGCTGATCCTGGCCAAGGAAATCGTCAAGCGCATCGAGCGCGAGATGGAGTACCCCGGCCAGATCAAGGTGAACGTGATCCGCGAAACCCGCGCCGTGGATTTCGCGAAGTAACGGGGGAACGACGGGGGCGTCGCCCCCGGATCCCCGCCGGAGGGATTGAATCCCTCTGGACTCCCCACAAAGTATTCTGCAACAACGCCCGCGCATGCGCGGGCGTTGTTGCAGAATACGCAAAGTTTTTTCCCCGTTTTTTCAAAAAAGCGGGCCGCCGGAGGCCGTCCCTTCCCCTCTCCCGTTTTACGCAATCTGCGTTGCCAACGCGGGCTCCGGGCGGTATAATAGAGGAACACATATTTTGGAGGCGCGTTCGTGGGCAGAATCATCGCGATCACCAACCAAAAGGGCGGCGTGGGCAAGACGACCACGGCGGTTAACCTGTCCGCGTGCCTCGCGGAAGCGGGCAAGCGCACGCTGCTCATCGACGCCGACCCCCAGGGCAACGCCACCAGCGGCCTGGGCAAGGCGGGGAAGGGCGCGCATTCCATCTACGACGTGCTGATCAATGATTATCCGGCCTCCGGCGCGGTGATTGACACCGGCTACGCGGGGCTGAAGCTGCTGCCCAGCGCCATCGCGCTGGCGGGCGCGGAGATCGAGCTGGTGGCCATGCCCGGCCGCGACACGCTGCTCCGGGACGCGCTGGTGTCCCTCGATTCCGATTACGATTACATCCTGATCGACTGCCCGCCGTCCCTCGGGCTGATCACCCTCAACGCGCTGGCCGCCGCGGGCAGCGTGCTGGTTCCCATTCAATGCGAATACTACGCGCTGGAGGGCGTGGGCCAGTTGATGAACACGCTCTCGCTGGTGCGAAAGCGGCTCAACCCCGGGCTCGAGGTGCTGGGCGTGGTGCTGACCATGCTGGACGGCCGGACGAACCTGGGCATCCAGGTGGTGGACGAGGTGAAAAAGCATTTTCGGGACCGGGTGTTCGCCACCGTCGTGCCCCGGAACGTGCGCCTCAGCGAAGCGCCCAGCCACGGCCTGCCCATCCACCTCTACGACCCGCGCTGCGCCGGCACCGAGGCCTACCGCGCGCTGGCGCAGGAGTTGATCGAGCGGGTGGAGAATCCGGAGTAACGCGTCCGGAGGCGCGTCCCCGAACCCCACCAAAGGGCAGGTTGCCCCTTGGAACCCCCGCAAGGGAAAGAAAAAGCCGCGCCGCCGACACCGGCGATTCATTCAAGGCAACCGGAGGGCGACATGCGCGGCCGCAGGTTGCATTTCGATTTACGCGCGAACCCGGCCGCGGGCCGGAGCCCGCAGGGTTTGCGCTCCGCAATGAAAGACGCGAAGCGGGTTTCATTGCCCTCACGAAGGGAGGCGATTGAATGGCCAAAACCCCAAAGCACGGCTTGGGACGCGGCCTGGAGGCTCTTCTGGGCGGAGAGCAGCACGAGGAGCGCGACGAGCGCGACGAGGTGCTGTCCATCCGCCTTCAGGACATCGACGTCAACCGCGAACAGCCCCGCCGCACCTTTGACGAGGCGTCGCTGCGCGAGCTGTCGGAGTCCATCCGCTCGGTGGGCGTGGTGCAGCCGATCCTGGTGACCCGGACCGGCGCGCGCTATTCCATCATCGCGGGGGAGCGCCGCTTCCGCGCGGCGCGGCTGGCGGGCCTCGCGGAAATCCCCGCCATCGTACGGGATTACGACGCCACCCGCCGCCTCGAAATCGCGCTGATTGAGAACCTGCAGCGCGAGGGCCTGAACCCCGTCGAGGAGGCCATGGGCGTGCGCGCGCTGATCGCGGAGTGCGGCTATACCCAGGAGCAGGCCGCCTCGCGGCTGGGCAAGAGCCGCCCGGCGGTGGCGAACCTCCTCCGGCTCTTGTCGCTTCCGGAGAGCATTCTCACCATGCTGAAGGACGGCACGCTCACGGCGGGCCACGCGCGGGCGCTGGCGGGGCTCAATTCGCCCGAGGCGCAGGTGCGGCTGGCCAACCTGACCCGCGCGCAGTCGCTGAACGTGCGGCAGCTGGAGCGCATCTGCCAGCAACAGCTCGCCGCGCCGGAAAAGAAGCCAAAACCCCGGCCCGCGGGCGAGCTGACCCGGCTCGAATCCATGGCGCGGGATGCCTTCGGCACCCGGGCGAAGCTGGAGGGCGATGAAAAGCGCGGCCGGCTCATCCTCAGCTATTCCAGCTACGAGGACCTGGAGCGCATCTGGGACATCCTCGACGGCATCGTAAACAAAAAATAAGGAGTGAAACGCCGTGGGCGTGAACGATTTTGAACTGAATATCCTGGAGATCCTGAAGGAGGACGCCCGCACCGCGCCGGAGCGCATCGCGGTCATGACCGGCAGCGACCCTTCCACCGTGCGCGAGGCCATTGCCGGCATGGAAAAGCGGGGCATCATCGTCAAGTACCCCGCCATGATCAATTGGGATCTGGCCGGCGGCGAGGAGGTCGAGGCGCTGATCGAGGTGCGCGTCACCCCCCAGCGGGACCAGGGCTTCGACGCCATCGCCGAGCGCATCTACCGGTTTGAGGAAGTCTCCAGCGTCTACCTGATGAGCGGGGCCTACGACTTGATGGTGCTGGTCCGCGGCCGCACCATCAAGCAGCTGGCGCTCTTCGTATCCGAAAAGCTGTCCACGCTGGAGCACGTCAACTCCACCGCCACCCACTTCGTGCTCAAGCGCTACAAAAACGAGGGCGTGATCCTCGAGGGCGTCCGCCGCGACGAGCGACTGGCGGTGACCCCGTGAATTACGAGTCCATCGTCTGCCGCCGGATGGCCGACGTGCCGCCCTCCGGAATCCGCAAGTTCTTTGACATCGTCAGCGAAATGAAGGACGCGATCTCCCTGGGCGTGGGCGAGCCGGACTTCACCACCCCCTGGGCCTACAGCGACGCGGCCATTTATTCGCTGCGCCAGGGCCATACCCACTACACCTCCAACTGGGGGCTGATCGAGCTTCGGCGCGCCATCGCCGGCTACCTCGCGCGACGGTTTGAAACGGCCTACGACCCGAAGGACGAGATCCTGGTCACCGTCGGCGCCAGCGAGGGCATTGATCTTGCGCTGCGCGCGCTGGTGGAGCCGGGGGACGAGGTCATCGCCCCGGACCCGACGTACGTATCCTACGCGCCGGGCATCGCCTTCGCGGGCGGCAAGTGCGTGCCGCTGAAAACCCGCGCGGAGGACGACTTCCGCATGACGCCCGAGGCGCTCCGCGCGTGCCTTTCGCCGAAGACCAAGGCGCTCATTCTGCCCTATCCCAACAACCCCACCGGCGGCGTGATGGGCCGGGAGGATTTGGAGAAAATCGCGGCGGTTCTTGCGGACACCAACGTGATCGTCATCTCCGACGAGATCTACGCGGAACTGACCTACGGCGCAAGAAAGCATGTGAGCTTCGCGTCCATCCCCGGCATGTGGGAGCGCACGATTACCCTCAGCGGCTTTTCCAAGGCCTTCGCCATGACAGGCTGGCGGCTGGGCTACGCCTGCGCGCCCCGGGAACTGGCCGCCCTCATGTGCAAAATCCATCAGTTCACCATGCTGTGCGCGCCCATCGCGGGCCAGTACGCCGCGCTGGAGGCGCTGAAGATCGGCGCGGACAACGACTACGCCGACGTGGCCACCATGGTGCGCGCCTACGACCGCAGGCGGCGGCTGGTGGTGGAAGGGTTCAACCAGATGGGACTTGACTGCTTCGAGCCGCTGGGCGCGTTCTACGCCTTCCCGTCGGTGAAGAAGACCGGCATGACCAGCCAGGAATTCTGCCAGGGTCTTCTCAAGGAGCAAAAGGTCGCCGCCGTGCCCGGTGATGCCTTCGGCGCGGGCGGAGAAGGCCACTTCCGCGTCTCCTACGCCGCCTCCGCCGAGAAGCTGGCCGAGGCCCTCGAGCGCATCGGGCGGTTTTTGGAAAAGCACCGGGGATGACGCCGGGGGATAACGCCGGGGGCGCCGCCCCCGGACCCCCGCCAGAGGGATGGCTTCCCTCCGTCTCCCCACAATAGGGAAAAAGCATTGGTTGGGTTTTTACCCTCCCAATGCTTTTTCTTTACCCCCTGTGGCGGGGTGCGGGGCGGCGCCCCGCAGGGGCTAAAGGTCTATGCCCAAAACGCTTTTGACCACGATGCCCACCAGGAAGCAGATGCCCGCCACGCCCAGGCTGATCATCGCCATGCCCAGAAAGCCCTTGCGGAAGGGCCTGTCCTTGGCGACGCCCACATAGAAATTGAAGGCGGCGATGATCATGAGGGCCAGAACCAGCATGGCGGCCAGCGCGCCGAAGTATCCGTCCGCCGGCGCGATCAGGTAGGGCGCGATGAGGATGGCGACAGTGATGAGGTAGGCGACGCCGGTGTACATGGACGACTTGACGGCGTCCTTTTCGCCGGCTTCACGGGCGGACAGAAAACCGGAGGAGGCCATCGAAAGCGTGGCGGAGATGCCGGTGATGAGCCCCGCCATGGCAATCATGCCGGTATTGCGCATGGCCAGGGTGTAGCCCGCCAGCGCGCCGGTCAGCTCCACCAGCGCGTCGTTCATGCCCAGCACGATGTCGCCCACGTACTTGAGGCGTTCCTCGTCCAGGATCCCGACCAGCGCGTCCTCGTGCCGCTTCTCCTCTTCGAGGAACGCGCCCATCTCGGGCACTGCGCGGAGCGGCGCGGAATAGGCGGCGATGGACCGGTCCTCGCCGTTTTCCAGCAGCTTCAGCGTGAAGGTGTAGCCCAGAAGCCGCGCCAGAAGCGCGTAGCCACCCACCCGCAGGCGCCTTACGCGGGGCTCCGCGCCGGCGTAACCGGCGAATACCCGCGCGTGACTTCGCTCTTCCTGCGCGATATCCAGAAGCGTCTTTCGGTCTGCCTCCTTCCTGACGAAGCCCGCGATGCGTTCATACAGCGCGGCGCCCTCGGCCTCCCCGTTTGCCAGCGCCAGGAAGTACTTCTTTTCGTCCACGAGAATTCCTCCTTCGCAGTCCGCGCGCCCAAAAGCCAAACCCGCGCGTTCAGCGCGGGCAAAAATGGTTTCCCGGGGATTCCCTTTGGCGGCGTTTCTATTCCACAGCCCGCCAGGCGCCGAGCGGCCACATGACAAAGCGCACCTTGCCCACGATATCGCCGGCGGGGATGAAGCCCACGTCGGAACTGCGGCTGTCGTGGGAACCGGCGCGGTTATCACCGCAGACGAACACGTAGCCCTCGGGCACCTCCCACGCGCCGTTTACGGAGGGGCTGGGATAGGTGACGAAGGGTTCGTCCACCCGCTCCCCGTTGATATAGGTTTCGCCGTTCAGCATCAGGACCTTGTCGCCTCCGACGCCGATCACGCGCTTGACGAAGTTTTCCTTGAGCCCGAGAAGGCCCGTTCTGCCCGGAAAGTGGCAGATGACCACGTCGTCCCGCTGGACGCCGCCGAGCTTTACATCCAGCACCGTGACGATCAGCCGCTCGCCGTCGTGCAGCGTCTCCTTCATGGAACTGCCGTCCACGCGGATCACGGTGAAAAGGAACGAGCGGATCAGAAACACCGCGATCAGCGCCACCGCGATGGACACAATCCACTCGCGGGTTTCCTTGCGCGCGCGGGCGCGGCGCCCTTCTTTCACGGCCTCTTCCGCCTTCGCGGCTTCCTCGGCCTTCGCGGCTTCCTCGGCCTTCGCGGCTTCCTCCGGCTTCGCGGCTTCCTCCGGCTTCGCACCCTCCGGCGCGGGCGTGCCTTTTTCCAAATCTGCCATGCCTTCTCCTAACCGACGGTCGAAATCGCGTCGAAGGGCCACAGCCTCAGGTGCACCTTGCCCAGGATCGCGCCGTTCTCCGGCACGCCCAGCTGCACCCACGGCCCGGCCTCGACGGGGCCTACGCCTACGGCGCGGCTGTCCAGCGAGACCGGCCGGTTGTCGCCCATCACAAAGTATGCCCCTTCGGGGATTTGGTACGCATCCATGGAATCGCCGCTCTTGCGGGTCAGGTAGGGCTCGTCCAGCGCCTCGCCGTTGATGTACACGGCGCCGGACTTGATCTCGATCGTCTCGCCGGGCATGCCGATGATCCGCTTCACGCAGTAGTGATCGGCGCCGGGGTAGGTGCAGATGACGATGTCGCCGCGGCTGTAGCCGAACAGCTTGCCGTCGATGATGGTGGCGGCCAGCCGGTCGCCGTCCCTGAGGGTGTCCAGCATGGACTCGCCCTCAACCTTGATCATGGTAAAGAGGAACGTTCGAACGATCGCCACGATGACCAGCGCCACCAGAATCGACTTGACCCACTCCATGATTTCCTTCTTCGCGTCCTTCTTGGGCGCCGTTACAGGCGTTTCGCTCATGCGCTTTCGACCTTTCTTTCCGTGCGGGCTTGCGGGCGGGAGAATCTGGAGGCTATCCGATCGCGCCCCACTGATCCGGCGGCCAGAACACGCTCTGCACCTTGCCCACGATGAGGCTGCGGGTATTGCGGATGAGGCCGAAGGCGCGGCTGTCGTCGGTATTTGAGCGGTTGTCGCCCATCACGAAGTAGCATCCTTCCTGAATGGTGGTCAGCGGGTAGTCGCCGCCGCCGGCCTGGGAGACATAGGCTTCGTCCAGCGCCTCGTCGTTGACGTAGGTGATGCCGCCCCGGATCTCGATGGTTTCGCCGGGCAGCGCCACGACGCGGCGGATCAAAAGGCCGTCCGGCGAATTGACGCCCACAATGTCACCCCGGGCGGGTTTGGCGGCGTAATAGACGCTCTTTTGCACCAGCACCACATCGCCCTGGGGCAGCGTGGCGCCCATGGCGTCACTGGATACCTTGATCAGCTCAAAGCCGAAGGTGCGCACGCCGAAGCCGATGATCAGCGCCAGCACCACCGCGATGGCCCAGTAGATCAGCGCGCTGCCGCCCGCGTTGGCCTTCTTGCGCCTGCGCGCGCCCCGGGCGGGGGCGCGGCCGGGCCTGTCGTCGTAATACTCGTCCCGGCGGGGCCGGTCGTATCGAATCGCGGCTGCGGGGCGCGGCCCCTGGGCCCGGGCCTTTTTGCGCACGGGTACTTCCTCACCGTAGAAGCGGCCGTCCTCCTCCGGAGCGCGGCGCTTCGGGGCGGGCCGGGCCGCGCGCTTCGGCGCGGGCGAGGCGGAACGCGCCGGCCGCGCGTAGCCGTCCTCTCCGAAGGGGAGCTCCGGGCCGCGGGGGCGGGCCTTCGCCTTTTTCGGGGAGGCCTTCGCGGATCGCTCGCCGTAGAAGTCGTCCTCTTCGTAGAAATCGAAGTCTTCCGGGTCCGGACGCGCCTTGGACTTCACCGGGCGCCGGCTACCGCCGGCGGCGCGGGGCGCCTTCTGCCTGTTCATTCGGGGTTGTCCTCCTCCGCGCGGCTCACGATCTTCTTGAGCCGCTTTTCAAACACGCTCCGGTCGAGCATGACAATGCGCCCGCAGCCCTGGCAGCGGATCTTGATGTCCGCGCCGACGCGAATCACCGTCCACAGATCGCTGCCGCAGGGGTGGGGCTTTCGCATCTTCACCAGATCGCCCAGACGAATGTCCATGGCTACCTCAGCGAGCAGGCCATGCCGGACTCCGCGGCGGTTCTCATGCCCTCCTCGATGGCGCGGCGGTTGATCTCCATCATCTTTTCCTTGCCGCTGCCCAGCTTGTGGCGGAGGGCGTCCATCATGGTATCGATGTCAAAGGTACAGGTGAGGCCCGCGTAGGCGCCCAGCATCACCATATTGGCGGCGCGGAGGCTCCCCGCCTTTTCCGCGATCTCGCTGCAGGGCACGGCCACGGCGCGGATGTCCTCCCGGGCGGGCCGGGTATCGATGAGGCTGGAATTAAACAGCAGCGCGCCGCCGGGTTTTACGATCTTTTCAAACAGCGCCATGGAGGGCTTGTTCATGGCGATCACCACGTCCGGCTCCTCCACCTTGGGGCTACCCACCGGCTCGTCGGAGATCACCACGGTGCAGTTGGCGCTGCCGCCGCGCATCTCCGGGCCGTAGGAGGGCATCCAGGAAACCTCCTTGCCGTCCAGCATGCCGGAATAGGCGATCAGCTGCCCGATCAAGAGCACGCCCTGGCCGCCGAACCCGGCGACGATCAGGCCCGTTTCCATGCTACACAACCTCCTTGAACACGCCCAGCGGATACTGGGGAATCATGCGTTCTTCCAGCCACTTGAGCGCCTCCACCGGGGTCAGGCCCCAGTTGGTGGGGCAGGTAGAGAGGACTTCGATCATCGTGAAGCCCTTTCCTTCCATCTGGTATTGGAAGGCCTTTTTGATGGCCTTGCCCGCGGCCAGAACGTTTTTCACATCGTGCGTGCTGACCCGCTGAATCAGCGCCGGGCCGTCCAGCGTGGCCAGCATTTCGCTGACGCGGATGGGATTGCCCGCCACTTTCGCGTCCCGCCCGAGGGGGGAGGTGGTGGTCTTCTGGCCCAGGAGGGTGGTGGGCGCCATCTGGCCGCCGGTCATGCCATAGATGGCGTTGTTGACGAAGATGACGGTGATGTTCTCGCCCCGGGCCGCCGCGTGCACGATCTCCGCCGCGCCGATGGAGGCCAGGTCGCCGTCACCCTGATAGGTAAAGACGATATTTTCCGGGTGTACGCGCTTGGCGCCCGTGGCCACCGCCGGCGCGCGACCGTGGGCGGCCTCGTACATGTCGCAGTTGAAGTAGTCGTAGGCGAACACGGCGCAGCCCACCGGGGCCACGCCCACGGCGCGGTCCTGAACCCCCAACTCGTCCAGCGCCTCGGCCACCAGACGGTGGATGATGCCATGGGTGCAGCCGGGGCAATAGTGCATCGGCGTATCGGAGAGCATTTTCGGCTTTTCAAACACGACGGCCATCACACGCCCTCCTTCATCTCGCGGATTTTGCCCAGAATTTCATTGACGCCGGGGATTACGCCGCCGGTGCGGCCGTAAAAGGCCACGTTACAGGCGCCCGCGACGGCGATCTTCACGTCGTCCACCATCTGTCCCATGGACATTTCCACCGTCAGGATGGATTTTACGCGCCGGGCGGCCCGGGCGATTTCCTCCTCCGGGAAGGGCCACAGCGTGATCGGGCGGATCAGCCCGACCCTGATGCCCTCGGCGCGAGCCTTACGCACCGCAGTCAGCGCGATGCGGGCGGTAGTGCCGTAGGCGACCACGGCGTACTCCGCGTCGTCCATGAACTGGCTTTCGACCATCACCTCGCGCTCGCGCATGGCCCTGTATTTGGCCTCGAGCTTCTGGTTGTGTTTTTCCAGCACGTCCGCCTTGATGTAGAGCGAATTGATGACCGCGCGGGGGCGCGTTTTATCCCAGCCGGTGGCGGCCCAGCTCTTCTCGTGGTGCTCGGTTTCAAAAGATTCGGGCATGGTGACCGGCTCCATCATCTGGCCGATGACGCCGTCGCCCAGCACCATGACGGGGTTCAGGTACCGGTCCGCCACATCGAAGGCCTTGGCCGTCAGCGTGACGGCCTCCTGCACCGTGGAGGGCGCGTAGACGAGCAGGCGGTAGTCGCCGTGGCCGCCGCCCCGCGTGGCCTGGAAGTAGTCACTCTGGGCGGGCTGGATGGAGCCCAGGCCCGGGCCGCCGCGCACGATGTTGACGATCACGCAGGGCAGCTCCGCGCCCACGATGTAGCTGATGCCTTCCTGCTTCAGCGAAATGCCCGGGCTGGACGAGGAGGTCATGACCCTGGCGCCCGCGCCGGCCGCGCCGTAGACCATGTTGATGGCGCTGACCTCGCTCTCCGCCTGCAAAAACGCGCCGCCCACTTCCGGCAGGCGCTTCGACATGTATTCCGGAATTTCGTTCTGCGGGGTGATCGGATAGCCGAAGAAATAGCGGCAGCCCGCGCGCACCGCGGCCTCCGCGATGGCCTCGTTCCCCTTCATCATCTGGCGGTTTCGCATGGTACCCCTCCTCACTTTTCGACGGTGATCACGCAGTCGGGGCACATGCGGGCACAGAACGCGCAGCCAATGCACTTCTCCGGCGCTTCGCACTCACTGGGGTGGTAGCCCTTGGCGTTGAGTTTTTCCGACAGCTTCAGGATCTTCTTGGGGCAGGCCACGACGCACAGGCTGCAGCCCTTGCAGTCGTCCTCCCGGATGGTCACTCTGGGCAAAGCGAACACCTCGCAACACGGATTTCTTTAAAGTATACCATATCCATATGTGGTTTTTGTGAACAAATTTTATTTTCCAACGCAAAAATTTCTGAACACCGCGTCGATGACCTCGTCCGGGGCGCTCCGCCCGGTGATCTCGCCCAGGATGTCGAGGGCGGCCATCAGGTCTACCGAAAGGACGTCCGGCGGCATGCCGCCGCCAATCGCGCCGAGCGCGCGCCGTAAGGCGTCCACGGCGCGGCGGGCGCAGTCAATCTGCCGGGGCTGGGTGAGAAGCTCCTCCGCGGCGGCTTCGTCCCCGGCCCGCGCCGCGACGGCAGAAAGCAGCGCTTCGACGCCTTCGCCGGTGCGGGCGGAAACGGGAAGGCCTTCCCGTCCGGGGAGGATGCCCAGATCGCACTTGTTGAGCGCCACCAGATAGCGCCCGTCCGCTTCCCGGAGCAGTTCCCGCTCCGCCTCGCCCTCCGGCGCGGAACCGTCCAGGACCAACAGCACCACGTCGGCGGAGTCCATGGCGCGCCGGGCGCGGAGAACGCCCTCGCGCTCGATGGCGTCCCCCGCCTCCCGGAGCCCCGCCGTATCCATCAGCGTGATCTCAAAACCCCTGTACCGGAGGCGCTCCGCCAGCACGTCCCGGGTGGTGCCGGGTACGTCCGTCACGATGGCGCGGTCGCTTCCCAGCATCGCGTTCATCAGCGACGACTTGCCCGCGTTGGGTGCGCCCGCGATGGCCACCGCCAGCCCCTCCCGAAGGAAGCGGGCCGCGCGCTCGTCCAGCGCCCCTTCGAGGGTTTTGATGGATTTCCGGATACCGCCCTCGAGGTCGTCCGAGGCCTCCGCCTCATCCACCTCCTCCGGGAAGTCCGCCAGCGCCTCGATTTGCGCCAGAAGGCCGGTCAGATCCCGCGAAACCCCTTCCACCAGCGCGCGCACCGATTGGTTCATCTGCCGCGCGGCGGCGCGGAAGGCGCCCTCGCCGCCCGCGCGGATCATCGCCATCACCGCTTCGGCCTGGCTCAGGTCGATCCGCCCATTCAAAAACGCTCGGAGCGTAAACTCCCCCGGCTCCGCCACCCGCGCTCCCTGGCGGAGGACCAGGTTTAGCGCCTTTTCCGCCGCGTAGCGCCCGCCGTGTACGTGCAGTTCACACACATCTTCCCGGGTATACGAGCGGGGCGAGGCCATGTAAACCGCCATCGCCTCGTCCAGAAGGCGCCCGTCTTCCGTCACATGGCCGTAGTACAGGCGGCCTGGCGTCCAAGGCCCGCCCGCCGGGCGGGCCTCCCCCTGAAAGGCCTCCGGGTTATCCCCAGCCCTTCGCGCAGAACCACGCTCAAAAACGGCCTCGAGCGCTTTCAAGGCGCCCGGGCCGCTGACGCGCACGATCGCGATGCCGCCTTCCCCCTGCGCGGTGGCGATGGCGGCGATGGTGTCCTCTCCGCTACGCATGCACGCGGACGGGCAGCACCAGGTAGGTGTAGGCGTCGCCCTCGACGGGGCAGATCAGGCACGGGCTGACGGAGGAATTGAAGCGCAGGAAGATTTCCTCGTCCTTGACCGCCCGGAGCACGTCCATCATGTAGCGCACGTTGAAGGCGATGTCCAGCGCCTCGCCTTCGATTTCGGCGTCCAGTTCTTCATAAACGTCGCCGCTCTCGGAATTGGAGGTGATCACGATGCGCCCTTCTGAAACCGACATGCGGATCAGGTTGTTGCGCCCCTCCCGCGCCATCAGTGAAGCGCGCTCGACGCAGCGGGCCATGGCGTCCGTGGATACCTTCGCCCGTGTCTTCCAGTCCTTGGGGATGATCTGACGGTATTTGATGAACTCGCCGTCAATCAGCGTGGTATAGAACTGGGTGGCGTCCATCGTAATCATCAGCTGGCTGCCGCCGATGAGGATCATGGCCATGCGGGTTTCATCGTCCGCCATCACGCGGGCGATTTCCGTCAGCGCCTTTTGCGGGATGATGGCGCTGATGTCCGCCGCGTCGCCGGAGAGCCGCTCCAGCCGGAGCGCCAGCCGGAAGCCGTCCAGCGCCACCATGCGCAATTCGCCCTTTTCGATTTCCATCAGGCTGCCCGTCAGCACCAGCCGCGTCTCGTCCGACGAGGTGGCGAAGCTGGTCTGCTCGATCAATTCCCGCATCAGCTTCTGCGGCAGGATGAAGGAATTTTGCGCGCTGACCAGCGGCAGCGCCGGATAGTTCACCGGGTTCTGGCCCGCGATGGTGGTGCGGGAACCCTGGCAGCGCACCGTCAGCGCGAAGGAATCGTTGGAGGAGGCCTTCAGTTCTCCCTGGGGGAGCTTGCGCATGACTTCCAGAAACAGCCTTCCCGGCAGCACCAGGTCGCCGTCCTCTTCAATTTCGGCGCTTACCTGCGTCACGATGGAAATCGATCCGTCCGAGCAGGTCAGCTTCAGGGAATCCTCGCCCGTCTTGATGAGCACGCCTTCCAAGATCGGCTGGGTGGTGCGCGCCGAAAGCGCGCGGGACGCCACGCTCAAGCCTTCGACCAGATCCGTCACCTGGCAGGTAAACCGCATGGGACACCCTCCTGAATTCCATTCCCTTTCAAAAGAGAAACGTAATATAAGCCGAAGTAGTACTGTGGATATTGTGGATAACCCCGCCGAAACCCATACTTTCCGGAGGTTTTGGCGGTGGATTCGGGTGTGGAAAGCGCCGGGGTTTTGGCCGGGTTTTCCACGCTTTGTCCGATTACCGCCCTTTGATCATCGCCCGCAGGGTTTCCAGCGTGTTTTGCAGCTGCGCGTTTTCGGAGGACAGCCGGTCAATCTTGTCGCAGGCGTGCATCACCGTGGTGTGGTCCCGGCCGCCGAACTCGTCCCCGATCCGGGTGGTGGAGAGGTTCATCAGTTCCCGGCACAGGAACATGGCGATCTGGCGCGGCAGCGCGATTTCGCGGTTTCTGCGCTGGGAGAGTAGGTCCGCGCGGTCGATGTGGTAGTAGTCCGACGTGATCTGCATCACCAGATCCGCCGTGATGGACCGCGCCTCCCGCGTCTTGATGATGGAGGACAGCGCCCGCTGTGCCAGATCCATGTCGATGGGCCGGTTGTCCACCATGGTCTGGGCGTAAACGCGGGTGAGCGAGCCTTCCAGCTCGCGGATATTGGAGCGCACCTGGTCTGCGATGAAGGAAAGCACCTCGTCCGGCACGTCGATGTGCTCGTCCTCGGCCTTTCTGCGGAGGATCGCGAGCCGGGTCTCGTAGTCCGGCTTCTGGATGTCCGCCACCAGGCCCCACTCAAAGCGGGAGCGGAGCCGCTCCTCCAGCGTGGGGATGTCCTTGGGCGGCCGGTCGCTGGACAGGATGATCTGCTTGCCGCTGGCGTGCAGCTGGTTGAAGGTGTGGAAGAATTCCTCCTGCGTCGCGGTCTTGCCCGCGATGAACTGAATGTCGTCCACCATGAGCACATCCACGTTGCGCAGTTTCTCCCGGAGCGCGTGGCTGGTCTTTTTCTGAATCGCGTCGATCACGTCGTTGGTGAAGCGCTCACTGGTAATATAAAGAAGCTTTGAATCCGGATTCTCGCTGAGAATGTAGTGCCCGATGGCGTGCATCAGGTGCGTCTTGCCCAGGCCCACGCCGCCGTAGAGGAACAGCGGGTTATAGGCGTCCGAAGGCAGCTCCGCCACCGCCAGGCTCGCCGCGTGGGCGAACCGGTTGGACGTGCCCACCACGAAGGTGTCGAAGGTATACTTCGGGTTCAGCGCGTCGCCGGCGGCTTCCTTCACGCCCTCCGCCATCGCCTCACCGGTGGTCTGACGGAAGACGATGGTCATCGGCCGGCCGTAGGCTTCGCTCAGCGCAGCCTGGAACAGCGTGCCGTACCGTTTTTTCAGGTTGTTCACGGCGAAGCTGTCCGTATGGCCCAGCACCACCTGGCTTCCCATCACCGACAGCACCTGGAGCGGCTTGCACCAGGTGTTGAAACTGACCGGGTTGATCTCTTCTTTCAGGATATCCAGCGTTCTCTCCCACAGGTCGGCGCTCAGCGCGAACTGATTCATCCCATATCCCCCAGTTCCTTCGCGGCTGTAATAAAGCGACGGGCGCACATATGCTCGAAAAAAAATGGGTTATCCACATGGTTGTGAATTGCGATGTGGATAATATCCCGTGCTTGTCGCTGTCATTATACCAAAAAACCCCCGCCCAAACAACGTGAAATGTTTCCCGAATCTGCTTCGCGGGCCAAAATGTTTCGGCTGACACTCCCTGCGCGTTCTCGCCACATTTCGTGGAGGAACCCGCAAAATTCGCGTGGTGAAAAATATTATTTCATATTTATATATCTTGTGGTGACACACTACCGGTTTCGGCGTTTTTTTCGGCCGGGGCGTCGCGATTTCGTCACATTTTACAAAGGCGGGTGATGGGAGAGGCGCTGGGGGAAGCCGCCCGGGACGGCGGCCGCGGGGCCGCGCCATGGGGCATGATGCACCCCCGGAACCCCCGCAAGGGGAACGTTCAGCCGCCATTCCCGTCACATTTTACTTCATAAACCTGTTGATTTCGCGCGGGGCGTGCTATAATATCGTAATCTTATCGAAATCGAGGGGATCGAACGTGTCCGAAGCGCGCGGCGCCTCCAATTTCATCGAGGAATTCATCGAGCAGGATCTGGCCTCCGGCCGGTACGACCGCGTCAAGACCCGGTTTCCGCCGGAGCCCAACGGGTTTTTGCACATCGGCCACGCGAAGGCGCTATGCATCGACTTTGGCACGGCTAAAAAGTACGGCGGCACCTGCAACCTCCGGTTTGATGACACCAACCCCACCAAGGAGGACGCGGTGTTCGTGGAGAACATCGAAAAGGACATCCGCTGGCTGGGCTACCGGTGGGACGAGCTGCACTTCGCGTCGGACTTCTTTCCCAGACTGTTTGAGATCGCCTGCGCGCTGATCAAAAAGGGCGTCGCCTACGTGGACGACCAGTCGCCCGACGAGATGCGCATAAACCGCGGCACGCTGACCAAGCCGGGCGTGGACAGCCCCTTCCGCAGCCGTTCCGTGGAGGAGAACCTGGATCTCTTCCATAGAATGAGGGCCGGCGAGTTCCCCGACGGCGCGCGGGTGCTACGCGCGAAGATTGACATGGCCTCGCCCAACGTGCTGATGCGGGACCCGACCCTCTACCGAATCCTGCGCCACCACCACCACCGCACCGGCGACGCGTGGTGCATCTACCCGATGTACGACTTCCAGCACCCGCTGCAGGACGCGCTGGAGGGCGTGACCCACTCCCTGTGCTCCCTGGAGTACGAAATCCACCGCCCGCTGTACGACTGGGTGGTGCGGGAGGCCGGTTTTGAGCGTCCGCCGCGCCAGATCGAGTTCGCGCGGCTGAACCTGACCCGCACCATCATGTCCAAGCGCTATCTTCGCCGCCTGGTGGAGGAGGGCAGGGTGTCCGGCTGGGACGACCCGCGCATGCCCACGCTGGCGGCCATGCGCCGCCGCGGCTACCCGCCGGAGGCGATTTCGGATTTCCTGTCCCGCGTGGGGGTTTCCAAGGCGGATTCCACCGTGGACGGCGCGCTGCTGGAGCACTGCGTGCGCGAGGCGCTGGGGGAGAGCGCGCCCCGGGCGATGGCGGTGCTGGACCCCATCGAGGTGGTTCTGACCAACTGGCCCGAGGGAATGGTTGAGGAAATCCGGATGGAAAACCACCCCGACCACCCCGAGATGGGCTGCCGCACCCTCCGCTTTTCCGGCAGGCTCTTCATCGAGCGCGAGGATTTTCTGGAAAACCCGCCGCCGAAATTCTTCCGCCTGGCCCCCGGCCGCGAGGCGCGGCTCAAGGGCGCCTACATCGTGAAGTGCGAGGGCGTCGAGAAGGACGAATCCGGCAATGTAAAGAAGCTTCTGTGCTCCGTGGACCTCGACTCGAAGTCCGGCAGCGCCGGCGCCAGCCGCAAGGTCAAGGCCACGCTGCACTGGCTGAGCGAGGCCGACGCGGTGCCCTTCGCCGCGCGCCTGTACGAGCCCATCCTGCTGGACGACGCGCCCGAGGAGGAGATTGAGATCGACGAGGAGGGCGCGGAAGTCGAAAAGGCGTCCAAGGACTTCATGGACCGCCTGAATCCCGACAGCCTGACCGAACGGGGCGGCGCGCTGTGCGAAAGAATCGTCGCGGATGCGCCGGTGGGCGCGCGCTTCCAATTCCTGCGCGTAGGCTACTTCGCCAAGGATCCGGATTCCACGGCGGAAAAGCCCGTCTACAACCGCGTCGTACCCCTCAAGGACGCGTGGCAGAAGGTCAAAAACGGATAACCGGGAGCGCCGGGGGCGCCGCCAAAGGGCAGCGCCCCTTGGCATTTACGGGAGATGATTTCCCCCGCACCCCGCGCAAAGCGGGGATACGGAACGGCTGAAACGCCCTCGAGGGCATTTTCTGGACCGTCAACAACGGTCCCCGTGGATTCAATCGTTTTCGTCGGCCTGTGCGCCGGAAACGTGTTTCTCCCGTCGGTGCGCATACCGATGGAAGAAACGGAACCTTCAGCCAGTGCGCCGCCCGGAACTCTGTGAAGTTTCAGGCGCACGCAGCGCATTTTCCCCACATCAAAAAAACAGCAGGATTTTTCGATGCTCTGAAATGCCCGCAAGGGCATTTTCTGACGGACGAATTTCTAAGAAGAGGTATACCGATGGCTTCCTTACACAGGGATTTCACCCGCGGCAACATCCTGGGCCACCTGATTCGGTTCGGCGCGCCCTTTCTCCTGTCCAATTTCCTTCAGGCGCTCTACAACGTGACGGACATGCTGGTGGTGGGCCGCTATTCCACCACGCTGGCCCAGGCGGGCGTGACCAACGGCGGGCAGATCACGAACGTGGTGGTCATGGTGGTGGCGGGGCTTACGGTGGGTGGCACGATTCTGGTGGGCCAGTACTTCGGCGCGAAGCGTGAAAAGGACGTATCCGAAACCATCGGCACGCTTTTTTCGGTGCTGGCGCTGGCGGCGGTGGCCTTTTCGGCGCTGATCATCACCTTCGCGGAACCGGTTCTCCGGATGATCCAGACGCCGGAAACCGTGATGGGCGAGGCCCGGTCGTATCTGACGATCTGCATGATGGGCAACCTCTTCGTCTTCGGCTACAACGCGGTGTCCGCGGTGCAGCGGGGTCTCGGGGATGCCAAGCGGCCGCTGATCTTCGTGGCGGTGGCCTGCGCGGTCAATCTGGCGCTGGACGTGTGGTTTGTCAAGGGGCGCGGCATGGGCGCCGCGGGCGCGGCCTGGGCGACCATCATCGCCCAGGGAATCAGCGTCGCGCTGGCGGCGGGCTACCTGTCCCGCAAGCGTTTCCTGTTCGACTTCAAGTGGAAGAGCTTCGCGGTTCACCCGGATAAGCTCCGGATGATCTTCAAAATCGGTCTGCCCAGTTCCGCCCAGTCGCTGGTGGTCAGCGTGTCGTTCCTGGCCATGACGGCGCTCACCAACGGCTTTGGGGAGGCCGCCTCGGCGGCGGGCGGCGTGGTGGGCAAGCTCAACAGTTTCGCCATCCTGCCCGTGCTGGCGGTGCAGCAGTCGATTTCCGCCATCTCGGCCCAGAACATCGGCGCCGGGCGCTACGACCGCGCGATGGAGGCGCTCAAAAAAGGCATCCTCTTCTCGCTGATCCTGGGCGTTTCGGTCTTCGCGGTGGTGCAGGCGATCCCGTCGCAGCTGGTGGCGCTTTTTTCCGTGGATCCCGCGGTGATTGAGGCCGGGACCCAGTACCTGCGCACGTTCAGCTTCGACTACCTGCTGGTGCCCTTCGTGTTCTCCTTCGGCGGGCTGGTGATCGCCTCGGGCCACACCATGTTTTCGCTGGTTCTGGCGATGCTCAGCTCCGTCGTGCTCCGGATCCCCGCCGCGTGGATTCTGTCCGGCGTGATGGGCCTGGCGGGCGTGGGCTTCGGCGCGCCCATCGCCACGCTGGGCGCGAGCTTCCTGGGGCTGTGGTTTGTGCTGTCTGGCCGCTGGCGCGTCAACCGCACCGGCATTCGCGCGGCGGAGCCGCTGGCGGCGGTGGAATTGGAGGAGGCCGCCGCCGGGCTGGTGCCGGGCGCGGAGGGCGCGGCGGAATCCGCGCCGGACGAAAGCGCGCCCGCTCATTGACGCGTTTGGGCATCGCGCCCGTCATGGACTTCATCAAAGTGAAGGATTTCCTTCTGTTAAATTCATTTTTTTCACAAAACCCGTGGGTTTCAGGCAGGAATCCGCGGGTTTTTCATAGAATGGATTATGCCGATGCATAATTGAGCTTTGAAACCTGCCAAATGATGTGAAAGAAGGTTTATCCACATGTCCCTGACGCTGTCCAAGCGCTGTCTGAACATCGCCCCGTCCGTCACGCTGGGAATCGACGCGCGCGCCAAGGCGCTGATCGCCGCGGGCGAGAACGTGATCGGCCTCGCCGCCGGCGAGCCCGACTTCGACACCCCCGCCTACATCCGCGACGCCGCCAAATACGCCCTCGACCACGGCATGACCCGCTACACCCCGGTGCCGGGCACAGTGAAGCTGCGCGAGGCCATCGCCAGAAAGCTGAAGGAAGACAACGGCCTGGAATACGGCCTTTCGGAGATCATCGTGACGAACGGCGCCAAGCACGCGCTCTTCGGCGCGCTGGCGGCGATTCTCAATCCCGGCGACGAGGTGCTGCTGCCCGCGCCCGCCTGGGTCAGCTATCCCGAAATGATCCGGATGAACGACGGCGTGGTGGTGACGGTGCCGGGGCGTGAGGAAGACGGCTTTCTCGTCAGCGCCGAGCAGATGGCGCCCTACGTGACCGGCCGCACCAAGGCGCTGATCCTGAATTCTCCCAACAACCCCAACGGC
This sequence comes from Bacillota bacterium, assembly GCA_023421395.1. Taxonomy (GTDB): domain Bacteria; phylum Bacillota; class Clostridia; order Christensenellales; family Aristaeellaceae; genus JAEZHK01. Next base: position 25,689 of record JAEZTL010000003.1, on the reverse strand, counting down.
TGCGTGTGGCCCCGGGAGATGCTCGAGGGGATCGCCAGGCTGGCCGTCGAAAAGGGCTTCTACGTGATCTCCGACGAAATCTACGAAAAGCTCACCTATGAAGGCGAGCATGTGTCCATCGCGTCGCTGTCGCCGGATATCAAGGCCCAGACCATCGTGGTCAACGGCCATTCGAAGGCCTACGCCATGACCGGCTGGCGCGTCGGCTACGCCGCCGGACCCAAGGACGTCATTCAGGCGATGAGCGCCCATCAGAGCCACGCCACCTCCAACGCCTGCTCCATCACCCAGCACGCGGCGATGGCGGCGCTCTCCTCGGGCGGGGAGATTATCGCCGCCATGTCGGAAGAATTCAACGAGCGCAGGCTTTTGATGGACCGGCTCATCAACGGGATCGACGGCCTTTCGGCGCTTCTGCCCAAGGGCGCGTTCTACACGATGATGAACGTGTCCGGCGCGTTTGGAAAGGCCCTGCCCGGCGGCAAGCCCATCGAAAGCTCGGATGATTTCGCCGCCCTGCTGCTGGACGAAGTAAAAGTGGCCGTGGTGCCGGGCACCGCCTTCGGCGCGCCGAATCACGTGCGGGTGAGCTATGCCACTTCCCAGCAGAAAATCAAGGAAGGCATGGCGCGCATCGCGTCGTTCATGGCGCGGCTGAAGTAAACCGGGGAGCGGAGCCCGCCGGTGTTACACCGCGGACAAAACGGGTTTTTACAAAAAAGAAGGCTCGCCTGCGCGGGCCTTTTTGCGTTATTTGTACCGTCCGTTTTACAGCGGGGGGGTTTTCTCGCCGCGAATCCGGCGCTGAGGAGGGAAACCCGCGGGGACGCCTGAGCGCCAAAAACGCGGGTTTTGGACGTTACCCGTTTACGGGGACGTGCCTGATCTGGTATCATGGAAAATGTCACAAGAGAAGGAGGTTCTTTCCATGAGCCAGTTTCAGGGTAATGTTACAAAAATGCCGAGCCGCGGTCCCCGGCTGACGCTGGTGCTGATCGCCGTGGCGGTGGTTGTGCTGATTGTCGTCGTCGTGGCCCTCGCGCCCTACACCGTAGTGCCCACCGGCCACACCGGCGTGGTGACCACATTCGGCCGGGTGGAGAGCTACACGCTGCCCGAGGGCTTCCATTTGAAGAACCCGGTGCAGCAGGTGGTGCTGATCGACAACCGCGCGCAGAAGGCCACCGTCTCCATGCAGGCGTTCTCCAGCGACATCCAGCAGGTGGACGTGGTGTGCTCGGTCAACTACCAGGTGGACCGGGACACCGCCCAGAACCTGTACCGCAACGTGGGCGTGGACTACTATGAAAAGATCATGCTGCCCCGCATCCAGGAGAACGTGAAGGCCGTGTTCACCAAGTACACCGCGGAGAACCTGGTGGGCGCCCGGTCGACGCTGTCCGCCCAGGTCAAGGAACTTCTGGCCCCGCTGATGAAGGCCAACGGCATTGAAATCATCGCCGTATCCATCGAGGACATCGACTTCACCGACGCCTTTACCGACGCCGTGGAGGCCAAGCAGGTGGCCGAGCAGACCAAGCTTCGGGTGGAGACCGAGCAGGCCCAGCAGGTGAGCGTGGAAAAGGCCACCGCCGAACGCCGCATCATCGCCGCCAACGCCGAGGCTCAGGAGCGTTCCATCTTCGCCGGGGCGGACGCCGAAGTCGTCCGCGTCCAGGCCGACGCCGCCCGTTACGCCGGCGAGCAGGAGGCCGCGAAAAACCAGGCGCTGGCCCAGTCGCTGACGGACGAATTCATCCAGTACCTGAAGGTCACCCGCTGGAACGGCAGCGTGCCGCAGGTTCAGCTGTCCGGCGGCGAGGCCTACCCGGTGATCAACCTCGCGCCCGCCGCGACGCCCGAACCGTAAGCGGCCGTTACAGCCCTCCGGGAATCGTCGCGCCCAATAGCGCGCCGATGATGACCGATACGTAGGGATTGGACGTAATGGGGCAGGCGCCCGTGGAGCAGCCGATGAACTTGTAGGCCGCGAAGCCGACCGCGCCGCCAACCACCGCGCCAATGATCCGGAAAAGAAGCATCGTAAAAAAACCTCCCGTCGCGTGTTGATCCGAGTATAACGGAAGCGCGGCGGGTTTTCTGTGACCGGGCCACCAAGAAAAACTTGACAGGCGGCCGCGCGCCGCATACAATATAGGCGGATTTGAATCAGGAGGGCAATGGATGTCGGTCAGCTGCTAGGCGAATCGGTGCGCCAATGCCTGTGTTTTCACAGGCGACTTTGTCGTACCCGCGCCGGCGGCCGCCGCATACCACGCCCGGAGAATGGGTGTTTTGGGCTGCGCGCGTCGCAGCCCGTTTTTTGTCCGCCTGCGCGCGCAGGCGGCCGCTGGCGCGGGGGATCGTCCACCTCGACCCATGAAAAGGATGTGAACCCATGTTTGAGCGGGAATCCCTGGAACTTATCGAATACCCCAAGGTGACGGCCATGCTGGCCGGCTACACCCGAACCGCCGCCGCCCGGAGCCGGGCGGAGAACCTGACGCCCATGACGGACGCCGCGGCGGTCGAGCGCGCCCAAAATGTGACGGCCTCCGCCCGCCGCGTGTACGAGGCGATGGGCGAACCGCCCATCCATTCGCTGGCGGGGCTGGATGCCCTTCATGAAAAGCTGCGGCTGGGCGAAATTCTGACCGCGCGGGAACTGATCGCGCTGGGCGAATTTCTGAATCATTGCCGGCTGCTCAAAAACTACCTCTCTCGCGCGCTGACCGTGGACGAGACCGCGCCCGCGCTGGGCATGAGCGTCGAGCCGCTGGACGAATTGCGCAGGGAGATCGAGCGGTGCTTTCGCGGCGAGCGGCTGGACGACCGGGCGAGTCCGGCGCTCCATGACATCCGGTCGGGCATTGAAAGGGTCTCCGCGCGCATCAAGGACCGGCTCGCCGCGATGATGCGCGCCCACCCCGAATGGTTTCAGGAGAGCTTCTACGGCGTGCGGGGCAGGCGGTACGTGCTGCCGGTGAAGCGCGAGTGCGCGCGGCTGGTGCGCGGCGCGCAGCTGGATGTGTCCGGCAGCGGGCAGACCGTGTTCATCGAGCCGGAGGCCGCGGCGGCGCTCCGCAGCGAGATGGAGGCCCTCGAAATCGACGAGGCCAACGAGGAACTGCGCCTGATGGCGGCGCTGACGGACGCCGCCGCCGCCCGTCGGAGCGCCATCGACATCAACCGCGAGAGCATGGAAACGGTGGACTACGCCTTCGCCTGCGGCCGCCTGGCCGCCGCCATGGGTTGCGGCGCGGTGCGGGTTTCCAAGGGCTTCGAGCTGCGCCTCGTGAACGCGCGCCACCCGCTGCTTGGGCCGGGCGCGGTGCCCATGAGCCTCGCGCTGGGCGGCCGAACCCGTGCGCTGGTGATCACCGGGCCCAACACCGGCGGCAAGACCGTCGCCATCAAGACGGGCGGCCTGATCTCCGCCATGGCCCTCTCCGGGCTGCAGGTTCCGGCGGAGGACGCCTCGGTGCCGCTTTTCTCCGGCATCTATTGCGATATCGGCGACGGACAGAGCGTCAGTCAGAACCTCTCCACCTTCTCCGCCCACATGACGCGGGTGGTGCGCATCCTGCGCGCCGCGGGGCCCCGGTCGCTGGTGCTTTTGGACGAGGTGGGCAGCGGCACCGATCCACAGGAGGGCATGGGCCTGGCGGTGGCGATCCTCGCGGAACTGGGACGGATGAAATGCCTGATGATGGCCACCTCCCACTACGCCGAGATCAAGCGCTTCGCCGGGCGCACCGAGGGCTTCATGAACGCCCGGATGACCTTCGACCGCGCGAACCTCGCGCCCACCTACCGGCTGGAGCTGGGCGAAGCGGGCGAGAGCTGCGCGCTGGACATCGCCCGCGGCCTGGGCATGCCGGACCGGCTGCTGGCCGAGGCCCGCGCCGCCGCCTACCCCGGCGGCCATATCCCCAATCCATTGCCGGAGCGCGGCGCCGCCCCGGAGCCCCTTCCGCCGCCCGCGCCGCCGGAACCTCCGGCGAGGCCGGAACCTCCGGCGGGGCCGGAACCTCCAGCGGCGGAAAAGGCCGCGCCGGCCTACGCGCCGGGGGACCGGGTGCGCGTGCCGTTCATGAACTGCCTGGCCACCGTGGTGCTGCCGCCCAACGCCCGGGGCGAGATGCTTCTGCGCGTCCGCGACAAGAACATCTCCGTCGCCGCCCGGCGCGTCAGGCCCTTTCTGGAAAAAGAGGCGCTCTACCCCGGGGAGGATTACGACCTGGACATTGTGCTGGACAGCTGGGAAAACCGCAAAAAGCGCAGGCAGGTGGCCAAGGGGCATACCGGTGTCAGCGCCCCCGCCCGGCCGGGCGAGCGGGGAGGAACGCCCGGGTAGACGCCGATTGATGCGGCTTCGGGCCCTCGAAACGCCGCCCATGGCCCGAAGCCCTTGGAATTCCCGCAAAGGGACAAAATACCAGGCCCGGCCGCACTCCGCGGCCGGGTTTTCGCAATTTTTAAACGAAACGCGCCGGTGCGCGAAACGCCGGGACGGTATAATTTCTGCATGAATAAACGCATTACGGAGAGATGGGCATGAACAGGCTCGATGCCAACCATTACCGGGAAGCGCTGGAGTTTCCCGCCCGGAAGCTTTCGGTGGTGTTCAAAAGCGTTCTGGTGGGCGCGGGCGCGGGGGCGGTGGCCAGCTTCTACCGGCTGGCGCTGGGCACGGCGGGGGAATGGAGCTTCGCGATTTACCGCTTTTTCGGATCGCGCCCGGCGCTGATTCCCGCGCTCTTTCTCGCGCTGGCGGCATTGGGCTACGCCGTAGGCGCGCTGGCCAAGCGCTTCCCAATGACCCGGGGCAGCGGCATCCCGCAGATTAAAGGCGAATTGACGGGCCACTTCGACGTACCCTGGTTCAGCACCCTTGCCGTGAAGTTCGCGTTGGGCGCTTTGTCGATCCTGGCGGGGCTGTCGCTGGGGCGCGAGGGGCCGTCCATCCAGCTGGGCGCGGCGGCGGCCAAGGGCATCGGCCAGGAGTGGGCCTCCTCCCGCGCCGAGCGGCGCATGATGATCGCCGGCGGCGCCAGCGCGGGCCTCGCCGCGGCGTTTAACGCGCCGCTGGCTGGCGCCATGTTTGCGCTGGAGGAGATCTATAAATACCTGTCGCCCACGCTGCTCGTGGTCATCGTCGTCAGCGCCATGACCGGCGACTTCGTATCCAAGCTGGCCTTTGGCCTTTCGCCGGTATTCTCGTTTCAAACAAACGGCGTAATCCCCCTTTCGCTCTACTGGCTCCTGATCCTGATGGGGGTGGCGCTGGGCGGCATGGGCGCGCTGTACAACTGGACGCTCCTCAAAACTCAGAAACTCTACGCCGCCATGAAGCGCCTGCCCGAAGCCGCGCGGCCGGTGATCCCGTTTCTCGTGGCGGGCGTGCTGGGGCTCGCCTTCCCGGTGGTGCTGGGCGGCGGCCACCGGATGCTGGAGTACCTGAGTTCCGGCACCGCGGTGGGCGCGCTCCTTCTGATGTTTACGGTGAAGTTCCTTTTCTCAATGATCAGCTTCGGTTCCGGCGCGCCGGGCGGCATCTTCTTTCCGCTTCTGATTCTGGGCGGCGCGCTGGGCGCGGTTGCGGCGAATCTGGCGGGGACGCTGGTTCCGCCGGAGATGTTCGACAGCATCGTCGTGGTGGCGATGGCCGGGTATTTCGCGGCCATCGTGCGCGCGCCTGTGACGGGCACGATCCTGCTGCTCGAGATGACCGGTTCCTTCGACTGCCTGCTGCCGCTGATCGTGGTGTCCTTCGCCGCGTACCTGACGGCGGACCTCCTCAAAAGCAAGCCCATCTACGATTCGCTGCTGGACAACATGCTGGATGGCGGCTGCGGCGAGGGCTGCGACCCCGCGCGCAAGATCGTGGTGGAACAGATCGCGCAGCATGATTCCAGGGCCGACGGCCGCGCTGTCAAGGATCTGGGGCTCCCCCGGGAATGTCTCCTGATCGCCATCCGCCGTGAGGATGAGGAATTGATCCCCTCCGGCGGCACCACCATCCGCGCGGGCGACTACCTGACGTTCCTCGTCAACGAGCGGGACGAGGGCAAAACCCGCGCCGCGCTGGAGCGGCTGACCGGCGAGGCCCGCGGCAAGTGATCCGGTTGCTTTTGAAGCGCGCATCCGGTACAATAAAGTGAATACATCAAAGGAGCCAAGCATGAAGCTTCCATACGACGTGGTCCTTTTCGATCTGGATGGCACGATGACCCAGTCCCACCCCGGTATTGTGGATTCCGCCCGGTACGCGCTGACCAGCCTGGGCGTTACCTGCGCGGGGCAAGACCTCACCTGGTTCGCGGGCCCGCCGCTTTACGAATCCTTCCGTTCGCTGGGCCTTGGCGAGGACGCGATCCGGGAGGGCATCCGCCTCTTCCGCGGCCGGTACGAGGTGGAGGGCTGGAACAACGCCCGCGTCTTCCCCGGCATCCCCTCGATGCTTCGCAGCCTCAAGGCCCACGGCGCATTTCTGGGCGTGGTGACGGCCAAGCCCACCGTGCAGGCTGAGCATGTTTTGAAGGAATTCGGCCTGTATACGCTGTTTGACCGGGTGACTTCCACCGGCGTCACCGACGACCACTGCGACAAGGCGGAGCTGATCCGCCGCACGCTGCCCGCTTCCTACCGCCGCGCCGCGATGGTGGGCGACCGAAAATTCGACATGGAGGGCGCGGTGGGCGCAGGCGTGGACGGCATCGGCGCGCTGTACGGCTACGGCAGCCGGGAAGAATTGGAAGAAAGCGGCGCCCACTGGATCGCGGAGAGCGTCCCGGCGCTGGCGGAGTACCTGCTGGGCGGCCTTCCGGCCGCGCGGGGGCGATTCGTCACCATGGAAGGGACGGACGGCTGCGGCAAATCCACCCAGGTGAAGCTTCTGACCGAACACCTTGAGCGGCTGGGCCACCGCCTGACGGTCACCCGGGAGCCGGGCGGCTGCCCGATTTCCGAGCGCATCCGCGATCTGGTGCTGGACCCCGGGGAGAAGGACATGTGCGACATGACCGAGGCGCTCCTCTTTGCCGCGGCCCGCGCGCAGCATGTTCGGGAAGTCATCCTGCCCGCCCTCGAAAGGGGCGACACGGTGCTGTGCGACCGGTTTCTGGATTCCTCCCTCGTCTACCAGGGGGAGGCCCGGGGGCTGGGGCTGGAGCTCGTGGCCTCCATCAACGAGGCGGCGGTGGCGGGCGCCGTGCCCGACCGGACCATCCTCATGATGCTCGATCCCATCGAGGCCATCCGCCGGCGCCGCGAGGAAAACGCGCCCGACCGGCTGGAGGGCGACGACGACTTTGCGCGGCGCGCCTACGAAGGGTATCTGCGCCTGGCGCGGGAAAACCCGGACCGCGTGCGCGTGGTGGACGCCAGCGGCGGCGTGGAACAGATCTCCGCGAAAATTCGTCAGATCGTAGCAGAGTTTTAGCGCCGCCCTACGGCGGACTTTGGAGGGATCCCGATGGAAACTGGCCCCCGTGAAACAGACTCCCGTGAAAAGTGCATGTACTGTTTTGAACCGCTGGACAAAAACGGCGAATGCCCCGCCTGCGGCAGGGATCCGCTGGCGCCGGTCTCGCCCAGCCATCTGGCGCCGGGCACGCTGCTGCGCACGCGGTTTTTGGTCGGTCGCGCGCTGGGACAGGACGCGGGCGGCATCGTCTACGTGGCTTCGGACCTGAAAACCGGCGCGAAGCTCCGGGTGCGCGAATACTTCCCGCGGGACGCCGCCGAGCGTCAGAGCGACGGCTCCGTCACCGTGCGCCCCGGCGCGGAAGCCGCCTTCCAGAAGGGCCTTTCCGAAATGAGCGCCAGCGTCCAGCCCAACGACAGCGCCCGCAAGCGCGTGTTCTTTGAGGACAACGGCACCGGGTATCTCGTGCAGCGCAAGGCCGGCGCCACCGACGCCCCCGTGGAAGCCGCCACCGAGGAGGTCCCGGCGAAAAAGGTCACCAAGCAGGCGCTCATCATGGGCGGCGTGGTGGTGGCGATGGTCGTCGTCGCGCTGATCGTGGTGATTTCTCTGGGCCGGAACGCGCTGGACGCCACGAATAACCCGCAAAATCCCGACGACGTGTGGAGCGCCCCCACCGAGACCCCCGCGCCCGACGCCGGCACGACCCCCGACCCGGACGACCTGCCCATTACCGATCCCGACGCCTCCTGGCAGGACGAGGAGGGCGGCGAGAACATCGACGGCGGTTATACCGACGACCAGAACTACGACGGCGGCGAAACCGTGGACTTTGGCGAGCCCACGCCCAAGCCCACGCCGGTGGTGAATTACCGCAAGGCCTCCTCGGCCCAGATCGAGGACCTGCAGTGGCGGCTGATCGAGCTGAGATGGCTTGACGACGGCTGGCCCACCGGCAAGTACGACAAGGCCACCGAAAACGCGGTCAAGATGTTCCAGAGCTACGTGAACGAAAACTACGGCGCCAAGCTCAAGGTGGACGGCACCGCCGGCACCGGCACCATCAAGTGGCTGTTCGACGAGGACGCGCCCATCAAGCCCAACACCACGCCCATCCCGACGGTGACGCCCGTGCCGACGCCGGAGCCCACCGCGTGGCCGAACCCGACGCCGACGCCGACGCCGGAGCCCACCGCATGGCCGAACCCCACCGATACCCCCGCGCCGGCGGTGACGCCGACACCGGAACCGGCAGCGACGCCGACGCCCGAGCCGGCGGTGACGCCGACACCGGAACCGGCAGCGACGCCGACGCCTGAGCCGGCAGCGACGCCGACACCGGAGCCGACACCGGAACCGACACCGGAACCGACACCGGAGCCGACGCTTGAACCGACGCCCGAACCGACGCCTGAACCGACGCCTGAACCGACGCCTGACCCGACGCCCGAGCCGACGCCCGAGCCGACACCGGAGCCGACGCCCGAGCCTACCGTAAGCCCCGCCGACCAGGCGATGCAGAATCTGATCGACCTGGGCTGGATGCCGGAGGGCACCGCCGAGGCGGACGCGATCCTGGCCTTCCAGAACGCCGCCGTCGAATCCGGCCTCTTCCCGGATGTCGCGCCCACCGGAACGCTGGATGCGGCCACCATCGCCGCGCTGAACGACCCCGCGGCCCCCATGCCGTAGCGCAGAATACGATGAGCGCCGCCCCGAGAGGGGCGGCGCTCATCGTATGAAGGAATTCTGTCTGGGCGGTTTCCGGCATCAGTCGCCGTCGGATTCATCCGTCCGTGCGCCGCGGCGTTCCCCGTGGCGCTCCCTGTGATGCTCTTCGCGGCACGTCCCGCGGTGTCCGCCATGCCATTCGCCTTGGCGGGGATCCCCGCCGTCCGGCCCGCCGAAGCGGCAGAAATCCCGGCCGCCGAAGGGGCCCTCCGGGCCCATCCGGCCAGGCCCGAAGCCGGGTCCGAAGCCGTGGGGGTGCATCGGCCCGAAGGGGCGGCGGAAGTCTTCCGGCGCGTTTCCCCCATCGGCCTCCAGCGCCGCGATCAGCCGGTCCAGCATGCCGGAAAGCGTCGAGCGCTCCTCCGCGCTCAGGCAGTTGAAGAGGCTGTCGCCGTCCGCCGGAGCGTCCGCGTCCTCCGATGCCTCCCGGCCCTTGTCGGTCAGTGAGACGACCGCCGCGCGCCGATCGTCCTCCGACGGGGCGCGCTCAATCAGCCCGTTTCGCTCGAGTTTGGCCAAAAGCTCGCTCAGCGACTGCTGACGCATGTCCAGCAGGTACGACAGTTGCTTCTGGCTGATGGTGGGCTGCATCTTCAGGATGGAAAGCACCCGCCCCTGCCCCCTCAGCGGGCTGCCAAAGGGCCCGAAGGCGCGCATCTTCGCCATCTGCCGGCGGTGCTGAAGCATCTGCAGCCGCATCAGCTTCTCCATCAGGATTGCCCCTTCATTTGTTTCGTACATAAGATTCACTCCTTTGCCGGCGTACGCCGGCATTAATACAGGTGCCTGTGCTTTTATTATACAGGTGCCTGTATTGTTTGTCAAGGGGCTTCGCCGATTTTTTTATTTTTTTGCGTTGGAAGCGCCAAGGCGCGCAGGTTCGGGGTTGACAGGCGCACTTCGTTCCACTATTATGGAAAATAGTGAACTTTCATGTGTTACACGAGAAGCTTCGCAAACAGCTCCCGGTGTAAAGCAGTTTGTGCCGGAAGCGTACGGCCGCGCACCTTGGAGCGCCTTGAGCGGCCGGAACGGCGGATGAGGGATGCGAATGAGTCAGGCGTCCGATGCGGCAACAAAAAACGCGGGGAAACAGGGGCTGATTGTGCGCCGCTTGCGCTTCCTGGTGCCTGTGGCGCTGCTTGTCGCGCTGCTCGGTGCGGTTTACCTCCACTTTTCTTATATCCGTTATGAAGGTTTCGCCAAGGACGAGGCCGCCAACCTCGTGGAGTCGGCGGAACTTCTGATGGATTTGCAGATCAAGGGACAGCTGTGGCAGAGCCCCGTCAACCCGGACGCGCCGGGATACCAGGCGCTCAGGCGCACAATGATGCTGTTCCGCACGGAAAATACGCAGATTCGGTTCATGTACCTTATCTACGAACAGGATGGAGAATATTACCTGTTCATGGATTCTGAGCCGGAGAATTCCGATGCCTATTCCCCCTACGGTGACAAATACGTTGGGGTACCGGACAGCATCCGGCGGGTTTTCACTTCGCGCAAGACCGTTGTGAGCGACTTTGAAACCGACCACTGGGGCACCTGGGTCAGCGCGCTGGCGCCGGTGGCGGGCGAGGGCGGCAAGACCCTGGCGGTGCTGGGCATTGATTACCCGGCGGACGTGTGGCGCGCGAACATCATGAGGCGGATGACGCCGGACGCCATCATCGTCGTCGGCGCGGTGCTTCTGATGATCGCGCTGTCCTGGGTGCTGCTGGAGCGGCTCCGGCTGGCGCGGCTGAGCCGCAGGCTGGCCTTTGGCGAGGAGTTCTTCCGCACCGTGATTGATCAGGCGCCCATGGGCATTGTCATCAGCGCGCCCGGCGCCGTGGGCCCGGGCGACACGTTCGCCGGCAGCCGGATCAACCAAATGTTCCAGACGATCGTCGCCCGGACGGAAGCGGAGCTCGAGACCCTCGGTTGGTCGGACATCACCCACCCGGAGGATCGCGCCTCCACGCGGCAGTTCCACGAGCGGCTGAACCGCGGCGAGATCGATCGCTTTGCCTTCGTCAAGCGGTACCTGCGCCCGGACGGCGTCAGCGTGTGGGTCAACGCCAAGGTTGTGCGGATGGACGCGGGGGAGACCGGAAGGTACACCGTGGCGCTGATCGAAGACATCACCGCCCGCAAGCAGGCGGAGGACGCGCTGGGCGAGAGCGAGCGATCAAAGGCCGTGCTCCTGTCCCATCTGCCGGGGCTGGCCTACCGCTGCCGGGCCGACCGGGAATGGACGATGGAGTTCGTGTCCGAGGGCTGCCTGGCGCTGACGGGCTACCAGCCGGAGGCGCTGCTCGGCAACCGGGAGCTCAGCTTCAACGACCTGATCGCCCCCGAATATCAGAATCTTATTTGGAACGAGTGGAAGCGCATCCTGCCGCTGCGGGAGAATTTCCGCTATGAATATGAGATCGTAACCCGGAGCGGCGAACGCAAATGGGTGCTGGAAATGGGCCAGGGCATCTACGGGGAGGACGGCTCCGTGCAGGCGCTGGAGGGCATCGTCATCGACATCTCCATCCAGAAGGAAAACGAGGCGCGCCTTCTGTACGTCAGCGAGCATGACCCGATGACCGGCCTCCACAACCGGCGCTTCTACGAGCGCATCCGCGGGGGGATGGACGATCCGCAGTACCTCCCGCTGTCGGTGGCGGTGTGCGACATCGACGGGCTGCACCTGGTCAACGACGTGTTCGGCCTTTCGGAGGGCGACCGGCTCATCATCGAGACCGCGCGGCTGCTGAGGCGCTGCGCCCGCCCCGGCGATATCCTGATCCGCTCCGGTGGCGACGAATTCACGCTGATCATGCCCGGGGCCTCTGGATCGGAGGCCGAAATCATCAACCGGCGCATCAAGGAGGCCGTGCGTGCGTTCAATCAGGATCCGCAGCACCCGGCCTACGAATTAAGCCTTTCGGTGGGCGTGGGCACGCGGATGAGCATGGACATCAGCTTCACGCAGACGGTCAAGTCCGCTCAGGAGAACATGCACTATCATAAGCTGCTGGAGAGCCGCAGCCCCCACAACTCCATCCTCTCTTCGGTGATGGCCACCATGCTGGCCCGCAGCCGCGAAACCGAGGCCCACGGCGAGCGGCTGGTGAGCCTCTCCCGATCGATGGGCGAGTCGCTGGGGCTGGAGCAGAAGGAAATGGACGAGCTGGCGCTGTACGCGATGCTGCACGACATCGGCAAGGTGGGCGTGGACGACCGCATTCTCAACAAGCCCGGCAAGCTCAATGAAGAAGAGTGGGAACAGATGAAAAAGCACTCCGAGATCGGCTACCGGATCGCCGCCTCGGCGTCGGAGCTGTCCCACGTGGCGGACTACATCCTGTCCCACCATGAGCGGTGGGACGGCCGAGGGTATCCGCGTGGCGTCGCGGGCGACCATATCCCGCTTTTGTCAAGGCTGCTCGCCATCGTGGACGCCTTCGACGCGATGACCGAAGACAGGGTATACCGCCGCGCCATGTCCAGCGATGAAGCGCTGGAGGAAATCCGGCGCGGCGCGGGCAGCCAGTTCGATCCCGCGCTGGCCGAGCGCTTCATCCGAATGATCCGAGGATAGACCATGCCTCCGGCGCGCTGCGCCGGAGGCATTTTGCAGGGAAGAATACGCCCGCGGCGGCGCGTATCTGTCCGGGCGCGCAAAGGTTGAACGGGAAACGGAGGCGGCGGCATGACCAGGCGCAATGATTCTGAAAAGGCCGGGCGGGCGGCGCGGTGGCTGACCAATGTCCGGGGCGGCTCCGCCCGGGTCGCGCTTTTGTACCTGCTGGCGGGCAGCGCGTGGATCGTGCTCTCCGATACCTTCGCCTGGGGCTCCTCGTCGGACGGCCAGGGCGTCTTCCAGCTCAGCGTGGTCAAAGGGCTTTTTTTCGTGGCGGCCTCCGCGGCGCTGATCTTCTTTCTGGTGCACGCCACGATCAAGTCAGTCCTCGAATCCCGGGAGACGATCCTCCGGATGAACCGGGAGCTGGAGGAATCCAGCGAGATGTACAAAGGGCTCTCCGAGGCCTACCGCAACCGGCAGGCGCTGCTGGAGGGGCTGATGAACTCGATCCCCGACCTGATCTTCTATAAAGACGGGGAGCGCCGGTACATGGGCTCAAACAAGGCCTTCCGCGATTTTCTGGGTCTGCCCGAGCGGGCGATCGTCGCAAAGCGGGACGACGAATTCCTCCAAGGCGACGAGGCGGATCTGTTCCGGCAGGGCGACGAGGAGTGCCTGCGCATGGGGGTGATGATGCGCTACGAAGAGGTCGTCCGGCGGGACGGCGAGAACGTGCGCTATCTGGAGACCCTCAAGACGCCCTACCGGGACGCCGAAGGCCGCGTCACCGGGCTGATCGGCGTCAGCCGCGATGTGACCGAGCGCCGCCTGGAGGAGGAGCGCATCCTCTACCTCAGCACCCACGACATCTCCACGGGCCTCAACAACCGCGCCTACCTGGCCGAGGCGATCAAAGCCCTGGACCAGCCGGATCGGCTGCCGCTGACGGTCATCATGGGGGACATCAACGGCCTGAAGCTGATCAACGACTCGATGGGCCACGAGCGGGGCGACCAGATGATCGCCGCCGCCGCGGACATCCTGCGCGCCTGCCGCCGCGACGGCGACGTGGTGGCGCGCACCGGCGGCGACGAATTCACCGTGCTCATGCCCGGCTCGGATGAGGCGGATGCCCAGGCCTTCGCGGAGGCGGTCCGTGCCGCCTGCCAGGAGCGCGCCGCCGGGCTGAACGAGCTGCGCTTTGCCAGCCTTTCGCTGGGCTGGGCCACCAAACGCGAGCCGGGAGAGCCCATCGAGCGGGTGCGCAAGGCCGCCGAGGACGCCATGTACCGCCGCAAGATCTTTGAAAACCGCAGCCTGCACAGCTCGGTCCTGTCCTCCATCAAAAAGACCATGCTGGAGAAGAGCGACGAGACCGAGGCCCACGCCGAGCGGCTGGCCGCACTCTCCCGCCAGCTGGGCCGCGCGCTGAAGCTGCCCGACGAGAGCCTGGTGGCGCTGGAGCTTCTGTCCACGCTGCACGACATCGGCAAGATTTCCGTCGATAAGAACATCCTCACCAAGTCCACGCCGCTGACCGACGCGGACTGGCAGGAGATCAAAAAGCACCCGGAGGTGGGCTACCGGATCGCGATGGCATCGCCTGATCTGATGCACATCGCGGACTACATCCTGTCTCACCACGAGCGATGGGACGGCGAAGGCTACCCGCGGGGCCTCGTGGGCGCGGCCATCCCGCTCCTGGCGCGGGTGCTCTCGGTGGTGGACGCCTTCGACGCCATGACCCAGAACCGCGCCTACCGCCCCGCGATGCCGCTCCCGGCGGCGCTTGAGGAAATTCGAAAAAACGCCGGCGCCCAGTTCGACCCCGCCGTCGCGGAGGTGTTTCTGGACTTGATGGACCCCTCCGCCCCAGGTGCCTGACGGGCGCCGCAAAAGCACCGTGTGAGGACCTTCACGCGCCCGGAAATCCCCGCGGGTTTCCGGGCGCGCCCTTCGGCGCAAAAGTCTTGAATCGTTCTAAATTTGTACACAATTGCTTCATATCTTTGCGCGAAAAACGGGATATCATGGAGGTCGCACCGGCGCGGCGGCGCGGCGGGAGCCATCGCAAGAAGAAGGCGCTTCATGGACCCAATCGATTTTGTCATCACCTGGGTAGACGGCGGGGACCCCGCCTGGCGCGAGGAAAAGGCGCGCTGTCTGAACCTTCCCGAAGAAGGCGACGGCCGGGACGTGCGCTTTCGGGACTGGGGTACGCTGAAGTACCTGCTCCGGTCCGTCGAGGCGTTCGCGCCTTGGGTGAACCGGGTACACCTGGTCACCTGGGGCCACTTGCCGCCCTGGCTGGACGAGGCGTGCCCGAAGCTGAACATCGTTCGCCACCGGGACTTCATCCCGCCGGAATACCTGCCCACCTTCAGCTCCCGCGCGATCGCTCTGAACCTGCACCGCATTCCGGGCCTGGCCGATCAATTCGTGTTCTTCAACGACGACATGTTCCTGCTCCGGCCCTTGCCGCCGGAACGCTTCTTTAAGGGCGGACTGCCCGCGGACTTCGCGGTGCTCTACCCCTTTACGATGAAGCGGCCGGGGGACGTCTTCGCCGCCACCGTCGCCAACAACATGACGCTGATCAACGCCCACTTCAAAAAGCGGCGGCTGATCCGCTACCACCCGGCGAAGTACCTGAACCTGCGCTACGGCCGAGCGCTGCGCTACACGCTGGCGGGGCTCGTCTACCCGGACATCGTGGGCTTCTGGCGCTCCCACTACCCTCAGCCCTTTCTCAAGGCCACGTACGAGGCGGTGTGGCGCGCGGAGGGCGCGGTGCTGGACGCCACCTGCAGGCGCAAGCTGCGCACGCCGGGAGACGTCAACGAATGGCTGATGCGCTACTGGCAGCTGGCCGAGGGCAGCTTTCATCCCGCTTCCCCGGGCGGCCGCCATTACTACGCCATCGGTGAAAACACGCCCCGGGCGGAAGGCGCCATCCGCGGTCAGGCCTACGACATGATCTGCCTGAACGACAACCGGGCCGTGGAGGACACCGGCCCCCTCGAGCGGCTGTTCTGTGACGCCTTCGAATCCATCCTGCCGGATAAGTCCCGCTTTGAAAAATAGCGCGCCCCGCGCCGGAAAAGCCCCGGTGCGCTTTCCGTAAACGCGCGTTGCGTGGTTCCGGCGGCAAGGATATAATGGAGCGACAGGGAAGGGGGCGTGGCGGTGCGGAGCGGAAGAAAAGGCCCCCGGCCAAGGGGGCAGATGTCGGATTCGCTGGCGGTGGGTCTTTTGCTGGCCTTTTCCGGCGGGTTCATGGACGCCTACACCTATGTGTTCCGGGGTGGCGTGTTCGCCAACGCACAGACGGGCAACATCATCCTGATGGGCATCCACCTGCTGGAGGGCAGCTTCTCCGCCTCCGCCCGCTACCTGATCCCGATCCTGTCCTTCGCCGTTGGCGTATTCGCCGCCCAGGCCATGCGCCTGGGCTTTCGCAGGCGGCGCCGCCTGCATTGGCGGCAGGCCTGCCTGGCCGTGGAGATCATGGTGATGCTGGCGGTGGGGTTCATGGGGCAGGGGATGAATCTGGCCGCCAATAGCCTGATTTCGCTGGCCTGCGGCATTCAGGTTCAGTCGTTCCAGAAGGTGCGGGGCAACGCCATCGCCACCACCATGTGCATCGGCAACCTGCGCACCGCCACGGAACTGCTCGCGCGGGGGCTCAAGGGCCGGGATTGGGCGCTCTTCGGGCGCAGCGGCTTTTACTACGGCGTGATTTTGACCTTCGCGCTGGGCGCGGTCACCGGAAAATACGCGGTAGCGCCCCTTGGACAGCGGGCAATCTGGGCCTGCGCGCTGATGCTGCTGGCGGCGTTTCTCGCCATGCTGGCGGAGGAAGAACGGTCCCTGTGAGCCGTTCAGCGCTCCGCCGCCCGCCCGGCGCGCCGGGCGCCGATCTCCGAGGCGGCCCATAGAATCAGTGGCAGCAGCACTTCAAAAGGAACGGCGTAGTAGGCGTAGTACTTGATAAAGCCGAACATCTCCATGGTGTTCCGGTAGAGGATCGTGGACAGCGCAAGCGCCATCAGGCCCGCGGGGAGCACCAGCCTCCGCCAATCCTTGACGCCGAAGAGGCTCGCGATGCCCCGGCTGGCGACGATCAGGCACAGCGCGATTTTGGTGATGCCGGCCAGCATGAAGTTGATTGAAATGGAGCCCTCGATGCGGGACAGGAAGTCGCCCAGGCTGATGATGCGGGCGGCGATGTAGGAGGGAAAGTACTCCACCGACACCACCGCGGGGCCCAGCACCAGCAGGTTTCGCAGGATGATGAGCATCAGCACCACATAGGCGAAGCCCATGCCGCCCAGAAAGAGCTTCTTCGGGCTGTCGCCGGGGCGGATAAAGTCCGCGATGCCCAAAAACAGCACCGTTTCGGTGAAGGGAAACGAGAAGATCTGAAAGGCGTCGCCGGCGATGTCGCCCAGCGAATGCTCAAAAACGGGCTGCAGGAACTCCGGGCGCATGATGTTGATGGAGAGCAACACCGTGGACAGCACGATAAAAAGCACGATCGGGATCGTGGCCAGCGACCACTTGCCCAGCGCCTTGCAGCCGCCCTTGACCAGCATCACCACCGTGAGCAGCATGATGGACGCCATCGGCAGCTGCGGCGTCTCCAGCATTGAGGAGAGCTGGATGAACTCGGAAAAATTACGCAGCACCAGCGCGCAGAGGTGCAGCGCGTACCAGCTCATCAGCGCGCCGAAGACCTTCCCGGCTATGCTGCCCAGCCGCGTTCGGGCTGCGTCGAAGATTCCCGCCGCCGGGTTCAGTTCGATGATCCTGGCGTAGATCAGGATCGCCGGCAACGCATACAGCGCGCCTAAGGAGAGCGAGATCCAGGCGTCCTGCGCCACGCCGGTGCTGACGCCCATGACCACCGAGCTGCCAAAGCAGAACATCACCAGGACGGACACAGCCTGCAGCCTTGTCAGCGGTTTATCCAGCAAGGGGATCCTCCTTTTTCCGGGGTCATGAAATGCCGAAGATCGCGCGGACGGCGTTTTGGATGGGCGGTGCGGGGGACGGCACCCGGACGCCCCACGCGTCGAGCATCAGAACCGCGAAGCTGACGGCCAGCATGACCAGGTACAGCGCCTGCACGCCCCGGGCGCTCTCTCCCCGGTGGGGCAGAAAATCCATAAAGAAGACAGCCGCGTAGAGCCCGGCCACGATGGCTTTGATCATGGCCTGATGGCCTCCTTGGACGAGATATAGGCGGTATTTTTGATATTCACCTTGCAGGATACGGTGACCGGCATGGTCCGGAAGATCTCGTTCCACCGGTTTTCGATTTCGTGCCACGCTTTGAAATCCCGGCGGTGCACGACCGCGCCGAAGCCGAAGATGTCCTGGCCCATCTGCTGCTGCACCTTTTTGACCAGCGATGTGATCTCCATCTCCAGGCGCCTTGCCGCCTCGTTCTCGAGCGCCTGAATCTCATCCTCGTTCCGCACGTCGATGTTTTCCGTTGTCTCGGCCAGGTAGACGTCGGTTTCGGTTTCGATGTGGAAGGTGAAACGTCCGTCCGTCTCGTCGTAGCCGATTTTTACCTGGCTTTTTGCAATCTCCAGCGACGTGTCCGGATTTCCGGTGCCGTTTTGCGCGATGGCCAGAATGCCGCCCTTGGCTTTGCCGGTGGCGATCAAAAAGTACTTTGTTTCAAGAGGCGACAGGTAGTCCAGCAGCCTATCCCCTTGAAACACCGCGAGGCCGTTGGACTCGGCCACTTCCTTGCCGTCGTTCACCGCGATATGGAAGGCCGGCAATGTCAGCGCGACGCCCGGGCTGTTGAGCATGCCGTAAACCTGGTACAGGTCGGCCTGGACGGTGGAGGCGGTGGCCGCGCTGTCCTCGGCGATAATGGCGTCGATCTCCAGCGAGAGGATCGTCTGGTCCAGGCCGCTCAGCTTCATCAGGTCGTTGGCGGTGCCGCCCTGCATGATCACAAGACTGATCGTTTCGCGGCCCTCGGCGTCGCGCATGACCCAGTCCACGGCGTTTTCGATGCCCGCCGTGCGCGCCGCCTCCTCGCCGATGACCATGATGTGCAGGTTGCCGAAATAGAGCTTGTTGAGCAGCTTGCGCTTGGCCTCGCGGATGGAATCGAAGATGGTCTTGCCCTCGGCCTGCACCAGCTTCGCGCCCGGGCCGTTCTGCTTGATGGACTTGGTCAGGTCCACGATCTCGGCGCTGATCTTATAGATCCCGCGGGCCGGGTCGTGGTCGATGCCCAGGCCCATCACGATGGATAAATCGCTGAGGCTTCGGTAGCTCCAGCAGCCGGATAGCATGGCGGGCAAAAGGCACAGCGCGAGCACGCGGAGAAGCTTACTTTTTTGCATCGTCGGGATCCTCCGGCGCTCTCTGCCGCCGCCCGCGGCTGAGATCGGCGGGCCGCGTCAGCATCTTCCACCAGGGGGCGCGGAAGCCGATATCCTTGACACGTTCCATACTGAAATTCCCGTCCAGCGAGAGGGAAGGGACGCCGAAGCTGTTCAGCGAGATCAGGTGGATCAAGACCAGCGACAACCCCATCGTCAGCCCGAAGAACCCGAACATCGAGGCCATCATAAGCACGAACAGGCGGATGTAGATCACCGGCGCGTTCAGCTTGGGAACCAGAAGGTTCGTGATGCCGGTGATCGCCACCACGATGATCATCGGCGCAGCCACCAGCTTGGCCTCCACCGCCGCCTGGCCGATCACCAGCGCCCCCACGATGGACAGCGCCTGGCCGATGTTGGTGGGCATGCGCACGCCGGTCTCCCGCAGGATGTCGAACACGATCAGCATGACGAAGGCCTCCACCGCCGCCGGCAGCGGCACGCTCTGCCGCTCCGCGGTAATGTTGATCATCAGCGGCGAGGGCAGCATCTCATGCTGAAACGCCACCACCGCGATGTATAGCCCCGGCACCGTGATCGTCATGAAGAACCCGAGCATGCGCAGAAGGCGGGAGAAGGAGGTATAGTAGAAGCTCAGGTAGTAGTCCTCGCTGGCCTGAAAGTTTTCAATGAAGAGATAGGGCGCCGTCAGCACGATGGGCGAGCCATCCACGAGGACCGCGATGCGCCCCTCCAGCAGCCGGCCGATGACCACGTCCGGACGCTCGGTGTAGCCGATGGTTCTGAAGAGAGAAAATCGGTGGTCGCGCGTAAGCTCGGTGAGGTAGTTGGTGTCCAGCACCCCGTCGATGTCGATCCGCTCCAGCCGCTCCATCAGCTGCGCCAACACGCTTTGGTTGACCACGCCGTCAAAATAGCACACCATCACGGCGGTCTGGGTTCTGCGCCCCAGGGTCATCTGGCGGATTTTGAAGTCGTTGGTGCGCGCCCTGCGCCGCAGCATCGAGATGTTCTGCATCACCGATTCGGTAAAGCCCTCCCGCGGCCCGGCCAGGGTTTTTTCGCTGTCGGGCTCGGTGATCGAGCGGGTGGGGAAACCCTTGGTGCTGAGAAGGGCCGCCTCGGCACAGCCGTCGGCGAAGAGCACCGTATCGCCGTAGGTGACGCCGTTCACGATCTTGCGAAAGTCGCTCGTCAACTCCGATTCATTGATGTGGATCAGCTCGTTTGTCATCCGCTTCATGCGGTCCGCGCCCGCGGGCAGCGCCTCCGCCGACATCAGCGGCCGCAGGATGTTTTCATTAATGATTTCGGAATTCACCAGCCCGTCGGAAAACACGATGGCCACGTTCTCCCGCCCCGCATGAAACACAAACCGGTAGCGCATGACGTCCACGTCCTGGAACAGCTTTTTCATCAGCGCTACGTTTTCATCCAGCGAAGCGGAGACCTGGAGCGCCTCGAGTCCCTGGTTGAACGCCTCCGCCTTTTTGGAAAGGTCCCCTCGCCTGCGCTTAACCCCGAACATTCATCCGCCTCCCCGCCGGCTTGCGCGCCGGCCTTACGGACAGTATGGCAAAACCGGCGCGCATTTATCAGCGCGGAGGGTAAAAAAAAGCGCCCCGAAGGGCGCGTGCGCCGCGCGTGCGCGGCAGAAGGGCTTCACTCCTTGATGAGGTTCAGGATTTCCTCCGGCGTCTTCCCGGAAGCCTTCAGGTCCGCCAGCACCTTCGCGTAGGAGAGGCGGCGCTTCCTGGGCGCGTTGATCTTTTCCTTTCGGGTTTGCAGTTTTTCAATCGACTGGGCGTGGAATGCGATCTTCCTGTCAATCTCCGCGACGCGTTCGTCCGCACTTCTGAAATTGCGCTTGGCCTTGGATTCCGCCTTCGCTTCAGCAACCTTCTTCTTCGCAGGCATATTAAGCACTTCCTTTCGGGGACAGTATAGCACAGATCCGAATTATTTTAAAAGAGGAAGTTTTGAGAATTGATAAATTTTTGCCGAGTCGGATTGAAGAATCGAAAAAAGATCAACGCGCATCACGCGCCGCGGCGTTTAAAAGGCGCCTGCGGCTGGCCGCAGGCGCCTTTTAAATACTCCACCCGCTATCCGCGGCGCTCGAAGGCGCGTTCGACCGCCTTCCAGTCCACCACCTCGAAAAACGCCTTGACGTAGTCGGCGCGCAGGTTCCTGTACTTCAGGTAATAGGCGTGCTCCCATACGTCGATGCCCAGGATGGGTCGCCAGAGGCCCTCCGTCTCAAGCAGCGGGTTATCCTGGTTCGGGCTGGCCATGACCCTCAGCGCGCCCGAGCCGTCGGCGGCCAGCCAGGCCCAGCCCGAGCCGAACTGGCCCATCGCCGCCTTGGAAATCTGTTCCTTGAAGTCCGAAAAGCCGCCGAAAGCGCTGCGGATTCCGTCCGCCAGCGCACCGGAGGGCTCCCCGCCCCCGCCCGGCGCCAGGTGGCCAAAGTACAGGTTGTGGTTGAAGAAGCCGCCGCCGTTGTTGCGCACGGCGGTCTTCACCTCGTCCGGCACCGCAGTTTTAAAATTCGACAGCAGCGCCTCGATGGGCTTATTCGATAGGCCCGCCTTCTCCGCAGCGTCGTTCAGGTTTTTGGTGTAGGCCGCATGGTGCTTCATGTAGTGGGTCTCCATGGTCAATTTGTCGATATGCGGCTCCAGCGCGTCAAAGGCGTAGGGCAGCTTGATTTGTTCAAACATGATGGATCTCCTTTCGTCGCGGGCGTCGGCACCCGGATGTTAGTGGTTGCTAACCTATTCTTATCTTACCCTCGGCCGCGCGGACTCAATCAGCCGAAAATTTCGGGATTGATTTGCGCCCCGGGCGGCCGATATACGAAAGAGGGGGTGGGGCGCGTGTATTTCCGGGGTGTGAACGGCTACGGCTTTGTCCAGTCCCAATGGCTGCGCCATGTGCGGGAGGCCCAGGAGAAGTACGGAAGGCCGATGCCCGCCCAGCCGGCCGCGCCGGCGGGCGCGAATCCGGAATCCGCCACGGTCGAAGGCATCCGCGCCAAGCTGAAGGCTGGGAAAAAGCTCTCCCCGACGGAGATGGAGTTTCTCCGGCAGCATGAGCCGGAGCTGTACGCCAAGGCGCTCCGGGTAAGCCTGGACCGTGAGACGTACGCGGCCACGCTCCGGCGGTGCGAAGACAGGGAGCAGGTGGAGCGCGTGCGGGCGCGCAAGGGAATCCAGGTGGCGAGCGCGGTCCCGCGCATGGACCCGGAGGAGGCACAGATGACGCTGAGCGCGGCTTTGGATGCCGAGCGGGCCTACCTGGGCTCCGCCGGATACGCCCGGCTGCCGGAGAAAAGAAAGGCCGGCGGGGCGCGATAAGACGGCGCCATCCCGTTCGCGCTTGAGCGTGGGGCGAAATTCTGCTAAAATGGTGGAAGAAGCTGGCGGGGAGGGATACGGTGGCGGACGAAAAGACGCTGTGCGTCATGGGGATGTTTGACGCGGAGACCAACCGGCGGTTTGAGGCGATCAAGGCCAAGATATGCCTCTCCGGCTGCGCGGTGGACGCGCAGCTGCCCCACATCACCTTCGGCATCTACTCCGGCATCGGCCGGGAGGAGATGGTCGACTGGGTGAGCGGCATCCTCGGCCAGATCCGCAGAACCCGGCTCTTCTTCGGGCAGATCGGCGTGTTCCCCGAATCTCAGGTATTCTTCGCCGCGCCCAGCGTCACCCAGGAACTGCTGGACATGCACGCGGCGATCCACGCGCGCTATGACAACTTCTGCTTTGACAAAAACTGCCTCTATTCGCTGCACGGCGGCAAGTGGATCCCTCACATCACGCTGGCCACGCCGGAGAACTGCCGCGCCGAGGATGTGCTGTCCGTCATTTTGGACGAGTTTACGCCCTTCTACGGGGAGATCACCCACATCAGGATCACGGAGCAGGAGCCGCTGGTGGAGGTGCGCACCTTCGAAATTCCCTGACGCGCGCATGAAGCGCCGTCGGCCCGGGGCATACTGGGGCGCGAGGTGGTCCATATGAACACAAGCCTGGTGGTGCTGATCGAAGGCGACGCGAAGGCGTGCCGGTATTTCACCGCGCTCCCGGAGTACGTGCGCAAGCAGCTGAACGAGCAGCGCGAAGAGTTCGGTGGCTTCGACGACCTGAAAAAACGCGCGGATCAAATTCAGAGCCCCGCGTGAAGCGCCGCGCCTGCCGCCCTGCCCAGCCCGATAATCCCTAAAGCCCGCCCCACGGGTTCGGGGCCTCGAAAAAACCCTCGGCCATTTCAGCGCGTCCGGAAAGTGCTTTCGCGCGCCGGAAGCCCTCCGGGGCTCCGGGCGGCGCCCCGACCAAAGATGCGAATCGCGCCATCAGCTTTGGGCTGGTGGCGCGATTCCGTTTCCGCCGAAAAAGCCGCCGGGGACGGTGGCCCTCCGTGGGGACTTTTAAGCAAGGCAAAAACCCGCGCGAACGCGGACGCTTCCTACGGGCCGCGATGCCCGGCAAGTGGGCCGCCTCCGCGTCCGCACAAACGCGGAAATTTTCCTTCGACGGCGGGCGGATTCGATTGGGACCCGCGCCGGCATGGACGCCATACGCCGGCCCGCCGATTGCGCCATCCGGAATTTCCCCAAAGCGCCGTCATAGCAACCGCCGGCAGCGCGCTGCCGGCGGTTGTGGGTTATGATACCGTGCTTTAGGTTTTCTTGGTCTTTGCAGATCTCGACCGGGGCGCCTTCTTGGCCGCGATGTGCTGCGCGAACAGCGCGCGCACCGCTTCCTCATGGAGCTTGTCGGCCTCGATTTTTCTTTTGCGTTCCGCTTCCATCTGTTCCCTGATCTGCGTGAGCTCCTGTTCCATGGACTCCCTCAGAACGGGGCAGCAAAGGACCAGAAAAGAATCAAAAGCCGAAGGATACATAAACTTTTTGATCCCGAAGGCATTGTCAAAACGAACTTCGATCATTGACGCGGTCTGACTCAGGACGACGCCCACCCCAAACCGGTTGTGTTGAACCTGCTCCGCGATTACGTTCATAACAATCCCTTTCTTCTCCGCACGCTCCCGCTTCAAACGTCTATTCTATAGAATACAGTATACCATTTCAATGTTAAGACTCCGCTGAACTGTTTCACAGGAAAGTCTCCCAATGTTTCCGCGCTCGTTTCATCCATACCCTCCAAGCCGCATGATCCCGAAACCGGCCCGCCGCGGCGCATTTGAAGAATCCGCAGGCCCGGTCCCCCTTCCGCAAAAAGAGGAGCCCCGAAATCCTTGGATTTCAGGGCTTTCCTTGATGGTAGCGGCGGTCGGATTCGAACCAACGACACTCCGGGTATGAACACGACTTTTTTGGGGACACTCTTTTTTCTTTCCTATTATATGCGCCCAAAAATATCGGCGTGTTCTGTGCAGAAACTGTGCAGCCGGATATTTTCGAAATTGGGATAGCTTCCGCATAACCAAGCGGCTTCTCACCGTTGGGGGGAGTGCCTTTTCTGCCCCGCCTTTGACGCCGCTCTCCGGGCGGGGGTTCCGGGGTGGGGCATGGGGCTATGTTTCGGGATAAATGCCCGAAAATGTCCCAAGAAAAAATAGGCCCGGCTTTACATCCGGTAAAGGTAATCTAATTATTGACACACAGTAAAGTTTACGCTACAATGACATTACATTTACACACAGGAGGCAGAGACGATGGATGCGGCGATTTTCTTTTCTGCAATAGGCTATATTGTAGGGGGCATTATCTTTGGTTGCTTCACTGCGAACATTGCTGAAAGCAAGGGATATAAGGGCTATTTTGCGACAGGTTTTTTCTTCCAAATATTTGGCTTGATTTATCTTGTCGGATTACCAAAATCCAAAGAGCTTGTGTTAGAAGAACAAAAACAGCTTGCTGCCCTGATAGCCGAAGCTGTTATATTTAAGCAGGAAAAAGAGTAGCTTTCCAAGACGCCGGGAGGTAGTTTCGGGAGCGTCATATATTGCCGCTCCCTTAATTGCTATGATTCGGAATAATTACCCAATATACCCAAGATAAGATATGGCCGGGTCATTGTCCGGCATTATTTGTTATGATGTTTGGGGAGCATCTTTGTTTTTAATCCTGTCCTTATAAGTCAGCGCATCGGTAATAATTATTGGCAGAATGATAGCACTTGAAACAAAACCATATGCGCCCGAAATTTCAGCGGAAAACATCTGCCCTTGTTCTACTATAATATAGACACACAACAGCGATGCCATAAACGAATACTTTGAAGACATTCGCAATAAATAAGTTTCGGTTGTATTGTGTGATGATGTTATCCAGTCTTGAAGAATGATTCGGTAGAGCATTATAAATGGCTTTGCTATATACAATCTAAATAAAGTCTTAACCGATTTCCCGAAACCACGCCACATATCAGCAATTAGCGCGAACGGAAAAATCAAAACTTTCAATAACCTGTTTTTGATACCATGAGTTCTATACAACTGGATTGTCAACCCCAAATCGGACAGAAATTATAAGGTACAGGTTTTCTTGAACTCCGCCGGTGAGAGGTATCCCAGCGTACCGTGCAGCCGGATGTTATTGAACCAATGCACGTAGTCCGCTAGTT
>JAEZTL010000051.1 GCA_023421395.1 Bacillota bacterium | reverse complement strand
CTCCAAGTGGATCGACTGGTCGGACTTCGAGGGCGCCTACAAGTACGTCTACGGCGCATAACGCCTCACGCCCGCCGTGTCTCGCTCCGGCGAGACACGGCGGTTTCTATCTCGAGATGAATGGGGTATGTCCGATGAGCATCGAGGCGCCTGCCCGTAGCGACAAACCGGTCATTGAGATGCGGGGCATCGTGAAGGAATTCCCCGGCGTGCGCGCGCTGAACGAGATGAGCTTTGACGTCTTTAAGGGCGAGGTCCATTGCCTGGTCGGTGAAAACGGCGCGGGCAAGTCCACGCTGATGAAGATCCTCTCCGGCGCCCACGCGCCCACCTCCGGCTCGATCCTGATCGACGGCCGGGAGTTCAAGTCCCTGAGCCCGGCGCTCTCCAGCCGGCTGGGGATTGAGATCGTCTACCAGGAAAACGACCTCGTCCCCACGATGAACGCGGTGGAAAACATCTTCGTCGGCAAGGAGCGGACGCGCTTTGGCTTCGTGTCCGATTTCAAGGGCATGCTGCGCGAGGTCCGCGCTTTGATGGACCAGTACCACATCGACATCGACCCGCTGGAGACGATCGAGAACATGTCCGTCTCCAACCAGCAGTTTGTCAAGATCCTGAAGGCGCTGATGAACCGCTCCCGCATCCTGATCATGGACGAACCCACCTCGATGTTTAACGTCGAGGACGCGGGCAAGGTGCTGGACCTCGTCGGCGCCATGAGCCGGCAGGGCATCAGCATCATCTACATATCCCACTTTCTGAAAGAGGTCGTGCGCATCGCGGATCGGATCACCGTCATCCGGGACGGCTCGGTCATCCGCACCTATGACAACGCCTCACGCGACTGCTCGCTGGACGACATCACCTCCGACATGGTGGGGCGCCCGGTGGACATGTTCTACCAGCGGGAGAAATGCCCCATCGGCGAGGCGATGATTGAAGTCCGGGACCTGAAACTGACAAAAGACGCCCCCCCGGTCGGCTTCGACGTGCGGCGCGGCGAAATTCTGGGCATGTTCGGCATGGTCGGCTCCGGTCGCACCGAGATCGCCCGGGCGATATCCGGCGCGGACGCCTTCCACTCCGGCCAGGTGCGCGCGGAGGGCCGGCCTCTCCGGCTGCGCTCCCCCAAGGACGGCATCCGGGCGGGCTTTGCCCACATCACGGAGGACCGGCAGCGCCTGGGGCTGAACCTGAACGCCAGCGTGCTGGAGAACACGCTGATGGTGGGCCTCGGGGCCATGCGGCCCGGCGTCTATTACAACTTCCGGGCCCTGGCGCCCAAGGTGAAGCCGATGGTGGAGAGCCTTCGGATCAAGACCCCCTCGCTGATGCAGGAGGCGGTCAACCTCTCCGGCGGCAACCAGCAGAAGGTGGTGCTGGGCAAGTGGCTCTTCGCCCGGCAGTCCTTCTACATCTTCGACGAGCCGACCCGGGGCATCGACGTCAACGCCAAGGCCGAGTTCTATAAGCAGATGACCGAGCTGGCCAAGGCGGGCAACGCGATCCTGATGATCTCCTCAGACCTGCCGGAACTCATCTCCATGAGCGACCGGGTGCTGGTGGTCCGGGACGGGGCGATCAAGCGGGAACTGACGGGCGGAGACATCAACGAACAGACCATCATCAAAGAGGCGCTGGGGGTAAAGGGCAATGAGTAAGGCGTGGAAACTGGACCAACGGCTTTTGCTGGGCATCGTCATCATCGTGCTGGTGGCGGTGGTGGGCATCATCAACCCCAAATTCATCACGCTGAACAACGTCATCGCCATCTTCCAGCAGATCGCCGTGCTGGGCGTACTGACCATGGCCATGTCGATGCTGCTCATCAGCGGCGGCATCGATCTCTCCATCGGCAGCATGATGACGCTCTCGGCCGTGGTGGTGGCGACGGTTCTGATGAAGGGCGGCAACATGTTTACGGCCCTCCTCGCCGGCGTCGGGATCGCCGTACTCTGCGGGCTCTTCAACGGCGTGATCATCGCCAAATCCCGCTGTATGCCGCTGATCATCACGCTGGGCACCAGCCAGGTCTTCTACGGCATTTCGCTTTTGATCGCGGGCGGCTCATTTCTGCAGTTCCAGAACAGGCTGGACTTCATGCGCACCATCAAGCTGGCGGGCTTTCTGCCGCTGATGGTCATCTTCATGATCATCGTGTGCTTTATGGTGTACTACCTGCTGGAGCGCACGAAGTTCGGGCGCAGGATCGTCGCCATCGGCGGCAATGAGAAGAACGCCTACCTTTCGGGCATCAATGTGGACCTGTACAAGATCGTCACCTACGGCATCTCCGGCGCGATCGTGGCCATCGCGGGGCTGATCTTTGCGGCGCGCCTCAACGCGATCACCGCCAACGCGGGCTCGGGCTACGAGCTGAACGCGCTGGTGGCGGCGGTCATCGGCGGCGTCACCTTCGAAGGCGGGCGCGGCACGGTGCTGGGCGCGTTCCTCGGGTGCCTTTTGATCGGCATCATCTCCAACGCGCTGGACATCCTGGGTGTCGACGCGTACATCAAGATCGTCATCACGGGCCTGATCATCGTGGTGGCGGTGGTGCTCAGCAACATCCAGAACCTGACCCGGCGCAAGTAGAAGGGAGGGCATCGCCATGAAGACGGGCGTCAGTTTCTTCAGCTTCGCGCAGGACGTGGACATCCGCCAGGCCGCGGCGGAGGCGAAAAAGGCCGGTTACGACGGCATCGAGCCGGTGCTGACCGACGAGGGATCGCTGTCCATGGCCTCCAACGGCCGGGATCTCGCCGAGATCCGCGGCATCGCGGAGGATCTGGGGCTTGAGATTCCCTCCGTCGGCGCGTGGAACCTCTGGAGCCACAACCTGGCCGGAGACGATCCCGCCGAGACCCGGGCGGCCATGGACATCGTGAAAAAGCAGATCGACTGCGCCGCCGCCCTGGGGGCGGACACCATTTTGGTGGTGCCCGGCTGGGTGGGCGCGCCCTTCGCCCAGGGCGTAGTGCGCTACGACCGCGCCTACGAAAACGCGCAGCGCGCGCTCTCCGGCCTCGCGCCCTACGCCGAAGCCGCAGGTGTCTCCATCGCCGTCGAGAACGTGTGGAACAGATTTCTGCTGTCCCCCATTGAGATGCGCCGCTTCCTGGACGAGATCGGCTCGCCCCGCGTGGGCGCGTACTTCGACGTGGGCAACATCATCTACATCGGCTATCCGGAGCAGTGGATCGAAATCCTCGGAACGCGCATCAAAAAGCTGCACTTCTGCGATTACCGGGCCGATCAGACGGGCCTGGGCGCGTTTGTGGACCTGCTGGCCGGCGACGTGGACTTTCACGCCGTGATGCGCGCCATCCGCTCCATCGGTTATGACGACTACCTCACCGTGGAATTCCTGCCCAATTACCGGGCGTTCCCCTACCAGTCGATCCGAAACGCCCGCCTGTCGCTCGACACGATTCTCGCCATCAAGTAAGGAGGGTGCATTCATGAACATTGCCGTCGTCGGATCCGGATACATCGGCCTCGCGCACATCGCGGCGATCAAAGGGCTCAAGGACGCGAAGGTGGTCGCGGTGATCAACCGCAGCGAGGGCTCGAACCTGAAGGGGCTGGAAGCCGCGGGCGAAGGCTGCCGCGCCTACACCACGCTCGCGGACGCGCTGGCGCATGAGAAGATCGACGTCGTCGACGTGTGTACGCCCACCGACACCCACGAGGCCTTCGCCATCGAGGCGGCGAACGCGGGCTGCCACGTGCTGTGCGAAAAGCCGGTCACCTTTGAGATGGACTCGCTGGAGCGCATGCTGGCCGCGGCGGAGAAGAACGGAGTCCGCTTCATGGTGGCCCAGGTGGCGCGCTGGTGGCCGGAATTCATGGAAATCAAAAAGCTCGTCGACGCGGGCAAGCTGGGCCCCGTGCGCATGATCTACGAAAAGCGGCTCGCGCAGGTGCCCGGGTGGTCCGCCTGGCGCGAGAACCCCGCCGTCAGCGGCGGCGGCCTGTACGATATGAACATTCACGACATCGACTTTCTGTATACCCTCTTCGGCATGCCGGAGACGGTCTACGCCTCCGGCTGGAAGAGCCCCTCCGGCTGTTGGGACCACGTGGTCACCTGCCTCAAATGGCCGTCCGGCGCGAAGGCGGCGGTGGAGACTTCCATCGCCATGACCGGCAGCTTCCCGTTCTCCATTGAGTTTCGCGGTTCCGGCGACAATGGAACACTCTGCTACCAGCTGACCGCGGGCCACAACATCAAGGACGGCGAGCGGGGCTTCGACTTCAACTTCTATCCCGCCGGCAGCGAGGAAGCGGTCAAACTCTCGGCAGAGCAGACGGACATGTTCGCCGGAGAAATCGAGGGCTTCCTGGGCGCCATCCGGACGGGCGCTCCAGCCCCGGTCACGCCGGACGAGAGCCGCGACGTTTTGAAAATCGTGCTGGCCATTCAGAAGTCGCTGGAGGATGGAACCGTTCAGAAGCTGTGATGGCCCAATGCCGCCTGATGTCCCAGGGCATCAAACGTCCGCCGAGATTTTTTTGATGCGAAAGAGGGAGTCTGCGAATGCCTGAAACCCCCTCGAATTCCCAGACGGCGTGCTGACACAGAGTGCTGTTTCTTCTCCCAGTGCGCGCACTGAAAGAAGAAAACGTCTCCCGGCATGCGGGCCGGCCGGGAATGACGGAAGCCTCCCGGGGCTTTGTCAAGGATCTTGTCTGAAGCGGACCGTCTGGGAATCCTCCCGGCCGGCCCGCTTCAGATTTTGATTATTTTCCGGCATTCAGCGCGGCGGAGGAAGCCCGCACGCCCGGAGCCATCGCGCAAAACGAAACAACGCGCAATGCACCCGCGCTCTATTGACATTTTCCCGCGCACCCATACAATAAATGATAAACACGTATCCCGGGCGCGCTCACCCCTTCCCATCACTCCGCACCCGCCGTGCCCGGGAATCACGTTCCGTAAACCGCGCGCAGACCGGATACTTTTGACGAGTGAGGCGATAAACGATGGACAGCATGTATCAGGGCATTCTGAACAGCCTGAACGAAGGGGTTTATCTGATCGATTCGGGCAGAGTCGTCATCTATTGGAACAAGGGCGCGGAGCGGATTACCGGCATCAGGGCGGGCGACATCATCGGCAAAGCCTGCAACGTCGACGCGCTGTACCATTATAAAAATGAAAACAGCCATGTGCGCGCCGCCGCCTTCCCCGTGCACAGGACGCTGCTGGACGGCAAGCGCAGGGAGGCGAACGCGTGCCTGCGCCATCAAAACGGACAGACCGTGGAGGTGTCCGTCAAGACAGTACCCCTGTGCGACGGTGGAAAAGTCGTCGGTGCGGCGGAGGTTTTTTCCGAATTCGTCGAGCAAAAGGCCGTCAAGGCGGCGGGGCTTTCCGAGGATGGGATGCTGTACGACGCGCTGACGGGCCTGCCCAGCCGGCGCTACGTGGATTTCTACCTGAAAAACCGGCTGAGCGAGCTGGAAAACCTCGGCATCTCCTTCTCCATCATCATGGCGGAGATTCAGAACCTGCGGCAGATCAACGAAACGTACGGCCTCAAAGCCGGAGACAGGGTGGTTCAGGCGATTTCAAGAGAGATGCGCGGCGCCTTCCGGAAGAACGACTTCGTCGGGCGCTGGGGCGGCGACCAGTTTGGGGTCATCATCATCGGCGTCTCCGAGGAGGACCTGGGGTTCATCTGCGAAAAGATCCGCAATCTCGTCAAAAACCCCGTGCTGCGGGTGGAGGGGGAGTCCGTCAGCGTGAATCTGTCGATCCGCTCCACCCTCGCCTTTAAGGGGGATACCCCATCGTCGCTTGAAGCCCGCCTCGCCCTCGCGGGGTGAGACGGCGGCAGGGCGCTCACCGCCGTACGCCGGTAAAGCGCCCGGCGCTTTCCGCGTGGTGCGGAGCCGGGTGATGGAAAATCCTGCCCGAAAAATCCCCGTGAAACTTCCGCCGATCCCGACGCCATGGCCGTCGGGATCGCGTTTTTTCCAACCGTTCGCAGGCCGGCGGAAGGAGCGTCGTCATTGGTGCGCGGGCCGCGAAAAATCCTTGGGAATTCCTGCCGCGCCCGGCGCTTCTGCCTTTACCTTGAAAAACGAGGCTTTTGAACGCCGAGAGCCGGGCCCGCCGTGTGCGGCAGGCCCGGCTCTGGTTCGTTTTCGCCGGCTATTCAGCGTTGACGGTAATGGCGATGTCCCGCGTGTAGATGTGGTTCCCAATGCCCAGCATGGCGTGGATGACGAATTCGCCGGGCTCGTGGAAGGTGTACGACTGAACCGTGCCTTCCCCGCCAAATTCCACGCTGTCCCAGTTGCCGTCGCCCTGCCAGAACTCGCGCCAGACGTTTGCATCCGCCGGATCGTCGCCGGTTTCAAAGCGGATTTCCGCGGTGTCCAGATCCAGCGTATCGCCCGCCGTCAGCGGGATGGCGCTTTCGTAGGGAATCGAAATCCCGGTGGGATACTCTTCGGGCATGGTTTCGAACACCTCGACCGTGAAATACCAGTCCGTCTGATACAGCCCGTTCGCCGCGCTGTAGTGCAGGTGGTAGGTGGCCGGGCCCGTGCCGCCCGTCAGCGTGCAGAGGATCCTGGCGTGCTCATGGCTGTCCGCCTCCGCCTCCATCAGGACCGGCGCCGTGCCCTCCCCCGTGTATTCCATATCCCAGTGCGCCACTTCGTCGCCCCGGAGATAGACGTTGCCGACGCCGACGTCGCCCAGGATCACGCGGGTTTCCCCGTCGCCGTACATGGCGTAGACGCGCTGTACCGTCCAGACGTCCATGGCGATGCTGCCTTCCCCATCCCGCACGATGATCTCGATGGGCGCGTCGGCAAAATAGTTGCCGATGCTGACGCGGGCGTAGAGTATATAGCGCCCCGGCTGGTTGAACTTGTACCGGTGGATGTTACCCTCCACTTCATTTTCGACGCCGCCCCAGTTGCCCTCGCCGTTCCAGAGCTCCCGGAGGACTTCGACGCCGGACGAGGCCTCGCCCTCAGCGAACTCAAACCGGCTGACGTCAAATTCCAGCGTGTCGCCCACGGTCTGGTTGTATACCGAATCGTAGGAACTGTCGATCCCCCTCGGGAAATCGGAGGGAATTTCGGGCAGCACGGTGACGGTGAAATCCCAGCTGCCCTCAAGGGCCCCGTCCGCCGCGGTGTAGGAGACCTGGTACGTGCCCGTTCCGGTGCTCCCGGTCAGCCTGCACCAGACATTGACATAGTCAGGCTGCTCATGGCTCATGTACATCTCGACCGGGCTCGCTTCTTCGCCGACCTTGTCAATGCTCCAGTTCCAGCCCTCGCCTTCCATCAGGTCGATGCCGCCCAGCGACACGGAACCCAGCACGATGTCCTCCTGCCCGCCCACGTACAGCGTTTCGTAGCGCTGCAGCTGGTCGGCGGTGAAGAGGTTGCCCTCCCCGTCCCGCACGTTGATCATGACGTCCCGCGTGCAGATATAGTTTCCGATGCCGATGACGGCGGTGATCTTGTAGCGGCCCGGTTCGTTAAAGGTGTATCGGTGGAGGGAATCCTCTTCCTCCATATCCGCGCGGCCGCGCCAGTCGCCCTCCCAGAAATCGCGCCAGACCTCGTCGTCCTCCGGCTCCTCGCCTTCGGCGAACTGAATCTCATTGGTATCCAATTCCAGTGTCTGGCCCACGAGAAGATCGAAATCCCCCTCGTCGTGGAAGGATACGCCCGTCGGATACTCCGCCGGGATTTCATCCGTCACGGTGACGGTGAAGTCCCAGGAGCCCGCGAGCAACCCGCCCGCCGCGGAGTAGGAGACGCGCCAGGTCGCGCTGCCGGTTCCGCCGGTCAGCCTGCACCAGACGTTGGCATAGGCGGGTTCCTGCTGGTCCGCGTACATTTCGACGGGGCTTTCGCCTTCGCCCACCTGCGTCACATTCCAGGAGTACCCGTCCTCCTCCTTCAGCTCCACACCGGAGAGCTCCACGTAGCCCAGCATAGAATCCTCTATGCCGTCCGTAAACAGCGTGTCAACGTTCTGTACCTTGTTGCCGGCAAAGAGGTTGCCTTCCCCGTCCCGCACGTTGATCGCAATCTGCTTTTTGCATTCGTAGTTCCCGATGCCGATGGCGGCGGTCAGCACGTAGCGGCCCGGCTCGATAAAGGTGTAATGGCGGACGGTGCCGTCGTCCTCCCGGATCACCCGGTCGCCCCAGTCGCTCTCCCAGAAATCGCGCCAGACCTCGGTATCCACCGGCTCATCACCCTCGGCAAACTGGATCTCGTCGCAATCCACCGTCAGCGTACCGCCCACGTCAAGATTGATTTCGTCGTTATAGGGAATGGATACGCCCGTCGGGAAGTCCTCGGGGTGTTCCTCCAGCACCGTGACGGTGAAGTCCCAGTAGCCTGAAAGTTCCCCGTCCGCCGCGGTGTAGGAGAGCCGCCAGGTGGACGTGCCCAGGCCGCCGTTCAGGAAGCAATGGACGGCAGCGAAGCTTTCGTTCTGATCCCACGCCTCCATGGTGACGGGGCTCGTCCCCTCGCCGAGCTGCTCCATCTCCCAGGACCAGTCCTCGCCTTCCCTGAGCGCGACGCCGGAGAGCCCTACGTAGCCCAGGAAGTTTTCCTCCGGGCCGTCCGCGTACAGCACGGAGAACCGCTGGTATTGATCGACGTTGGAGAACATGTTGCCTTCGTCGTCGCGCACGTTGAGCGCGATCATCTGCGAGTACATGTTGTTGCCGATGCCGATCACGGCCTTCAGAAGGTAGCGGCCGGGCGCGTTGAAGCGGTAGGTGACGGTATCGTCGTCTTCCCAGTTTTCTTCCGCGTGATCCCACTCGCCGGCATCCCACCACAGCTCGCGCCAGGCCTCGGCGCCGTCGGGAATCTCGCCTTCGGCGAATTCAAAAGTGCTCCGGTCAAAGGTGATGGGTTCGCCCACCGAAAGAGGGTAGCTGTCTTCATACGGAGTCGCGATGCCCGTCGGGAAGCCCTCCGGCACCGATTCCTCCACGGTCACCTCGAAGTCGGCGGAGGCGGTGTAGGCGGTATCCCCCTCGCCCACCGTCAACGTGACGCGGTAGACCACCGTGCCGGTGCCGCTGCCCATGCGGTAGTCCACGCCGGCGCCGTAGATGTCGCTGCCGCCGATGTAGAGTTCCACCGGATTTCCGCCGTTATCGTCGATGCGCTCGATGTCCCATTGGAATGCTTCATTCTCCACAGCCTCGAAATTGTCCGGGTTCGCGCCGCCGAGGTTCGAGTTCTCGTCATGGCCGTCGAGATAGAGTACGCTCATGCGCTGGAAGCGGTTCAGCCCGAAGGCCACGCCTTCCGTATCGCGCACCAGGACCGGAATCTGCTGCGTGAATTCAAAGTTTCCGTAGCCGCCGGCGACGGTCACCACGTACCGGCCGGGGTCTCTGAAGGTGACGGTCGTGGTTTCGCCGCTCTCTTCCACGTCACAATGGTCCCACACGTTGCCGGACATCCAGAATTCGATCCAGGTGTTCACGCTCCCGTCCAGCGTTCCGCCGGCAAAGGAGACATCCGCCCTTTCGAAGGTATAGGATTCACCCGCATCCAGCGTGAGGGAAGCCGGTTCGTAGGTGATGGCGTCCGGCCCGTTCTCGGGCTTTTCCGTCACCTCGAACTCAAAGTGCCGCGCTTTCTCGTACAGGCCGTCCGCCGCCGTGTACCGGAGGGTATAGCCCACGGTGCCCGTGCCGATGACATCCCGGTAATGGATCCCGATCTCTTCGCCGTCGACCCATTCGATGTAGATCGTCGCGGGCCGCAGGCTGTCGTCGGACTCGTCGGGGATCAGGCTCCACTCGCCCTCCTCGCCCTCGCGCAGCGTGACGCCGTCGACGCGGGCGCCGCCAAAGTAGCCGTCGCCAACGCCGGAATCGGCGTAGATCACGCCCGTGCGCGTCCAGTAGTACAGGTCAAAGTCCTCGCTGACGCCGTTGCCGACGGTCACCATAACCGGCTCGGCTTCCCACCTGGCGTTGCCGAGATGGGCCACGGGCCTCACCAGGTAGCGGCCCGGATGTGTGAAGGTGATGATGCGCATGGACTGGCCGAAGTATGCCGGGAAGTCATAGCCCCAATCGCCTTCGAATTCAAAGTCCGTACCCTCCGGCAGCGGCGCGTCCACGCCGGTGATGTCGGAGAACCGGAAGGTGGCCGAGCCGCCCACGGGGATCGTCTGGTCGCCGCCCGCATAGGCGATGGCGAAGGGCAGATCGCCGGGCAGGCCGGGCTCCAATGTCATCCGGAGGGTGTAGGTGCCGTTATAATGCTCGTTGACATAGCAGCGCACGGCGAACTCCGCCTGCTCCGTCCCTTCCACCGGGGAGACGCCCCTCAGGAATACGCCCACGGCGTTGGCGCCTGGCGCGTAGTCCTCCAGCTCGAGGGCTATCGCATCGCTGCCGCTCACCCGCTCGATCGACCAGGTGACCTCGTCGCCCTCCAGCAGCGTCAGGTTGGAGGCGTAGACCGCGCCGAGGTAGCAGTCCTCCTGCCCGTCCACGTACACGGTGGTCTTGACGTCGGAAGTGAAGGTGATGACGCCCGTCGCATCGTCGCCGCCCACCTGGATGATGATCGGCGCGAAGAAGTACTTGTTGCCCGCCCGCGCGACGGCGGTCACGGTAAAGCGGCCGGGCTGGTCGAAGGTGAGGAACATGCCCTCGTCATCCCACTCCGCGGAGTCGGCCAGCACGTCCGGCACGTCGAAGGCGTACTTCATGTAGGAGGGCAGCGCGTTGCCGTCCTGGTCCAGGATTCCGGCGGTGTCAAAGTGGTAGCGCGCGCCAAGCTCCATGGGGAGACTGGATTCGGCGTAATGGATGCTCTCCGGCAAATCCTCCGGCAACTCCGCCGGCATGGTGAGGTCGATGTCATAGGAGGCGCTGCGCGCGGAAGCGCCGCCCACCGAGCAGGTGACGCGGAAGGTGGCGGAACCAGCGCTCAGCAGGTTCGAATACACCAGGGAGACCTGGTTGTCAGCTTCACGGTCCAGCGTCACGCTAACGGCTCCCTCGCCGTCGTCGACGCGCTGGACGCTCCAGCTCGCGGTCTCGTTCGACCGCAGCATCGCGGGATCATACCACACCCTGGCCAGGTAGCCCGACGCACCCTGGTCCATGTACAGCGTATCGATATACTGTTTGCCGCTCAGCGCCAGCGCCTCCGGCGCCGGTTCGACGGTCACGGAAATGGAATCCGTCCAGAAAAGGTTGCCGAGACGCGCGATCAGCTCGACCGTACACTCGCCGGCCTGATCAAAGGAGACCGTCGCGCCCTCCTGGTCGGCGTTCACCGTCGCGCCGGCAGAACCCGAAGCCTCGGCCGAGAAGGCGACGCCCCCGGGCATGTCTCCGCCGGCGGCCGCGATGTCCGCCCAGTTGATGCGAAGCGTCTGGTCGACCGTGCGCATCACATCGTCGTCGCCCGTGTAGGTGATGCCGCCGGACAGGGCCGCGGGCGGCGCCAGCAGCGTCACGGTGAATTCCCGCGAGGCTTCATAGCTGCCGGAAACGCTGGCCGTCACGCGGTAGCGCACCGTGCCGCTGCCCGTCAGCTGGCCGGCTTCCAGCGTGGTTTCAAGGCCCTCGTCGCCGCCGAGCGTCAGCGGGATGCCCGCGCCCTCGTCGCCGCCGAGCCGTTCCAGCGACCAGGTCAGCGCCTCCCCATCCTCAAGGCTGGCATTCGCGCGCAGGTTCGCATACGTGATACCGGAGGAGCCGCCGGAATACAGGCCGGCCCAGACTTCTTCGATTTCAATGGCAAAGGGCTGGCCGGTGGCCGCGTCCGACACCACCACGGTGACCGGGCAAGTCCACTCGTTCGATCCGTACGCGCCCACCAGCGTCAGCGCATACCGGCCGGGGTCAGCGAAACGGACGGTGAGCCCGGTGCCGATCGCGCCGCCCGAACCGTCCCGGAGTGAATAGTGGAGATCCTTCGGCAGCAGCGCGCCGCCGGTCAGCGAAACGCTGAGTCCGCTCAGCGAGATATCCTGTCCCGCAGCGCCCGTCACCTCGTCCGGCGTCGCCTGTATCTCGGTGGGCAGGTCGTCCTCTTCCGCCACGAGAAGCCGCAGGGTGCGCGAGCCGGTGAAGAGCTGCTTGCTCCCGGAATAGGCGGTGTAGCCCAGCGTGTATTCCACGGAGCCGAGGCCGGTCTCCTGATACGTGATCGCACAGCCGCTTCCCGCGGTGCCGGACTTGATCTCAAGCGTCGCGGCCGTGCCGGAGACGCGCGTCAGCCTGTATTCCAGGCGGATGCCCGCGCTCAGCGGGGCGTCGGGCCCGAAGGAGGCGTAGTCGCCGCTGGCGTCGCCGCCCAGCTTGACCTCCT
The DNA here is from genome assembly GCA_023421395.1 of Bacillota bacterium. GTDB lineage: Bacteria > Bacillota > Clostridia > Christensenellales > Aristaeellaceae > JAEZHK01. The sequence goes on along the minus strand of JAEZTL010000051.1, from coordinate 1,076 downwards.
CCAGCGCGCCCAAGAGCTCAAAGCCGATCACGGTGACGGCGCCGCCGGTCTTCTCGTCGGTCTCGCCCTCGGCGTCGGTCAGCGTCGCGCGCAGCTGGTAGGTGCCGCTCTCCGATGGCGTGAAGGCGCAGGTATTCGCCGACGGCGTGATCTCGGCGCCCGTCAGCGCTTCGCCGTCCTGATACACCTCGTATTCATAGGTGAGCGCGCCGTTTCCGGAGCCGGTGACCGTCCAGACGATCTGGCGGCCCGTTTCCACCGCGGCGGCATTGGCCGTGACGGCACTGATGCCCGCGCGGGCGATCACCGTCACCGGGTCGCCTGTGAGGCTCTCCTCGTTCTGCGAGGCGTCCCGGACATAGGCCACCACATGGTAACTGCCCGGCGCGGTGGGCGTATAGGACGCGGTCAAGGCCGCGCCGAAGGCGCCAGCGCGCACCAACTGATCCTCCTTGTAGACGTCAAACCGGTAGGTGTAGGGCGACACGCCGCCGGAAGCGGCCGCCGTCCAGGTGATCGCCTCGCCGGTATAGCTCCGGTCACCGGAAGCGGCCACGCTGTCCAGCGAAAGAGGAACCGGCGCCTCCCCGTTCTTGACGGTGATTTTGATGGTGTTCTTTTTGCCGCTGCCGTCCTTCGCGGTGGCCGTGATGATGGCGGCGCCGGCCTTGACGCCCGTCACCACGCCGTTGGCGCTCACGGCGGCGATCTTGCTGCCGGACGAGGACCAGGAAACCGCCTGATCGGCGTCCGCCGGCGCCACCCGTGCGCCGAGCTCAAGGGTTACGGTGTCTTCGCCCAGGAAAATGACGGCCTCCGAAGCCGGTTGATTGTCCATGAGGATCGTCACGCCGCCCGCCACCGGCGTGACCGTGATCACATAGCTGGCGGTCAGGTTGCTGCCGTCCTTCGTGGTGGCGGTGATGGTCACCGTCTTTTTCGCGGTGACCTTCTGCGCCGTCACCACGCCCGAGCCGTCCACCGTGGCGACCGCGGTGTCGCCGCTCGCCCAGTTGACCGACTTATTCGTGGTGCCGGAGGGGTTCACGGTGGCCTTGAGCGTGGCCTTGCCGCCC
>JAEZTL010000034.1 GCA_023421395.1 Bacillota bacterium | reverse complement strand
CGAATGTCCCCCGTCCAGGGAATTGGCGTACGTATCCGGCGCGCTGTTTGACGACTACATCCATGACATGGGTCTGACGCAGCAATTCGCGGCGCTGAACCGCCAGGCCATGGTAGAGGTGATCCTGAGGGCTGCGGGGCTTCACGCCGAGGATGGCTTCACCACCATCCACAATTACATCGATACCGGTTCGATGATCCTCCGCAAGGGTGCGGTGTCCGCGAAGAAGGGCGAAAGGCTCCTGATTCCCATCAACATGCGGGATGGGTCGCTCCTCTGCGTGGGACGGGGCAACGGCGACTGGAACCAATCCGCGCCCCATGGCGCGGGGCGGTTGATGAGCCGTTCGGAGGCCAATCGCAGACTTTCGCTCTCCCAGTTTCAGGAGGAGATGCAGGGCGTTTACTCCACCACGGTTTCAAAAAAGACGCTGGACGAATCGCCGATGGCTTACAAGGACATGCGCGATATCCTGCGCCATATCGGCCCCACGGCCGAGGTTGCGAAGATTTTGAAGCCGGTTTACAACTTCAAGGCAAGCGAATGAGAAGTAAAAACCCGGCGCGCGGCTTTTGCCGCGCGCCGGGTTTTCCCTCATGCGCTTACCGGATCGGGCAGGCGCCGCTCGCGCAGTCGTCATCCTCGGCGTCCAGCGATTCGCCGACTTCAAACTGGCTGAGCACCGACGGGTCAAAGGGCTTATTTGCCGAGTACAGCGCCTCATACTGTTCCCTTGTAATGGCTTCATAGGGCGCGAGCTGGTACGTGCCCCCGTCGTAGGCCAGGAAGGACACGCCCACAAAGGCGTCCCACACCTTTTCGATCTCCCGCTCCACATCCGCCCACTCCTCGGGCCGCACGGTGATGGTGTTGCTGGAATTGTGCTGGGTGTAGTGGCGCTGGAACCGGATGTACTGTTTCAGCTGCGTCAGGGCGGGCACATCGCCCTTGGTGACGGCCGCGCCGGAAGCGACGGGGAAGTCGATCACCAGCGTACGCGCCTTTGTGATGTCGTCGTCCGGCGTGCCGATCTCCGGCTGAACCTTCCAGCCCAGCGCCAGCGCCGCTTTGGCCAGCGCATCGTCGGAGGAGATGCGGATACGCCGGATGAAATAGGGCGCGTGGGCGTAGTGGAGCCCGGCGGATACGCCGCCCGCCACCAGTGACAGCGTACCTTCCGGTTTGATGGTGGTGGTCAAAAGCGGGGAGGGGACGCGCAGCTGATGGGCATAATGCTCCGCCGCGTCGCGCGCCGCCTGAGAGAGCGCCTCCAGCGCGCCGTCCTGCGCCGCTTCGGTCATGCCCGCGAAGGCGTCCATCACGCCGGTCATGCTGCAGCCGGTGAGCCGGTCGCGCTTGTGCTTCTCGTTCCATTCGGGAAGCTCCAGATCGATCAGCGTCATGCGAAGGCCCGCCCGCGCCGAAAGCGCCTGCGCGCGCTTCGCGCCCTCCATGTCAAAGCCCGCCTCACTCCGAAACGCGCACAGATTCACCGTGGTCAGGTTGCACTGCTGCTTCGAGTCGAGGAGGATTTCCCCGCAGGGATTCACGCCCTCCACGTTCTCACGGCGCCTGCGGGCGGCTTCCAGGTTCACAAAGCCCGGCTCGCCATCCAGCTGAATCATCAGGAAGATCAGATGCAGCATGTCCGGGGACGGCTTCTCGGTCAGCGCCATGGAATTGTTGGACAGGCGGCGGTGGCCGATGGCCGGCCGCCCGGGGCTAAAGGGCGCTTCGCCGTTCACCGCCGGATCGAAGGTTTTTTTTGAGAGCGCGTCAAACCAGGCGGGCGGCTGAATGCCCATTCTGTCAAGCTGCGCCCGGACCAATTCGTGTTGCCGGAAGTGCCGTTCCGACCAGAAGCCGTTGATGCCGTACTTGGCGAAGAGGCACTCCATATCCCGCGGGTCAAAGAGGAAGATTTCGGCAGTGCGCCGCACACCGCCGGACACCACGTTGTTGCCAATCAGATTGCCGATGTCCAGGATGTGGATCGGGCGCACGCTGCCATAGCCGCGTTCGTCGGTCTCGATGGGCGCGAGGCTCGGGTCAATCTGGTTTTTCAGCACTGCGTCGATACCCGCGAACATCTCCCGAAGCGGTTCCGGGCCGGAGGCCGTGCCACCGAATGTTTTCAGCCGCTCGCCCTTGGGGCGGATGGAGTTGAACGACACCTTAATGGTGTGCACGTGCTCATACCGGGACTCCGTGAGCAGCGCCAGATACTGCCCCAGCGCGTCCCGCCAGCCTTCCTTGCTGTCGCCCACGTAGATCTTGGCAAAGCCGTTTTCAAGCTGACGGAGGTCCGTGTGCTCCAGCCGGTAATCCACAGGCACAGGGTTATACTCCGACAGGATCAGGCGCGTGTCGGTTCGGATGGGTTTAAGCCCCGCGGCCATTTCCGGTGTGCACTTGAAGCCCACCCCACTGCCCAGCATCAGGAGGTAGAACAGCTCGCAGAGGTCCTCCCACTTTTCGATGTTGGTAAAACTGCAGTTATAGTTGGACATCGGGTAGGCTTCGGAAACCGGGGTGCCGCCCACCCACAGCGTACGGCCGGAAGGAAACTGCCGAAGGTTGAAGATCGCGTCGAAGAGGTCCTCCGCCTCCTGCCTCAGCCAATCGCCGGGAACCGGAAGGCCGATTTTCGCGCGGTGCCGCCTGTCGAGCCCCACGTTGTATTCAACAGCCCGGGCGACCGTTTCCTTCCACGTCTCGCGCCGCCCCTCGGCGTTCAAAAAGCGGGCGTAGGTACGGTAAAAGGTGAACTGACCCAGCGGCGTCATGTGCGCGGGATGATCGGGGTAGCGGCTCAGGAAATCGCGGGACAACAGCTTCGATCGGGAATGCTCCATTTGCGGCATGAGAAAAATACCACCTTTTGTATATTTCGAGGCGTTTGCATACAACATATAGTATTCTATTACGATGCGAGCAGATTGTCCAGCCCATTCCCGTATTAATTTGGAAATTTTGCGGGAAGGAAAAGGGAGCGCACCCGGCCGCGCGTCAGCGGATGGAAATCCGGGTATATCTCCAGTAAAGAGCGGCCCGCACAGGACAAACGGCGGTCCGCCGGGGACAATAGAGGCATCAAGGAGGATTTCCCATGACTGAGATTTTTCAGGGGATCCCTAGCGTGACCTACGCGGGGCCCACGTCGAAAGATCCGCTTACCTTCAAGTTTTATGATCCCGATCGCGTCATTCTGGGCAAGCCCATGCGGGAGCATCTGCCCTTCGCGATGGCTTGGTGGCACAACCTGACGGCGCTGGGTGCGGACATGTTCGGCGCCGGCACCGCTGACAAGCGCTTCGGCGCCGAGAAGCTGGGCACGATGGAGCACGCCCGCGCCAAGGTGGACGCGGGATTTGAATTCATGCGCAAGCTGGGCATCCGGTATTTTTGCTTTCACGACTTGGATCTGGTGGCCGAGGCCGGCACACTGGAAGAGACGAACCGCCGCCTGGACGAAATCTCAGACTACATTCTGGAAAAAATGAAGGAGACCGGCATCCGGAACCTTTGGGGCACGGCTAACCTGTTCTCGAACCCCCGCTACGCCAACGGCGCGGCTTCCTCGAACAGCCTGGACGTGTATCTGCACGCCGCCGCGCAGGTAAAAAAGGCCATCGACATCACCGTAAAGCTGGGCGGCCGCGGCTACGTGTTCTGGGGTGGGCGCGAGGGCTACGAGACGCTTCTCAACACCGATGTGCGCTTCGAGCAGGAGAACATCGCGCGTCTGATGCGCATGGCGGTGGATTACGGCCGCTCCATCGGCTTCACGGGCACATTCCTGATCGAGCCCAAGCCCAAGGAGCCGATGAAGCATCAGTACGACTTTGACGCCGCCACGGCCGTCGGCTTCCTCCGCCAGTACGGTCTGGATAAGGACTTCAAGCTGAATATCGAAGCCAATCACGCCACGCTGGCGGGCCACACCTTCCAGCACGACCTCAGGATCGCCGCGATGAACGGCATGCTGGGCTCCGTAGACGCCAATCAGGGCGACGAACTGCTGGGCTGGGATACCGACCAGTTCCCCTTTAACGTCTACGACACCACGCTGTGCATGTACGAGGTGCTGAAGGCGGGCGGCCTGGACGGCGGCTTTAACTTCGACGCCAAGACGCGCCGCCCCAGCTACACCTTCGAAGACATGTTCATGGCCTTCATCCTGGGGATGGACAGCTTCGCGCTGGGGCTGATCAAGGCGGCGGAGCTGATCGAGGACGGGCGTATCGACGGCTTTGTGGCCGAACGCTACAAGAGCTTTCATTCTTCGCTTGGCCGGAAGATCCGCGCGGGGGAGGCGACGCTTCAGGAACTTTCCGCCCTCGCCATTCAGAAAGGCTCGGCAATGCAGCCCGGCAGTGGAAGGCAGGAATGGCTGGAGGGCATCGTCAACACGGTGCTGTTCCGGGGATAAAAGCACCGTTCCCGACGTGCAGTTTGCCGGGAACGGTTAAAACCCAACGGGAATTCCGTTGATGATTCGGGCGCCGCGAACGCGGCGCCCGTTTTCTATCGTCTTCAGCCTGCGTTCGCCGCGCCGCCCCAGTAGGCGGTCACGCGCATGCCGGGCAGAAGGCCGTCGGGAACGGTCTGCGCTGACAGAGACACCTGATACTTGGTGGCGTCCAGCACCATGACACCCAGCGGGTAAATCTCCTTGACGACGGCAGGCATCTGGTCGTTCAGCGCGTCCACCTTGACCTGTACCGCATCGCCGGGCTTGAGGAAGGCAATGTCCAGTTCGTCCACGTCCACCAGAAACTCCATGGCGTCCAGCGGCTCGACGGTCATCAGAAGCTGGTCTTTCACCACGGCCTGACCGCTTTTCACGTAGAGCGACGAGACTGCGCCGCCGCGGTCAGAGCCGACCGACGTTTCCGCGCTCCGGGTGTAGACCGTGCCGGACGCGTCCAGCGTAAAAAGGGCATCACCCCGGCTCACGCGCTGGCCCTCGGCGGCATTGATGCCCGCGATCACCCCTTCGCCCGTCACCGGCACGAAATCCGCGCGGCCCACCTCGCCGCTGCCCACCCTGTCGCCGGTGCGATAGGCGCCGTCGGAGCCGCGGTAGAGCTTCACGTCGTCCTCCAGGTCAAACACGTCTGACGGAATCTCCACCACGTAGTCCTTACCGTCAATTTTGATCACCTGCCCCTGGGCCTCCAGCGGGTCGGAGTCCTTGCCGTTATAGACGCGCAGCGTCTCACCCAGTGTGATGGCGCGATTTTCCGGCTTGTCATAGGCATTTTTCGTGGAAGCCTTCACCCACATCACGTCGGTGCGCTCGATGGAACACAGCGCGCCGAACTGGGCCTCGACCGCCTCCGCCTGGTCGCCCACCGCGGCGCGCAGCGAACGGATCACGCCGGAATTCGCCGCCAGAACCTGCCTGGGCCGGACGGAAAATAGCGCCGCGCCGGGAGCCACCCGGTCACCCACCGCCCAGTCAAAGGGCAGGAGTTGTCCGCCAACCGGCGCGAACACATCCACGGAGTCGACGCTGCGGACCATTCCCTTGGCGGATCGCGCACCCGCCTCCTCGCCCAGCGCGGGCACCGCCGTCAGCATCAGCGCCGTCACCACGAGCGTCGCCAGGGTTTTCATTTTGAGTGACATGTTCTTCCTCCTCATTCGACGCTCTTCAGCGCCTCGACCATATTGACGGATTTGAATTTCGCTCCGATGACGCGGTTAACCAGCCAGGAAAAGGCGAAGGTCAGAATCACCGTCGCGATCCAGCTTTCCCGAGAGATGTACGGAACGAACTGCAGGATGCTGGGGAAGCCCGCAGCCAGAACCCAGCGATGCAGGGACGGCCCCAGCGCAAGGCCGATGGGCAGGCCCATGAGCGCGACGATGACGTTCTCCCGAAGGATCAGCCGCTTCGTCTCTCTGGGGTAGAAGCCCAGCACCATCAAGGTCGCCAGATCCCGAATGCGCTCATAGAAGCTGAGTTCGCCCAGCGTGTACATCACCACCAGCAGCAGCGCGCCCGCGAACATCGCCATCAGAAGCACCAGCAGATTCATCACGCCGGTGACCGCCAGCTTGCCGCCCCGCTCCTCGTCGATGGTGCGCACCTTGTCCACGCCGTCCATGTCGTTTACTGCGCCGACATCGATGATCCCGCCGGCCAGAAACAGCGCGGTGGGCCGATAGGGCATCGCGTCCAGCTTGCGAAAGGCGCTGCGGCTCAGGTAAAAGCCCTGACCCAGCTGCAGGTCGATGACCCCGGTGACCGCCGCGGTCGCCTCATGGCCGTTCGGCATGCGAAGCTTTACCGGGTCGCCCAACCCAAGGCCCAGATCCTCCGCGGTCCGCCGGGTGACGGCCAGCCCTTCTTCCGGCAGCCATACGCGCGCCCCGTCCTTTTCGAAGTAGACCATCTCGTGCCGGTCCTCCAGCACGGTAAAGGCCTTTTCCTGCCAGCGTCCATCCGTTTCCACCTGAACCTGGCCCTCCATCACGCGCTCCATCCGCTCCGCGCCGGCACGGCTTTTGACGGAATCCTCATAACCTTCCGGCGCATAGGCGTTCAGATCTACCCGCACGTCGTAGCGCATGTTGACAGTGAAGTAGTGCTGGAGGACGTAGGAGACGGAGTCTCGCATGCCGAATCCCGTCAGCAGCAGCATGGAGCAGCCCACCACGCCGATAACACCAATAGAGAAGCGCGAGGCGTTCCGGAGCATATTGCGCACGATCAGCTTGGCGCTAAAACTAAGACGCCGCCACAGAAACGGAATGCGCTCGAGGAACACCCTGCGGCCGCTGTGGGGCGGACGCGGCCTGAGCAGGCCCGCCGGCACCTCCCGCAGCGCCTGATGGCAACTGAGGAAGCTGGCGCCCATCGTGATCAGGACGATCAGCGCCGTCGCCGCCGCCACCATGAAAGGGTCCATGTACAACTCACCGCCGGGTATCACGTAGAGTGCGAGCAGCATGTTCATCGCCACGCGGCCCAGGAAAAAGTAAGCGCCCAGCGTACCCAACGCCGCGCCGACAAGCGCGATCAAAAGGCCGTAGGCGGCATAGTGGTTCTGCAGCTGCCGCTGGGTGTAGCCCAAAGAATAGAGCGTACCTAACTGCATGCGCTGGGTCTCGATCAGCCGCCGCATGGTGCTGAAGGTGATCAGCGCCGCCACCAGAAAGAATACGGAAGGGAATATCTCACCCATTGCATGTACCTGGTCGGCTTCCTCCACCGCCATCTTGATGTAGGCCCGGTCGTCCCGCGTCGCCACGAGAATTGTGGTGTCGTCAATCAGCGCCTCGACTTCCCGCTTGACCGCATTCTCGTCCGCGCCGGGAGAAAGCGCCACGACGGTTTCGTTATAAGGCAGGTCCGAAAGCGTGCCGGGTGCTACGAACCCGTATCCAAAGGTGTGTGGATCGACGTTGAAGCTGTAGCCATCCGAATGCACCACATATTCGGGGCTGTAGCAGATGCCGGATACGCGCAGTTCCCGCCGGACGCCGCCGGCGGTCACGGTGATGCGGTCTCCGACGGAAATGCCCATCGCCTCCGCGAATTTCCGGTCGAGAAGACAGGCGCCGCGCGCATCCGCGGTGAGCGCGCTGCCGGAAAGCAACAAAGGCTTGGAGATGCCGGCGTCGCCGTCAAACATGAAAATATCCAGCTTGGGATCGCCGGGAAGATCCACCTTCGCGCGGAGCCGAACGCGGCGCTGCGCGCCCATCGCGCCCGGAAGACGCGCGATCTCGCGGGCCCTCTGATCGCTGATCGCGCCGGAGATCCAGAGATTCGCCAGATTGCTCTCGTCAAAAAGCCTCGTCAGGCCGATATCCATGCCCCTGGCCGCGGCGTTGATGCCAAGCCACAGCGTGACGGACAGCATACACAGAATCAACATTGCGGCGAAGGCCTTCCAGTTCGCCGCCATGTCTCGCAGGAGTTTCCGCCGGAGCATGTTGCGTTTCGGCGCGTTCGTCACCATGCCAACGCCTCCATTGTGACAGGGGCGGGGTTGACCTCTACGGCGCTGACGCGTCCGCTGTCCATGCGGATGACCCGATCGGCGGCCGGCACGAGCGCGGCGTTATGGGTGATGACCACCACGGTCTTGCCCATGTCGCGGCAAACTTGGCCAATCAGAGCCAGTACCATCCTGCCGGTCTTAGAGTCCAGCGCGCCGGTGGGTTCATCGCAAAGCAGGAGTTCCGGATTTTTGCACAGCGCCCGGGCGATGGCCACCCGCTGCTGCTCGCCGCCGGAAAGCTGCGCCGGGAAGTTGTGCATGCGATCCTTGAGACCCACGCGCGCAAGCGTCTCTTCCGGCGAAAGCGGATTTTTACACACCTCCCGCGCCAGTTCCACGTTTTCAAGGGCAGTCAGGTTGGGCATGAGATTGTAAAACTGGAAGACAAACCCCACGTCAAAGCGGCGATAGGCGTTGAGTTCCTTGACGGAGAGCGGCGCGATGTCCCGGCCGCCCACCAGAATCTTTCCGCTGGTCGCCCGGTCCATGCCGCCCAATAGGTTCAGTACGGTCGTCTTGCCCGCGCCGCTGGGGCCGAGCACCACCGCGAATTCTCCGTGATCAATGGTAAAGCTGACATGATCCACCGCCGGAATGGAGACTTCTCCCACGCGGTAGGTCTTGGAAACGCGCTCGAAGGCGATGTTTGCCACGATTTGTACTCCCACTCGCCCAATAAATAACCGACACCGTGTTGTAAATTCGGGCTGTTTTGATTATAATCATCACGGTGTCGGTTTACAACGGGCAATTTTACCGTGAGGTGTGCAATGACCGACACGGTCAGGCGGAGTGTCGGTTTTGAATGTAAAGAGTTGACGGGGGAGGGGAGAGCCCTTGCGGGAGAAGAAGGACGACCGCAGAATCCGATACACCAAGCGGGTGATCCGGGAGAGTTTCGTACATCTGCTCAGTTTGAAGCCCATCGCGAAAATCACGGTCAAGGAAATCTGCGAGACGGCGGATGTCAACCGCAGCACCTTTTACGCGCACTACAAGGATCCCTATGACCTGATGCAGAAGATCAAGGGCGAAGTGATGCGGGAGATCAACACATGGCTGAACGGGTTGGTCTTTCCGATGGACGCGCCAGTCTCGCAGCAGGTGATGAAGATGGTGTTCGAGTACGTCGCGGCCAATGCGGAGCTGTGCAAGGTGCTATTGGGTGCCTACGGCGACGAGGAACTGCAGGAGGAGCTGATGATGATCGCTCAGCAGCAGGTGATGAAGGAATGGGCCGGCGGCGCAGAGGCGGACTCGAGCCTTTCAGAGTACCTGATCCAGTTCGGCGTACACGCCAGCGTGGCGGTGGTCAAAAAATGGCTGGAAAACGGGCTCCGGGAACCGCCGGAGGAGATGTCGGAGCTGGTCATCCGCCTCATTTATCATGGACTGAACTCCGTGGTTTCCAGACATCCGTCCGGGCAATGAAAGTGATAAAGCGCGGCTTCTCCCGGGAGAAGCCGCGCCGCGCGAATGGAATACGCGTCAATACCCCGTCGCAGGGTCCACCACGTTGCGAAGCGGCTTTCCCGCTAAAATGCGCTCGAGGTTGTCGTGGAAGATTTCATAGAGCACCGCGGCGCTGATCGGATCGCCGTTTGCGCCGGAGATGTGGGGCGTGAGGATGACGTTGTCCATGTCCCAGAGCGGGCTGTCCGCACACAGTGGTTCTTCCGCCGTCACGTCCAGCACCGCGCCACCCAGATGCCCGCCCATGAGCGCGCGAATCAGCGCCGGCTCGTCCAGCGTGGCGCCGCGTCCGGCGTTGAGCAGGATCGCGCCCTTCTTCATGCGCCGGAGGATCTCCTCGCCCACGAGCCCTTCTGTCTCGGCCGTTGCGGGCAGGCAGAGCGCCACAGCATCCGCGCCCTCCACCGCCTCGCCGAGCCTGGACACGGGGTAAAGTTCCTCTAGATACTCGGGTTTTTCCGCCGCACTGCGCTTGACGCCACGGACCCGGGCGCCCATCGCATGCATCCGACGCGCAAAAGCGCTGCCCAGATTGCCCATGCCCACCACCGTCACCAGGCTCCCGTAGACCGACCGGGCGGATCCTTCGCTCTGCCACAGGCGGGCCCTCTGGTTGCGAAGGTAGGCGGGCATCTTCCGATTCAGCATCAATAGGCCCGCCAGCAGGTATTCGGCGATGGGAATCCCGAAGGCGCCGGAGCCGTTTGTCACCAAAGTCTTATCCGGATCGAAGGCGCCGCGCAGGTGATCCACGCCGGCGGAGGGCGTCTGCATCCACAGAAGACCCTTCAGCGCAGCTACGATCTCCGGTGGAAAGTATCCCATCAGGGCCTCAAAGCCTTGAAGCGCCTCCGTTGTCAGGGCTTCGCCGTCTTTGAAATAGATGAGCTCCGCGCCGCCTCCGGCCGCAACCGCCTTCAGCGACCGAACCTGTTCCGCGTCAAAGGGTACGTTTGCGAGTGCGATTTTCATGCGCTATCTTAACCCTGCCCGAACGCTGATCTGAACCAGCTTTTTCATGTCCGCGAGACGCTTTTCATCGGACAGCGGCAGGCCCACCACGTAAATCAGGCCGATCATCCAGAAGAAGAAGCCCGTCCAAAAATATCCGCGGTACCCCTTGCGCTTGGCCAGTTTCATCGTGATCAGCCCCCAGACCATCGCCGTGAGCAGGATGCCGACAACGACGCCGATCACGATGAAGACCATGTACTGCTGCATGTCGATCGTGCTCAGAAGCAGATTCGCGTCCGGAACCGGGGTGGCGCCCAGAATCGTGTTGGTCAAATCCATTGTCGGCCCCTCCTTTGTGCTGTCCCGCGGCGGCCCGAAGCATCAGGCCTGCGGATCCGGGTGGTGTTTTACAACATTATATCAAAGTTTTACCGAAATTCAAAGATGCAATCGCGTTTTTTCGTCACAAAGTGAAATGCGCGCGGAAGTTTTCTTGCGCGCCGCTTTGTGGTATAATACAAAAAAAGCCCTTGCAAAGCGCGCCGAGCGGCACGGAGGGCGCGCGGGCGGGGAGGAGTGCCGGTCATGAGGACTTTTTCCGATCTGTACAATCAGGCGGTTTCGCTGGCGCTGCGGGACGATCCCTCGGGCCTTGAAAAAGCGCTGTCCGAATACGACCCCTATCATCTGGATTGCCTTTTACACCCGGCCAAGCATCCGCTGGTGATTCGCACGGGAGAGTGCGACTGCCCCCAAGAACAGCGCGCGGTCTGCGTCGGCCGCTGTCCCTTCGACGCCATGAGTCTGGACGAGGCGGGCAATATCCGGATCGATCCGGAAAAGTGCATGGGTTGCGCGGACTGCATCGACGGTTGCGCGGGTGAAAAACTCAAAGCCTCCACCGATATCCTGCCTGCGCTCAAGGCGGTGCGCTCTTCCAAGAGCCTGGCCTACGCGCTGGTGGCTCCGGCGTTTCTGGGCCAGTTTACGAGTTCCGTCACGCCGGGCAAGCTGCGCGCCGCGCTCAAGGCGGTGGGCTTTGACGGCATGATTGAGGTGGCGCTGTTCGCGGACATCCTGACCCTCAAGGAAGCGCTGGAGTTCGACCGGAACATCCATACCGAGTCCGACTATCAGCTGACCAGCTGCTGCTGCCCCATGTGGATCGCGATGATCCGCAAGATCTACCACGAACTGATGCCCCACGTGCCCGGCTCCGTCTCGCCGATGATTGCCTGCGCCAGGACGGTCAAAACCCTCTATCCGGACGCGGTGACGGTGTTCATCGGCCCCTGCCTCGCCAAGAAGGCCGAGGCGCGGGAGAAAGACCTGGCGGGCGCGGTGGACTACGTGCTCACCTTCAGCGAGACGCAGGCGATCTTCGACCTTCTCGGCATCGATCCGGCCCGGATGGAGGAGAGCGACAAGGACCACTCTTCCCGCGCGGGGCGGATTTACGCCCGCGCGGGCGGCGTCAGCGAAGCCGTCCGGGAGACGGTGGGCCGGCTGAGCCCGAATCGCGAAATCACCGTCAAAACGCGCCAGGCAGACGGCATTCCCGCCTGCCGGACGATGATGAACGACATCCGCGCCGGAAACGGCGGCGGCAACTTCTACGAAGGCATGGGCTGCCGCGGCGGCTGTGTGGGCGGACCGCGGGCGGTCACGCCGGTAGAGGCGGGGCGGCAGGCGGTCGAAGTCTACGGCGACGCGGCGCTCTACCGCACCCCGGCAGAAAATCCCTACGTGGTGGAGCTGCTGCACCGGCTGGGGTTTGACACCATTGAGGAGCTGCTGGAAAAGGACGAAATCTTCACCCGCCATTTCGACTGAGCGTACTTTGGCGCTGTTTGAAGGCGCGGCGAGGCTGTTTATACTATCAGGACAGACTTTCGCGGAGCGGAAGCGGGGGAGGAAGCGCGTGCACGAGTTGCCCATCACCCAGCGGATCATCGACATTTCCTCCGATGCGGCCAGGGAGCGCGGCGCCGGCAAAGTCACCCAGATCCAGCTGGTGGTCGGGGACGCTTCCGGCTACATGGCGGATTCCATTCAGTTGTACTTTGACCTGATCAGCGCGGGCAGCCTCTGCGAGGGCGCGTGTCTAACGTTTGAATTTGTCAAGTCCATGCTGAAATGCGAAAGCTGCGGCCGGCTCTTTGAGCGCAAGCCCTTCGACTTCTCCTGCCCATGCGGCGGCCAGGGCCGGCCCACGGAGATCGGCCGGGAATTCTATGTAAAGGCGATCGAGGTAGAAAAATGAGTCAGATTGACATCCAGGAATCCATTTACAAGCGGAACGACGAGTTGGCGGCGGAACTCAACCGGGAGCTCACGGACAAAAACGTATTCTGCGTCAACGTGATGGGCGCGCCGGGCGTGGGAAAGACCTCTACGCTAATCAGGTTGATCCCGCTTCTTGACCGCAAGTCGGCCGTCATCGAGGGCGATATCGAGTCCTCCATTGATACCGAAAACCTGAAAAAGCTGGGCATTGAGGCCCATCAGATCAACACTCACGGCGCGTGCCACCTGGATTCCCCGGTCATTAAGGACGCCGCCGACGCCGTCCGCATGCGCGGGGGATACCTCTTCATCGAAAATATCGGAAACCTCGTCTGCCCGGCGGAGTTCGTCATCGGCGAGCACATCAAGATGCTGATCACCGCCGTCACCGAAGGGAGCGACAAGCCCTACAAATACCCGCTGGCCTTTGAAAAGGCGGACGTCATCCTCGTCAACAAGGTGGATCTCGCGCCTTATGTGGACTTTGATGAGGATTATTACACGAAGGGTGTGCGCGCACTCAATCCGTCCGTTCCCGTATTCCGCGTGTGTTCCCGCACCGGCGAAGGCTTCCAAGAGGTGGCAACGTGGCTCAACCACCGCGCGAATACCGCAAAGTAGTCTTTTCCGGGCTGGTGCAGGGCGTGGGCTTCCGCCCCACGGTGCGGAAGATGGCGCTGGAAGCGGGCGTTTCCGGCTGGGTAAAAAATGCGGGTGGCCTTGCCGAGTGCGTACTGTCGGCCGATCGGGCAAAAGTCGACGCGCTGATCCGCGCCATCGAGGCGCGGTTTTCGATCCTCCGGAAGGAGGAATTCCAGGCGGAGCCCTTCCCGGCCGATGGATTTGATATCCATGAAAGCGGCGGAACGCCACGGAGCGCGGCGCTCCCTCGCATCGTTCCGCCCGACGCGCCGGTATGCGAAGACTGCCTTCGGGAGATGCGGAACCCGGAAGACCGTCGCTACCGTCATCCCTTCATCAGCTGTTCCACCTGTGGCCCGCGCTACTCGATCCTGCGGGCGCTGCCCTACGACCGGGTGACCACCACGATGGATGCGTTCCCAATGTGCAAATCCTGCTTAGGGGAGTACACGCGCCTTTCGGATCGCCGCCTGCACGCCCAGACCATCGCTTGTCCGGACTGCGGTCCCCGGATCTGGTATGAGAAAGCGGGCGCGGAGCAGCCGGATCCAATCGAAAGCGCGGCCCGCGACATTCTTGCCGGCGGCATTGTGGCGGTCAAGGGCATCGGAGGATATCACCTTGCCTGCCTTCCGGAGCGGGGACCAGTGGAGAAGCTGCGTAGGCTCAAGGGTCGGGAGCAAAAGCCCTTCGCGCTGATGTTTCACGGGATGGAGGACATCGAAGCCGTCTGCCTTGCGAGCCCCGAGGAACGCGCGCTGCTCACGAGCTTCGCCCGTCCCATCGTGCTCCTCCCGGCAAAGTTTGACGCCTTTGACGAAAGCGTAGCCCGCGGCAGCCTGGAATACGGCTGCTTTTTGCCGTACACCCCGGTACATCACCTGCTTCTGGGCGCGGTGGCCGCGGGCGGCGCGCGGGTGCTCGTCATGACCAGCCTGAACGTCAGCGGCGAACCCATCGCCTTTGACGAATCCGGTGCGCGCGCCTTCGCGCCCGGCTCTCTCTCCGGCATTCTGGCCAACGACCGGCCCATCACAAACCCTCTGGACGACTCCGTGGCGCGGGTAATCGACGGCGCGCCGCAGATCCTCCGGCGCGCCCGGGGCTACGTGCCGCTGCCGCTGCCGCTGCCGCTGAAGAGCTCCGTGAACCTCTTCGCGGCCGGGGGTGACCTGAAGGCGGCCTGCTGTTTTCTTATGGGCGGCTACGCCTACGTGGGGCCCTACGTCGGAGACTTGGAGGACGCGGGCTGTCTTAACCGCTACGCGGCCATTGCGGGCAACCTGAAGGCGCTGCTGGACGCTCAACCGTTGCTGGCGGCGGTAGATCTCCACCCGCGCTACATAAGCCGCGGTTATGCGCGGGAGACCGGCCTTCCGGTGAAACCGGTACAGCATCACCACGCCCACGTGGCGTCGGTGATGGCGGAATACGCCCTGACCCGCGCGGTCGGGGCCGCCTTCGACGGCACCGGATATGGGCCGGACGGTACGGTATGGGGTGGCGAGTTTCTCTATTGCGAAGGCGGAAGGCACGTTCGCGCCGCGCATCTTCTGCCGGTTGCCATGGCGGGAGGCGACGAGTCCATGCGGGACGCCCAAAAAACCGCCGCCTGCTATCAGGCGGCAAGCGGCGTAACGCCCGCCTACGCCGGATGGAGCGTGCTCAAACGGGCGATCGCGCTTGAGATCAACACGGTAAAGTCCTCCAGCATGGGCAGGCTCTTTGACGCCGCGTCGGCCATTTTGGGCGTCTGTCTGGAAAACCGATACGAGGGTGAGTGCGCGATCCTGCTGGAGCGGACGGCAGCTTTGGCGCTGCGCTCGGGCGTTGCGCCCCGTAAAATGGCCTTCGAAGTCCAGGAGGCGGACGGCGTCCCCGTCGCCGACTGGCGGCCGGTGATTCGCGCGCTGGCGGCGGGCGGAGATGTGCCCGCGCTGGCGCTGGGCTTCCACGAGGCGGTGGCAGACATGGCAGAACGCGTAATTGCCATTTTGTGCGCGCGCCACGGTGTTCGGGATGCGGCGCTGACCGGCGGCGTGTTTCAAAACCGGCTTTTGACGGAAATGTGCCTTGCGAGGCTTCGCGCCCGCGGGCTGAATCCATTCATCAACCGCCAGGTGCCGCCGGGGGACGGCGGGATCAGCCTGGGACAGGCATTTATCGCATCGAGGTGATTTTTATGTGCGTTGCCGCTGCGGGCATCGTGGTATCTCTGGATGGGGAGTGGGCGAAGGTGGACGTACTTGGCAACCGCGTCAGCGTGCATGTGGGGTTCGTGAATCCCCGGATCGGAGACTGGGTGCTCGTGCACGCGGGCTACGCGATGCAGGTGCTCACACCGGAGGCGGCCAGGGAGATCGCCTCGCTGCACGAGGAGATCGGGGGCGCGCTATGACGGCGCAGCAGTTGCTTCAGCGCATCCGGCGTTACGACGGGCCGCCCCTTCGAATCATGGAGGTATGCGGCACGCATACCGCCGCCATCGCGCGGTCGGGGCTCAGGGCGCTTTTGCCGGAGGAGGTGCGGCTTGTCTCCGGCCCGGGCTGCCCGGTATGCGTGACCGAGCCGGGCTTCATCGATGCGCTCAATGAGATCGCCCTTAAGCCCGGCCATCGTGTGTTCGCTTTCGGCGACATGCTGCGGGTGCCGGGAAGCCGCATGAGCCTCGCCGGGGCCAAGGCCGCAGGCGGGCGGGTTTCCATGTTTCTGGGACCCCATGATGTGATCGCCCACGCTGAAGCGCATCCGGAGGAGACCTGCGTCGTAGCGGCGGTTGGGTTTGAAACCACCGCGCCCGTATACGCGCTGCTCATCCGGGAGGCCGAGAGGGCGGGGCTGTCCAACATCCGCCTGGTTTCAGCCCTCAAGACGATGATCGAGCCGCTGCGCTACCTCGCCGCAGCGGAGAACGGCATCGCCGCTTTCCTCTGCCCGGGCCACGTGGCGGTATTGACGGGAAGCCGCGCCTTTCGGCCGCTGGCGGAGGAATTTCAAAAGCCTTTTGTGATCGCGGGCTTCGAGGCCCGGGACATCCTGCTGGCGCTGGCCGAAATTCTCGACCAGCTGGAGCGCGGAGAACCCCGCGCGGCCAACCTGTACCCACGCGCCGTCACGCCGGAGGGAAACGAGGCCGCCATGGCGGCGGTGGCGGGATGCTTTGAGCCGTCAAATACCCTTTGGCGTGGGATCGGGGAGATTCCCGCTTCGGGGCTTGCGCTCCGAAGCGATTACGCGCGGTTTAACGGGTGGCCGGGGGCGCTGCCTCGCGGCACGGAGAGCCCGGCATGCCGCTGCGGCGACGTAATGCTGGGGCGCATTCTGCCCCCCGAATGCCCGCTGTTTCGCCGAGGCTGCGACCCCGGCCACCCGGTGGGCGCCTGCATGGTATCAGCGGAAGGGTCCTGCGGAATATGGGCCCGGGAGGAATCCCTATGAAAATCGAGATGGCGCACGGCGGCGGCGGGGTTCAGACGAACGAATTGATCCGCACGGTGTTCCAAAAACACCTGTCCAACGAATACCTGGACCCCATGGGCGACGCGGCGATGGTGACGGTTCCGTCCAATCGCCTGGCCATGACCACGGACGCCTTCGTGGTGAAGCCGCTGTTTTTTCCAGGCGGCGACATCGGAAGACTTTCCGTGTGCGGCACAGTCAACGACCTTCTGATGGCGGGCGCAAAGCCGATGTACCTGACGGCCTCCTTCGCCATCGAGGAGGGGCTGGAAACGGATGCGCTGGAGCGGATCGTCCGGTCGATGCGGGAGACCGCAGACGAAGCGGGCGTTAAAATCGTCGCGGGCGATACAAAGGTGGTGGACGGCAGCGGCGGCCTTATCATCACCACCGCGGGCGTCGGCGCAATCCTGGGGGAGCCGGTGTCCATCGCAAACGCGAAACCCGGCGACCGGCTGATCCTGTCGGGTAACCTGGGCGACCACCACGCCGCGATCCTCTCCAGCCGCATGGGCATCGAAAACGGCATTGTCAGCGACGAAGCGCCGCTTGGCGAAATGGTGTCCGCGCTTCAGGGGGCGGACATTCCGCTCTGCGCGATGCGGGATGTGACCCGCGGCGGCCTGGCCACCATTCTGAACGAAATCGCGGCTGCCTCCGGATGCGGGATTGAGGTGGAAAAGGCGCTGATTCCCGTCGGCCGCGAAGTGCGCGGCCTCTGCGAGATCCTTGGGCTGGACCCGCTCTACATGGGCAACGAGGGCAAGCTGATCGCCGTCGTGCCGGAGGAGCGCGCGCAGGAGGCGCTGGAAATCATCCGCGCCAGCCGGTACGGCGAAAACGCGCGGTTCATCGGGCGTGCGAAGGCGGGGAAGGGCGTGACGCTGGTCACGGAACTGGGCGGCCGCCGGGTGCTGCCGCCGCTCTCCGGCGAAGGCCTTCCGAGGATATGCTGATACCAAGTAAAAACAGTAATGATTCCAAAGGATCGAGAGATTTTCGATGCGAGGCTAGGAGCCAAAGCGAAGCGACCCTTCGGGATACGCCTTCGGTGTGAAATGCAGCGCTGCGTTGAGCGGCGAGCGACACCGCCTCGCGCGAAATGATCCGGTCCGACGAATCATGAATGCTTTGGATTGGTATGAGGATCAAACAAAACGGCCTGCCGCGCGGCAGGCCGTTTTGTTCGGGCGTATGCGTCTGTCACCGGTTCCAGCCTTCGACGATGGCGCGCCTGAGCGCGTCGCAGAGCGCCTCTACGGCGGCGGCGACCGGGGCGGTCATCGCGCCGTCAAACTCCATGCTCTGCCACTGAACGCCCAGCAGAAGCGACTTTGCGCCCGTCTCGTCCGAAAGGTAGTTGATCATCACCTTGAGCGGCAGCATATGGGAAAGAAACGTGGGTCCCCCCACCCGATCCG
Organism: Bacillota bacterium; assembly: GCA_023421395.1. GTDB lineage: Bacteria > Bacillota > Clostridia > Christensenellales > Aristaeellaceae > JAEZHK01. The sequence continues at coordinate 15,976 of JAEZTL010000034.1, read as the reverse complement.
GCGGTATCTCCACAATCTCGCCCGGCTCCGCGCCCACGTCCGCGGCGTCGATCAAAAGCATGTGGGTGGGCTTAAACGCGCGGATCTTACCGCTGAAGTTCTCCGGCGCGGTCTCGCCCGGGCAGAACAGCAGCTCCGGATATGCGTCCTCAGGGTACTCCTCTGCAAGGCGTATCACGACCTCCATGCCCGCAGCATCATCCGCGCGAAGCGTGGAGCCCGCGCCAATCACCGCGAGGCGTTCCGCGCCCGCGAGCCATTCTTTCAATACCAAATCGACGTTCACGGCTCAGATTTCCACTGTCAGCGACTTTTTGTCGGCGCTGGCCAGCTCGAAATTCTGGGTGTTCTCCAGCGCGTCCTTGTTGCAGGTGTCCACGCACTGGCCACAGTAGAGGCACTTGTCCAGGTGTACGATGGCCTTGAACTGCTTATCCGCCACCTTCTCAATGGTGATGGCGTTGGCGGGACAAACGCGCATGCACAGCTTGCAGCCCACGCAGCGGTCCGCATGGAACTTCAGCGCGCCGCGGAACTTTTCGGGGACCTGCGCCTGCACGGCCGGATAGAGGACCGTATCGGTCTTTTTGGCCATCATGCCGAGCAGAAAGGGAACCATTTTGCCAGGGGTATGCATCAGTGAAGCGCTCCTTTGACGATCAGGTCGATGAGGATCTGGGCGAGGGAGACCGGCGCCAGCACCTTCCAGCAGAAGGCGATCATCTGGTCGAGCCGGAAGCGGGCGAGGGCGGCGCGCATCAGCGCCAGCAGGAAGACGACGACGAACAGTTTCACGAGGAAAAGCAGGAACCCCACCACCGCGTTGCCGCCGATGAATACCGGGAAAAACACCGCTGAGATCAGCGCCGCCACCACCACGAGTTCCGTACTCATCGTCATCTTGAACATCGCCAGCAGGCGCCCGCTGTATTCGGTGAACGTGCCGCCGACGATTTCCGTCTCGGCGTCCGGGATATCAAAGGGCGCGCGCTCCAGCTTGCCCTGCGCGGTGATGATGGACACGAGAAACGCCGGAATGTTCACCAGGAGAAGCGCCGGGTGCTGATGATAGAACTGAGTGATCCCGCTGATCGACCAGGTTCCCGCCAGGAGAGCCGGGCCCAGCAGCGCCATGTACAGCGGCACCTCATAAGCGAACAGCTGTGTCATCGCGCGGATCGCGCCCAGTTCCGCGAAGAGCGACTTGGAGAACCAGCCCGCCAGGAAGAACGTCAGCGCCGGGACGGTCAGAAAGTACATGACGACGATCAAATCGCTGTCAAAGGGCTGAAGCGATGTGGCGCTCCAGATCGGAATGTAGAGAAACGCAGCACAAGTGGATGCGAAGGCGAAAACCGGGATCGCGCTGAAAAGGCGCGGCTCCGCATCGCAGGGGATGATGGCCTCCTTTGACAGGAGCTTCAGAAGGTCCGCCAGCGGCTGGTACCAGGGCGGGCCGATCCGATTCTGCATCCGTGCATAGAGCTTGCGGTCGACGTACTCGAACACCAGCGACAGCGCGCCGAGGAAAAGAAATCCCGGAAAGATCACGATTTGGAACAGGGCAAGCCACACGCCGATCATTCTCCCCTCAGTTTCTTGTTGGCGGCGGTCAGGTCAACGCCCTGCTTCGCATACCAATCCACGCTGTATTTTCGAAGGCCTTCCCAGTCGAACACCTGCGAGCGGCCGGACGAGCCGTCCACGACGCGCACGGAACGGTCCGTGCAGGAGAAGCACGGGTCGATGGCCGCGATGACGATGGGCACGTCCGCGAGATACCCGCCCTCGATCATATGCGTGATGGCGGCCAGGTTCGCCAGCGTTGGCGCGCGGACCTTGACGCGGTCGGGCTTGTCGGTACCGTTGGATCTCGTGTAGTGGATGTCCTCGCCCCTGGGCGCTTCGTAGCGCATGATGGACTCGCCCGCCGGGATCCTCAGGGGCACCTTCACGGCGATGGGGCCCTCCGGCATCTGCTGAATGATTTGCCGGATCATCTTATAACTCTCCATCAGCTCCAACACGCGGACGACCGTACGGCCGAAGACGTCCGCGTGGTCGTCGGTGATCACCGCAAAGTCCAACTCCGGATAAATGCCGTTGGGATCGTCCCGGCGCACATCCCGCTTGACGCCGGAAGCGCGCAGCACCGGCCCGGTGGCGCCCAGGCGCAGCCCGTCCTCGCGAGACAGCTTGCCCACGCCGGCAAGGCGCTGGGCCACGGTTTCCTCGCCCAGCACGGCCTTCTCATAGTATTCGGTGCGGGCTTCCAACGCGTCCACCGCCTCCAGCACCTTCTGAGCCTGCTCGGGGGTGATGTCGCGGCGCACGCCGCCGATGGCGTTCATGCCGTAGTTGATGCGGTTGCCGGTCAGCATCTCCAGCGTGTCCATGACGATCTCACGATCACGCCAAGCGTACATGAACAGCGACATGAAGCCGATCTCGTGGCCCGCGATGCCCAGCCACAAGAGGTGGCTGTGAATGCGTTCAAGCTCGCCCACGAGCGCGCGCAGGTACAGCGCGCGGCGGGGGACTTCCGCGCCGGCCAGCGCCTCCACCGTCTGCACATAGCAGGTGGAATGGGAGTGGGAGCAGATGCCGCAGATGCGCTCCAGCAGGTAAATGTTCTGCACGTAGGTGCGGCTTTCGGCGGCTTTTTCCATGCCGCGGTGGTTATACCCCAGCGCCACGGCTGCGGCGGCCACGCGCTCGCCGTCCAGGAGGAGGTTAAAACTCTCGGGTTCCTCCAGCGCGGGATGCTGCGGACCCAGCGGGATCATGATCTTGTTGTCTCTCTCCATGGTTACACCCCCTTCGCGGGTTCGGAAATTTGGGGCTGGGCGGCGGACAGCTCCGGCGCGGTTTTCTGGGCAATGCCGGGTTTCCAGTCCTTGCGCATCGGATATTCGCCCTTGGGCCAGTTGTCGGGCAGCGGATACTGTCGGCCGGGCGTCAGGCCTTCCACCTTGATGCCGAGCAGGCCTTCCAGCTCTCGCTCATAGAAGGTGGCGCCGTTATAGACCGGCAGCACCGTATGAATGGATACCGGATCCTCCCGACGCGTCTTGAACTTCAGCGTCATCACGATGCCGCCGGGTTCCGCAACATGATACAGGAACTCAAAATTCTCGCCCGCATCAAGCCCCGTAATGGTACACAGGTGATCAAAACCCAGCTCTTCCTTCAGGAATATCAGCGCGTCCATGAAGATTTCCTCAGACACGCTCAGGTAGATCCTGTTGTGCTTCACCATGGCCTGATCCGCGTCCACGCCGAAGCGTTCGACGAGGCGGTTCAGTACGCCCTGCTCTCTCTCATACGTCATTTCCATGCGTCTGCCTCCTCACGCCTGCCCGGCTTCGCTCTCGCTCTTCGGGGCATCGGGGCTTTCCACCGCGGATGCCGGTTCTCCGCCTTGGCCTTCGACTTCGACATCCGGTCTGATTTCCAGCGCCGCTTTTCCCTTTTTGCCTTTTTTGGGTTTGGTTTCCTTGTCTTCCAGCGTCTTCAGCAGCTTCACCACACCGTCGATGATGGCCTCGGGCTTGACGGGGCAGCCGGGCACATACATGTTGACGGGGACGGCGGTATCAATGCCGCCCTCCACGCAGTAGCACCCGTCGAACACGCCCGCAGAGCAGGCGCAGGTTCCCACCGCGATGACAAACTTGGGCTCGGGCATCTGCTGATAGATGGTCACCAGGCGATCCCGCTGCTGCATCGTGACCGGACCGGAGCAGACCAGCACATCCGCATGGCGTGGCGAACCCTTGAGCTGGACGCCGAAGCGCTCCACGTCGTAACGGGGAGTCAGCGCCGCCAGCACCTCAATATCGCAGGCGTTGCAGGCGCCCGAGTTAAAGTGGATAATCCACGGCGACTTCAGCCGGGCCCAATTGATGATGCGTTCAATCGTATTCATGTACTTACCTCCGCAGCAGCATGAACAGCGAAAGCACCGTCACGCCCAGATACACCGCCGACGTGACCGACAGGCCCGCGGGGTCGGTGGCCACCACCAGCACGACCACGTGCATGATGGTGAAGAAAAACGCGAACTTGAAAAACTCGGTATAGTCCGGCTGGCCCTGATTTTCCTCCATGCTCTCGCCGCATGCGTAGGCCTGCATCTTGCCTTCGGAGTCCTGGCCGCGGGTGGCCACCCGCTTCGAAACCAGCGAAAGGCCAAAGGAAATCAGGAGCAGCACAATAAAGGTGACCGGCGGCGACATGAGAAAGCTTTCCATCGGATGCCTCCATCCATTCGTCAAATTGAATCGGGCGCTAACCCTTCAGGTTATTAAGCTTGTCGGTCATCAATGAGCCGTTGTTTCGGTAGGCGCCGAACAGCAGGCCCGTGGCGATGACCAGCAGCATGACTTCGATGACGATGATCGTGATCACAAAGGACTGGGCCATGCCCATCTTGCCGGTTTCATAGCCGGCGCCGATCATCACCAGTGTAACGGCCTTGGTGAGCACCTCCACGGACAGGAGAATGCGCATCAAATTCCGGGTCACGACGATGCCGTACACGCCCACTGCGATGAGCAGCGCCGCGCCGATCAGAAACAGTGTAAACAGCAGGCTCACAGCTTGTCGCCCTCCTTGAAGAAGATCAGTACGCCGAACACGCCGGCCAGCGCGATCACGATCTGGCCCAGAAGGTCCGCCTGGCGCTCGTTCCAGAACACCGTGGCCTCCGCGGCGGTGGTGACGTGGGGGACGGTGTTGGGGATCAGTTCGCCCAAGTGGGGCAGCATCAGCGCGAGCCCCGCGGCGGTGAGGGCGATCACCACCACCGGCAGCAGGCGGAAACGCCTGCGGCGCTCTTCCCGGTGCTGTGCGATCTCTTCCTTCGTGCGCAGCTTCGTCATCGAAATGGTGCTGATGAACACCACCGTGATGAGGCCAGCACAGACGGAAAGCTCAAACACCGCCGCCAGCGGTGCCTTGAGCATAAACAGGATGATGGTCAGCACCGCGCTGAGCGCGGCCAGCGCAACGGCCGCCTTCAGCAGGTCGCGGAGCATCACGGTCATCAGGGCGGTTGCGAGCAGCCCCGCCAGCAACAGGATAATTACCGTAAGGTTCAATTCTCTACACCTTCCATCGCAAGGATGTCGTCAGATCAGGCCTTTGCCATTGAGGTAGACGAGCAAGAGCGGGAACAGAAGCCCCGCGATGACGTTGACGGCGGAAAGGAGAACCTCTACGAACTTCAGGCTCCCGCCGCACTCCGTAACGGCTTCCATTTCGGGCGTGGTCTTGCCGAAAAACACCTTCTTCTGGAGTATAAGAAAATACCCCAGCGTCAGCGCGCTCAAACACAGCGCCGCGATGGCGAGTCCTGGGGACAAATGCCACACCGCCATCACGATGACAAGTTTCGACCAGAAGCCGGACAGCGGCGGTATTCCCGCCATCGACATCAGCCCCAGGATGGAGCTGATGCTGGTGAAGGGCATCTTCTTGCCCAGGCCGCCCATCTGATCCATGTCGCGGGTTCCGGTCTGATGATAGACGGCGGCGGCGTCCACGAACAGGAGCGACTTGAACGTGGCGTGGTTGAAAAAGTGCATCACCGCGCCGATGAAGCCCAGCGCCGAACCCGTGGAAACCCCCAATACAATGTAGCCGATCTGGCTGACGGAGGAAAAGGCAAGCATGCGCTTGATGTCCTTCTGCCCGATGGCGCCCAGCGCGCCAACCAGAATGGATACCAGCGAGAGGATCGCCAGCGCGTTGCCGACCTTGGGATCGTTCAGGAACACGTCCCGGTAGACGCGCATCAGCGCGTATACGCCCGACACCTTGATCACGACGCCAGCCAGCACCACCGAAACCGGCGACGGCGCGGAGGAGTGGGCGTCCGGTACCCATGTGTGGAACGGTACCACGCCGGATTTGATCGAAAGCGCAATCACAAACAGCAGGATCGCCGCGTTCAGCATCACAGGGTAAGAACCGTTCAGCGAGGCCACGTAGGCCGCAACGCCAGCGTAGGAAGTCTCGCCCGACAGCGTGAAGAGGAAGGCGATGGAAAGCAGCATCATCGCGGTGGCCAGAGCGCTCATCAGGTAGTACTTGAACGCGCCCTCCAGCTCGTCCCGCTTCTTGTCGATGGCGATCAGGAGGAACGAGGCCGCGCCCGTCACCTCAATGAACACGTACAGGCTGAAGATATCCGTGACCATCACGACGCCGTTCATGCCCATCATCAGGATCAGCAGTGAGCTGCCGAAGCTGAAGCGGCTCGCGTGAATGGTGCTTGTGGCCACGAGGGCCGTGATGCCGGCGATAAAGCCGATGATCGTCAGCACGATCGCGCCGAAGGCGTCCACCGAAAACGTGCCGAAGAACGTGGAAACCACGGGGGCATTCGTTTGAATGGTTTTCATAAGATCCCAAGCGCCCAGCGCCACCTGAATCAGCGCGACGCTCGCCGCCACCCACAGCGCAGACCAGCGGCTGTTCCATGTCAGGATGTTCAGGATCACCACCGCCGCCAGCGGGATCCCAATAAACAGAAACGGCACGAGCTTTTCCTCCTTAAAATGGGGGGTTCCCTCAGGACAGCGCAAAGATCGCGATCACGATCACCACGCCCAGAAGCACCCAGAGCACATACCGGGACTGGCTGCCGTTATGGGCCCGCTTGACCAGCGACGACAGCGCGCCGACGAACCACACGACCGCAACGTCATAAAACCAGCTGATCGCATCGTTGACCTTGAGGGAGACATTCGCATAAAAGCGGAACACCGTCCGCGCGATGGGGTAGGGATCACAATGGGTGGTTTCCAGCCAGGCCAGCGCGCCGTCCATCTCGGTGGTGGGCTCGTCCTTCACTTCGGAGGACTTCATGAGGACGGTATGACGCGCGAAGCTCACCGCGCCGACGCCCGCGAAGATCGCGCCAACCAGCGATACCAGCGACAGGATCAGGCCCAGGATACCGTCCTGCAGCGCGATCCGGTAGATCGCCCCGGCGAAGGCGACCGCCACGGCCACCAGCGCGGCGGCGTAGTAAGCCCCCACCGCGAAGGGCGATTTGCGCTCCGGCGCGCCATCCAGCACGTCCGCCGTCAGGAACAGGGCGCAGCCCGCCGCCGCCGCCGCGATGGCCGCGTAGGCAAAGACGCCGCCGGCGGAAGAACTGGCGCCGAGCACCAGCGCGCCGCCCTGCGCCAAGGTCAGCGCGATCGCAAGCTTTTTATAATCGCCCGCCGTCAGCGAGAGCATGCCGGAGACAAGCACCGTGCCCGCACCCGTGACCAGAACCAGCAGAAGCGGCCAGGCTTCCCGGCCCATTTCAAACATGCCGGGGAATTTCGAAAGCAGGTTCGCGCCCATGAGCAGGTTCAGCGCGCCGGGGACAAGCGCCATGAACGGCGCGGGCGCGGCCTTGGACGCCTTGTAGATCCAACCGTGGAAGGGGATGACGCCCAGCTTCGCCACTACGCCCACCGACATCAGGAGAAAGCCCGCCGTGCCCAGCGCGTTCATCGGCACATGCATCGCGTCCATGGTCATGCTCTCCGCGGCGTAGCCGGCAAACGCCATGCCCAGAATCATGCATAGATCGGTGAACCCGGCGGTGAAAATCGCGCGCACCGAAGCCCGCCACGCGTCCTCGCCTCCGGATTTGATCATGCCGAACATCGGCGCCCACATCGCCTGCCAGAAGAACAGCATGGCGATCATGTTGTTGGCCGTCAGCGCGCCGATCGCCAGCGCCAACGCCATCAGAAGACTGCCGTCAAACAGTCTGGAATTCTCGGCATGCGCCTTAGTGACCGAGGCGTAAATCGCGAGGAAAAACGCCACCGCCGACGCGGCGACCACCAATGCGCCGCTCTGCGCCGTCAGCTTCAGCGAAAAATCCATGCCCCAGAGCGCCCAGGCGCGGGTGAACTCGAGCGATTGTCCCGCGACGAAGTCCGCAAGGGCAAAGGTCGCGGCGGCACCCAAGGCGAGAAACGCCCTGCGAAGAAGCCGCATGCCTTCAGGCAGCGCAAAGATCAACGCGCCAAATGACGCGGGCAGCAGCACCAGCGCGAGGGGAAGGAAGGAATCAATGGTTATACTCATCCGATGATCACCGCCATTTGCTGAACAATCGCCTGAACCCAAACCGCCGGGTAGTAAATTAGAATTCCGCTGACAATGGACAGCGCAGCCAGGAGCGCCACGGAATACTCCATCGTGCCCCGGCCTTCGTGGGCGGGGTGCTCCGCGTGAGACTGCCCCAGAAACACCCGGTAAAACGCGCGCATCAGGTAGATGACGGTCATCACCGCGCCCAGGATGAACACCGCGGCGATCCAGGGATGCCCGGCCTCCACCGCGCCGTGGATGACCATGTCCTTGCTGAAGAAGCCGCCAAAGGGCGGCACGCCCATGACAGAGAACGAACAGAGGAAGAAGGAAGCCGCCGTCCATGGCATTGTCTTCGCCAGACCGCCCATTTTGCGGATGTCCTTCGTGTGGAGGCCGTGTTCCACGATGCCCGCGCACAGGAAAAGGCCCGCCTTTGAAATCGCGTGCATCAGGATGTACATCAGCCCGCCCGCCAGCGCAGCCTCGCCGCCGATGGACAGCCCAAGGAAGATAAAGCCGATCTGGCTGACGGTGGAGTAGGCGACAATGCGCTTGATGTCATTCTCCGCGATGGCCGCGCCGGCGGAAATCATTGCGCTGACGGCGGCGATCACCGGCACCGCGGTATTCCAGAAAGCGTCGATTTGGAAGGTGACGGCAAAAAGGCGCGCGTAGACGTATACGCCAATTTTTACCAGCACCGCCGCGTGCAGAAGGGCTGTGGCGGGGGTCGGCGCGACGCCCGCGTCCGCCAGCCAGGAGTGCAGGGGAAGCGTCGCGGACTTCGAGAGGATGCCAAAGAGGATCAGCACCACCGCGGCGTTTGAGATTTCTTTTCCGCGAAGCTGCAGAAGGTCCATCGTCCCATGCTGGAAGTAGACCATCAGAAAGCCCGCAAGCATCACGAGCGCACCCACGCCCGTGATCAAAAACGCCTTGTTTGCGCGGCGCACGTACTCTTTCTCCCGGAAAAAGCCGATCAGCCGCCAGCAGGCGAGCGCCGACAGCTCCCAGAAGCCGTAGAGAAAAACCAGATTGGTCGTCGTCGTGATGCCCATCATCGCACCCAGGAACATCACCACATAGAAATAGTACTCGTTCTGGTTCTCATAGTGGCCGAGATAGCCAAAGGAGTACACGACGATAATCAGCCCCAGGAAAGAGGAGATCAGCGCCATGAACACCGCCAGGCCATCGGCATGAAAGCCAAAGCTCAACCCCAGCGGCAGCATGATATCGAAGGAGTAAGGCGCGCCGGACAGCGCCGTCGGCAGCATCGAGATCAGCAGCCCGAAGGGGATGGCGACGTAGACAAAGGCCATCGCGTTTCGAACCTTTGCCGACGCGCGCCCGATCAGCGGCAGCGTACATGCGCCGATCAGCGGAACGAACACGACGAGCAGTAATAGGGTGGGACCAGTCATTTTTTATACCCCCCGCGCCAGCTTGGCGGCATTCGTGGATAAGCCACCGGGCTTCATCGGTCTTTAAAGCGCAGGTTACGACAGCGTCCCTAAAAACCAAATGTTATTATAGATCGCACAACGCCCATCCGTCAATGGTGATATAAAAACATATCTACCAATTATATAATCACACAGATGGAACACGCCCGTCCTGCCTTTTACGGTCACGTTGTATTTTCTACCCGGTTCTGGGGCTGGCGAAGCGGGCAAACGCCGCGCGCGTTCGCGGGCGCGGCGGGAAATTTCAGCCGGGGATAGCCGCACGGGAAGAATAATTATTCAATCAAACCATCAATAAATATCAAACGATCGATTGTTTTTCCATGACGGTCCAACGTTTTCCGAACCGGGTTCGGGCAGTTTTATGCACAGCTTGCCAAAAATGAATTTTTAGAACCGAGGCGCCGTCAAAAATGCGCCGCAATTTCATAAAGATTTCTAATTTACCCCTTTATTTTTGGGACGGGAATATGCTATAATTAGGATGGCTGATTTTGAGACGTAAGGAGCGTAAAACATGACGAAGAACAAGAAACTCTTGCAGTGGATTGACGAAGTCAAGGATATGTGCCAGCCGAATGACATATATTGGTGCGACGGTTCGGAAGAGGAATACCAGCGCCTTCTCAAGGACATGGTGGATTCCGGCGCCGCCATTCCGCTCAACCCCGAGAAGCGCCCCGGCTGCTATCTGTTCCGCAGCCATCCCTCTGATGTGGCGCGGGTTGAAAACCGCACATTTATCGCCTCCAAGAAGCAGGAGGACGCCGGCATCACCAACAACTGGATCGACCCCGAAGAGCTCAAAAAGACGATGAAGGCTCTGTACAAAGGCTGCATGAAGGGCCGTACGATGTTCGTCATCCCCTTCTCCATGGGCCCCATCGGCTCTCCCATCTCCAAAATCGGCGTGGAAATTACCGATAGCCCCTACGTCGTGGTCAACATGCGCATCATGACCCGCATGGGCCAGGCTGTGCTGGATGTATTGGGCGACGAAGGCGAATTCGTGCCCTGTCTGCACTCCGTTGGCGCTCCGCTTGAGCCCGGCCAGCAGGATGTGGCATGGCCCTGCGCGCCGATCGAGCAGAAGTACATCAGCCACTTCCCTGAGGAGCGCACGATCTGGTCCTACGGCTCCGGCTACGGCGGAAATGCGCTGCTGGGCAAAAAGTGCTTCGCACTGCGCATCGCGTCCGTCCAGGCCCGCGACGAGGGCTGGATGGCCGAGCACATGCTGGTGCTGCGCCTGACCGATCCCAAGGGCAATGTGAAGTACATCACCGGCGCGTTCCCCAGCGCCTGCGGCAAGACCAACCTGGCCATGCTGATCCCCACCGTCCCCGGCTGGAAGGTTGAGACCGTGGGCGACGACATCGCCTGGATGAAGTTCGGCAAGGACGGCCGCCTGTACGCCATCAACCCCGAAGCGGGCTTTTTCGGTGTGGCGCCGGGCACCTCCGAGCAGTCCAACCCCAACGCGATGCACACCATCGTCAAGAACACCATCTTCACCAACGTCGCGCTGACGGACGACGGCGACGTGTGGTGGGAGGGCATCGGCACCCCCGCGCCGGATCATCTGATCGACTGGAAAGGCAACGACTGGACGCCGGACAGCAAAGAGCCGGCCGCCCATCCCAACGCCCGCTTCACCACGCCCGCCAACCAGTGCCCGTCCATCGCGCCCGAATGGGAAGATCCCAACGGCGTGCCGATCTCCGCGATCCTGATCGGCGGCCGCCGTCCTTCCACGATCCCGCTGGTGAACGAGAGCTTCGACTGGAAGCACGGTGTGTTCCTCGGCTCCATCATGGGCTCCGAGATCACCGCGGCCGCCATTTCCGCCAAGATCGGTCAGGTTCGCCGCGACCCCTTCGCGATGCTGCCCTTCATCGGCTATAACGCGACGGATTACCTCAAGCACTGGCTTGAGATCGGCGAGGCCACCGACGCCGACAAGCTGCCCAAGATCTTCTACGTCAACTGGTTCCGCAAGAGCCCCGAGGGCAAGTTCCTCTGGCCGGGCTACGGCGACAACAGCCGCGTGCTCAAGTGGATCGTGCAGCGCGTCTCCGGCGAAATTGACGCCCAGGAGACCCCCATCGGCTACCTGCCCAAGGAGGAAGACCTGGACGTCACCGGTCTCGATCTCAAGGAAGGCGCCCTGGACGAACTGCTCAAGGTGGACGCGGAAGGCTGGAAGGCCGAAGTGGAGTCCATCAAGGAGTACTACGCCAAGTATGACGGCAAGCTGCCCAAGGAACTCTACGCCCAGCTGGCCGCGCTGGAGAAGCGCGTCAACGCCTGAAGCGCGTTCCCGAAAGGCAACCGCTGACCGGATTCTCTGTCGCCGGAAACCCGCTTGGGTTTCCGGCGATTTTTCCTCGCCGCGATCAAGCCGCACCCGCGCGAAAGCAAAACCGCCTACTGCCGCGCGCCTGGAATTTGGTTAAATCTCCGCGGCTTATTGACAGCGCGAGGCTCTATAGTATGATCGTGTCAGATAATTAGAAAATTATCTAATTGTCTAAGAGGAGAGGGTTATCATGACGATCTCAGCGCTTTCGATTCTTTGCATGACTTTGTCCGCGCTCATTTCCATCGGCGTACCGGTCGGGCTCTGGATTTATTATCACAAGCGGTACGGTGCGAAAATCGTGCCCGCGCTGACCGGCGCAGCGGCCTTTCTCATCTTCGCGATGGGACTGGAACAGGTGATGCACATGCTTGTCCTCAAGCCCCAGCCCGACGGCAGCACCTGGCTGACTGGGTATCCGGTGGCGTTCATGCTATACGGGGCCTTCGCGGCGGGTATCTTCGAAGAGACAGGCAGATTCTTTTCCTTCAAGCTTTTGAAGCGGCGCTACGGCGGCATCCGCACCGCGCTGTCCTACGGCGTCGGCCACGGCGGCATCGAGGCGATCCTCTTGGGCGGGGCTTCGATGATCGCGTCCATCGTCATGAGCATTCTTGTCAATGCCGGACAGGCCGCGACGCTGACGGCGGGGGAGAACGGCGCGCTGGTGTCCGCGCAGCTTTCAGCGCTGGCGGCGACACCGCCGGCCCTGTTCCTCGTGGCGGGCATCGAAAGGATGCTCGCGCTGACGATCCATATCTCGCTGTCGGTGCTGGTATATTATTCGGTATACCATAAGGGCAGTTTCTGGCTGTACCCTGCCGCGATTCTTCTGCACGCGGCCGTGGACATGCTCCCCGCGCTGGCGAAGACCGGGGTTGTGACCAATGTACTGGTGATCGAAGGGGTGGTGTTCCTGATGTCGGTGGCGCTGGCGCTCCTGGCCGTCTATACCCACAGGCGGCTGAAGCCGGAGGCGGAAGAAGGAGCGACGTCGCATCCGGAGCGCGAGGCGCAATAATACACCAACCGCCCAGCTTCGCGCTGGGCGGCCTCAAGCCACCAAGAAAGTCCCGTAAGGCTTTCAGCGTTCCCGGCGTCCAGCGCCGGGAACGCTTTCTTTTTTCGTGCGCGCACCGGGAGGAGAAACAACCACCAACCGTCAGCGCGCCACCCGGAAATACGCGAGGATTTCAGGCGTGCTCAGATTGCCTGTTTCGCATTAAAAACGGCGAAGGCCCCGATGCCCAGGCGTCCCGTTACCGCGGATTGACGACATTGAGCGGTGTGCCGCCGAGAAAAGCGCTCAGATTTTCCACCGCGATATCCATCAGCCGCTGGCGGGATTGCCTGGGCGCCCAGGCAATATGGGGTGTAATAAGGCAATTCTTCGCCCTGAGCAGCGGGTTGTCCGCCCGAATGGGTTCCTCGCTCACCACGTCCAGCCCCGCGGCATACACCCGCCCGTCGTTCAGCGCGTCCGCCAGGTCCGCCTCCACAATCAGGGGCCCGCGTCCGGTGTTGATCAGGATCACGCCGGGCTTCATCTTTGCGATCGCCCCGCGGTGGATCATGCCGCGGGTTTCGTCCGTCAGCGGACAATGGAGGGAGATCACGTCCGAACGGGCGTAGAGTTCGTCCAGCGGCACAAATTCGGTCAGAGCGCGGCTTTCCTCCCGCACCGTCCTGCTGCTGACAATCACCCGCATGCCAAAGGCCGCGGCGATCCGCGCGGTCGCCTGGCCAATTCGCCCGAAGCCCACGATGCCCATCGTCTTTCCGGACAACTCGATCAGAGGTGTCTCCCAGAAGCAAAAATCCGGGTTTTGGCTCCAGCGCCCCGCGTGCACCGCCTCCGAGTGGCCCTCCGGATGGTGGCACAGCGCCAACAGCAGCGCAAACACGAACTGCGCCACCGCACCGGTTCCATAGGCAGGGATGTTTGCTACAGGGATTCCCCGCTCCCGGGCGGCCTCCACATCCACAACGTTGTAGCCGGTGGCCAGCACGCCGATGAAGCGCAGGTTCGGGCAGGCGAAGATCACCTCCCGCGTAAGGAGCGTCTTATTGGTATAGGCGATCTCTGCGGCCGTCAAACGCCCAATCACCTGTTCCGGGGCTGTCCGGTCATAGACCGTCATTTCGCCCAGCGCCTCAAAACCCGCCCAGCTCAGGTCGCCCGGGTTTAGCGTATAGCCGTCCAGAATCACAATTTTGGGCATGCTTCGCTCCTGAAACGCCGATAGAAACGCCCGGCCTGATTGAGCGCCCCCAAGGCATGTTATATAGAGAATATATTAATTGATTGAAGGGAAAAACGAAAGGCCCTTCAGGCTATTTTTTCGTGAACTCGATCTGTTTCCCTCTCAATCGCTATCCCGCTTTTGACGCGCATTTTGCGCATTCTCCAGGTTCCGCGCCCCGGGACGGGGCTGGAAATAAATCGGGAAAGGGGTTTTTCAATGGACGAAAAGAAACTCACCACCGCAACCGGGGCGCCGGTCGCCAACAATCAGGATTCGCTCACGGCGGGTCCGCACGGGCCGATGCTGCTGCAGGACGTATGGTTCCTCGAAAAGATGGCGCATTTTGACCGTGAAGTCATCCCGGAGCGGCGCATGCACGCCAAGGGCTCCGGCGCATTTGGCAAGTTTACCGTCACGAACGACATCACGAAGTATACGCGCGCCAAGCTGTTCTCCGAAGCAGGCAAGGAGACGCCTGTTTTTGTGCGCTTTTCAACCGTCGCAGGCGAGCGCGGCGCGGCGGACGCAGAGCGCGATATCCGCGGCTTTGCGATTAAGTTTTACACCGAGGAGGGCAACTGGGACCTGGTGGGCAACAACACACCGGTGTTCTTCATTCGGGACGCGCATCACTTCTCCGACCTCAACCATGTGGTCAAGCGCGACCCAAGGACCAATATGCGCTCCGCGCAGAACAACTGGGACTTCTGGACCATGCTGCCGGAGGCGCTGCACCAGGTGACCATCGTGATGAGCGACCGCGGGCTCCCCGACGGCTATCGCCACATGCACGGCTTCGGAAGCCACACCTACAGCTTCGTCAGCCCGGAAAGGGAACGCTACTGGGTCAAGTTCCATTTCCGCACCCACCAGGGCATCAAGAACCTGACCGACGCCGAAGCGGAGGCGATCATCGGCAAGGACCGCGAAAGCGCGCAGCGCGACCTGTTCGAGGCCATCGAGCGCGGCGATTTCCCGCGCTGGACGATGCAGATCCAGATCATGACGGAGGAGCAGGCCAAGCGCCACAGAGACAACCCCTTTGACATCACCAAGGTGTGGAGCCATAAGGAGTACCCGCTGATCGACGTAGGCGTGCTGGAGCTCAACCGGAACCCGGACAACTACTTCGCCCAGGTGGAGCAGGCCGCCTTCAGCCCCGCCCACATCGTACCGGGCATCGGCCTTTCCCCCGACAAACTGCTGCAGGGCCGCGTCTTCTCCTACGGCGACGCGCACCGCTACCGGCTGGGTGTCAACAACGACCAGATTCCGGTCAACCGTCCCATCGTTCCCGTGCACAGCTATCACCGGGACGGCATGATGCGCGTGGACGGAAACTACGGCGCGACGCTGGGCTACGAACCCAACAGCTATGGCGAGTGGGCCGAGCAGCCGGATTTTTCCGAGCCGCCGTTGGACCTTTCCGGCTTTGCCGATCGCTTCAGCCCCTACGGCGACGACGACGACTGCTTCTATCAGCCGGGAGACCTCTACCGCCTGATGACTGAGGAGCAGAAGCGCGCGCTGATCGAGAACACCAAAAACGCCATCATGCCGGTGACGGCGAACATCAAATACCGGCACGCCGCCCACTGCACGATGGCCAACCCGGACTACGGCGCGCGCATCGCCTCGGCGCTCGGCCTCGACCTGGAAAAGGTGCTTCCGCTGACGAAGCTCTCCCACAGGGAGCGCATGGAGGCGACCAGGGCCGGAACCTTCGAATAACGCGCTTACCCAGGGCGCGCCCCCCCCCAAACCCGCGGGGGGCCCCCCCGAATTGCCCCCGTGGA
>JAEZTL010000014.1 GCA_023421395.1 Bacillota bacterium | reverse complement strand
CTTCTTCTGTTCCTCGCTGTAGGTCCTCCGGACTCGTCTTTCTGCCATGGTTTTCTCCTTCCTTCTTTCCCTTGGAAGTATACCATGACCTTATCTTTTCTGTACAGTTTAGTGTAGCCTATCCATTGCTTCCTGACAGATTAATTGACAGTTGCGTTGCATTTATTGAAGAAAATAAAAAGAAATCCAACCTATACTTGGAGGACGATTCTAATGACTAACCAGCCCCGCAAAACGTGCAAAACTAAATGGTGCAAAAATCCCGCGATTGTCGGTAAGTATTGTGTGATGTGCACACAAAAGCGAAAAGAAATGAGGGGTAAGATTCTGGCCGGAGCAGGAGCTGTTGGTATTCCTGCCGCTGGTTACGCTATCAAAAAAGGCGCTCTAAAGCAGTTACCTAAGATTGCGGCAAAGCTAGCGCAAATTCTGCTTAAGAGATAGATAGCCACGCGCCTTGCAAACAGGGAAGCCTGAATGTTGCACGCTCAGTGGGTGTGCAGTTTGACGATTACTCGATTTTGACGATTTGGGGTGTGCATCGTATCAATTCATGGTGACTTTGCCACCATCGTAACCGCCTACCGATAAAGCAGCGCTTTTGGGTAGGCGGTTCGCTTTTGACTCGGGCCCTCGGACTGGTATCAGGAGCTGAAAGCATGAAATTCTACTTCGCGCCCATGGAAGGTCTGACAGGATACGTCTATCGAAACGCCCATCACGCGTTCTTCCCGGACGGAATCGAGAAATACTTTTCTCCGTTCATTTTTGCCAACCAAAGCGACAGCTTTAAAACCCGTGACATAAAGGACATTTTGCCGGAGAACAACCGGGGAATCGTCCTGGTTCCTCAATTGCTGACCAACAACGCGGACGACTTCACTCATACCGCCCAGAGGATCGGGCTGCTGGGATACCAGGAGATCAATTTGAACCTGGGATGCCCGTCGGGAACGGTTGTCTCAAAAGGCAGGGGGTCCGGGTTCCTCGCAAAAACAGCGGAGCTCGACGTCTTCCTCGATAAGATTTTCAGTCATCCGGTCACCAAGATATCCATCAAGACGAGGATCGGCAAGGTTAGGCCGGAGGAGTTTGGCGAACTGATCGAAATCTACAATAAATATCCCCTGGAAGAACTGATCATACACCCCAGGGTCCAAACGGATTTTTATAAAAACACCCCGAACATGGAGGTTTTTTCGGCGGCCTTTCAAAAGAGCAAAAACCCCGTCTGTTACAACGGCGATCTGTTTACGAAAGAGGACATCAGCGGGTTTTCGGACGGGCATCCGAACGTGGGAACGGTCATGCTGGGGCGGGGGCTATTGATGAACCCATGCCTTGTCCATCAGCATCTGTACGATTCCAAACCCGACAAGCGCCTGCTGCAGCGCTTTCACGATCACCTCTACGACGGCTACAAAGGCGTCCTCTATGGGGATGTGAACGTTCTATTCAAAATGAAGGAGCTTTGGAACTACATGATCGCGAGTTTTTCCGACAACGCAAAACATGCCAAGCGGATCAAAAAGGCGCAAAGCCTGCGCGACTACGATGAAGCCGTATCCTTGCTGTTCCGCGAATCGGATCTTGCGGATGCCCGATAAGCCGTCGGCGCCTTGACCGCCCCGAAGCGGACCTTCCTGTCATACAAGGTAAAAAAATTCATGATTTCAAGGAGGGAAGGATTTTTGATGCGGAACAAGGAGCCAACGCGAGGCGGCCCTTCGGGATACGCCTTCGGCGTGAAATGCAGCGCTGCGTTGAGCGACAGGTGACACGGGGCGAGTGATTCAAATCTATTTGAATCACCCGGTCGCGAAGCGACTTGGTTTCCCCTGAGGGGAAACCAACCTTGCCCGCGCAATAAGACCCACCTCGACGAATCATTGTTGTTTTGGATTGGGATCAGGGGTTTTTCCCTGAGCCCCGGAATCCGGGCCTTCCCGTATCCATGGGCAGCCGGGCATCCCCCTTTTCCAATCGACGGAAGCGCAGCTTGCGCGAAAGGCGGGATTCGGACCCTGCCCGTATTCGGCCGCCTTTCAAGCGGGAACCGCTGAACAGCGGAGGGGGCGTGCTTTTGGGCCGATTGGGTGCGCAAGCCCAAACCGCCCCCTTCCGGCTTTCCTTCCTGGGGGCTCTCCGGATCCGCACTTCCCGAAATCCTCTATTGATTGAGGAGCGGCGTCAATGTGATGACCCAGCCCTCGTCGGCATTGTTGCCGCGCCGCCAGATGCCCTCATCCCACGCGATATCGTATTGATGCGCGGACGCCGGCCCATCAAATACGTCGTCGGGCCACGTCACGGTCCAACTCGTCATGGCATTGGTAAACGCGCTTTCATTCGCGCTCACCGAGCATCCGATATCCAGCCTGGATTCCCCGTCTCCGGCGGATGCTTGAATCATCATTCCCGAGACAGTTACATCCTTTATGTCCTGATCCTGCGTCGGTTTGATCGATGATCTGCCATTCTTGCGGTAGAGAATCGCCGTTGCGTAGCCTTCCAATGTGCGCTTCACATTGCACGTGTCGGGATTCGTTACGGAAACATCGAATGTGCCCCAGGTGCTTTCCCATTCCGGAAAAACGATGTAGGTTTTTTTCCATTCCGCAGTTTGCACAATGTCGCTTAGCCCGCCTTGAAAACCGCTGAGATCATACTCGATCTCAATAGTGTACTGGCCTTCATACTTCCCGTCGATATCCAGGCGGCTATCCGACTCCGTCTGAAACAACGTCATGTTCAGCGTCCAATTCTCGGAATTTTGCGTGCCAAAGAGCGTAAAGGGCTTGCTTGATTTGGCGCCGTCAAACTTCACCATGAAATTCGGCGCGTTTTCTTGAAAGTGTTTGTCGGCTTCATTGTTGAGCTTGGCATAGAATTCTTCGATCAGCCGGTACGCCTCAAGGCCCAAGGCCCGGTCTACCGCCCTTTCGGCGGTATCGGATTCCATCATGCCCTCTATGACGGCCTTTAGGGCTTTCCCGATCCCCCACGCGCTGCCCGCGAATTTGCCGGCGTTGCCCGATGCATCAAGCGCGTCTCCCAGCCCTTCGGCGATTTGGCTTCCGGCTTCTTCGGCAGCGCTTTGGGCAGGGCCGCTATAATCGCCCTGATTGAGTTGCAGGATGATCTGCACGAGCGTCGCCGCCTGTCCCGCGACCGGCACTGCCCCGATCATGTCAAACCATCGGTCGAAGATTTTCTGCATCTGCTCCGGCGAGATGGAGTCGTACTGGTTCATGGTGTCCACCAGGTCGTTCAAAAGGTCGAAATCCGCCTCGCCCAGGCCCATTTCGGCAAGGGCCTTTTTGACCATCTCTTCCAGCTTCTCGTCTGTGAGCTCCGCGTTGGTGAACTTCCCCTCAAAGGTCATGTCGCGGATCTTCAGCTCGACACGGTAATCATCCAGTCTGTGGACGCGCGACCTGTCAAAGCTTCGGGGCAACGCATAGGCTGTGACGTGCGAGAAAGCGAGCAGCACAACAAGCGGCAGGATAATCGGAATAACCCTTTTCATGTTCCGGCACTCCTTCCATCGATTCAACGGTTTTACGCTGGCGAACCCATCGACCGCAGCTGATTTGTTCCCGGAATCGCGCGACCAATCCATGGCAGCGCCCGATCTGGATCACGGACTTTCCGCGCACTTCGGCGCTTGCGCCGAAAAAATCATCCCCGTTGAAAGGCAAAGAGATTCTTGACGGCCAATCGCGGTGCAAACCGGCATGAGCGAACGCTTTGCAAAGCGGTCGGCCGCCTCGATATCCCGGGTAAGCAACCGTTCGCCGCTCCGCGGGCGATGGTCCGAAAAAAGGCGTGCGCGTGATCGTCAATCCGGCTGAACGCATCCTATAATGGCGTGATACAGGTTTCAAAAGGATCGGAGGCGCGGATGCGGATAGGGGGAAACAGTCTTTCCCCAAAGTGGCGCTTATCACATGCGCTTGCGGCGAACACAGCCCCTGTTCCGCCTTTGGAATGGATTCCGGACCCTATTTCCCTGTGGACATCGCGCATATCCGCGGTTGATCCGAAGCCGGCGCATATCCGCAGTCTCAGTATAGCCGAGTGCGGGGAGCCGGTCAATCATTGAAAACATCTGCGTCATCGGGGCGGTGTTCAAAACCCGCTTGCCGCGTTCATGCCTCATGAACAGGAGCACGATCCCGGGAGGCGAGAAGCCGATGGACCGCGAAACAGACCCGGCAGGAAACGCGCCGCCGGTTCGCCGTGACCCCCGTGAAAGCCATGAAACAGGACGGCCTGATCAGCGACGAAGAGCGGGAAGCGATTTGCCAGAGACCGGCCGAGCGTCTTAAGCCGCCGTCCGGGCAACTTGAGCGGTGGAAAACGGCGTGGTAATACCAATACGAAATATTACTGCATCCAAAGCGGCAACGTTTTTATGATGCAGGGCAAGGAGCCGGAGCGCAGCGCTGCGTTTAGCGGAGCGTGACACCGCCCTGCGCGAAAAGGACCGCCGCAACGATGCAAGGTTGTTTTGGATTGGTATAAAGCGGGGAATCATCCGGATCGGCCCGCAGTCAGCCCCCCGAGGGCGGACATGGTCGCAAAACAGACCGCGGCGACGCTTGTCTGCAGCCTGCGCGGGTTTTTTTGTCCGGCCCTTGACGTTATATATAAAGTAACGTTATAATGTTTAAAACGATGAGGAGGGTTTTTATGGACAAGATTGTGCTGTCGGGAAAGAGGGAACTGGATATCTACATCAACCCACGACGCCAGGATCTGCTGCGCTGTATGCGAATCTCGGGCGTCCCGATGACACCCAAGCAGCTCGCGGGAAAAATGGGCGTCTCTCCGTCATCGATACAGCATCACTTAAGAAAACTGATGGAAATTGGGCTTGTAGAGCTGAGCCACACCGAACGGATTCACGGGATAACGGCAAGCTATTACCGCGCGCCGCCGAAAACGGTCAGCATTGGCAGCCTGATTGAGGATAAGAACAAAGCACAGCGCCTCGCATTGATGCAATCGTCCCTCTCCCGCGTATTTTCGGGATATGCCGCGTACTGCGAAGAAGACCCGGAGGAGGCCGTCGGAGCGGCGCAGTATGGGGACATGCTCTCCGGCATCATTCGCCTGGATGGAGAAGAGGCAAAGGCGCTGTATTCGCTCATTCGCGCCTTTCTGGATGCGCACGAACAGAGCGGAGGCGGCGGAGACGCCTGGGAATATGCGCTGATCGCCTATCCGGTTGCGGAGGCGGAAAATGCGTAGATCCCTTCAGATCATCGTGTTTCTGAAGAATTTGGCCACCGGTATCATGGCGCCGGTACTGTCGCTCGCCTTGCTTGCGCACGGAGCTTCCATCAGCACGATTTCGCTGCTGATCGGGATATATTCTTTTACGGTGATCGTGTCGGAATTTCCGAGCGGGGTTTTCGCGGACTGCTACGGCAGAAAAAGGTCGTTTCTGCTCTCCTCCGTCCTGTTTTTTATCAGCTATTGCCTCATTCTGTCCTGCCGATCCATCGCAGGGCTATGCGGCGCAATGGTCGCAAACGGGTTGGGGCGCGCCTTTGCCTCCGGCAGTATCGATGCGCAGGCGATTGACGAAGCGGGCGGAAACGACGGCGCTCTGGCGCGGATTGCGGCGCGGCTTTCCGTACTGGAAAGCGCAGGGCTCGCCATCGGAGCGCTTTCTGGCGGCCTGTTATCCGGGCTGGACGCCCTGTACATGGGCAACCTCGGCGCCAGCGCCTTGATCTACGCGCTTTTATTCTTTCTGACGCTTTTCTGTGTTCACGAAGTTCCGCGGGCGCGAAAGACCTTGAAGGGAACCCCCGGCCGGGGATTGCTTGGCGCGCAGGTGAGGGACAGTATCGCTTTCGTGCTGCAAAAAGGGATGATTCGCGCTCTAGTCCTGTTGTCCCTCGCGACGGGTTTTGCCCTGATCTCTGTCGAAACCTATTGGCAGCCTGCGCTTTCTTCTCTTCAGGCAGCCTCGTGGGTATTCGGCGCGACCAGTTTCACCGGCTATGTCTTCGTAATCGCCGGCAGTTGGTTGGCGGAGCGCCTCCTGATGCGGCACGCAAAGGACGGCGCGGTACTTTTCCTTTTATTCAAGGCAATTCTGGGGGCCGGCCTGATCCTTTTGGCGTTCCGCCTCCAGGGGCCGTACTTCATTTCGGTTTATATGGCGGTCTACTTCTTTTTGGGCAGCGGCAGCGTGGTGGAAAACACGCTCCTGAATCAGGCGGCTCCCGCCAATCAGCGCGCGAGCATCCTTTCGCTGTTTTCTTTCATACTGCAAATCGGCGGATTGATCGCTTCCCTCTGCGGCTATGGGATCAGCGCGCGGGCCGGTTTTCGGACGATATGGCTGATTGCGGGCGCGGCGCTCATCCTTTGCGCGGGGATTTTCGCATGGATCCGTTGGAGGAACAAGCGCCGCTCGCGCATCGCCGGCCGCCATACCGCCTGTGATGGGGCCGGTCGTCCGTGACGTTGAACGCGCGAGGAGCGGCCATCAGCGACGAAGCGGTGAATCGCAGAAATATGCATGGGCAAAGGCCGCTCCGGCCCGGCGCCTGCCGGAAGGACCCTGACCGTTTTTTCAGTCCGCCGGGATCAATCCGGGTAAACCCGTGAAAATTCTCGCGCCTTCTGTTATAATAGGGGGTGGCCCGGGAGGGCGTGGGACGGCCCGCCCTTTCCGACGCCGATTTACAAGGAGGCGTTGACATGCGCAAGGGGCGCGGACGTCTGTCCGCGGCGATGGGGTTCATCCTGCTCATGGGGTTGGTCGCGCTGTTTTCGGACATGACCCACGAGGGCGCGCGCAGCGTGCTGGGGGCCTACCTCGGCATGGCCGGCGCGTCCGCCGCGGTGATCGGGTTCATTTCCGGGCTGGGCGAATTCGTCGGCTACTCGCTGAGGCTTCTGACGGGCGTGATTACCGACCGGACGAAGAAGTACTGGCTGCTCACCATCCTCGGGTACGCCGTCGACGTGCTCGCGATCCCGGCGCTGGCGCTGGTGCCGGAAAACGGGTGGGTCTTCGCCTGCGCGCTGGTGATCCTCGAGCGGGCGGGCAAGGCGATCAAAAAACCCGCGAAGAATACGCTCATCTCGTTCGCGGCCTCGCAGGCCGGCGCGGGCAAGGGCTTCGCGATCCAGGAATTCGTCGACCAGATCGGCGCGTTTCTGGGGCCGGTGATCCTGTTTCTGGTGCTGCTGGTCAAAAAGGATGGCGACCTCTTTTCGGCGTATCGGCTGTGCTTCCTGGTGCTGGGCATTCCGGCGCTGATCACGCTGGCGCTTCTGTTCTACGCCAAAAAGAAATTTCCGCACCCCGAAGACTTTGAAAAGACACCGGATGAGAAGGTGCCCTTCCGGGCCAACGCGGGCTTCTGGGTCTACATCGCGGGCATCTGCTGCCTGGCCTTCGGATTTATCGACTTCCCGTTGATCACGCTGCATGTTTCGAGGTCCGCGCTGGTGCAGACCGACGCGCTCCCGCTGCTCTACGCCGGCGCGATGGTGGTGGACGCCTTCGCGGCGCTGTGGTTCGGCTTCCTGTTCGACAAGCGCGGCATCCGGGTGCTGATGCTGTCAACCCTGCTCTCGGCGGGCTCGGCGGCCTTGATTTTCGGCTTTTCAAGCCTGTGGGCCACCGCGCTGGGGATTATGCTCTGGGGCGTGGGCATGGGCGCGCAGGAATCGGTCCTGAAGTCCGTCGTCAACCGCATCGTGCCCAAGAACAACCGCGCGGCGGGCTTCGGCGTGTTTGAAACCGCCTTCGGCGCGGCCTGGTTTCTGGGCAGCCTCCTGACGGGCGCGCTCTACGATGTATCGAAGCCGTGGATGATTGCCGTATCGGTGGTCATGCAGCTCGCCGCGATCCCGCTTTTCTACCGGATATCGCGCGCCGAGGACAGCCGGAACGGGGCGCCCGGCCGGTAGTGCCCGGGCATCTTTCCGGATGAACGGTTCCCGCCCCGGGCCCCGCCGCATTCCGTGCGGCGGGTTTTTTTGCGCGGAAGGCGTGGGAAAGTGCATGATCAGCGTAAGAATTTGCATGTAATTTCCCTGCCGCCATCGTATAATGCGATTAATTCATATAATTTATATATGAATGATATGGCTCCGGCGGGCCGGGCCACGGATGATGCGAGGAGGGTTAACCCATGGGTTCTGTCAAACCGGTTCTGGCGGTCTCCGACAAGGATGCGTTTTGCTACGGCGTCGCCCCGCGGCCCATCGCGCTGGCCAACGGTATGGTCATCGGCGGCGGGCAGGTGTACCCGGAGCTCAACTTTACGCTGCCGCCGATGACCATCGATTCCATCACCTTTCCGCAGGTGAAGGAGCACTACCGGCAGATGACCGCCGGCGCGCTGACCCGGGCGCTGGAACTGCACGCGGCGGGGGTGGTGGTGGAGGTGGAACTGCTGCCGCCGATGACCATCAACGCCGGCTGGGGCATTGAGATTACAAAGATCGTGCGGGACATCATGGCCGACTTTGAGGCCGCGAAGGGCCTCAGGAGCGCGCTGCGGCTGACGCCCAACGACACGCGGGAATTTGTGAGGCCGCCGGTCATGCGCTCCGGGCCGTATCTTGAGGCGATGCTGGAGGTGTTCGAGGGTGCGGCGAAGGCGGGGGCGGACTTTCTGTCCATCGAATCCACCGGCGGCAAGGAGGTCCACGACGACGCGCTGGTGAACGCGGACCTGATGCAGGCCGTGTTCGCGCTGGGCGTTCTGGGCGCGCGGGACATGGACTTCCTCTGGCGCAAAATCGTGGGCATCGCGGAGGGAAGCGGTTCCGTCGCCGCGGGGGATTCCGCCTGCGGCTTCGCCAATACTGCGATGGTGCTGGCCGAAAAGGGCATGATCCCCGGCGTGTTCGCGGCGGTGATCCGCGTGGCCACGGTGGGCCGGGCGCTGGTGGCCTTCGACGTGGGCGCCCGGGGCCCCAGCAAGGATTGCGCCTACGAGGGCCCCTTCCTCAAGGCCATCGCCGGAGTGCCCATCGCGATGGAGGGCAAGTCCGCCTCCTGCGCGCACCTGAGCCCGGTGGGAAACATCGCCGCCTGTGTCGCCGACATGTGGAGCAACGAATCCGTGCAGAATGTAAAGCTCCTGGCCGACATGGCCCCCACCGTGTCGATGGAGCAGTTGATCTACGATTGCCGCCTGATGAATACCGCCAGCCGGGACGAGGGTGGCGCGCACCGGCTTTCAAAGTGGCTGGCCGATTCCGACAGCGGCCTCTCTGCCCAGGCCTACGTGCTGCGACCGGAGGTGGTGCTGCGGCTGAGCGAGAAAATCGCCGCCCAGCCCGATCCCTACCGGCGCACGCTGACGGGGGCGCGGGCGGCCGTCGAGGAGATCCGGCGCGCCTACGAGGCCGGGGCGGTGCTGCTGCCGCCGCGCGAAGTCACCTGGATCGACCGGATCGAGGCGCAGCTGGAGGACATCCCGGAGGACGAGGGCGAGCTGACCGAAATGATGCTGCCCGGGCTGAAGGGGAAATTCAACCCCGGCGAATACGGCCTGTAGAAACGCACCGGAAGGCCCCGCGCAGAATCTAG
The DNA here is from genome assembly GCA_023421395.1 of Bacillota bacterium. Taxonomy (GTDB): domain Bacteria; phylum Bacillota; class Clostridia; order Christensenellales; family Aristaeellaceae; genus JAEZHK01. Next base: position 371 of record JAEZTL010000014.1, on the reverse strand, counting down.
TTGACATATATTACCCATATTTCATATAATAGAAATATGATTTATGGGTGGAGGGATTTGAGTTGACGAAACTTTGGCGGAGCCTGATCCTGGCGGCGCTGGGACTTGCCTTACTTCTGCCTCTCGGGCTGGCGGAGAGCGCGCCGGTGAACGTATCCGTCGCCACCATCAGCGCGCCAGGCCGGGTGATGGCGCCCGGAGAGCGTTTTACCCTCTCGGTTCTGCAGAGCTACCCCGCCGCGGCGGAGGAGCCGCTCCGGTGGACGAGTTCGAACAGCGGGGTGGCTACCGTCAGTTCGGAGGAGGCGGGGTGGCCGGCGCCTGAAATCACGGTGACGGCGCTCAAAAGCGGCAAGGCGACGGTTTCGCTG
>JAEZTL010000021.1 GCA_023421395.1 Bacillota bacterium | reverse complement strand
ATGGGTGGAAGGCGTACGCCGTCTGGCGCGCCCGGCAAGGAGGATGTGGCATGGAGACGAATCTGTATCGGGACATTGCCGGAAGATGCAACGGCGATATCTACATCGGCGTGGTCGGGCCGGTGCGCACCGGCAAGTCGACATTCATCAAGCGCTTCATGGATCTGGTCGTGCTCCCGGGCATCGAGGATGAGAACCGCCGTGCACGCGCGGTGGACGAAATGCCTCAGAGCGGTGCGGGCAGGACCATCATGACCACGCAGCCCAACTTCGTGCCGGACGAGGCGGTTATGGTGCATCTGAGGGACAATGCGACGTTCCGGGTGCGGCTGGTGGATTGCGTCGGCTACCTGATCCGGGGCGTTCTGGGGCTGGAGGAAGGGGAGAGCGCACGGATGGTGCGCACACCCTGGTTCGATCACGACATCCCCTTTGAGCGCGCGGCGGAACTGGGCACCCGCAAGGTGATCCAGGACCACGCCACGCTGGGCGTGTTGGTGACCACCGACGGCTCCATCGTGGACTTGCCGCGTACCGCCTACGTCGAAGCGGAGGAGCGGGTGGTCAAGGAGCTCAAGGCGCTGGGAAAGCCCTTCATCGTACTGATCAACTCCACTCAGCCCTCCGGCTCGGAAGCGCAGTCGCTGCGCGCCTCATTGGAGGAGAAGTACGACGTGCCCGCCATCGCCGCCGACGCAAGCGCCATGACCGAGGCGGACATGAACGCGCTAATGGAGAAGCTGCTGTTTGAATTCCCGCTGACCGAGGCACGCCTGACGATGCCCGAATGGATGACCGCGCTGCCGGACGACCATTATCTGGTTCAGTCTGTGGCGGCGTCGGCCGCCGCCGCGGCCAAGGCCATGAAGCGCGTCCGGGACCACGACAAACTTCGGGAGGTCTTCCAGCAGAACGAATTCATCGAGGCCGCCGTCCCCGGAGGCATCCGCCTGGGCGAAGGCGCGCTTGCCTATCGCATCCAGCCCCAGAATGGGCTGTTCTACAGGGTGCTCAGCGAGGCCAGCGGCACCCAGGTGACCGGCGAGGAGCACCTGCTCAAGCTGATGACCGAGCTGGCCACCGCCAAGCGCGAATACGACCGGGTCGCCCAGGCCCTGGCGAGCGTCCGGGAGACAGGCTACGGGTTGGTGGCGCCGGAAATGAATGAACTGAAGCTGGAACAGCCGGAGATCGTGCGCCAGGGCGGCGCCTTCGGCGTAAAGCTCCGGGCCAGCGCGCCGTCACTGCACATGATCCGCGTGGACATCAACACGGAAGTCAGTCCGACGGTGGGCAGCGAGCTCCAGTCGGAGGAATTGGTCAACTACCTTCTCAGCGGGTTTGAAAGTGACCCGGCCAGCCTCTGGGAGAGCAACCTCTTCGGGAAGTCGCTGGGCGAACTGGTGCGGGAAGGGCTGGCCTCGAAGCTCGCGCGGATGCCGGAAAACGTGCGCGACAAGCTGCAGGATACGCTGGGGAAGATCATCAACGAGGGCAGCGGCGGCATGATCTGCATTCTGCTCTAGCGCCGGGGCATCGCCCCTTCTGACGCGCCGGGAGGGCCGCTATCCTCCCGGCGCGGGTTCAATTTTCTCCCGCAACTTACCCCGACCCGGCCTTATCCGGCCGCGCTTGCAATTTCAATACTCTTGGTATATAATTGATAGACCAAAAGATGAAGAAAAGGAGGCGAAGACACGATGAAGCTGATCATCGCCATCGTACAGGACGAAGATGCCGGAAGGCTCGTCAGTTCGCTGATGAACGAAGGATACGGAGTCACCAAGCTCGCCACGACAGGCGGCTTTTTGAGGGCGGGTAACACGACGCTGCTGATCGGTGTGGAAGAGGACAAATACGAAGGCGCCATGAAGATCGTCGAACGCGTTTGCAAGAGCCGCAAACAGGTTGCCACCGCGCCTTCGCCGATGGCGGGCGCCGCAGGCGTCTACGTGCCATATCCGATTGAGGTCATGGTCGGCGGCGCGACCATCTTCGTCATGAACGTGGAGCAGTTCATCAAGATCTGACCGCAATGGGTATGATGACCTTCGAACAATTTGTCGGCCTTGACGATCTGGTCGGCCAACTGAGTACCGAATTCAACGAGAACCGGTTTGTTCACGCCTATCTCTTTTCCGGCCCCGCCGGGACGGGGAAGCGCAGCGCGGCGGAAATATGCGCCCGAGCGGTTCATTGCGCGGGCGGCCCAAAACCCTGCGGTCAATGCCCGCCCTGCCGCCGTATGCTGGCCGGCACTTATCCGGACCACGTCGCCGTCGGCGCTTCCGGGCGCTCCATCGGCGTGGACGAGATTCGGGAACTGATTCGCCGCGTTTCGGTCAAACCCTTTGAAGGTGGTCGCCACACCGTCGTGATTGACGATGCCGAAAAACTGACCACCCAGGCGCAGAATGCGCTTTTAAAGACGCTCGAAACGCCGCCGGGCGGCGCGGTGTTTTTTCTTTTGACGACGTCACCTTCCCAGATGCTGCCCACCATCGTCTCCCGTTGCAGGCACGCGCGCTTTCGCCCGGTCTCGGCCGTTCAGGCGGAGCGGGCGCTCATTGCCGGAGGCGCGCCGGAAGTCAGGGCACGGCTCGCCGCGGCGGCTTCCGGCGGCTCCATCGGACGCGCGCTGGAGCAGCTTCAGGACGAGGGCTACTGGGCGGCGCGCGACCGTGTGATTCAGTCCCTAAAGGCGCTGAAGGCGCCTTGGATGGTGGCGGAGGCCGCCGCCAAGCTGGCCCAGGACAAGGAGGGCGCGTCGCAAACGCTGGAGATTCTGGAATCCCTGGCCAGGGACATGATCCGCGTGGAGAACGCCCTGGAACCGGAGCAGCGGGAATTCGACCCGAAGGATCTTGCACTCGACGGCGAGGCGCTTCTTGTGGGCGTTTTAAAAGCCCGGCAGAAACTAAACGCGAACGTTTCGTGGCAGACTGTACTGGAAATGATGTATTTTGACGGCCTGAGAGGATCGATACCATGGCAACAGTGATCGGAATCCGCTTCAAGAAAGCGGGCAAGGTATATTATTTTGATCCCGGCGAGGTGTGGCCCAATCCCGGCGACTATGCGGTGGTGGAAACCTCCCGCGGCGTGGAACTGGGCGAGGTGGTGACCGGCGCCCGGGAAGTGGACGACAACCAGATTGTCGCTCCCCTGAAAATGGTGCTGCGCATGGCGGTGGAAGAGGACATCCGCCGTACCGAAGCCAACGCGCTGAAGGAAAAGGAGGCGCTGCGCATCTGTCAGGAGCGCGTCGCCCACTACAAGCTCGAGATGAAGCTGGTCGACGTGGAGTACACGTTCGAGGGCAACAAAATCATCTTTTACTTCACCGCCAACGGGCGGGTGGACTTCCGCGAACTGGTCAAGGATCTTGCGGGCGTGTTCAAGATGCGCATCGAGCTCCGGCAGATCGGCGTGCGCGACGAGGCCAAGATGCTGGGCGGCCTGGGTTCCTGCGGCAGGCCCATCTGCTGTGGCACCTTCCTGGGCGATTTCCAGCCGGTTTCGATCAAGATGGCCAAGGAGCAGAACCTGTCGCTGAATCCGACGAAGATTTCCGGCCAGTGCGGCCGGCTCATGTGCTGCCTCAAATATGAACAGGACTACTACGAATCCACGCTCAAGAAGCTGCCTAAGGTGGGGCGCGAGTGTCTTACCCCCGACGGCGTGGGCGTTATCAGCGAGATCAACGTCATCCGCGAAAAGGTTCGCGTGCGCATGCGAACCGACGAAGGCTTCGAGATGCGCGAGTACCCGCTGGAGCAGGTGCAAAAGCCTGTTCACATGGTTCAACACGCCCCCGGGCAGCCCGTGCAGCTGACCGCGGATGAAATCGCAGCCCGTCAGGACGCCCGCGCGCAGAAAAATCGCGGTCGGGGCAAGGACGCTCCCAAGGAAAAGGAAGAGGAGGCTGAGGCTGAAAAGAAGGAAAAGCCCCGCCGCCGCATCCTGCACCCCAAAGGCCCTAAACAGATGAACACCGACCAGTACTTTGACAAGCTGTCCGAAGAAAAAAATCCAGGCGACGCACCCAAGGGCGCACCGGCGGCTCAGCGCCATTTTCACGCCCACAAGGCGGAGAAAAAGGCGGAAAATGGGCAAAAACCCGAATAAAATTTTATTGCGGGTCTTGCTTTATGCTCGCCGCTGTGCTATAATACATATTAGCCCAGAATGAATACCTTGTCAGTCCCGTATCCCTCCGGTGGTGCTCTGCCGATGACAGGACTCGGAGAATCAGGGAAGGTCATCGAAGGGCAAAATTTAGGAGGGTTCTTTCATGTTCCAGGACAAAACCTTGACTTGCCGTGAGTGCGGCGCGGAGTTCGTTTTCACCGCTTCTGAACAGCAGTTCTACGCTGACAAAGGCTTCCAGAACGAGCCTGGCCGTTGCCCCGCTTGCCGTGCCAACCGCCGTCAGTCGAACGGTGGCGGCGCGCGTGGCGGCGATCGTCCGATGTACGATGTGGTGTGCGATGGCTGCGGCCGTCCGACCCAGGTGCCGTTCCAGCCGCGCGGCGATCGTCCGGTCTACTGCCGCGATTGCTTCGAGCAGCAGCGCCAGAGCCGTTATTAATCCTTAAACGACATGCGGAGCAGCGCAGCCGAATGGTTGCGCTGCTCTTTTACGGAAGGCGAAGATTTCCGATATGTACGGCGTTTGGGTTAACGCCGCCGCGATTCTCGTCGGCGGCCTCATCGGCCTCGTACTCCGGGGCGGCATCTCCACAAGGTTTCGCAACATCGTCAGCCAAGGGTTGGCGCTTTGCGTGCTCCTGATCGGAATTCAGAATGCGGTCAAGACGAACGACATGATGTGCGTCATCGTCTCCATCGTGCTGGGCGCGCTCATCGGCGAGGCACTGAAAATTGAGCAGCGGTTGGATCGCATCGGCGATCTGGCGCAGAAGAAGTTCGCGGGAGCAGGGGACAGCCGTTTTTCCGAGGGTTTTGTGACGGCGACGCTCCTCTACTGCGTGGGCGCGATGGCGGTGGTCGGCTCGCTGCAGGCGGGCCTCGCGGGCGACGGCTCGACGCTTCTGGCCAAGTCCGCGCTGGACGGCGTTTCGTCGGTGATCTTTGCCTCCGCGATGGGGCCTGGGGTCATCCTGTCGCTGGTACCGCTGACGGTGTATCAGGGCGGCATTGCGTTGGCAGCCAACGTGGTGGGACCGATCCTTTCCGACGCGGTCATCAACGAGATGAGCGCGGTGGGCGGTCTTTTGATCATCGCGCTGGCGCTGAACATGCTGGAAGCCACAAAGACCCGTGTTCGGGTGGCCAACCTGTTGCCGGCCATCTTTTTGCCGATCGCCTACCTGCCGCTGTATCAGCTTTTCTCCGGGTTGTTCGCTGGAGGTTGAGCGTAAGGGGACCTTCGCTCGCCTGTAATTCTCCGGAATATCCGGGCGGCGCCCTGGTGAAAGGCATGGATAGCGCCACCACGTTGCGACCTGGTTGCGTTATTCTGTCTTCACGTGGACGCTGCCGCGAATGATCCCAGCCTCGCGGGAACTTTGTGATGCTCTGTGAAGCGGCCCGTGGGCCGCTTCTTTTGCGCGTCCGCATATAATAAAGGGCGCACGGAGGATTGCCGTCTGCTGCGATGCAGCCCGGCAATCATTGCCACAACCATCGCCGTGTTAATATTGACGCAAGCCCTTGCTTTTCCCGTCAGATCGGTTATAATATAGTCAAAGATGGTCAGATAGTGAGGGATATCTATGGCTCAATTGAGCGATAACATAGAGCGGTTTATCAAAGAATTGATGGAGGAGGACGCGCAGATCGACCTGCGCCGCAACGAACTGGCCCAGCACTTCGGCTGCGCGCCGTCGCAGATCAATTATGTGCTGGCGACCCGCTTTTCAGTCGACCACGGCTACATCATCGAGAGCAGGCGCGGCGGCGGTGGCTACGTGCGCATCGTCCGGATGAAGGCGCGGAGCGATCAGAGCCTTCTCAATCTTCTGCTTGAAAGAGTGGGCAATTCCATCACGGAGGAGGCCTCGCTGGCGATCATCGAACAGCTGTTTGAGCGCCAAATGGTGACCCGCAACGAGGCGATGCTCCTGCGCGCGGCGGTGGAGCGAAACGCGCTGATGCTGCCCGTCAGCGCAAAAGACGTATTGCGCGCGGCGGTGCTGCGCAACATGCTGGTTAGAGTTTTCCGAAACCTGGAGGAGGCGAGAAGCCATGATGTGTGAGGATTGCAACGAAAGGGATGCCACCATCCGTTTGACGACCATTGTGAACGGTGAAAAAGTAGAAAAGAACCTCTGCGCCTCCTGTATGGCAAAGATCAAGCAGCAGTTCCCAACGCTGGAGCTGTGGGGGTTCGCGGGCCTTTTGTCCGGGTTTCTCGACGCGGTGAAAGCGGAAAAGCCCGAGCCGTTGCCGGAGATTACCTGCGGCCGCTGCCATACGACCTACGCGGGTTTTGTCAAGAGCGGGCTTCTGGGCTGTTCGGATTGCTACCAATCCTTCCGCGAGCCGCTCGAGACGCTGCTCAAGGGCATCCACGGGCAGACGCGCCATACCGGACGCGTACCCGGTTCGCTGCCCAGCGACGTGCCGCTGAAGCTGACGCTTGACCGCATGAAGCAGCAGCTCGCTCAGGCGATTGAAACGGAGGAATACGAAAAGGCCGCGGGCCTCCGGGATCAGATTCGCGCGATGAACGCGCAGCTTGAGTCCCAGACCGCGGCGAAGGAGGGGTGAACGCATGGACAAGTCGCCGGAGTTGGACGTGGTATTGTCCTGCCGTGTCCGCCTCGCCAGAAATTATGAGGACATACCCTTTACCGCCACCATGACCCGGGAATGGGCGGAGGAGACCGTTCGGCGCGCGCGCCAGGCCGTCGAGTGCGGCAAGATCGGCGTCTACGAGTGCCGCTTGATGAAGGATCTGAGCGGCGACGCCCGATCCCAAATGGTGGAGCATCACCTGATCAGCTACGACCTTCTGAAGTTCCCCGAAATATCGGCGGCGCTGATCCGGGAAGATCAATGCGTCAGCGTCATGGTCAACGAGGAAGACCATCTCCGCATTCAGGCGCTGCTGCCGGGGCTGCAGCCGGAGGAGGCCGCCCGCCTCGCCTTCGAGGCGGACGACGTGCTGTCCGCCGCCGGAAAATACGCCTTCGACCCGCAGTTCGGCTATCTGACCAGCTGCCCGACCAACACCGGCACCGGCATGCGGGCCTCCGCAATGCTGCACCTGCCGGCGCTGACCATCACCAACCGGATCAGCGCGGTGATTCAGGCGGTTTCGAAGCTGGGCCTGACGGTCCGGGGCCTATACGGAGAGGGCAGCGACGCCAGGGGATGTCTGTATCAGCTGTCCAACCAGGTCACGCTGGGCAGATCCGAAGAAGACATCGTCAAGACGTTGGTGGCCGCCACAGCGCAGCTTGCGGCCCAGGAGCGTTCGGTGCGAAGCCAACTCCGGGAACAGGACGCAATGGGCCTGTATGACCGGCTGATGCGCTCTATCGGCCTCATGGCCAACGCCCGGATGATGGGCGCGGTGGAGTTCATGCAGCGTTATTCCGACCTTCGCATGGCCGTCAGCATGGAGATGGTAGCTGCGGAGCTTCCCGATGTGGACGGTATGATGATGGACCTGCAAAACGCGTCCCTGAACATCGCCGCACAACACGAAATGAACGATCGCGAGCGCGATATTCTCCGGGCCGACCATCTGCGCGAGCGCATCAAGAACTTATCCTGACCATATTGGAGGTACCTATGGCTTTCTTTTCGAGATTTACAGAACGGGCGCAGCGCGCGCTGATGACGGCCCAGAAAGAAGCGGCCGGCCTCGGTCGCAGCTATGTGGGCACGGAGCATCTGCTCTTGGGCGTGCTGGCCGACCCCGGCGCCGCAGACGCGGTGCTGGGCGGCGTGCGGCTTGACGACGTGCGCCAGGAGATCGTCACCCTGCTTGGCCGGGGCGACGAAAACGCCGAAAACAAAATCATGACGTATACACCCCGCACGAAGAAAGTGCTGGAGCAGAGCGCCCGCGAGGCGCGGGATCTGGGACAGAACTACGTGGGTACCGAACACCTGCTGCTGGCGCTGATGCACGAGCGGGAAGGCGTGGCCGCCCATGTGCTGGTGAAGCTGGGGCTGGACCTGAACAAGGCGCGGGAGGAACTGCTGGTCGCCATCAAGGCGGGCGAGCAGGGCGGCGCGCAGGGCGTGAAGAGCGAAAAGACGCCGGTACTGGATCAATTCTGCCGCGACCTGACCCAGGCGGCCGCTTCGGGCGAGCTGGACCCGGTGATTGGACGCGCGAAGGAGATCGAGCGGATCGTGCAGATCCTGTCCAGGCGCACGAAGAACAACCCCGTGCTCATCGGTGAGCCAGGCGTAGGCAAGTCGGCCATCGTGGAGGGGCTCGCGGAATTGATCATGTCCGGCAATATCCCGGAGATTCTACGCGGAAAGCGCGTGCTCTCGCTGGATCTTGCGGGCATGCTGGCCGGCGCGAAGTACCGCGGTGAGTTTGAGGAGCGCCTGAAAAACGCGATGGCGGAGATCAAAAAGGCCGGAAACGTCATCCTGTTCATCGACGAGCTTCACACGCTGGTGGGCGCGGGCGCGGCCGAAGGCGCCATCGACGCGGCCAACATCCTGAAACCCCTGCTGGCACGCGGGGAGATGCAGTGCATCGGCGCGACGACGCTGAACGAGTACCACAAGCATATTGAAAAAGACGCCGCCCTTGAACGTCGTTTCCAGCCGGTGACGGTGGGCGAACCCAGCGCGGAGGAGGCCGTCCAGATTCTGATGGGCCTTCGGGACCGCTACGAGGCGCATCATCGCGTGCGCATCACCGACGAGGCGATCCGCGCCGCGGTCACGCTGTCCGACCGCTACATTTCCGACCGGTTCCTGCCCGACAAGGCCATCGACCTGGTGGACGAGGCCGCTTCCCGCGTGCGCATCAAGGCTTTTACCGCGCCGCCGGATATGAAGGAGCAGGAGGCGCGCCTCGAGGCCCTCAACAAGGAGACCGAAGAGGCCGTCGCCCACGAGGATTTTGAAAAGGCGGCCACGCTGCGCGACGAAAAGAAGAAGCTGCAAAACGAGATGGCCCAGCGCCGCAAGGCCTGGGAGCAGCGCAGGGATGAAAAGGTCGAGACGGTAGGCGAGGAGGAGATCGCCGGCATCGTGTCCATGTGGACGGGCATTCCCGTCACCCGCATGACCGAGGATGAGCGCACCAGGCTTCTGAACCTCGAGGAAATCCTGCACCGCCGCGTCATCGGCCAGGACGAGGCCACCAAGGCTGTCGCCCGCGCGGTGCGCAGGGCACGCGCCGGCCTCAAGGACCCGCGCCGACCCATCGGTTCGTTCATCTTTCTGGGCCCGACGGGTGTCGGCAAGACCGAGCTTTGCAAGGCGCTGGGCGAGGCGCTGTTTGGCGACGACAACTCATTGATCCGCATCGACATGTCCGAATACATGGAGAAGCACTCGGTGTCCCGCATGATCGGCTCTCCGCCGGGCTATGTGGGCCACGAGGAAGGCGGTCAGCTGACCGAGAAAGTGCGTCGCAAGCCATATTCGGTGCTGCTGTTCGACGAGGTCGAAAAGGCGCATCCGGATGTATTCAACGTGCTGCTCCAGATCCTCGAGGACGGCCGCCTGACGGATGGGCAGGGGCGCATCGTGGACTTCAAGAACACCGTCATCGTCATGACCTCCAACGCCGGCGCGTCCACGCTCAAAAAACAGCGCACGCTGGGCTTCGGCTCCTCCGACAACGCGGAGAAGACCTACGAGTCCATGAAAGACAGCGTGATGGGCGAGCTCAAGCAGATCTTCCGACCGGAGTTTTTGAACCGGGTCGACGAGATCATCGTATTCCACCCGTTGGAGGAGAGCGATATACTCTCCATCGCCAAGCTGATGCTGGCCGCGGTGTCTGGACGCCTCGCGGAGCGCGGAGTGGTCCTGGACGTGGATGAGAGTGCGGTGAAGCTGCTGGCCAAGTCAGGCTTCGACCCGCAGTACGGCGCCAGACCGCTGCGCCGGGCCATCCAGCGCATGGTGGAGGACTCGCTGAGCGAAGAACTCCTGAGTGGCACCATCCACATGGGTGAGCGCGTCCGGGTATCCGCCGATGGTGAACAGTTGAAATTCACCCCCGTCAGCTCCGAAGGGGAGCCGGCCGCCGAAGCGCAAGAGACATCAGCGCCAACAGTATGAGCGAAGCGGCCAGATAGGTCCAAAGACCGGTCATTAGGTATACGCCAAGCATTGCGCACCCGTAAATGGCGCAATGCTTGGCCCTTTTTCTGGGCACGCGCAGGCGAAACTTCCGCTTGACGCGGGGCGGCTCCGGAAGCGGAAGGCCGACCTTTTCAAACCGCAGCGCCAGCGCCGCCGCATCAAGCAGCACGACCCGGGGCGCGGTCAGTCCTTCCGCGGCCGACCACGCGCCGTCCTCAATCCGTCCGGTGGTCGCGATCTCAATCGTCTCGCCCTCGCCGCCGCGCCAGAGGGTAAGCACCTCGTCCGCATCCAGCGGTCTTCCCTTCGGATGGCGCTGCAAAAGCCTCCCGGAAAAGGCCGCATACTTTTCCGCCTGCTCTCGGGCTTCTGTCTCCGGCAGAAGCGCCAGGTTGTCCACCATCATACGCGCGCGACGCGCGCGTTCCCGTCGGCTGCCTTTCGCGCTCGTCCAGCGGCCATAAGCCCAAATAGTGAGCGCGGCGGGCAGCGCGGAAAAAATCGCCGCCGCAATGCCGCTCCCGGTCGACTGAACAAAGTACAAAAAAGCCGCCGCATACGCGATCAGGCCCAGCGCCACGCCGTCCAAAGCGCGTGCAAACCTTCCCATGATACCACCTCCAGCGCGGTTTACATCAATATATTGTGCAAATCCTGCATTTTCATGCGCTATCGGCTTTTCTGAACGGGAAAAATGGTTTATAATAAAACTGATAAAGAAGGAGCGATGCGATGAAGGCCTACGGCATCATGGGGGGGACGTTTGATCCCGTCCACAACGGCCACCTGATGATGGCGGAAGCCGCCAGGAACCAGCTGGGGTTGGATGAGGTGCTTTTCATCCCCGACGGCGACCCGCCTCACAAGGCGGAACAGGCCGGCGCTTTGGACAGACTCCGGATGGTCGAACTGGCCGTAGCGGACCGCGAGGGTTTTCGGGCACTGGATCTAGAAGTACTACGCGCGGGGCAAACCTTTACCGTGGACACGCTGGAACAGCTGTCGGAAAAATACCCTTGCGATCGGTTTTTTTTCATCGTCGGAGCGGACACGCTGATGGTGATCGAATCCTGGCGGAATTTTCCCCGCGTAGCGTCTCTGCTGTCCGGTGTTGCCTGTGCGCCCAGAAGCGCCGTTCCTACTGACGACACGTCGCGCCAGAGCGCCAGGCTGATGGAAAAATACGGCCTTGCGGTCACCATGTTGGACATGGGGCCGGTGGAAATTTCCTCTACGTCAGTCCGTTATGCGGTGGCACGGGGGCTTCCCGTCGGAGAGATGGCTCCAGAGCGCGTCCTTGATTACATCCGAGACCACGCGCTGTATCTGGATCCGGTTCTGACGCAGTTGCAGAAGACGCTCTCCAAGGAGCGCTACCGGCATACGCTGGGCGTGGAAAAGACAGCCGTTGAACTGGCCGTTCTGTACGGGGAAGACGTGGAAAAGGCTCGCCTTGCGGCGCTGCTTCACGATTGCGCCAGATGTCTTGACAGCGGAGAGATGCGGCGGCTCGTGGGCAATCGAATGGGAAACACCACGCTGCGCGCGCTGATGCACGCACCCGCAGGCGCAACGCTGGCCCGACAGAAATACGGCGTCGAGGATCACGCGATCCTCTCCGCCATCCGCTGGCATACCACCGGCCACGAGGGCATGACAAGGCTGGAGAAGATCGTCTACCTCGCGGACTTTATCGAGCCCAACCGCCCCGATTATCCGGGCCTTTCAGAGCTTCGGGCAGAGGCCTTTCGGGATTTGGACAGAGCGGTGCGGCTCGCCGCGGAGAATACGATGCGCTATGTGCGTGCACGGGGCCTGAAACCGGACGAAAATACCATGAAAATGCTGAAAAGCCAAGAACCGACGGAGGAGATTGTATGAAACAACCCAAGGAACTCGCCGTAAGGATTGCCGAGGTACTCAGCGCCAAGCGCGCCGAGGACGTCCTCGTCTTAGGCGTCGGCCACCTCACCTCCATCGCCGACTATTTCGTGATCGCCAGCGGCCGCAATGCGCTCGCCGTGCGCGCGTTGGCGGAAGAGGTGGAGGAAAAACTCTGCGCCGAGGGAGCCGAAGCGCGCCGCCACGAGGGCATGAGCGAGGGCCGGTGGGTCGTCCTGGATTACGCCTCGGTCATCGTGCATATATTCCATTTGGAGGAACGTCAGTACTACAACATTGAACGGTTGTGGATGGACGGCTCCAATCAGGTTTCGTTCACCTCATCCGACCAATGACGAGAGGGTTAGAGATGCCTATGAAAACGATGGAAGCCCAGCGCCCGATTGAATTGACGCTGCCGGCGGAACCCCGGATGCTGCTGATCATTCGGCTGATCACGGCGGGCGTCACGGCCCGCGCCGGGCTGACGGTGGATGCCGTCGAAGATGTGAAAATGGCCGTGGAAGAAGCGTGCAACTGCCTGCTTCGCTGTGCTTGCTGCGAATCGCTGAAGCTCTCGTTCTCCGCTGTGGACGGGGTGCTGCATATTCGCGTGGAGGCGCTGGGCGAGCCCGCGGATTATTCCGGGCCTGCCGGAGATTGCGACGAGGTGCAGGTCATCCGCTTTATCCTGGAATCCATGGTGGACGACGCGCACGTGATATACGATGGGAGCGCGCTCAGCGCCATCGAGATGGCAAAGTCCCTGGGCGCCTGACATGAGGTAAATATGCAAAAACCCTCCCAGCAGGAAATCACCGAAATGCTGAGGCAATACGCGCTGACGCGCGATGAGGCGCTTCGAAACAAGTTGGTCGAAGCGCATCTGTACATCGCGTCCATTGTCGCGCGCCGCTTTGCGCGCCGGGGCGTCGATTTTGACGACCTCTATCAGGTGGCTTCGCTGGCGCTGATCAAGGCTGTGGAGCGCTATGACCCGGATCGCGGGGTCAAGTTCGTCAGTTTTGCGACCCCGACGATGATCGGAGAAGTAAAAAATTACTTCCGCGACAAGGCGCAGACGATTTCGCTGCCCCGGCGCGGCCGCGAACTCCTTGGCAAGATCGCTGCAGCGCGTGAAGCGCTGGAGCAGGAGTATTTTCGCGCTCCGACGCCGGAAGAACTTTCCGATTTCCTGAGCGTTCCGCTGGATGACATCGTGGAGGCGCTGGAAATGCAGGGCGCGGCGATGCCCGCCTCACTGGACGCTATCCTGCCCGGCGAGGACGACGGCGGAACGACGCTCAGAAGCCTGATCGGCGTCGACGAGTCCGGTTTCGGGCATTTCGAGGCGCGCCAGAGCGTCCGGCAGATGCTCAACTCGATCACGCCCACCGAGCGGAAGATCCTGATCAACCGCTATTTTGGTAACCTCAGCCAACGCGAAGTGGCGCAGCATCTGGGCGTTTCCCAGATGACGGTGTCCCGCGCCGAGCGCAAAGCGCTCTCGCAGCTCAAAGGCATGCTTGACAAAGACGACTGACGAAATGGGGTAGGGGACATGTTTGGTATCATCGGCGCCGGCAATATCGGCAGTGCGATTTTACGATCCGCAATACAGCACGGCGCGCTTCGCATAGATGAAGCGCACGTTTTTGACATTCACACAGAACACATGATGGCATTGAAAAAGGAGCTCGACGTTACGGCTCATGCCTCCAGCCGGGAACTGATCGAGGCTTGCGACATGATCCTCTTGGCGGTAAAACCCAATGTGGTGGAAAAAGTGCTGAAAGCCGAGCGAGAGGCGTTGAAAGGCAAGGCGCTGATCTCCATTGCCGCCGGCTGGCGCGTCGAGATGCTGAAAAAGGCGGTGGGGGACGGCGTCCGCTTGCTTCGGGCGATGCCCAATACGCCGCTGCTTGTCGGCGACGGCATGACAGCCTTCAGCCGCGAGCATACCCTGACCGAATCAGAGGCCGCTTTCGCCGAAGGATTGTTCCGGGCGCTGGGACGGCAGCTGTGGGTGGAAGAATACCAGATGGACGCGGTGACCGCGCTGTCCGGCAGTTCTCCGGCGTTTGTGTACATCTTTACGGAAGCGATGGCCGATGCGGGCGTCGCCTGTGGCCTGTCCCGTGTACAGGCGGTCGAAATGGCGGCGCAGACACTGCTGGGCAGCGCCAAAATGGTGCTGGAGACCGGCATGCATCCCGGTGCGCTGAAGGACATGGTCTGTTCGCCCGCCGGCACTACCATCGCGGGCGTGCGCGCGCTGGAGGCCCACAACTTCCGATCTGTGGTCATGGAGGCGGTCATCGCGGCCAACGACCGATCCGCCGCGCTCAACTCGTGAAGCGGGTCATTCTGTACACCGACGGAGCCTGCTCCGGCAATCCCGGCCCCGGCGGCTGGGGGTATGTGCTGATTTTCCGGGAGCACCGCCGTGAAGTGTCGGGGTTCGACCCGGACACCACCAACAACCGCATGGAGCTGACTGCCGCCATCGAGGGCCTTTCCGCGCTCAAGGAGCCTTGCGATGTGGATATCTACACCGACAGCGCTTACATGGCCCACGGATTTCTCAAAAACTGGGTTGTCAACTGGCAAAGACGGGGCTGGCTGAAGGCTGACAAGAAACCGGTGGAAAACCAGGACCTCTGGAAAAGGCTGATCGAATTGACTGATAAGCACACCGTCCATTGGCATCTCGTCCGGGGGCACGCGGACAACGAGGAGAACAATCTCTGCGATAAGCTGGCCACCGGGGCCATCCGGCAGAGCCGGGAACAAAAAGCATAATCAAAAAGCCCGCGTACGCGGGCTTTTTGATTATGCTTTATACCAATACGAAATATTATTGCATCCAAAGCGGCAAGGATTTGCAGATAGCAGGGCAAGGAGCCGGAGCGAAGCGCAGCAGCACTGCGTTGCGCGGAGAGTGACACCGCCCTGCGCGGAAAGGACCGCCGCAACGATGCAAGAGTTTTGGATTGGTATTAGGGCTGACTATTCTTCCCGAGAATCTTCCGGCTTTTTATCTTCCCGCAATATCACGGACTTCGCGGCCAGCCTGCGGCGCTCGTCGCTCATTGCGGCATAGTGTCGGCGGGTGGTGTTGACGTCCGAATGGCCCAATACGTCCGCCACAAGGTATATGTCGCCGGTTTCCCGGTACAGGTTGGTGCCGAAGGTGGATCTGAGCTTGTGAGGGCTCATCCGTTTTTTCAAGGGAGCAGCCTGCAGCGCGTACTTTTTAACCATGTTCTGCACAGCCCTTGTGGTGATGCGCCGGTCCTGCAGCGACAGAAAAAGCGCCCGCTCGTGCCCTGGAAGCGGGGTTTTGCCCTCGCGCTCTTCCAAGTAGCGCTTCAGAACGTCCGCCACCTCGTCCGGGAAGTACAAAATCGCCTGATTTCCGCCTTTTCTGGTGACCATAAAGCCGTTGATGGCAAAGTCAATATCCTCTATGTCCAGCCCTACGCACTCGCTGACCCGGATGCCCGTGCCGAGAAAGAGCGTCAAAATTGTCAAATCCCGAAGGCTCGTGTGCTCATGAAACTTCTTCTGCCGTTCGGAGAGCGCCGCGCCGGACTCCGCCAGGTCCAGAATTCTGGCGACTTCGTCGATCTCAAGGCGTAAAATCGGCTTTTCATGGCGTTTGGGCATGTCTACCAGCGCGCTCACATCGGATGAAATCCGTCCGCGTTTGAACAGAAACTTAAAAAAACTCCGGAGTGTGGACAGCTTGCGCTGTTTGCCCAGCTCTTTATTTGAATATTCCGTGTCGTTTTCGTTAAAATACAGGGTGAGGTAATCGAGAAACGCGTCGATATCGATCGCTTTGATCCGACCGAGCTGTTCATAAGTCCAATCAGCCGGAGCAAGGCCGCCAAACGGTTCTTGCTCGTCTCGTAAAAACTTGAAAAAAAGCCTCAGATCCCGGGCATAGGCAAGGCGGGTCATCGGCGTGGTGGTCGGTTCGATGGCGCGGATGAATTCGCGGCACGCCGGTGCGAGTTCCGCGAGCGTTTCGCGCAATAACTCCGTCAAGCGCCGGGCATTTGCCTCGGCATAGGTCGGCTGTTTTGCCATGATCGCTCCTTGAAGCTTGTGCTGTGTGTGAGCAGAAAAACAGTTGCGCAGGCTGCGAATGAAAGGCGCCGCGCGCCGAAGCAGTTGTGCGGCGACGCATGGCATGCGCAGGGCTGAGCAATAGAATCGGGGTATATTTATTCGTAAAAGCTGTCTTTCGCGAATAGTTTAGCGAGACTTCCCCAAGTCTCCCGGCATCGCTCACCTGCACCTTCTGGCCCGCACAGCCCGTGGCCGGGATTCTTTTTCGCTTTCTGCCAGCCGCGCCGGCGGCGTTTCCTCACCGTCAGGTTCCGTGCCGCTAAACACTTCGTCAATCTCTATGGCCAGATAGTCCGCATTTGTTTTTTTGACACAGCGCATGCAGTTGTCGCAATGCTTGTTGGGATCAAGGTCACACATCAGGCATTCGCCGCAGTCGACGCAAAGCCTCTCCTCGTCCAGAATGCACCGTTTTTCCATGAAAACCTCCCCCTGTGCGCTCACAGGCTTGCTATCAGTATACACTTCTTTCCGGAGAAATTCAAGATTAGCGAAATCTTCCGAACAAATGTTTGATTATTGTCGCGGCGTGTGATATAATAAACGTGACTTCGGATCGGGGGGCTTGGGCATGCAGGAGCGCGGCAAGAACAGTCAGCGGCGGATACTGGAATTCATTAAAAAGGAAATTGAGCTCAAGGGCTATCCGCCTTCGGTGCGCGAGATCTGCGAAGCGGTTGACCTGAAGTCCACCTCCACCGTGCACGGTCACTTGGAACAGTTGGAAAAGCGAGGACTCATCCGCCGGGATTCCACAAAACCCCGTGCAATGGAGGTATTGGAAAATCCGCTCTCCAAAGGACGCAGCGTTCCGCTGGTAGGCCGCGTGACGGCGGGCATCCCCATTCTCGCTGAGGAAAACATCGAAGACTACATCGTGCTTCCCCAGGATCTTGTGGGTTCCGACGACGAATTGTTCGCGCTCCGCGTTCGCGGCGAGAGTATGATCCGCGCGGGCATCCTGAGCGGCGACTTCATCATCGTTCGCAAGCAAAACCATGCCGACAACGGCGACATCGTCGTGGCGATGATCGAGGACGAGGCCACCGTCAAGCGCATTTTCTTTGAAAAGGACGGCGTACGGTTGCAGCCTGAAAACCCCTACTACGACCCGATCTACTCCCGCAAGGTACAGGTGATCGGCAAGGTCACGGCGTTGTTTCGAAAGCTGTAGCAGGCGCCGTTAAGCCCTTCCCCGCCTGCGTGCCTCGCATGGCCTGCGGGCTTTTTATCGCCCATCCGTAAGCGCGCGCACGGCGCATTCCACCGCGATACGCCCGTGGGCGTAAGTCAGCGCCCCCTGAAGATACCCGATATACGGCGGACGGATCGGGGCGTCGGCGCTCAGTTCAATAGATGCGCCCGCCACGAAAGTTCCCGCCGCCATGATCACCGGATCCTGATAACCGGGCATATCCCAAGGTTCCGGCACCGCCTGGCTGTCTACGGGCGAAGCCTTCTGGATTGCCTGGCAGAAGGCGATCAGCGCGTCCGGCACGCCAAAGCGAATCGCCTGAATGATGTCGCTTCGGGGCGCGTCATAGGCGGGATGAACGTCATACCCCAGCTCCGAAAACACGCGCGCCGCCAGAATCGCGGTCTTGACCGCCTGCGCGACGGTGCTAGGCGCCATGAAAAGCCCCTGAAAAAAGGGCTGATACCCCGCGGCGTAGCTGCCGACCTCCGCGCCAATGCCCGGGCAGGTCAGCCGGTACGCGACCCGGTCAACAACCTCTCGCTTTCCCGCCACATAGCCGCCGCTGGGCGCAAGTCCTCCGCCGGGATTTTTGATCAGCGATCCCGCGATCAGATCAGAACCGACTTCGGTCGGTTCTTTTGTGTCCGTGAATTCCCCGTAGCAGTTATCCACCATCACCAGCGCGGTCGGGTTCACCCGGTGCACCAGCGCGGCAGCCTCGGCAATCTCCTTCAGCGTCAGCGAAGGCCGCCAGTCATATCCCCGCGAGCGCTGTAAAAGAACGAGCTTCACGGACCCGTCCATAGCGCTCTCCAGCGCGGCCAGATCCAACCGTCCATCCGCCAGCGGCGCCTCACGGTAACCGATGCCGAAATCCCGGAGCGATCCGTTTCCCTTTCCGCCCGAGATGCCGATGACCTCTTCAAGCGTATCATAGGGTTTGCCGGCACCGCACAGGAGTGTATCGCCCGGCCGGAGCAAACCCTGCAGGCACAACGCCAGCGCATGGGTTCCGGACGCAATTTGCGGCCTGACCAGCGCCGCCTCACACCCGAAAGCCTCTGCAAATACCAAGTCCAGCGCGTCGCGGCCCACGTCGCCGTAGCCATAGCCCGTGGTCGGCGCGAAGTGCCGCTGGGAAATCTCGTACTTGTTGAACGCAGAGAGCACCTTTTGGGTGTTGAACCGCTCGACGGCCTCAATCCGCTCGAAGGCGGGCCGGCATTCCGCGTCACACCGGCCGATGAATTCCGAAACGTTCATGGCAGTTCCTTTCGCTTCAATATTTCCCGGGAAATATCGAGGGCGCTCCGACCCTCGGCCTCGATCCAGACCACGCGCTCATCCCGCCGGAACCACGTGAGCTGCCGCTTGGCGTAGTTGCGAGTGGCCTGCTTGATGCGTTCCACCGCCTCGTCCATCGAACACTCGCCAGCCAGCACCCGCGCGATTTCCTTGTAACCGATTCCCTGCATGGCCGTCGCGCGCACGGAAAGGCCTTCCTCCACCAGACGGCAGACCTCATCCGGAAGGCCTTCTGCCATCATCTGGTCCACACGACAGTCGATGCGCCGGTAGAGCGCCTCCCGCGGCCAGGAAAGGCTGAAGAGCCGCCCCCGGTATGCGCCCTCCCGCGTCCTGTCCAGCGCGCGCTGTTCGGTGAGCGTCTTCCCCGTCAGCCGAAAAATTTCCAGCGCGCGAATGACGCGGCGTACATCGTTGACGTGCAGCCGCGCGGCGGATTCCGGATCGGCCTCGCGCAGCATCGCGTGGAGCCGCTCCTTTCCGCCGGGCTGCGCGGCGATCTGCTCCAGCGGGCCGCGAACGCCCTCGTCGCTCTGGGCGGAAAAGCCCAGCGGTCTCGTGAGTGCGTCGATGTACAGCCCCGTGCCGCCGCAGACGACGGGGACTTTTCCCCGTGAGGCAACATCTTCAATCACCCTGATCGCCTTTTCGCGGTAGAGCGCGGCTGAGCAGGGTTCGTTCGGCGGCATGAAACTCAGCATGTGGTGGGGTACGCCGCGCATTTCCTCGCCGGTGGGTTTTGCGGTGCCGGTGTCCATGCCGCGGTAAATCTGCATCGAGTCCGCCGAGATCACCTCGCCGCCTACGGCCAGGCACAACTCTACGGCCACCGCCGTCTTCCCCGACGCGGTGGGCCCGCAGATGACGATCAGTTCCCGCATTTTTCCTCCTGTTATCGTATGGCCTTACTGTATCCTCTTAAACATGCGCTCGATTTCACTCATCCGGAACACCCGCATGACCGGCCGCCCGTGAGGGCAGGTGGGCGGCGCGTTGGTCGAGGCCATCTCATGCAGCAGCGCCTGGATTTCGCCATCCGTCAGCCTATCCCCCGCCTTGACGGCCCGCTTGCAGGAGAGTTGGATCAATTCGCCTCGGCGGCGGTCCAGCGTCGCGCCCTTCAGCCGGTCGAGCTGCTCAATCATCTCCATAAAGAACGGCGACAGCGACGCGTGGCTGAGCACAAAGGGCACCGCGCGCACCATCACGTCTCGCTCGCCAAAGGGTTCCACCTCGAACCCCGCCTGACTCAGCGTCTCCAGGTTGTCCATGAGCACCGCGCGTTCCTTTGCGCTGACGCGAACGATCACCGGCGTCAGGAGTTGCTGGGAAGCGGCACCCTGGTCCAGCATGCCCTTGAACTTCTCATACAGGATGCGCTCGTGGGCAGCGTGCTGGTCGATCATCACGAGCGCGTCCGCCTGCTCCACCAGGAGATACGTGTTCCTAAACACGCCGATGAGACGGTATTCGGTGAGCGGCCTTGCAGGCGCTTCCAAGGGCGGCTCCACCGTGGGCACTTCCTGCTCGGGTTTTGCCTCCTCTAGCCATCTATCGCCGCTCAGCGCCGAGGGCTCGCGCATTATCGGCTTCAGCGCCGCCAAAATCGAGCCGTCCCGTCCGGGCGACTGCCTGGGCGGCGTTTCGGTCGGGGACACTAGAACGGAAGAATTTTGAACTTCGGTCTTTTCTTGGGTGTCTCCCGAATCGCCTTTTGGAACATCGGTCTGTTTTTCAGGAAGAGAAATAAGGACTTCGGTCTGCTCCAGTTTCTCCGGCGGTGTATAGTGAATTTTCGCCCGCTCCTCCGGGATTGGCGGAGGCAGTACATCCGTCATGCGTTCGCCTTCGAAGAACTTCTCAAACAGAGCGCCGGCCGTCTCGCGGATTGCCGCCTCGTCGCGGAAGCGGATTTCCAGTTTGCTGGGGTGCACATTGACGTCCACGGTTGCGGGCGGCAAATCCAGGTGCAGCGCGCACATCGGAAACATGCCGATCGTCACGCGGCCGCGGCAGGCGTTTTCCAGCACCTGCGTGAGCAGCGGACAGCGGACCACCCGCCCATTGATGAAAAAGGACTGTCCTGACCGATTGGGCCGCGCCGCGTCCCCCACGCCGATCAGACCCCAGATGCGCACGCCTCCCAGCGCGAGGTCGACGGGCTTCAAAAGCGATGCCGTCTCCCGCCCGTACACGGCCAGCGCGGCATGCAGCATGCTGTCATCACCGTAGCTATGCAAAAGCGTACGGCCGTTTGAGATCAGCCGCAGCGCGACGCCGGGGTTGGCCAGCGCCAGTCTTTCCACCATCTCCCCCAGTACGCCCGCTTCATAGGCGGGCTTTTTCAGGAAACCGCGCCGCGCGGGGGTGTTGAAGAACAGATCCCGGATGACGATGGTGGTGCCTTCGGGGCATCCGGCTTCATCCAGCGAGAGAAAGCGGCCGCCCTCGATTTTCGCCTGGACGCCGGAATCAGCGTGCTTCGTGCGGGTGGTCATCTCCACCTTCGCCACGGCCGCGATGGAGGGCAGCGCCTCGCCGCGAAAGCCCAGCGTGCGGATGTCGGTCAGGTCATCGTCGTCCCGAAGCTTGCTGGTGGCGTGGTTCTCAAAGGCCAGGCGCACCTCGCCCGGCGAAATGCCGCAGCCGTTGTCTGTGACGCGCAGGTAACGCTCGCCTCCGTCCCGGATTTCCACGGTGACGGACGTCGCGCCCGCGTCCAGCGAGTTTTCAATCAGTTCCTTCGCCACGGAGCTGGGCCGCTCCACCACCTCTCCGGCGGCGATGCGTCCCACCGTCGCGGCGTCCAGAATCCGGATCATGCTATATCCTCCGTGCCTGCTCGGTCAGCTTGAACAAAAGGTTCAGCGACTCCACCGGTGTCAGGCCCATCACGTCAATCTCCCGCAGCTGCTCAATCAACTCCATCGGGCGATAGTCTTGAAGACCCACCTGCCGGTTGCCGGCGTTTCTTCGCTTGTCGAGAATGCTCTTTCCGATCGTTCCCTGATCCTGGCCGCTGACCTCGAGCCGCGCCATGATCTGCCGCGCCCGGGCGATCACCGTTGCAGGCAGCCCCGCCAGCGACGCCACCGCCACGCCGAAGCTGTGGTCCGCGCCGCCGGGCATTATCTTGCGCAGGAAGATCACCTGGTCTCCCTGCTCCCTGGCCGTGATTCGGTAATTGACCACGCCGTCGAGCCGCCCCTCCAATTCGCTGAGCTCGTGGTAATGGGTGGCAAAGAGCGTCTTGGCGCGGGTCTTCTCCGCGATGTGCTCCACCACCGCCCAGGCGATGGAGAGGCCGTCAAACGTACTTGTGCCGCGCCCCACCTCGTCCAGAATCAGAAGACTGTCCGCCGTGGCGTGCTTCAGGATGGCGGCCAGCTCGGTCATCTCCACCATGAAGGTGGACTGCCCGGCGTACAGATCGTCCGACGCGCCGACGCGGGTGAAGATGCGGTCGATGATGGGGATGTCGGCGCTGGAGGCCGGCACGAAGGACCCCATGTGCGCCATCAGCGCGATCAGCGCCACCTGCCGCATGTAGGTGGATTTTCCCGCCATGTTGGGGCCGGTAATGATCATCATGCGGGCCTCATCATTCAGGGCGGTGTCGTTGGGCACGAACCGGTCGCGGCCCAGCGACTGCTCCACCACCGGATGCCGCCCGTCCACGATCTCGAGAATCCGCTCCTCGTTGATCCGGGGGCGTACGTAACCGTTCTCCTGGGCGATGCGGGCCAGCGCGTTCATGGCGTCCAGCAGCTTGACGCCTTGGGCAGTTCGCTGAAGCCTTGGAAGCGCCCCGCCGAGGCGCGCGCGGATGTCGGTAAACAGCACGTACTCCAGCTGGACGGCATTTTCCTCTGCGCCCAGGATCGTGCGCTCCAGATCCTTCAATTCTTCGGTGATAAATCGCTCGCAGTTGGCCAGCGTCTGCTTCCGGGCATAGCGGTAGGGCACCATGTCGTAAAAGGATTTCGTGACCTCGATGTAGTAACCAAAAACCCGGTTGTAGCCGATCTTCAGATTTTTGATGCCGGTGGCCTCGCGCTCCCGGCGCTCCAAATCGCCCAGCCACGTCTTGCCCTCGACGGAGGCGTGGCGCAGGTGGTCCAGCTCCTCGCTGTAGCCCTCCCGGATGATGCCCCCCTCCTTGACGGAGAGCGGCGCGTCCGGCGAAATCGCTCGCTCCAGCAGCCCGGCGATGTCCTCCATCGGGTCCATCATCGCGTTGACCTCGGACAAAAGCTTCGCGTCGAAGCCGGAGAGAATGCGTTTCAGTTCCGGCACCCGGCGCAGCGTTGCGAAAAGCGCCAGGCAGTCCCGGGCATTGACCGTATCATAGGCGATCTTGGACAGCAGACGCTCGATGTCGTAGGCGCCGCGCAGCGCCTCCCGGAGTTCGTCCGAAGCGAAGGCGTTGTCCTTCAGCTGCCCCACCGCGTCCAGCCGCTCGTCGATGGCCGCTTTCCGGATCAGCGGCCGCTCGATCCAGCCCTTGAGCGCGCGGCTGCCCATGGCGGTCTCGGCTTTATCCATCAGCCAGAGCAGCGACCCGGCGCGGCGGCCCCGGAGGGTTTGCGTCAGCTCCAGGCTGGCGGCGGCCACCCGGTCGATCTGCATGCACAGGTCGCGCTCATAGCGCTTGACGGCAAGAATGTGGGAAAGCGCGTTCTTTTGCGTTTCGGTAAGGTAACGCATCAGCGCGCCTGCGGCTTCAACGGAAAGGCGCATGCCCTCCAGGCCCAGCGCAGCGGCATTTTTCACAGAAAAGTGGGAAAAGATCGCCTTTGAGGCGGACGCGTATTCAAAATAGCCCTCGTCCAGCCGCGTAACGGAAGCGCCGCCCGGCACACCCAGCCGCGTCAGCGCGTCCGGATCGTCGGTCAGCACCTCGCGGGGGTCGATCCTGGAAAGCTCGTCGGACAAAGACTGGACCGCGCCGGAGAATTCATGCGCGTAAAATTCACCGGTGGACAGATCGCAAAACGCCATCCCGGCGCGGTCCTTCTTCAGTACGACTGACAGGATGTAGCTGGAGGATCGCTCGTCCAGCAGCGCGGCCTCAATCACCGTACCGGGGGTTATGATGCGGGTCACCGCCCGCTCCACCAGGCCCTTGGAATCCGCCGGATCGGTCATCTGCTCGCAAATGGCCACCTTGTACCCCTTGGCTACCAGCTTCGCGATGTACATGTCCACGGCGTGATAGGGCACACCGCACATCGGCGCGCGCTCGGAGAGGCCGCAGTCCCGTCCGGTGAGCGTCAGTTCTAACTCCCGGGACATTTCGACAGCATCCTCAAAGAACATTTCGTAGAAATCGCCCAGCCGGAAGAAGAGGACGGCGTCCTTGTGCGCCTCCTTGATCTCCAGGTACTGCTGCATCATCGGCGAAATGGCCAAGCGCATCCCTCCGGTCGCATTGGTAAGGTTTCAGCGCGCCTCCGGCGGGCGGCGGCGCGCCTTGAATCAGTTATCAGTTGAGCATATCGCCGCCGCAGCCACCGCACCCGCCGCAATGCCCGCTGCAGCTGGACTTGGGCTCGGACATCTGTCCGGTGATGATGAACCGGAGTACCTGGTTCACCTGCTCGATCAGGCCGGAGAAATTCTCCCGCGCCTCGGTCAGCACTTGCACGTCGTCAATCAGGGACAGTTTCTGCTGATGGCCGTCCATTTCGGCGGACAGCCTTTTGAGCGCCTCCGGATCGGGATTTTCCTGCTCCAGCAGCGCCTCGATCTTCTGCCGCGCCTCCATATACTGCCCCATCGCCTCGGCCGCGTCCGGGTTGGACATGGCCCGGTCCTCAGCCTCTTTCATCGCCTTGTATTCCTCGGACTGCATGATCGCATCGCCCAGTTCACGCGTCTTCAAAAAAACCTGATTCATTTTGTCCTCCATCATTCTATCGCGCTTCCGCGCAGCGTATTGCGGCCTGCGGAAACGATCTTCACCGCCACCATACGGCCGACGCTCTCGATATTTCCCGGGAAATTGACCATGTGTCCCCGGTCGGTCTTGCCGGAAATCCAGCCGGGGTTCCTGGCGGACGCGCCCTCGACCAGCACTGCCTGCACCGTGCCCACCTGCGCGGCGAGGATTTCGGCAGTCACCGCGCGCTGAAGCGCGATCAGCCGCTCAATACGCGCCGTCTTTTCGGCCATCGGGGTCCCATCCTCCATGGAAGCCGCCCGCGTGCCGGGCCTTGGGGAATAGATAAACGTAAACGCGGCGTCAAAACGCACCGCTTCGGCCAGAGAGAGCGTCTCTTCAAATTCCGCCGCCGTCTCCCCTGGAAAGCCGGCGATGAGATCCGTGGTCAATCCGATGTCCGGGCATGCCGCGCGCAGGTGCTCCACCAGGCGCAGATACTTTTCCCGCGTGTAGCCACGATTCATCAGGCCCAGGATGCGGTCGCTGCCCGCCTGCACCGGCAGGTGCAGCTGCTTGCACAGGTGCGGAAGCGTCCGGTACGCTTCGATCAATTCCTCCGACAGGTCCTTCGGGTGCGAAGTCATGAAGCGGATGCGCGGCACGCCCATTTCGTCCAGGCGGCTCAGAAGCTCCGCGAACGCGCCGCCACCCCCCTGATAGGAATTGACGTTCTGACCCAGCA
The DNA here is from genome assembly GCA_023421395.1 of Bacillota bacterium. Lineage (GTDB taxonomy): Bacteria > Bacillota > Clostridia > Christensenellales > Aristaeellaceae > JAEZHK01. The sequence goes on along the minus strand of JAEZTL010000021.1, from coordinate 89,637 downwards.
GCGTAATCTCCTGAACGCCGTCCTCCATAAGGATCTTCGCCTCATCCAGCACGTCCGCCGCCGCGCGGGAACGCTCGCGCCCCCGCACGTAGGGCACGATGCAGTATGAGCAGAAGTTGTTGCAGCCATACATGACATTGATAAAGGCGGAATACTTTCCGGAGCGACGGACGGGCAGTCCCTCGGCAATGACCCCTTCCCCATCAAAAACTTCGACCACCGGCTGCTTCTCTGTGAGTGCGCGGAACAAAAGTTCCGGCAGGCGGTGCAGGTTGTGCGTGCCGAAGATGAGGTCGATAAACGGGTAATGGGACTTGAGCGAGGCGGCGACGCCCGCCTCCTGCATCATGCAGCCGCCCACGCAGATGAGCATATCCGGCTTCCGCTTTTTCAGCTCCTTGAGCCAGATCACGTTTCCCAGCGCGCGGTTTTCCGCGTTTTCACGCACGCAGCAGGTGTTGTAGAGCACCAGATCCGCGTCTTCCTTGGCTTCGGCTGGGCTCATGCCCATCTCCTCCAGCATGCCCGCGATTGTTTCGGAATCGCGCACATTCATCTGGCATCCAAGGGTTACGATGTGGTATTTTTTTTGTGGCGCGTCCATTTGGCGAACCAGCCGCATGTACCCGCGCTGTGCCTCCAACTCTTCGGAGGTAACGCTTCGATCTCTTTCCTTCATGGGTCTCCTTAATTCCGGGGGATCTGCCGCGCTTTAGCCGGCAGTTCGCCCTCTGATACGGGCGAAATGATGTAGTCTCCGTTCTTCCGGCGGTCGCTCGACAGCACATACCCCTTCGCCTGCATACGGCATCCTATCAAGAGCATCTGCCCCGCCACCTGTGGCGTGGTTTCCACCAGAAACGCGCCGGACTGGCCTGCGGCGGAGCGGGAACGCAGCTCGTTCAGCACCGCCCTGGCAACGCTCTCGTCGGAGAGTACGCGGCCGCTGCCCTGGCAGCATGCGCAGGGCTGCATCATAAGCGTGTGGATCGGCTGGTGCACTTTTTTTCGGGTCATCTCCACGAGCCCCAGCTCGGTGATCCCCACGAGGTTTGTCTTGGTTCGATCCTTTTTCAGCTCTTTGCGCAAAAGCGTCAACAGCTGATCCCGCTGCTCCGCACGGTCCATGTCGATGAAATCGATCACGATGATGCCGCCGATATCCCGAAGCCTCAGCTGCCGGGCAATCTCGGACACCGCTTCGCAGTTGGTCTGAAACACCGTGTCCGACAACGAGTGCTTGCCGACGAATTTGCCGGTATTGACGTCGATGACCGTCAATGCCTCCGCGTAGTCAAACACCAGATATCCGCCGCTTTTCAGCCACACGCGCCGAAGAAGCGCCTTTTCGGCCTGAGCGTCGATGCGATAGGGCTCGAAGATGGGCATATCGGCGGCGTGATGGACCACCTTCTGCGCGAACTCCGGCGAAAGCATCTCCGCAGTGGACCGGGCCAGCGCATATTGGCCGTCGTCGTCGATGGTGAGCGACCTGACGCCGTTTACCAGCATATCGCGCACCGCTCGGTAGACCAGCGATACGTCGCGGTGCAGCAGTGCCGGCGCGGCCGTCGCGGCCGCCCGCCGGGCGATGGATTCCCACAGCTTTTGGAGATATTGAATGTCCCGCTCCAAGTCGGCCTCCTGCACACCTTCCGCGGCGGTGCGGACGATCAGCCCCATGCCCTGGGGTTTCAGCGCTTCGGCCATCGCACGCAGGCGGGCGCGCTCGTCCTCCGCCTCGATGCGGCGGGACACACCCACGTACCCCACCGTCGGCAGTAGCACCACGAGCCGTCCCGGCAGCGTGATGTGGCTGGTGAGCCGGGGTCCCTTGCTGCCGCCTGGCTCCTTGATCACCTGCACGAGGATCTCCTGCCCCACCTTGACGAGCTTTCGGATCGACAGGCTCTTCAATTCCTGCTCCAACGCCTTGGGGTCAAGACCAAAATCAGTCTTGTCCACCAGAATGTCGCCGGCGTAGAGGAAGCCGTTTTTCTCAAGACCGATGTCGACGAACGCCGCCTCCATGCCGGGCAGAACGTTGGCGGCGCGTCCCTTGTAAATGTTGCCGACCAGCTTCTCGTGTCCCTTGCGTTCAATGTAGAGTTCAGCCAGATCGCCATCTTCGACGACGGCCAATCGCGTCTGATCGCCCGAGCACTCCACCAGCAATTCCCGATCCATTCGCACAACCCATCTCTGTCAAAAATTATAAATCCATCAGATCGGCGGCGCCATGGGCCCCTTCGCCCATGAGGCGCAGCCGGTGAATTTGCATGTCCGGCACCTCGGCACCCGCCCTGGCAGCCAGCGTGGAAACCAGCAGATCGGGCTTCAGGGTCGCCTTTTCCGTCAGCATCAGCGTAGTCCACAGCCGCCAAGAGTCTTCGGTCTGTTCCTGCGGGTTTAAGCAAACCGAAGTATTATTGCTGATGCACTCGGGCACTCCGGTCTGTATTGAGCCGTCCTTGCCCTCCGCGCTCTGACTCGCGACCAATTCGACCGTCATCGGACGGATGTCGGCCGGCTTTTCTCCGGACTTCGTCTTTCTCAGCGCTATCACGCTGGATTCGGCCATGTAGCCCTCCACGGCAGCGACCACCTTAGGCGCGCCCTCGCCCGCCAGCGCGATTCGATACCGGGCGGTTCTCAGTGACGCCATCATCGCGGGATGGCTATCTTCCACCAGCCGGACGCGCCGGAGCGGCATATCCGGCGGAAGCGCCGACGCCATCTGGGAAAACGCGAATTCCTCCGCCACGGACTTCGCAAGCTTGACATCCAAGATCTCACACTCGCTGGTCCAGCCCACCGCCAGCGCTGACGCAAACGACATCACCGGGTGCGGATTAAAGCCCTGCGAGTAGGCCACGGGCAGCTCCGTGCGGCGAAGCGCCATTTGCATAAACCGCTGCAGGTCCAGGTGGGATACAAACTTCAGACGGCTGAGCTTTGCGAACTGGTACAGCGCCCTCATACGCAGACTCCTTCGTAACGGTTCATTCCGCAGCCCTCGCAGCCCAAGCGGCAATCAGGCGTCGTCTCGGCGCGCTGCGCCTTATGCCACTCATCCAGAAGGAACGCCCGGCTGGGGCCGGCGTCCAGATGATCCCAAGGGAACACCTCGTCCTCCGCGCGCTCGCGGCAGGCGTAAAACAGCGGATCAATGCCCGCCTCGCGAAACGCCTGCAGCCATAGATCGTAGCGGAAATGGTCGCTCCAGCCGTCAAAACGGCAACCCAGGCGCCATGCGCGCTCCAGCGCCGCGCCCAGCCGCCTGTCACCCCGTGCGAACACCGCCTCGGCAAAGCTCACATCGGGCGCATGGTATTTGAAATCAACGCCCTTGATGGCCGAGAGCGAGCGGCGCAGTCGCTGCTGCCGCTCGATAACCGTAGCCTGATCCAGCTGCGGACACCACTGAAAGGGCGTGATCGGCTTGGGTACAAACACCGACGCGCTCACCGTGATGCGAAGCCCCGGCGCGCGCTTTTCTTTGGGCAGCTCGAAATAGCACCGGGCGACCTTTCGGGCAAGGTCGGCGATGCCGTCCACGTCCTCGTCGGTCTCGGTAGGCAGGCCCAGCATGAAATACAGCTTGACCGCCGACCACCCCGCCTCAAAGGCGTCGCGCACGGAGCGCATCAGGTCCTCTTCCGTCACGCCTTTGTTGATGACGTCGCGCAGGCGCTGCGTACCGGCCTCCGGCGCCAGCGTCAGCGCGGTCTTACGCACCTTCTGGGTTTCCGAAAGCGCGTCCTTCAGGATGGAATCGATGCGCAGCGACGGCAGCGACACCTTAACCCTGCGGTCCTGAAACCGCCCGGTCATCTCACGCGCCAGGTCGTTGATGCGGGAATAGTCGCCGCTGGACAGGCTCATCAGCGAGATTTCGTCATAACCGGTGGACTTCACCAGTTTTTCGGCCAGATCCGTCAGCCGTTCCAGAGAGCGCTCGCGCACCGGGCGGTAGATCATGCCCGCCTGACAGAAGCGGCAACCGCGGGTGCAGCCGCGGAAGATCTCCAGCATAATGCGGTTGTGTACCACTTCGCCATAGGGCACGATCAGCGTTTCGGGGTAGTCGGCGGTGTCGAGGTCGGTCACAACCGCCTTTTTGACCAGCGCCGGCGCGCCGCTTCCCGGCTTGGGAACAACGGACTTGATCCGCCCGTCCTCTCCGTAGTCCACATCGTACAGCGACGGCACGTACACGCCCGGGATGCGGGCGGCCATCTTCAGGTATTCCGCGCGCGGAAGCCCCGACGCGCGCCACGCCTTGTAGCAGTCGATGGTGTCACCCGTGGCCTTTTCGCCGTCGCCCAGCACGAAGAAATCCACATAGTCGGCCAGAGGCTCCGGGTTGAACGCGCAGGGCCCGCCCGCGATCACAAACGGGCCGGAATCCCGGTCACAGCTCTTCAGCGGAATACCCGACAAATCCAGCGCGGACAGGATGTTGGTATAGCTCATCTCGTACTGGAGCGTAATGCCTAAAAGGTCAAATTCCGCAATACCAGTCCTTGATTCCAGAGAAAACAGCGGAACGCCCGCCGCCTTCATTGCGTCATGCATGTCCGGCCAAGGCGAAAAGACCCGCTCGCACCATGCGTCGGGCCTGCGATTGATCCCATCATAGAGAATTTTCATCCCCAAATGGGACATACCCACTTCGTAAACGTCCGGAAACAGGAACGCATAACGCACCATGCCCGGCTGGATTTCCTTGACAACGCTTCCGTACTCGCCGCCCAAATACCTCACGGGTTTCGCCACACCCGGCAAAATCCGGTCGATCGCTTCATGAAGGCCCAATGACATTTCCTCCCCGCCCTTTTCGGGCATACGCATGGATTTTACCACAAGGGCGGCATTTCTTCAACGCCCGGGTTGTTAAAGAAATATTCGTTTGACTTCCCAATTCGACCGGTTTAGAATTGTATATACTGTGTATTTATGCGAGGTGTTCCCGATGCTCAAGACGCTGCCCAGCGCCGAGATTCTCCGCGAGATCGTAAAAGAAATTCCCACGCCGTTCCACCTTTATGACGAGGGCACACTGCGCGAGCGCGCGAGGCTCCTGAAAAAGGCGTTTTCCTGGAACGCAGACTACCGGGAATACTTCGCCGTCAAGGCCAATCCCAATCCCCACCTGATCAAGATCCTCCAGGAGGAAGGCGTAAAAGTCGACTGCGCGTCGCTGACCGAGCTGATGCTGGCGAAAGCCTGCGGCTTTTCCGGCGACGAAATCATGTTTTCCTCCAACGAAACCCCCGCGGAGGAATACGAGTATGCCCGGGCGCTCGGCGCCACCATCAACCTGGACGACATCACCCACATCGATTTTCTGAAAGCCCACGGCGGCATTCCGGAGTCTATCTGCCTTCGCGTCAACCCCGGCGAAGCCTTCCGCTTTGGCAACTTCGTGATGGGTCATCCGGAGGAAGCCAAGTTCGGCATGACCGTGCCCCAGGTATACGAGGCGGTGGAAAGGCTGATGAAGCTGGGTGCAAAGCGCTTCGGCCTGCACGCGTTTCTGGTCAGCAACGCGCTGATGCCCGAGTATTACCCCGAGCTGGCGAAGCTCCTTTTCAGCTTGGTAAAGGACATTTCTCAAAAGACCGGGGCGATATTTGGCATGGTCAACCTGTCCGGCGGCATCGGCGTTGCCTACCGCCCGGAAGAAGCGGAGCCGGACGTTCTTGCCATCGGCCAAGGCGTGAAAAAAGCCTACGAGGAAATAATCCTGGGCGGCAATCTCCCGCCGCTTCGGGTGGCGACGGAACTGGGCCGCTGGCTGGCCGGTCCCTCTGGCTGGCTCGTGACCACCGCCATCCACGAAAAGCACACCCACCGCGAATACATCGGCCTCGACTCCTGTGCCGTGGACCTGATGCGCCCCGCCATGTACGGCGCCTACCACCACATAACCGTGGTCGGCAAAGAGAGCGCGCCAAAGGACCACGTGTACGACGTGGTGGGTTCGCTGTGTGAAAACAACGACAAATTCGCCGTACAGCGTTCCCTGCCCCGGATCGATCCCGGCGACATGGTGGTGCTGCACGACACCGGCGCCCACGGCCATTCGATGGGCTACAATTACAACGGCAAGCTGCGCTCGGCGGAGGTTCTGCTCCAACCCGACGGCACTTTCCGGCTGATCCGAAGGCGCCAGACCCCGGCCGACTACTTCGCGACGCTGGACTTCCCACCGCTTCGCGACCTAACGTAATCCCCTTCATCGCCCGACGCTTCCCTGCGGAGCCGGGCGATGATTCTGCTCTCCAATCTGGAAACCTGCACCTGCGTCATTCCAAAGTCCTGCGCGATCTCCGACTGCGTATGGCGCGCAAAATAGCGCCGGAGCACAATGGCGCGCTCCTTTTCCGAGAGCTTTCCGAGCATCGCGTCCACCGTCAGCCTGTCGTCAATCAGGCTGGTGTTGTCCTCGCCCAGCGTATCCCCCAGTGTCAGGCTGCCGTCCCCGGCCACCGGTTCGCTGAAGGAGCGCGTCGGCCGCGCGGAATCCAGTGCCAAAAGCGCGTCCTCCCGTGAAAGCGACAGCGCCGAGGCGATCTCATCCAGTGCCGGTTCTTTTTGGTGCTTGGCCTCGTACTCTTCGATGAAGCGGTACACTTTGACCGCGTTTTCCTTGATCGAGCGGGACACCCGGATCGGCGCGTCGTCCCGCAGGAACCTACGAATCTCCCCCAGGATCACCGGCACCGCGTAGGTGGAAAACCGCACGTCAAAGGACGTGTCAAAATTCCGGATCGCCTTGACAAGCCCCAGGCAGCCCATCTGGTAAAGGTCGTCATACTCCCGCCCCCGGTTTACATAGCGCCTGACCACGTACTTTACCAGCGCCAGGTGTGTGCGCACCAACGCGTCCATCGCCTGGGGATCGCCCGCCTGCGCGCGCTCAATCAATTCGCTTTGGTTGCCATCGCGGGTCAAGCGTTGCGCGCCAGCGGCATTTCTTCCGGGATCATCCGCTTGCGCATCCTGACGGTCGTGCCGACGCCCGGCTGCGACTTGACCTCCAATTCGTCCATAAAGCTCTCCATCACCGTAAAGCCCATACCGCTGCGCTCAGATCCCTCCAGCGAGGTGAAGAACGGCTTTCGAGCCTCTTCGATATTTTCGATACCGCGGCCGTTGTCGATCACCTCGACCGTCAGCGTGCCGTCGGATTCCAGCAGCGCCTTCATCCGCACGGTGCCGCCCCTGCCGCCGTAACCGTGGATGATCGCGTTGGTGACCGCTTCCGACACAGAGGTCTTCACGTCGCCCATCTGCTCCAACGTCGGGTTGAGCGGCAGGAGAAAAGCGCTGATCACCATGCGCGCAAACGCTTCATTTTCCGGACACGCGAGGAAATCCACGCGCATTTCATTGACAATACTCATCTTCGCCCTCCCGATCACGCCAATTTTCTGACGATCGTATACAGCCCCGCCAGTTCAAACACGCGGTCGATCTGTGCGTTCGCGCATCGGACCGATACGCTCCCACCCCGCCGCGCCATCAGCTTGTACCGCCCCAGGATCATGCCGATTCCGGAGCTGTCCATGAAGCTGAGCCCCGAAAGATCGAACACCAGTTCCTTGATCTTCGGATCCCGGAGCAGCTCGTCCAACTCCGGCCGAAGCTGATCCGCCCGCCTGTGGTCCAGTTCCCCGGAGAGTGCCACCACCATAGAACCCCGCCGTTTTTCATGATTGACCATTCGCCGCCCTCCCCGCTGTTCTCATCGGCGTTTGGTTCCACGCCGCCCCGTGCGAATCCTTCGGAGAAAAAGCACAACCCCTGTCGAACAAAATCATTCGTTCGACAGGGGTTGCCGTGCCGGAGAATTTTCAGGCTACGAGCTGCAAAAACCGCTGCTCGTCGATGGTCTCCTCTTGAAGCAGCGCCTCCGTCAGCTTCATCAGCAGTTCGGAATGACTTTGAAGGAGGTTTGTCACCGCATCAAATTCATGACCCAGCAACTCCTTGCAGCGTTCCATCGCGTCGCCGGTACCGCAGGCTGCCTTCAGCGGGCGGATCGCCACGCCGGGCTCTCCGGTCATCCCCAAATCCAGCGCCATCGCAGCGGCGATTTCCGCCGCGCGCGCCAGATCGTTGGATGCGCCGCCGGTGATCTCGTCCGGGCCGCCGATCAAAAGCTCCGCAGCACGGCCCGCCAGCAATACCTGAATCTGCCGAACCAGCCGGTCCCGTCCGATGATTGAAAGCTCCGGTGGAATCGAAAGGCTGTACCCTGCCGCACCCTTGCCGGAGGGCAGTATGCTGACGCGGGTAACCCGCTGATCGGGCAAGAGGAGCCGCGTCGCCAGCGCGTGGCCCGCCTCGTGGAGCGCGATGGTCGCGCGCTCTTTCTGCGCCGCGTGGGATGGCTTGTCCTCTCCGGCCACCGTGGCCAGGTATGCCGCGTCGATATCGGTTCGTTCGATCGCTTCGGAGCCCCGCTGCGCCGCTCGAATGGCCGCTTCGTTCAAAAGCGCCTCCAGCGACGCGCCGCTGAAGTACACCGTCTGTGCCGCGAGATTTGCGAGATCGATCCCCTCCGCCATGGGCTTGCCCCGGCTGTGCAGCTTCAGGATGTCCAGCCGCTCGTTCAACCCCGGAAGGCCCACCTCAATCTTCCGGTCGAAGCGGCCAGGCCGAAGCAGCGCGGGATCGAGTGTGTCCAGCCTGTTGGTGGCCGCCAGCACGATGGCGCCGTCATTCTTCTTAAAGCCGCTCATTTCGCTGAGAAGCGCATTAAGCGTCTGTTCTCGCTCTTCGGAGGCGCTGTCGTCGCGTTTTTTGCCCATCGCGTCGATTTCGTCGATAAAGATTACACATTTTCCTGCCTTTTTGGCTTTCTGGAACAGCTCTCGCACGCGGCTGGCACCGACGCCCACATACATCTGCACAAAGTCAGAGCCGGACAGCGCGAAGAAAGGTACGCCCGCCTCGCCCGCAAGCGCTTGGGCCAGAAGCGTTTTGCCGGTACCTGGCGGGCCGTACAGCAGCACGCCACGGGGCATACGCGCGCCCATGCTGCCGTATTTCGATGGATTTTTCAGGTAATCCACCAGCATCGAAAGGCTTCTAAGCGCCTCCTCGTTGGCCGCCACGTCCTGAAACGTCGTTTTGCAGGTTTCGTACACGGGCTTCGTTCCGGTGAACTTGCGGCCGATGCGCCGGATCGGCTCCCGCTGCCGCAGTCTGAATCCAAACGAAACCGCAAGGATGATCGCCAGCAGGATCAAATAACCGACTTCGGTTTGTTTCATTCCTTCACCCTCCTTGCGTGGATATGTTTCATTATACAGGAGGTGACAATGTGCGTCCACCGACATGTTCTGGGAATTGAGCGAGCATCCTCGGGCATACTAGAAACAATAAGATGCGAGGCATGAAAATGAAGAAAAAATTACTCATCGCCGCGGGGATCACGGCAGCTGCCGCGATCATCGCGCTCCTGTGGGTGCTGGACATCGGCTCATGGAGCAGTTTGGATATGCAAAAACTCCGCACCTTCAGCCAGAGCACCAGAATTTTGGATGCAAATGCCCAGCAGGCTGCCGTGATTTCCGGCGCGGGCAAGCGCACGGTCATCTCTCTCGAACAAATACCGACCAAAGTACAAAACGCATTTCTCGCGGCGGAGGATGCACGGTTTTATCAGCATCACGGCGTAGACCCCATTCGGATCGGGGGTGCGCTGCTTAAAAATCTAAAGGCGGGCGACTACGCCCAGGGCGCCAGCACCATCACCCAGCAACTCATCAAGCTGACCCACCTGACCAGCGAAAAGACCATCTCCCGGAAGCTTCAGGAGGCGGTGCTGGCGTTGCAGTTGGAAAGAATCGCCACCAAAAAGGAGATTTTGGAGATGTACCTGAACGCGGTATACTTCGGCAAGGGCGCCTATGGCATTGAGGCGGCCTCCGAGGCGTATTTCGGCGTTCACGCGTCAGAACTCACGCTGGGTCAGGGCGCGCTCCTGGCCGGCATTCTGAAATCCCCCACACAGTATGCGCCGCACCTGCACCTGGACAATTCAATCAAGCGGCGCAGTCTTGTGCTGGCCTCGATGGTGGAAAACGACTTCATCACCCAGCAGGAAGCCGATCAGGCGGACGCGGAGCAAGTGGTGCTGAAGGCGGACGATAACGGCGACGACCAGTACGCCTGGTACGTCGATCAGACCGTGACGGAAGCTTGCGGCGCGCTGAATATCGATGCGGAAGCGCTTCTGTCCGGCGGATACACAGTCTACACCGCGCTGGATGAAAGTCTGCAGAAAAGCGCGCAATCGCTTTATCGGGACGCCGCGCGCTTCCCGGCGGATGCCTCCGACGGAGAAAAAGCCCAGTCCGCACTGATTGCGCTGGATTCCGGAAACGGCGAGGTGCTGGCGCTGATCGGCGGGCGAAGCTATGATGTAAAACGCGGACTCAACCGGGCGACCGGGATGAAGCGTCAGCCCGGCTCTACATTTAAGCCCGTTTCGGTCTATGCGGCGGCCATCGACCGCTACGGCATGCTCCCCTCGTCGCTGGTGGACGACACAAAGCGCGCCTTTGGCAACTATTCGCCCAGCAATTTCGGCGATCATTATTATGGGATTGTGACACTAAGGGAAGCGCTCTCAAAGTCGCTCAACGTGGCGTCCGTAGACCTGCTGTCCCGGATTGACATTGAGTCCGCCCGCGATTACCCGGAAAGGGCCGGCATTGTGCTCAGCGACCAAGACCGCAATCTGTCGCTGGCGCTGGGCGCGCTGACCGACGGCGTATCGCCCATGGCGCTCAGCGGCGCCTACGCGCCGCTGGCCAACGGCGGAAGCGCGGTCACGCCCCATCTGATCCGGAAAATCCTCGACGCGGAGGGCAATACTGTCTACGAATACGAACCGCCAAATCGGCAGGTGATGAAGCCCGAAAGTGCCTACATGCTCACCGACATGCTGGAAACGGCAGCGCAGGAAGGCACCGCCAAGGCGCTCTCCACAGCGGGCTTCCCGGTTGCGGGAAAGACCGGCACCGTGGGCTTTGACGATTCCGGAAACCGCGATGCCTGGACGGTTGCTTACACGCCGAAGGTGTGCGTCGCAGTATGGATGGGGTTTGACAACCCCGACAAGGCCCATAAACTAAGCGACGCCGAAGGCGGAAGCAACAAGCCCGCAAAACTCGCGGCAGAGTTCTTGAAACAGAACACCGCGCGGACAAGGGGCGGCGATTTTGTCATGCCCGCTACGCTGGGCCATGCGCTGATCGACCGGCAAGGTCTCCTCGCGCTGGGTTATCCGGTGTTGCCAAGTCTGTACACGCCCAAATCCTTCACTTCAGAAGAGGTCTTCCCCGCGTCGCAAATTCCGACCGAAGTTTGTCCGATTTGGACAAAACCGACCGCCGTATATAATCTGGTCGTCAGCATGGATTTCGCAGCGCATCCAAAGCTGTCCTTTACCGCGGTTCAGGCGGATGCGCTGTACCGCGTTTACCGGGTGCAGAACGGCCAGGAAACCGTGGTCGCGGAACTCAAGGGACAGCCGGGTGATGAATTGGAGTTTGTGGACGCGGTTCAGGGTGGCGGCGATCTCCGATATTACGTTCGCCCCGTCAACAATACGCTGTTCCGCGAGGGCGTGCTGCTGGAAGGTGACATGTCCCAACTGGTATCGGTGGCGCAGACGAATCCGCTGTTCGACTGGATGAGCCGCCCGGAACCGACGCCCACGCCCCGGCCCGTCCGGGAGCAACCGGCGCTGTTCCAATAGGCGAAAGCGCCCCAAGCCCGGAAGACCGGTGCAAAAACAACGGCTCCGGCGCACCTGTCACCGGAACCGGGCAAAGCTTTCTTTGGGGCAAATATGCGGGCGCCCCGGCCGCGAGGCCGGGGCGCCTATGCAAACTATGTATCAGAGCGCATCCAAGTTGATCTTGGGCTCCCGGGACTGCCGGTAGATCACAAATCTGGAGCCGATCACTTGAACGGGTTCCGCGTGAACGCGCTCGCAGAGCGCTTCGCAGGCTTCCTTGGCGCTGGCGTAGGGCGCGTTCTTCTGCACCGTCACCTTGATGATCTCTCGCGCCTCCAGCGCGTCCCAGGCCTGCTTCACCAGCGTGTCGCCGATGCCCTCCTTGCCGATGTGCAGGATGGCCTCCATCTGGTTGGCCATCGACCGAAGCGCCGCGCGCTGTTTCGTCGTCATGGGCTCTCCCTCCTATTCGACAAAGTCGAATTGCATGTCGTCGATGGATACCGTATCGCCCTCTCCGGCCCCGGCGGCTCGCAGCGCATCGATGACGCCCCAACGGCGCAGCGTGCGGTGGAACCAGCTCAGCGACTGATCGTCGCCAAAGTTGACGGAGGCCACCAACCGCTCCATCGAGGGCCCGGACAGCACGTAAACCCCGTTCTCGTTGCGGATGGTAAAGGGTTCCAGCACCGGCTCCTCAAAGAGCTCCTCCTCGGTGAAGGGTTCCGGCGCGGGCAGCGCGCGCAATAGCGCCACCGTCGCGCGCATCAGATCTTCAAAGCCCTTGCGAGTTGCGGCGGAAACCGGAAAGATCCGAACCGAATCCTTCAGCTTGTCCCGGAGGCGCAGAAGGTTTTCCTCGCTGCCGGGCAGATCAATCTTGTTGGCCGCCACCAACATCGGCCGCTTCGCCAGATCGCCGTATTGCTTGAGCTCCAGCATGATCGCGTCGAAATCCTCAAGGGGATCGCGCCCCTCGCTGCCTGAAATATCCAGTACGTGGATCAGCATGCGCGTCCGCTCCACGTGACGCAAAAAGTCGTGGCCGAGGCCAACGCCTTGGGACGCGCCCTCGACGAGCCCTGGGATGTCCGCCAGCACAAAGGAATACTCGTCCTGCCGGGCGATGCCCAGATTGGGCTGCAGCGTGGTGAAATGATAATTGGCGATCTTGGGCTTCGCCGCGGTGACCACCGACAGCATGGTGGACTTGCCCACGTTCGGGAAGCCGATGAGCCCCACATCCGCGATGGATTTGAGCTCCAGAAGGAATTCGCGCGGCCGGGTCTTTTCGCCGGGCTTGGCGAAGTTGGGGGCCTGGCGGGTGGGCGTGGCAAACCTTGCGTTGCCAAACCCGCCGTTGCCGCCCCGGAGGATTACCCGGCGCTCGCCGTCTTTAAAGAGATCGGCCACCACCCGATCCGTCTCCTTGTCGCGCACCACCGTGCCGCAGGGCACGGCAATCTCAACGGGCGCGCCTGCCTTTCCTTTGCACCGGGCGGCAGAGCCGTCGTCTCCGTTTTCAGCTTGAAAAAAGTGCTTGAACCGAAAGTCCATCAGCGTATTCATGCGCTCCGTGGCGACAAACACCACGTCGCCGCCCCGTCCGCCGTCGCCGCCGTCGGGGCCGCCCTGCTGCACGAACTTCTCCCGGTGGAAAGACACGCAGCCATTGCCGCCGTCTCCCGCCTTACACTCAATGGACACCACATCCACAAAAAGCGCCATGAAACTCTCCTCAACCGTTTCTCGGGTCATTATTGCCCGCTTCGAACGTATTCACACAAATCTTCTCGTAGCGGGCAGCGCTCGCAGGCGGGTTTCCGGGCCGCGCAGCACCGACGCCCATGCCAGATCAAGAGATGATGCGCGTGACCGCGCGCCCCTGCCGGAATCGCCTCGGTCAACTGGACTTCGGTCTTTTCCGGCGTGTCAGCGTGGGCCAGACCAATGCGGTTGGCCACGCGAAAGACGTGCGTATCCACCGGAATCTCATCCCCGCCGAAGGCCGCCATCAGCACCACGCCCGCCGTCTTCTGGCCGACACCCGGCAGGCACATTAATTCCTCCCGCGTCTCAGGCACGCGGCCAGCGTACCGCTCCACCAGCGCCCGGCAGGTCGCCAGGATGTTCTTGGCCTTCGCGTGATACAGCCCGCACTCTTTGATTTGCGGCTCCAGCTCCTCCTGGGTAAGCTTTGACAGCGCAAAGGCATCCGGATAGCGCTTAAAAAGCACCTCCGTCACCTGATTCACCCGCTTGTCGGTGCATTGAGCCGACAGGATGGTCGCAATCAGCGTTTCAAAGGGATTGGAAAAATGAAGCTCCGCCCGCGCCTGCGGGTAGAGTGCCGCGAGCGCGTCCAGCACGCGCGCAATGTCCGGCTTCGTCATAACCGCCCCTCTTTCGTACAACCCATTATACGATATAACCGGGCGCGCGCACAGTCAAACCTCAGGATTTTACATTCCTGTGAGCGAAAGCGCCGTCAGCCTGGGCCGGCCACCGCCTCGCCGGTCAATCTGATATAGGCCGATCAAATTGGGCATATGGGCGCGCCCCAGGATCGACTGCACGGTCTGCGCGTCCCGGATCGAAAACTCCACCGAAAGGCCGCATCCGATGGCCACATCCCGGGGCGTCGAAATCACACGGACGTTGAGCCCCGCCCTGCGCAAGACATTTTCAAAGCGCATCACCTGCTGCCTGGAACGAAAAGCGGCCACGCCGACGACTTCCTCCATACCCATCATTGCTCCTCTGCCCGCGCGACATAGCCGCGCGTTTTCACCCGTATATTGTACGACAAGGTGCCAAGGGGTGTGAAAAAATGGTCTATCTGGACAATGCGGCGACCAGTGATCCGAAGCCGCCCGCCGTGGTGGATGCCGTCGTGGACGCACTGACAGCGCACAACGCCAACCCCGGCCGCTCGGGCCATGCCCGGGCATTGGCCGCAGCCCGAATCGTGCTGGAGGGGCGGGAACGCCTGGCGGCGATGATCGGCGCCGCCGATCCTCTTTCGATCATCTACTGCTTCAACTGCACGGATGCGTTGAACCTGGCCATCAAGGGCATACTGCGCCGCGGCGACCACGTGATCGCGTCAATGGCGGAGCACAACAGCGTACTGCGCGTGTTGATGGAGCTCAGCGACCGCCGCCAGATTTCGGTGACGCTGCTCCCGACGAACGCGGAAGGCGTTCTGGAGCCATCCGCGGTCAAGCGCGCGCTGGCAAAAAAGACGCGCCTCGTGGCGCTGACTCAGGCATCCAACGTGACCGGCGCGCTGCAGCCGGTTGCAGAGGTGGGCGCGTTTTGCGCGGATAATGGGCTTCTGTTTTTGGTGGACGGCGCACAAGCACTGGGCGCGATGCCGGTGAACGTGGCGTCCATGGGCTGCCACCTGTACGCGTTCCCAGGGCACAAGGGGCTTTTGGGGCCTCAGGGTACCGGAGGGCTGTACATCCGCCCGGGACTTACGCTGAATACCCTCCGGGAAGGGGGCACAGGAGCGTCCTCCGACAGCATGCGTCAGAACCCGGACGGGCCGGAGCGCTACGAGAGCGGCACACTCAATCTCCCGGGCATCGCGGGGATGTCGGCAGGCGCAGGGTATGTCGCGGAAAGATTAAAAGAGATCGCACACCATGAACGAGATCTGACCAGCCACCTGCTGCGCGGCCTCGCCGCGCTGCCCGAAGCGACCGTCTACGGGCCGAGAGATGCGCGGGCGCGGGCGGGCCTTGTCAGCTTCAACCTGATGGACTTTCCCTCCGGCGCGGTGGCCGACGCGCTGGACCGGATGGGTTTCGCGGTTCGCGGCGGGCTGCACTGCGCCCCGGGCGCGCACGCGTCGCTGGGTACGCTGAAGCGCGGCGCGGTGCGCACCAGCGTCGGCCACGCGAATACCCATGAAGAAATCGACGCTTTTCTGGCCGCCATCCGTTCCATCACGCGAAGCGGTGTCTGAAAATCCGCTACGGCCACAGCCGCCAGAACCGCAGAAGCCGCTTCAGGATCGACGCGTAATCCCGCTTTTCCACCGCCTCTGCAGCGTACAGCGGCGCGGAGGCGACGACCTTTCCATCCGCCACCGCGTTGGCAAAACCCAATACCTGCCCTGCCGCTACCGGCGCCTCCAGCCGCTCCGGGGTGTCCAGCTTCAATTCGCACCGCTCGGCGTTGGCGACGGGTACGTCAAAATTCTCGCGCGTCACGGCGCGAACATAGCTGAGTACGCCGCCGGCCACGGGGATTTCCGAGGCGATCTCCCCCGCCGCCAGCAGCCGCACCGGATGGAAGTTTTCAAAGCCCCAGTCCAGCATGGATTCCGCCGCGTCAAACCACGCGCCGCAGTTCAGCACAACGCCCACCAGTTCCATCCCGCCGCGCTGCGCGGAGAATACCAGGCAGCGCCCCGCGCGGCTGGTAAATCCCGTCTTGACCCCCGTTGCGCCCTCATAAGTCTTGAGCAGCCGGTTTTTGTTGGACAGGCTGCGCAGATACACATTTCCGGCCCAGGGAATCGTGGCAGACAAAGTCGAGACGAGCTTACGAAAGTCCGGGTTGTCCAGCGCCTGGCAGGCGATCTTCGCCAGCCCCAGCGCCGACGCACCGTTGTCGTCCAGATCCAGCCCGTTGGGGTTGGCAAAGCGGGCCGTGGCCCCGATCGCTTTTGCCCGCGCGTTCATCAGACTGACGAATTCCTCTACGTCACCAGCCACATGCTCCGCGATGGCCACCGCCGCGTCGTTACCGGAGCGCAGCATCAGCCCCAGCAGCATCTGGTGCATGGTCAGCTGCTCACCCTCCGCGAGGTAGATCGACGTGCCTGAGACGCCGCTGGCGTTTTTACTGGCGGTCACGATTTCGTCGGGTTTCGACCGCTCAAGCGCCAGCATCGCGGTCATGATTTTGGTGGTGGACGCGATGGGCAACAACTCGTCCGCGTTCTGCGCGTACAAAATGCGCCCGCTGGCGCGATCCAGCAGGACGCTGGCGCGGGCGGCTATCTCAGGCGCCAAACCGTCCGCCGAGGCCAGTGCCACACTCTGCACCAGAAAAACCAGGCAGATCAGCCAAAAGAAAAAGCCGCGCATACCCTAACCTCCCCGATGGGGCCTGGCAATGGGTATGCGCGGCTTTTTGCCTGTAGACTAGAATTCCTCCAGTATTTCAAAGCCGTCCGCACCGAGATAATGGGCGAATTCCCGGAGGCACGCCCTTCTGGCCGCCTTCATGCCGGAAACGGGCTTTTTCTCCCACCACCAGCGCGCGATGATGAGCTTCCCGCCGCGAAAGTGTTTGGGCTCGAACCGGGCGACAAATTCGTCCCGGTAGTACACCGGCAGCACGTAGTAACCGTACTTCCGCTCGGTTACGGGCACGTAGACCTCCCAACGGTACTCAAAGCCGTACAGCGCCTCGATCAGCCGCCGGTCCCAGATCAGATTGTCCAGCGGTGCGATCACCCGCATGCGCCCGTCCGGCCCCGAGGCGCGGGCGCTCTGAAGCGCGGGCATGTCCTCCGCGCGCAGGTAGATCGGTTTTTTGAGACCTTCCACCCGCGCTTCGACCAGCTTTCCCTCCGAAATCAGCCGTTCTACCGCCGCTCGGCGCGCTCCCGCCTTGAGATCAAGGCCCAGCAGCGCGTCGCTGGGGCCGTCGGAAAGCATCCCCACGCTGCCGATTCGCCGGAGCATCTGCCATGCGTGGTAGTCCCCCTCCTCCGGGTTGGGGTCATCGGCGCTCAGCAATTCCTCCGGCAGATGGCGGCTGATCAGGTCATAATAGCGCCGCGCGCCGCTCCGGTGGTGCAGGATCAGGTCGCCCCGCAGCCAAAGGCTCTCCAGCGCCGCACGGCTCAGCTTGGTCGGGCCCCAGGGCCAGGCGACCT
Source organism: Bacillota bacterium (assembly GCA_023421395.1). Classification (GTDB taxonomy): domain Bacteria; phylum Bacillota; class Clostridia; order Christensenellales; family Aristaeellaceae; genus JAEZHK01. The sequence goes on along the minus strand of JAEZTL010000021.1, from coordinate 71,974 downwards.
TGTCGTGAAGCGGCAGGTCGTCAGAGCACAGCGCGCCGCGGGTTTCGATTTCCCGAAGCACATCAGCGCCACAGTTGCGGGCGGCCTCGTTTTCGGGAAAGAACCAGCCGACACCCGCCCGCCGCGCGCGGGAAAAATACGGAAAATCCGCGGCCGGGTAGATGCAAAGGTTCTTGTCAAACCCTTCGATTAGCGTCCGCTCGTCATAGAGTGCCTGGATTAAATGCAAAGGCCGGTAACCGGGGATTCGGCTTTGCAGCACAAGGTCGGCGTTTCGCCCCACCACGTCCAGCGGATCGTATTGGATGCATCCACGCCTCAAAACCTGCTCGTACACCCTGCCCGCAGGCGTCACGGCCGCGGTGGGCTGTTCAAAGTGCAAATGCGTGAGGTAGCGCCGCGCCTCGGCTCCGGTCAAGTTCATGCAATCCCTCCGCAGAGCCTGATCAGAATAGAACGGAGCGCGGCCTTCGCGCCCTGGGCCGCCGCGCCGATACAGGCGGGGCAGCCGTCCTCGCAGGGGCAGGCGTCGAGAGCCTCCAGCGCTCGCCTGAACAGCTCCGCATCCATCTCGTACACCCGGTCGGACAGCCCCAGCCCGCCCGGCGTACTGTCATTCAAAAACAGCGTGGGACTCTTGGTGAAGGAATCCCGCGTATGGTAGCTGACGTGAATATCCCCCGGCGAACACATCAGGTACGCCGGCGCGATGCCTCGCATCAGGTGCGCCAGACCGACCATGGCGGTCTGCAGCATTTCCCGCCCGTAATCCTCCTCCAGCGCCTCGGGCATGACCCACCAGCAGGCGGTGGTCTGCATCTCGAGTTCCGGCAGCGTCACAGGGCCCCAGCCCAGGTTCTCCTGTGTATCCAGCTTCATTTTTTTAAACAGCGTCACGATGGAGCTGACTAGCACCTCGCCCCGGTGGCGCTCCATCTCGCCCATCGGATGAGCGTCAAAATCATCCAGCACCTTGACGCTGACGGTCAGGTTGGCATCGGTGTAGTAGTCCACATCCACCGCGCGCACGTAGGCCTTTTTGTTGTCAAAGTCCAGCTGCTCCACCTGGAACTGCCGCCCCTCGTGCAGGTAGATGGCGTACTGGTGGAGGAGCATTGGCACGGTGAAGCGGTCCATTTCGCCGATCACACGGTGATTTGTGGGCTGCGTGATGTCGATGATCACGAAGTTCTGATCCGATGCGGACCGAAGGCTGATGCCCGCCTGCGGGAACTCCTCGGCCATCCAGTAATAGCGGCCGCCGGTCTTTTGCAGGATGCGCTCCTCGGCGAGGTATTCCAGCATCTCTCCGGTGGAGGGAAGGCCGCCGAACAGTTCTCCCTCTTCGAAGGGCAGCTCATAGGCGGCGCACTTCAGGTGGTTGATGAGGATGTAGAGGTTGTCCGGATTGATCAGCGCCCGCTCCGGCGATCGTCCGAAGAAGAAGTCCGGATGGCTGACGATGTACTGGTCGAGGGGGCTTGAACTGGACACCAGAATCGTCAGAGATTCGCCCTGACGCCGTCCGGCGCGGCCCGCCTGTTGCCAGGTGCTGGCGATGGTGCCGGGGTATCCGCAAAGAAGGCACACATCCAGCTGACCGATGTCGATCCCCAGTTCCAGCGCGTTGGTGGAGACCACCGCCGTCACCTCGCCCGCGCGGAGCGCCTTTTCGATCTGCCGCCGGAGCGACGGCAGGTAGCCGCCCCGATAGCCGCGCACACGGCCGGCATCCCCCAACGGCTCCCGCACCACATCCTTGAGGGATTTCACCATGACCTCGACGGCGAGGCGGCTCCGGGCGAATACGATGGTCTGAATGCCGTTTTTGATCAGATCGACGGCGATCTTGCGCGTCTCGGGCAGCGAACCCGCGCGGATGCCGAGCTGCCGGTTCACCACCGGGGGATTGTAGAAAATCACGTGCTTTCGGGCGGCGGGCGCGCCATTTTGCTCGATGGGGAACACATCCTCGCCGGTCATGGCGCGGCTGAGCTCCACCGGATTCTCGATCGTCGCGGAGCAGCAGACGAATTGCGGGTGCGCGCCGTAGAAGGCGCAAATGCGCTTAAGGCGCCGGATCACGTTGGCAAGGTTCGACCCAAATACGCCCCGGTATGCGTGAATTTCGTCGATCACGACATACCGGAGGTTCTCGAACAGCTTGACCCACTTGGTGTGGTGTGGCAGAATGCCCGCGTGCAGCATGTCCGGGTTGGTGACCACAATGTGGCCCGCCTGTCGGATGGCCGAACGCGCGCTGGCGGCGGTGTCGCCGTCATAGGTGAAGGCCTTGATCTCCGCGCCCATGGTTTCGATGACCTCGTAGAGCTCCGAAACCTGATCGCTGGAGAGAGCCTTTGTGGGAAACAGGTACAGCGCACGGGCGGAGGGATCGCTGCGGATGGCGTTGAGGACGGGCAGGTTATAGCTGAGCGTCTTGCCCGACGCGGTGGGCGTGACCACCACGATGCTGCGGCCCTCGTCCAGCGCGTCAAAAGCCGCGCGCTGGTGACTGTAGAGCTTATGGATGCCCCGCGCCTCGAGCGCGCGGCGCAGCTCCCCGTCCAGCCGCTCGGGGAACGGCGCATAGACGGCTTCCCGTGCGGGAATCTCGCGCCAGCAGGCGACATTTCGCATAAAGGCTTCGTTCTGCCTGAGCACACTCAGATACTGCGCGAGGTTCATTCGTTCTCCCCCCTTCAGGGTTCCTTGAGCACTGCTTCACCGTGCTCAAGCGATCGCTTTACATCGATCAGGCGCTGATTTTTAGAGCCGCGAAAGCGCTTTTCCAGCGTTCTCTGAGAAAGGATGAACGGCCCGTCCACCAGCACGTCGCAGGCGATCAACAGCCGCTTCTTCTCAGGATCGGCCATCAGCCGCTCAAAGGTGTAGCCGCTGTAGACCCAGACGTTTAGGCCCATGCCCCGGGCGGCCTCCGCCAGAGCAAGGCACGGTTCCACCTGCAAAAACGGCTCGCCGCCGGACAGCGTCAGCCCATCCAACAGCGGATTCTTGCGCATCGCCTCGACGAGGCCTTCCACCGCCACCCAATGGCCGCCCGCCGGGTCATGGGTCTCCGGGTTGTGGCAGCCGGGGCAACCGTGAAAACACCCCTGCGCAAACACGGTAAAGCGAAAGCCGGGGCCGTCGACGATGGACTCCGGCACGGTGCCGGCAATCCGGATGTTCATGGACAGCGCTCCCATTTCATCAGGCCGATCCCCCGCATGCGCGCCGTGGGCGCCCGCTGGGAAACCGGCCTGTTTTTGTGTGTGAACGATCCCGGGCGGGTTAGTTCCCGCAGCTGCAGGAATGCTTGAGGCGGTCGGCTTCCTCACTGCGCTTTGCGTTGTTGAAACGGTCCAGCGTGCCCACCAGATAGCCGGTGATCCGGCGGATGCGCTCGAAGTGATGTTCGTCCTCGGACCGGCCGCACAACGGGCAGGTATCGCCGATGACGCCGTTGTAGCCGCAGATCGGGTCCCGGTCGACCGGGTGGTTGATGGAGCCGTAACCGACGCCGCTTTCCTTCATCAGCCGCACGATCTTCTCAAACGCCTCCAGGTTCTGAGCGGTGTCGCCGTCCAGCTCCACGTAGGAAATGTGCCCGGCGTTTGTCAGCGCATGGTAGGGCGCCTCGGTGCGGATCTTGTCCACCGCGCCGATGGGGAAATAAACCGGCACGTGGAAGCTGTTGGTGTAGTAGTCCCGGTCGGTGACGCCGGGGATTACGCCGTAGCGCTCGCGGTCCAGACGCACGAAGCGGCCGGAGAGGCCCTCCGCAGGAGTGGCCAGCAGCGTCACATTCATGCCGGTTTCCTTGCTCTTCTCGTCGCAGCGGGCGCGCATGTGGCCGACGATTTCGAGCCCCAGGTTCTGCGCCTGCTGGCTCTCGCCGTGATGCTGGCCAATGAGTGCCTTGAGCGTCTCCGCCAGGCCGATGAAGCCCATGGACAGCGTACCGTGCTTGAGGACTTCGCGGATTTCGTCTTCCCATCCAAGGTTTTCGCTGTCCAGCCACACACCCTGACCCATCAGAAACGGGAAATTGCGTACCTTCTTGGACGCCTGGATCTCAAACCGCTCGAACAGCTGATCAAACGTCAGGTCGATCATCCGGTCCAGCTCGGAGAAGAACTGCTCCAGGTTGTGGTTGGCCTTGATCGCCAGGCGCGGCAGGTTGACCGACGTAAAGCTCAGGTTGCCGCGACCGTTGGAGATCTCCTTTCCCTTGTCATGGACGTTGCCGATCACGCGGGTGCGGCAGCCCATGTAGGAGATTTCCGTCTCCGGGCGGCCGGGCACGTAGTACTTGAGGTTGTAGGGCGCATCCTGAAATGAGAAGTTCGGAAACAGCCGTTTGGCCGACACGCGGCAGGCCAGCTTGAATAAGTCGTAGTTGGGGTCACCGGGGTTAAAGTTGATGCCTTCCTTGACCCGGAAGATCTGGATCGGAAAAATCGGCGTCTCGCCGCCGCCCAGCCCCTGCTCCGTGGAGAGCAGCAGGTTTCTCATCACAAGACGTCCCTCGGGCGAAGTGTCCATGCCGTAGTTGATGGAAGAAAACGGCACCTGCGCGCCCGCGCGGGAGTTCATGGTGTTAAGGTTGTGGATCAGCGCCTCCATGGCCTGGAAAGTGGCGCGGTCGGTTTCTTCGCCGGCCTTCTGCTGGGAGAATGCCTGCACGCGCGCGATCTCTTCATCGGAAAGACCCTGCGCGGCCAGAATGTCGTGCTCCGCAGCCTTGAAGGCCTCGTTTTCCACCAGCGTGGGCGCAAACCCCCGGGCTTTCAGCCCGTCATAGTACTGGCGGACAAACGCCTGCGCGTTTTCGACGGGCGTGGTCAGCTCCAGGGCGCGAACCATGTTGTCGCGGTAGCGTTTGCCGAACGTCTTTTTGACGCCTTCCGCCATCGAGTAATCGAAGTTCACCACCGACTGACCGCCGTGCTGGTCGTTCTGGTTGGCCTGAATGGCGATACAGGCCAGCGCGGAATAGGAATAGATGTCGTTGGGCTCGCGCAGCACGCCGTGGCCGGTGGAGAAGCCGCCGGTAAACAGCTTGATCAGGTCGATCTGGCAGCAGGTGGTGGTCAGCGTCAGAAAGTCCATGTCGTGGATGTGGAAGTCGCCCTCCGCGTGGGCGGCGGCGTGGGCGGGCCTCAGCACAAAAAGGCTGTTAAACTGCTTTGCGCCCTCGGCACCATATTTGAGCATCGCGCCCATGGCGGTGTCGCCATTGATGTTGGCATTTTCGCGCTTGATGTCGGAATCCCGCGCGGGCTTGAACGTGATGTCGTCATAGATGCGCATCAGCCGCGTATTCATCTCGCGAACACGGGAGCGCTCCGCCCGGTAAAGGATGTAACTCTTGGCCGTGCGGACAAAGCCGTTCTCAATGAGTACGCGCTCCACCATGTCCTGAACCTCTTCCACGGTGGGCACGCCGATGTTCTCGCTGGATTCCAGCTCGGCGACAACCTGCATCGTCAGTTCCTGCGCCGTCTTTTCGGTCTTGGCGCTGCCGCTGGCCTGAAACGCCTTCATGATCGCCTCGGTGATCTTGAGCGGCGTAAAGGGAACTTCGCGGCCGTCCCGCTTTTTGATTGTATCGATCATGTCGTCCGCCTCCGAGCGATAAATAAAGCGGCGCATCGCCGCTTGAGTGCAAATACATTATATTGTGGTTGTGTGAAGCTGTCAATACAACCCATGGATTCCAGATCGATTTTACAGAGCGTTCGGAACGCCACGTTCAGCATTTGCAGGCGATCCAGTCACCGCCATCTCGACAGTGTTCGAGAAAATTCGTTGCGGGGCCGGGGATGATTTGGTACAATACTCATAAAGGGAGTGATCGCTTGGCGGGCATATCCAGGGCAGTCATCATCGCGGAAACGGATCGCGGGCAGCAAATGTGCGCGGCGGCGGCGCGGCTTTCCACCACTCAGGGATCTTCGATGGAGATCTTTGAGCGCGCGGAGGGCGACGAGCGCAATCTGCCGCTTGTGCGGAAGGTGCTGGCGTCGGGGCACAAATCGCTGATCGAACACCAGACGTATTCCGTAGCGTTTGAGAACGTTTCGGTGCTGGCGGAGCAGTTCATGATCGAGTTCCGGCTGGCGTCCTTCATCGTAAAATCCCGAAGGTATGTGGACTTTAAAAACGCCGGTTTCTATACGCCCGCCGCCCTCGAGGGCGACGCAGCCTATCAGGCGCATATGGCGCGGCTCTTCGCGGATTACGAAAAGCTGGAGGCCCTCGTCCCCCGGGAGGATGCGCGCTTCGTGCTGCCCTACGCCTTCCGGTCGAATTTTTATGTCAGCTGCAACCTGCGCCAGCTTTGCGCGATGGCGCTCTCGCTTTCGTCCGGCCGCGGCGCCGCGTTCCCGGAGCTTCGAGATCTTGGCGGGCAGCTTGAAGCGCAGATCGAGGCGCGTTATCCGGGTGTGCTGAATTCCGAGCGGGCGCGGTTCGCGCACACGGCCTTACAGCCGCTGTCCCGCACCGTTGGTGATCCGCAGCCTGCGCAGCCTTCCGCGTCGCTTCTGTCGGCCCCCGAAGACGCGCAGGCGCTTCTGGATCAGGCGATGACCTTTGCCGCCCGCTTCCGGCCGGGCGACTACGCGCCGCTTCTCACCGACTCCCGTCCGCGGGAACTGGAGGCCCTCTCCTACACCTTCAAAGTTTCCGGCGCGTCGCTGGCCTGTGTGACCCACTTCGCGCGCCACCGCATGCTCTCCCCCATCTTTAAGCCCTCGCTGTCAGCACTGAACGGCGGCGCCTACGTGCTGCCGGATTCCATCCGCGAAAACCCGGAGGCGCACAGCATCTATCTCGCCGCGCTGGAGGAGAACGCAAAGCAGGCGCGGGCGATGGCTTCGGCCGGGCTTTCGGCAGAGGATCTCTCCTATTATGCGCTCTCCGGCCTGACGACCGACTTTTTGATGACGGTCAACGCCCGGGAACTGCTTCATTTCACCAAGCTGCGCTCCTGTGAGCGCGCCCAGTGGGAGATCCGCCGCCTGACCGAACAGATGCTCGCGATCCTGACGGATTCCTTCCCGGCGCTGTTCGCGCTGTATGGCCCCAGCTGCCGTATCGACGGCGTGTGCCCGGAGGGCCGCCTCTCCTGTGGCAGGCCCAGACAGCCGATCCTTTCCTGAAGCGCAGGCGAGTGCGCGGATGCTCCATATCAAGCATCTCAAAGGCCGGCCGGCATTTGCTTTTGCGAACGCGGCTTTAAAAGTATAGGATGAGGAGGATCGCGGCATGGATTCGGCGGACTTGCAATCCGGAGGCCGTAATTATGGCATTGATTTATTGAGAATCGTGTTGATGTTTCTCATCACGCTCGTACATGTATTGAAAAGGGGAGGCATCCTCGAAGCTTCGATGCATGCGCCGGGGCCCGCCTTCGAGGTCGCCTGGCTTATGAACGCAGGCGCGCTGTTTTCCATGGACTGCTTTGGGCTGATCAGCGGATACGTCATGTCCCGCTCCCGGTATAGGCTGTCCAGGATCTTCAGCCTGTGGCTTCAGGTTTTCTGCTATTCGATCGGCATCGAACTGGTCTTTCACTTTCTGGGGTTCCCCGTCAGCGCGGTCGAATTCGTCAAAAGCGCCACGCCGATTCTGTCGAAGCAGTACTGGTATGCGACGGCGTATTTCGGCCTGTTTCTGCTCATGCCGTTTGTCAACATCCTGCTGAGGCACCTGTCGCAAAAGGGCCTCACGCTGCTATGCGGCATCTGCCTTACCCTGTTTTCGTTGGTTACCCCCATCTGGCACGAACCGTTTTCGACCAACCGAGGTTTCAGCATTCTTTGGCTGATGGTGCTGTACGTTCTGGGGTGGTATATCGGCGTCTGCGGCTCCAAACTAAAAATCGGAAACAAAGCGTTATACGCGTTGACCGCGGCCGGCTTTCTGATCATCTATCTTCCGATCGTCACGGTTTCCAGCACCGTGTTCCACAGCTCCGTTTCGCCGCCCGTTCTCCTTATGGCCGTCTGCGTGCTGATTCTCGCCTCCAGGGCCAAGCCGCGCGGACGCCTCGTCCGCGCCGTCCGGGCGCTGTCCCCGGCCGCCTTCGGCATTTACCTGATCCATCTTCATCCGCTCATAAAAGAGCACGTTCTGCTGAACCGGTTTGCACCGCTCGCGCGGCTGAATCCATCCCTGATGGCGCTCGGCGCCATCGGTATTTCGCTGGCGATCTGCGCGCTGTGTCTCATGATCGATTCCGTCCGCATCGCGGCGTTCAAGTGGTTCCGGGTGAAACGGCTTTGCGAATGGATTGATCGGAAGCTCACACCCTTTTACACCGCGATCGAAGCATAGCGCAAAAGCGGCGACGGCCAAATGGCCGCCGCCGCTTTCCTCCGCGCGCCGCACGGTGCTTCATACGTCACTTTTTCAGCAGATTGTAAGCCGCCTTGAGCTGGGCATCCTCTTCCAGATCCGGCGAGCCGCCCACCTGGACGGTGGCCTCCACCACCACGTCCGGCTCGATGCCCACGCCGTGGATCGAACGGCCCTTGGGGGTATAGTACGTGGCGGTGGTCAGCTGCATGCCCGCGCCATCCGTTCGGAAGGGCAGCATGGTCTGAACGATGCCCTTGCCGTAGGTCTTGACGCCCACGATCTTCGCCACGCCGTAGTCCTGCAGCGCGCCCGCCAGGATCTCCGACGCGCTAGCCGACATGCCGTTGACCAGTACCGCCATCGGCACGTCCCAGCGGCTCTCCTCGGAGTAGTACTCTTCCCGCGCGCCGCCCCGGTCCTGGGTGTAGACCACCAGGCCCTTGGGCAGCAACTGATCCGCGATCTTCACCACGTCGCTCAGAAGGCCGCCGGGATTCGACCGAAGATCGATGATAAGGCCCTTGACGTTCTGCTTTTTCAGGTCGTTCATCGCCGAGATGAAGCCCGTGGCATCGTCGCCGATGAACTCGTAAATCATGATATAGCCGATATTGCCGGGCAGCACCTGATGGGTCACCCGCTGCATGGTGATGGTGCGGGGCGTCAGCGAGATGGTTTGAACCTTTTTGCCCCTTCGGAGCGTAAGCTCCATCCTGTCGCCGCTGAAATCGCGGATCATCTGAATCGCCTCATCCATCGCCCGGGCGTCGGTGGCGCTGACGGGCTCGCCATTGACGGCCAGCAGGATATCACCGGGCTTTACGCCCGCCTCGACGGCCGGGGAATCGTCAAAGATGCGCAACACCACCAGCATGCCGTCCTTGTCGGCGGAGAGTAGCAGCCCCACGCCCTCGTAGACACCCTGGCTCCGCTCGGCCATCTGCTGCATTTCCTCCGGGGTATAGTAAAAGGTGTAGGGATCGCCTACGCTCTCCAGCATGCCGCGCACCGCGCCCAGCACCAGTTCCTCCTCGTCCAGTGATTTATAGTAGTCGCTCTCGAGAATCCCGCGCACTTCGTCCAACCGGCGGTAGCGCTCGATCATCTCAAATTCCTGTTCAGACACCACCATGCTGCCGTCCGACTGCTCCGAGGACGGCAGCATGCCGCCGGAAACGCGCAGCGTAATGGCCGACGAAACGCCGGCCACCACGACCACAATCCACAAAACGGAAAGCCATACGATTGCCCGCTTGCCCATGAACGCCTCCAGGAATCAGGATCGAGACATCTTATGCGCGCGGGCTTCGCTCAAACGCACGCGCACACCGCACGGCGTGAAAATTTGAACCGCACGACAAAGGGCGCGCTGTCGCGCACGCCGTTAAACCCGGCGCCGTGAAGAGCGCGCCGGGCGAAGAAGCGCCCAGGCATCAGATCCGGTTCTTGTGCTCCCCGGTCTTGCCCAGCAGCATCATCATTTTAAAGGTCACCGCGTCGTCAAAGGAGCGGAGGTCGAGGCCGATGATCCGCTGCACCTTGTCGAGCCGGTAGACCAGGGTGTTGCGATGAATATAAATCTGCCGCGCGGTCTCCGACAGATTCAGGCTGTTTTCAAAGAACTTCTCGATGGTATGGAGCATCTCCTCATTGAACAGCCGCGCCGTTTTACGGTTGAACATGAGCAGGTTGTACTTCTGGCTCATCTCCGGCGAAATGTCGGCCAGAAAGCGCTCCAGCAGCAGCTTGCGGTAGACGAACACGTGATTGTCCGGCCGGTAGACGCGGCCCACGTCGATGGCCTTGCGCGCCTCGCGGAAGGACTCGGAAAGGAGCGAGAGCGACTTCTTGGGCTCGCCGATGCCGATGTGCACCGGATAGCTTGTTTCGCTGATGAAGGTGGACTCGATCGCCATGCCCAGCTGCTCCAGCTCCTCGAAATCCTCCTGCTCGTCGATCTGCTTGATCAGAACCACGGTGTGCCGGTCGATCTCCACGATGGAGTCCCCGCCCGCTTCGGGCGCAACGTTCTCCAGAATGTTGAGCGTCGTCTCGGTGTCTACATTGGACAGGTGCAAGAGCACCACGCAGCGGTTCTTCTCCAGCGGGATGGTGTGCTCCATCGCCAGCGATTCCAACTCCGCGCCCTCGACCTCCTCCCGGAGGATGCACCTGAGCGACTGCTCCCGGTCCGCATGGGGCAGATCCACCTTGGTGAGCATATTGATCATTTCGGCACACAGGATGGCGCAGTTCGATACATCCTGAGAGTCGCCCGGCAGGCACAGAAACAGCGGATGAGTGCCCTCGGTGCCGATCAGCGTGAAGCCGCCGTAGACCAACGGCGCGGTGGGGTTCTGACGCAGCACTTCCGGCAGCGTGAATTCACGGTTGTTGTCCTCCGGCAGGATCACCTGACCGTTGTTGTCCAGCAGCATGACGTTCATGCTGATTTTTGATAGCAGGCTAGAGATCTTCGCGATGACGCGATGGTCCAGATACATTGTAATTCCTCCCGTTCGGCTTGCCGGACGACCGACTATACCATATATAGTATATCCGCCGCGGGTGGATAAGACAATATCGTCTTACCACCCGCGGCGGAAAATTAATCAACAAATAACGCCTTCAGCGCGCCGGCGCGCCCTTTCCTCAGCGGTTGAGGATGGTGTTGAAGGTCTCCGCGTCAAAGAAGTGCAGCCGGTTGGCGTCAAAGGCGACTTTGATCTTGTCGCCGCCGCGCGCGGTGGAGCGCGGGTCAACGCGGCCGATGATGTTGTCTTCTTTGCCGGAGGTCTTGAGGTAGAGGTACGTCTCGGAGCCCATCAGTTCCACGATTTCAACGATCACGGGGATGGTGGACTCAGTGGCGTTGGCCAGGAAGATTTCCTCGTCGTGGATGTTCTCCGGGCGGATGCCCATGATGACGTCCTTGCCGATGTAGCTGTCCGACACAAACTTCTTCAGCTTGCCCTCGGGCACCTTGATGGCATTTTCGCCGAAGGTGGCGTACACGCCGCCGTCCCGCTTGACCAGCTTGACGTTGAAGAAGTTCATCTGCGGAGTGCCGATGAAGCCCGCGACGAAGTGGTTCGTCGGGAAATCATAAAGGTTCTGCGGGGTATCCACCTGCTGGATGAAGCCGTCCTTCATGACCACGATGCGGGAACCCATCGTCATGGCCTCGGTCTGGTCGTGGGTGACGTAGATGAAGGTGGTCTGCAGCCGCTGGTGGAGCTTGGTGATCTCCGTTCTCATCTGTACGCGCAGCTTCGCGTCCAGGTTGGACAGCGGTTCGTCCATCAGGAATACCTTGGGCTCGCGAACGATGGCGCGGCCCAGCGCGACGCGCTGGCGCTGACCGCCCGACAGCGCCTTGGGCTTGCGGCCCAGCAGGTGCTCAATGTCCAGGATCTTCGCGGCTTCACGGACACGGCGCTCGATCTCCGCCTTGGGCGTTTTGCGTAGCTTGAGGCCGAAAGCCATGTTGTCATACACCGTCATATGAGGATAGAGCGCGTAGTTTTGGAACACCATCGCGATGTCGCGATCCTTGGGGGCCACATCGTTGACCAGACGATCAGCGATGTAGAGCTCGCCTTCGGAAATCTCCTCAAGACCGGCAACCATGCGCAGAGTGGTGGACTTGCCACAGCCAGACGGCCCGACCAGCACGATGAACTCCTTGTCTTCGATGTCCAGACAGAAATCGCTTACAGCAGTCACGTTGCCAGCATATACCTTGTAGATATGCTTCAAGGATACGTTTGCCATAGACAAATCCTCCTCACGATTGAAGCGGCGAAGCACGCGCAACGCTTGCGCATGCGCCGTCGCTCTACTGTACAAATTATACTCAATTATGCGAACAAATACCACCGATGATCTTCACAAAATTGTTTCGGGGCATTTGTCGTCTTTGGATACCCTCCCAAAACGCCTACTTTTCATTTAGGCGCATGGTATACTTAACGCACTTTACGCAAATTAACAGAAATACACTCAGTCCAACTGATCCAGCGGCATAGAGAAACTGGGGGCAAACTCCCGCATGAATTCGTCCACTTCCGGCAGGTTGAGGCGCGCCAATGAGGCGCGGATGTCCGCCTCCGCGCTGGCGAACTCGCGGTTGCCGATGCTCAGCTCCTCCACGCACTTCAAATACGCGCAGATCTTGTCCGCCGCCTTGACCAGCCTCCATTCCCCGCTCCGGTCGTTGGGAAACAGCAGTGGTTGGTATTCCGGCCGCAGATCTTCCGGCAGGTAGCCCAGCAGTTTCTCCGAGGCGATGCGCTCGATCTCCTTGAAGGCGGTCTTGATGCCTGGGTTGAAATACTTGATCGGCGAGGCCAAATCCCCTGTGATGACCTCCGCCGCCTCGTGATAGATGGCGTACTTGAGCACCAGGCCTTCGTCATACGGGGTGGCGAACCGCCTTTTCCCGATGACCGCCAGCGCGTGAGCGATCATCGCCACCTGTAGCGAGTGCTCCTGGTCGTTTTCCTCGATGGTCGCGCGGCGGAGATTCCAGCGCTTGATCAGTCGCATCCTGGCCATGTAGGCGTAAAAATGACTTTTCGACATTGTTAATTCTCTCCCATCCCACGTATTGCGCCTTGACAGGCCCACGGCGGCGGCATACAATGGCCTTGCAACCGCTGGGGGCGCTTTCGAGCTGAGATGGACGGTTCATCCGTCCGGTCCCTTGGAACCTGACGTGGGTAATCCCACCGTAGGGAAGCGGATGGCCACTCCCTTACGGGGTTGCCGTTCCGTTTCCCGCATGCATGGCATGCGGGTTTCTTTATTCGCTTTTGCGAGGCGGTCGCCATCCTGGAGAGGGGGAAACCGCATGAAACGCCTGTCCGCCGCCCTTTTGGTCCTGATCTTCGTCTTCGCGCTCGCTTTTGCCTTGCCCTGCATGGCCGAGGCCACCGAAGCGCCCGCCGATTCCGCCGCCGAGACCGCGTTGCCCGAGGAAACCGCGGCGCCGGCCGAAACCGGGGATGCTGCCGGAAACTGGTTCACAGACTCTCTGCTTACAGAAAAGCTGGCCGCCGTGCAATGGTACACCTGGCTGGTGGTGATCGCGCTGGTGGTGCTGGGCATCGCGCTCATCCGGGCCGGAAAGGCCCAGTGGAACGCAAAGATCCTGGCTTACGCCGCGATGACGGTGGCCATCTCCTTCGTGCTCTCGACGCTCCGACTGTTCAAGAGCCCACAGGGCGGCTCGGTGACGCTGTTTTCGATGCTGCCGGTCATCGCCTTCTCAGTGGCCTTTGGGCCGGTACGGGGTGCGCTGGTGGGATGTGCCTACGGCTTCCTGCAGCTGCTGTATGACCCTTACGTGATCCACCCGCTGCAGATGCTTTCGGATTATCCGCTGGCTTTCGCCGCGCTGGCGTTGGGCGGTTTCGCGGAAAAAACGGCGCTGCCCAAGTACTGGAAGCTGCCGCTGGCGATCGTGATCGGAAGCCTGGGCCGCTACCTGATGGCGGTTCTGTCCGGCGTGGTGTTCTTCGCCGAATACGCGGGCGATCAGAACGTCCTCGTCTACTCACTGGTGTACAACATCGCCTACCTGGGGCCGGACGCGCTGATCTGCCTGGGCGCGTCGCTGATTCCCGGGGTCTCCCGGCTGGTGGAGATGCTGCGTCTGGGCCGGAAGGCGATGTGAACCGGAAAGACAGCGAAGGGGCGCGCTGAAAAAGCGCGCCCCTTCTTTGCGCTTACAGCAGATATTCGGCCTTCGGCGCCGGCCGGTTCTCCATTTCTCTGCGCTTGGCGTCGTGCTTCTCGGACTCAAAGCCCATCACCGCGTAGGCGGCGAGTTTGGATTCCTCGACGCCCGGCTGATTGAACGCGTCGATATGAAGCAGCGCGCCCGCATAGGCGGTGACCAGCTCGAAAAAGTACAGAAGCTGTCCGACGGTAGAGGCGTTCACTTCGGGGAGCGTAATGGTCTGGCTCATCCTGCGGGTTCTGTACAGCGCATACTCGGTGCCCGCGCGCTCCGCCTCGATCAACTGGCTGTGCGTCTTGCCGCCCAGAAACGCGATGGTTTCGATGTCGTCGCAGCCGTGCGGGATGTTCGTCTCGGCGCGGAATTTCTCCACTTTCAGAAATGTAATCACCTTGTCGAAGGGGCCTTCCGTGTACAGCTGCAGCTGCGAGTGCTGATCGGTGACGCCCAGCGCCTTGACCGGCGTCTGGCCCACCGCGCAGGGCTTGCCGTCCAGCGTTACGTTTTTGCCCAGGCTCTCGGCCCAGAGCTGCGCGTACCAGTCGCTCATCAGCTTCAAGGAGTCCGCATACGGCAGCATGACGGACACGTTCTTGCCCGCCTCCATCGCCAGCACCATCAGCCCCGCATCGAGAAGCGCCGGATTTTTCCAGATGTCGTCGGTCTTGCAGCGCTCGTCCATGGCCTTCGCGCCCGCAAGGAGCCCCTTGATGTCGATGCCTGAAACCGCCGCCGCGACGAGGCCCACCGGCGATAGCTCGGAGAACCGGCCGCCGACGCCGTCCGGAATGAAGAAGGTATCATACCCCTCTCGCTGTGCGATCTTGATGAGGAAACCCTTGGTCTTGGAGGTGGTGATGAGGATGTTGCGGCGGTAATCCTCCCCCACGGCCTTTTTCAAAAGATCCAGCACGATCAGGTACTGGCTCATCGTCTCCGCGGTGCCGCCGGACTTGGTGATGACGTTAAAGCATGTCCGCTTCGCGTCGATCACATCAAGGAGCGACGCCATGCGTTCCGGGTCGATGTTGTCCTCAATGTAGAGCCTGGGGCCGGGGCGCTTCCCATCCGGCAAATCATTGTAGCGCAGGTGGCTGAGCGCCTGATGCACCGCCGCCGGGCCCAACGCGGAGCCGCCGATGCCCAGCACCACGAAGGCGTCAAAGTCCTTGCGGATGGCCTCCGCCTTTTTTTCAATCTCCGCAACGATCTCCGCCTGGTCGTAGGGCAGATCCATCCAGCCCTGCATGCCCTTGCCGCGGCCGGCTTCCACTTGGGCGTGCGCCTTCTTCAGCGCGGGCGCCATTTTCTCCACCTGGGCACGGTCCAGCCCCTCGCCGCCCAGAAAATCGTTCATCATGTGGTTGATGTCCAGTTTGATCTGCATCTGCCTCTTCCTTTCAACCGTCGCGTTGGTTTCAGTATACCCTAAAAGTGTTAATTCCGCGTCATTGCTTCCATCTATTGCATTTGATTTTGTACCTGTCCGTATGGGATAATTTCATCAGAAACGTAGGCGGCCGAATAGAATGGATCGGGAGGTGGCGAAGATGCGCAAGGCGCTCTGGACGACGGCCGCGGCGCTGATCCTGTCGCTGGCCTTTATGCTGCTTCCGGGCTTTTCGGCCTGGTTTTCCGGCCATATCTCGCTGCCGCTGGCCTCGCTCATATCTCGGGCCGCCGCGTCCGGAAGCTGGCCGGTGGGCGAGGTCATGCTGCTTGCCGGCGCGCCGGTGCTGATCCTCCTCTTGCTCTGGTCTGCCGTGCGGCGCAGAGCGCCCAGGGGCCCCGCCTTCGCGCTCGCGCTGGTATTCCTGGTGTACGCGGTGCTGTGGGTACCGCTTTGCCACGTGCCTGCGATGGAGGTAGAGCCCTACGAAACCTGGCGTCTGATGAAGCTGAGCCGGACGCTCGCCGATCAGGCGGAATCGCTGCGCGCGGAGGCCATGGACGCGCAGGATTCACCCGGGGAAACCCTCGCCATGGCACGGGACGCGGTAGCGGCTCTTGATCTCACCGCGCTGCCGCTTCAAAAGCCCAAGTTTTCGCGGTACCCGCAGATTCTCCGGGCGCTCAAGATCGCGGGACTGTACTCGCCGTGGACGGGCGAGGCGATTGTGAGCCCGGACGAGCCCGCTTTCACGCTGCCCTTTCTGGCGTCCCACGAACTGGCCCACGCCGCCGGCATCGCGCGGGAGGACGAGGCCAACTACGCCGCCTACCGCGCGTGCATGACGGGAAACGTTCGCTTTCAATACGCGGGCACGATTTACGCGCTGCGCTATTCGATGGACGCGCTGCGCGCCATCGACATGGACAAATGGTTTGACATCCGCCGGGAATTATCGGACGGCGTTCGCAGCGACTTCACTCGGATCGACGATCTGGGGGATTCCTCCACAGGCTTCGCCGCGTTTTCCGACCGCGCGGCGGAGGCGTTTTTACGCCTCAGCGGCCAGCCGGCGGGGCTTTCCAGTTACACCGGCGTGGTGAACTTTCTCTTAGCCGACGTTTCGCTCGTAGAGAATCCTGAGACCCTTCAGCGTGAGGATGCCGTCCAGTACATCGATTGAATCCGTCTCGTCCGCAACGAGCAGCGCCAGACCCCCGGTGGCGATCACCTTGGCGCTTGGCGCTTTCAGTTCTTCCCGGAACTTCCGCACGAGATAGGTCACCTGTCCCACATAGCCGTACACGATGCCCGCCTGCAGGTTGGTGATGGTGTTGCGGCCGATGACGTTGTCGGGCTTCGCCAGCTCAAACCGCGGCAGTTTCGCGGCGTGCTCTGTCAGCGCCTCCGCGGCCAGCTTCAGCCCTGGACAGATCGCGCCGCCCAGGAATTCGCCCTTCGCGGACAGCGCCCCGAACGTCGTCGCGGTGCCGAAATCAATGGTGATGCAGGGACCGCCGTAGATTGCGTGGGCGGCGACGGCGTTGGCGATGCGGTCACCGCCCAGTTCCCGCGGGTTATCGTACTTGATGTTGATGCCCGTCTTGATGCCGGGGCCCACATACATGGGTTCCATGCCGAAGTAGTTGCGGCACATATGCTCCAGCGTAAAGTTGACCGTGGGAACCACCGACGACATGATGATGCCCTCCACGCCCTTCATGCTGACACCGTTGTGGGCGAACAGGTTTACCATCAGGATGCCGTATTCGTCGGAGGACATCTGGCGGTTGGTGGAAACGCGGAAGTAGGTTACCATTTCCTCCCCGTCAAAAAGCGCCGCCTTGATGTTGGTGTTGCCCACGTCCAAGGTCAGAATCATGCGTTTCTCTCCTATCCGCGCGTTTTTTCAATCTTCCACAGCGCCATCACGATGGGTGTGGTCAGGATCGCGGCGGCGATTGCCTCGGGTATGCCAGCCGACGCGGTGAGGCCCGCAATGAACTTCAGAAGCATGTCAAAGCTCAGAAGGTCCCGCGTGGCGAGGGCCGTACTCACCGCCTCGTCGCCAAAGCCGATGATGTGGTAAAACAGCAGCATCAGGCCCAGATAGAATACCGTGTTCGTGGCCGAACCCGCCACCGCCGCGATCGGCAGCGCCGCCGCCCTATGGGGATTCTTGCCCGATACCGCCCGGAAGACGAGCCAAGTGACCACCGGGATCAGAACCCTCGGTACGATGCACATGAGGATCGCGAAGAGCGGGTTTGCCGCGTACAGCGTGGTAGCCAGGAGCGACTTGGGCGTGGTGATCATGCTGAGCGTGCTGATCAGCCCGAAGGCGAGCCCCAGCACCAATCCGGGCTGAAGCCCCAGCAAGATGGTGCCGATGATCACCGGGATCGCGAGAATCGTCACGTTGATAATGCCCAGCGAAATCAGCCCGAAGGGCGTAAAGCTGAGAATGGCGATCAGCGCGATGAAAAGGGATGTGAGGGTCATGAGGCGGATATTGTTCTTCATGGAAAAAACCTCCGTTCGAGTTCAAATTTGATACCCGACGACCAGGAAAACCGGAAAGCTCTTGGGTTCGGCTCCCGGAAAACGGAATGCCGACCAATTTCATTATACTTCGCGTCTCCGGGCGTAAAAGCTATTTTGGGTAAATTTCGCTTCCCGAAACCCGGCTCCCGTGGTATAATTTGAAAGGCATCGCCAGTACGGAGGGATCAACATGTCGTGCAAATGTGAAAATTGCGGGGGCAGCATCCGGGGACTCGCCCACATCGGGCTGTACGTATCCGACATCAGCCGCTCCAAGTTGTTCTACGTGGACGATCTCGGCTTCGAATGCACCGGGGATTATCAACTCCCCGCCTGCGACATCTCGTTTGTTAAGGCCGGTTCCTGCGTGCTGGAACTGATCCAGCGCAAAAGCGGCGAGCCGCGCCAGGCCGGGCTTTTCGACCACGTATGCCTGGAGGTTTCGGACATCGATTCTCTCGTCTGCAAGCTGATCGAGAAGAACGTCCGCTTCGAAACCGGAAACATCGTAGACATCCCGGAACTTTCCATCCGCAACATCTTTTTCGCCGGTCCCGACGGCGAGCGGCTGGAGTTCTGCGAGTACAAGAAGTGAAGAGACGCCGGAGGGCTCCGCCCTCCGAACCACCCGCAAGGGGGATCATCCCTCTTGACCCCTCACAGAGGGAGCCGTAACAAAATGCCCGCGTTACGCGGGCATTTTGCATGGAAAGACGATAAACTACATGTCGTAGACCGGCTTCAGCGCGTGGTAGAGTGCGGAGTACCTGGCAAACGCGTCATGGTAGGCACCCCGGGTGGTGGGATCGGGCAATGTCTCCGTCTCGACCCGGAGCACGGAGATCGCCTCGTCGAGGCTTCCCCACACACCCGCGCCGACGCCCGCGACCATCATCGCGCCGTAGGCGCCGCCCTCGCTGGCCGCGCTCATCGTGTAGACCGGCAGCTCGAAGATGTCCGCCATCATCTGCCGCCACAGCGGGGAGGCGGAGCCGCCTCCGGAGGCGTAGACCTTTTCGGTCCGCCCGAGGCCGGCGATCAGGTCGATCACCTGCTTGAGCGAGAAGGTGACGCCCTCCATCACCGAGCGGGTGATGTCTCCGCGGGTAGAAGCCAGAGACAGGCCGTAGAAGACGCCGCGGGCGCTGGGATCGGAATAGGGGCAGCGCTCGCCCGCGAGGTACGGCAGGAACACCACGCCGTTCGAGCCGGGCGCGGAATCCTGGATTGCCGCGTCCTCCATGTAGGCGTAGGTGTGGCGGCCCAGTTCCTTCGCGGTACGCACGGCGTCCTCACCCAGCGCATCCCGGTACCAGCGCAGGGAACCGCCGGCTGCCAGCGTGCAGCCCAGTGCGTGCCACAGGTGGGGCGCGTTGTTGCAGAACATCTGCAGCTTGCCCTCGGGGTTTTCACAGTAGCCGTCCAAGCCCATCGCCACGTTGCCCGCGGTGCCCACCACCACGCCCAGAATGCCGGGCTTCACGAGCCCCGCGCCGGTGGTCTGGATCACCGCGTCGCCGCCGCCGGCGAACACCGGCAGGCCTTCCGGAAGGCCGGTTGTCTCGGCGGCCTCTCGGGTCACAGAACCCGCCCGGTCGGTGGATTCAAGCGCCGTCGGGAAGACCGCTCGGTCGAGGCCGCATTTTGCAATCAACTCATCCGACCATTTGCGGTTCTTCGTGTCGAAAAAGCCGGTGCCGGAGCCGTCGGATACCTCGGTGGCCAGTTCACCCGTCAGCATGTAACGGATGTAGTCCTTCGGGCAGACGAACTTGTCCATCTTCTCGAATTTCTCCGGCTCCTCGTCCCTGAGCCAGATGATCTTCCCGCCGGTATAGCCGGGCAGCATGTTGTTGTTGGTCAGCTTGAGAAGGCCATCAAGCCCGCCGGCCTTTTCGATGATCCAGTCGCACTGGGGCTGCGTACGGGAATCACACCACAGAATCGACGGGCGGATGACTTCCCGGGCTTTATTTAGCGCCACCAGCCCGTGCATCTGGCCGGAAAAGCTGACGCCCACGATGTCCCGCACGTCGCCCTGGAATTTCTTCATAATTGCCTGACAGCCGCGGACGATACCCGCCCACCAATCGGCGGGATCCTGCTCCGCCCAGCCCGGTTTGGGCGTGGATAGCGGGTACTCCTGCGTCGAGGACGCGACCACTGCGCCAACGTCGTCCACGATGATGCATTTGGCGCCTGAGGTGCCGATGTCCAGGCCAATCAGGTATCGCTTTTTCATAAAGTCCTCCTCCTTGCGCGTTTCACGCAATGAATATCAGGCTTCGAATCACGCGCCGGGCTTTTTAAACTTTTTCATGCCGGAAAAACTGGTCTTGTGCTCCTCGCCGCGCCGAAGGCGCGCGATGTTTTTCCGGTGGGTATAGAGCGCGAGACCGGTGAGCGCCAGCGCAAAACCCACCTCCGGCCAGTTGCCGAACCGAAAGGCAAGCGTCAGAACCGAATAAAATACCGCCGACGCCATCGACGCCACCGACATGTACCCCGTCAGCGGAAGCACGACAAACTGGCAGGCCAGCACAATCAACCCGAACCATGGCTCCACGATCATGATCACGCCGAAGGAGGTGGCGATGCCCTTTCCGCCCTTGAAGCCGTAAAAAACCGGCCAGTTATGGCCCAGGATCGCGGCGAGGCCGCCGGCATAGGCGCCGTATTCCCCCAATAGCCACTTGCCGAGGAGCGCAGCCAGAATGCCCTTCAGCGCGTCGCCCGCCAGCGTCAGGACACTGGGCAACCAGCCCAGCGTGCGCAGCACGTTGGTCGCGCCGGTGGACTTGCTCCCGTGCCGTCGGATATCCGTCTTGGCGAACGCCATGCCGGAGGTAATCCCCGAGGAAAAATTCCCCATCAGGTACCCAACGACAATCACGATCACCCATTTGAGCGCAATCATCATCCGCTAGTCCTCTTTCTGTTTATCGCGCAGCACGAACCGTATGGGCGTGCCGTCGAAGCCGAAGGCCTTGCGGAACTGGTTGTGCAGGTACCGCTCATACGAATAGTGCATCAGCGTCTTGTCGTTGACGAACAGCACGAACGTCGGCGGACACACGCTCTGCTGCGTACCATAGTAGATGCGCAGCCTGCGGCCGGACATGGACGGCGGCGCCAGCGCGGTCTGCGCGTCGGCCAGCACATCGTTGAGGACGCCGGTGGTAATGCGCCTGGATGACTGGGCATATACCTCCCGCACCATCGGCATGACTCGGTCGACCCGCCGCCCCGTCAGGACCGAAACGAAGAGGATGCGCGCATAGTCCATGAACTTGAGCTGCTCGCGGATCTCGCGCGTATACGCCTCCAGCGTGCCGGTGTCCTTTTCGACCGTGTCCCACTTGTTGACCAGCACAATGGCGGGCTTGCCCTGCTCGTCGATGTAACCGGCGATTTTGGTGTCCTGTTCGGTGACACCCTCGGATGCGTCGATCAGCATCAGCACCACGTCGGACCGGTCGATGGCCGCCAGCGCGCGCACCACGCTAAACCGCTCCAGCGACTGATACTCAATGGCGCGCTTTCTGCGGATGCCGGCGGTGTCGATGAGCACGTACTCCTCGCCCTCATCGGCAAAGCGGGTATCGATGGCGTCCCGGGTGGTGCCCGCGATGTCGGACACCATCACGCGCTTCTGGCCCAGGAGCCGGTTGACCAGCGATGACTTGCCCACGTTGGGCTTGCCCACCACCGCCACGTGCACCGGATGATCCTCCTGCGGCTCGCCCTCCTCAACGGGCAGAAGCTTCATGAGCTCTTCCAGCAGGTCGCCGAAATTCATCATGTTGACCGACGACACCGCGATCGGGTCGCCCAGCCCCAGCGCGTAAAACTCATAGGCGTGGCCCTCCTGGGCCACGCTGTCAATTTTGTTGACCACGACCAGAATCGGCTTTTTGCTCTTTCGCAGCATGTCGGCCACGCTCGCGTCGTCCGGCGTCAGGCCCTGCCGCCCGTCCACAAAAAACAGGATCGCGTCCGCCGTGTCGATGGCGATCTCCGCCTGATCCCGCATCTGCCGGAGCAGCGGGTCGGTGGAGCCGGGGTCGATGCCACCGGTATCGATCAGCGTGAATTTTCTGCCCTGCCACTCGCAGTCGGCATACACGCGGTCGCGGGTCACGCCCGGCGTGTCCTCCACGATGGCGATGCGCCGCCCCGCAATTTTGTTGAAAAAGGTGGACTTGCCCACATTGGGCCGGCCCACGATGGCCACCAACGGTCTTGCCATGGTTCCTCCCCGCCGTCTACCCGGCGACCGCGCCCGCGAGCGCGTCCAAAAGCTGGTCTCCACGCCTGCCCACCGGCAGGATATTGATGCCCAGCGCTTTTTTAACTTCGTTCAACACCATGCCATCCAGGAACACGTCGTCGCCCTCCCGCAGCATGCATTCGGTGATCAGCACCCGGTCTGCCGTCACGCCTTTCAGGCTTCGGATCAGATCGCCGCCAGTCAAAAGCCCGGACACGGTGACCGTCGGCCCGAAGTAGCCGTTCGTCACCGGAATCACCGCGATTTCCACGCCCGCAAGCGGATGCTCCCGAACCAGTTTTTCCAGAAAGGGCGCCACCGAAACGCCGCAGGCGATGGCGACCCTTGCGGGCCGGGCTGCTTGATCCGCCGCACGGTAGGCTTCGTCGAACTCCCGTTCCAGCAGGCGGCACATGCCCACGCCGTTTTCGATCTGCGGATAGCCCTCGTACTCGCTCTCCTGGGGAAAAGGGCGGCCCGCCATGAGGTAGAACTCGTCCGCAGCCTGCACAAAGCCGGTACCCAGGCGCTCCTTCAGCCGGCCGCGCCACGCGTTCACCTGGTCGAGCAGCTGCCGCGCGCTTTCAGCGTCAAAGGGCGCGAGGTCCTTGAGGCCGTCCCGGTGCGCCGTCAGCCCCACCGGCACCAGCGCCAGCGAGCGTGCGCTGGGGTACATGGCGGCCAGATCCGATATGGTCCGCTCCAGCGCTTCGCCGTCGTTGAGCCCGGGACAGATGACCGCCTGCGTGTGGAAGCGGATGCCGCCCCTTGCCAGGCGATCCAGTTGGCGATCGATCGCCGCCGCGCGGGGCGTACCCATCAGCCGCGCCCTGAGAAGCGGATCGGTGGCATGCACCGAGATGTACAGCGGCGACGCGCGCCTGGCGATGATCCTGTCAAGCTCCCGGTCACCGACGTTGGTCAGCGTCACGAAATTGCCCATCAAAAGCGACAGCCGCCAATCGTCGTCCTTAACGTGCAGCGTGGGCCGCGCGCCCGACGGCAGCTGATCCACAAAGCAGAAGGCGCAATGGTTGCAGCAGTTGCGGGGGCCGCCCATCAGCTGGCCGTGAAACTCCAGCCCCAGCGGCTCATACTCGTCCTTTTTGACCGCAAACTCGATCCGCTTCCCGTCGCGCTCAACCACAAGGCGCAGTTTTCCGGCGCAGCACAGCGCCTGATAGTCCACAAAATCGATCACGCTCTGTCCGTCGATGGAGATCAGCCGGTCCCCGGTCAGAAGGCCCAGCCGCTCGGCCAGGCTGCCCGGTTCAACCCGCTCAATCCGGTGACTCATTGGCATTCAGCTCCCACTGTATTATGGGGCTTTATACCGTTTTCGTCAAGCGCCAGACGATAAATTCGCCGGTATTCGCGCGTGGGCTCGCCGGCCTCGTCCCTGAGGGTCAGCGGGGGCAGCCAGTCCAGCCACGCACCGCCGCCCTTGACGGCGTCCAGCAGGATCAGCTTGGGCCTGGCGCCGGGCCTGTCCAGCACCAGCCGTACGCGCTTGGGTTCGAGCCGCCGCGCCCGGAGCGCGCACATCAGGTCGAAGGCGCGGGGCGCGGGGTACACGAACGCCGCCCGGCCGCCATTTTTTAAGAGTTTTGCGGCGCAGGCCGCGAAGTCCTCCAGCGTGCTCTCCCCTTCATGCCGCGCCAAATGGTGGGCCGGATCGGGGCTTGCCGGCGCGGTGCCCCGGGGATGGTAGGGCGGGTTGGACACCACCAGCGAGTGTCCCGCGCACCCCAGCACCCGCGGTGCGTCCCGCACGTCCAGAGGATGCACATAGACCCGGTCCTCAAGGCCGTTGCCCAGCACGCTGCGCTGGGCCATATCGCAGAGTTCCGTCTGCCACTCCACCGCGTCAAAGCGCGCCCGCGGCGCTGCGTCCGCCATCAGGATAGGCAGAATGCCGCCGCCCGCGCCCAGATCCGCCACCCGGTCGGATGGTTTCGGCGCGGCAAAATCCGCCAGCAGCACCGCGTCGGTGCCGAAGCGGAAACCCTTCTCCTTCTGGAGGATCATGAGGCCGCCGCGATTCAGGTCGTCCAGCCGTTCCCCCGGAAGTTTACAAAAAGAGCGGCCCGAGTCCCCTCGCGCCGCCCGAATATCGTCCATCGCGTTCTACTCCCAAATGCGGATTCCCCACATGAAGCGATCTTTATACCAATCAGAAAAGTCAGAAACTGTCACACACCGATATTTTTCGGTACTTGATGCGTGAATAAACCGCCTTTTCCCGTTGACGATGCCCAAATAAATTGCCGCATGGCCGGGCGCTTTATCCGTCTGTGTGTCAAAGTAAAGCAAATCTCCGCGCTTTAGCAAGGACAGTTCGTTAATGCGCTTCCCTTTTGTCCTATTCCCCTGTGCCTCAGAATCGGCACTTACCGTGATGCCCATCCTCTTTAAGCAGTAATAGGTGAAGCCGCTGCAGTCAAAGGTATTGGGCCCCTGCGTTCCCCACACATAATCTTTGCCCAATTTACTCATTGCAATCTCAATGAACTTTTCAACATGGGCGTTGGTGTACGACACCACCGAATCGCTTTCCAAGGCCGACAGCGTGTTCGAGTAGGCGATCCCGGTTGGGTAGAGGCCATTGTACCGCTGGAACATCTTGACCGCGGAGGCAACCGCGCCGTCATAGACGCCGTCCACGCTGCCCGTGTAATAGCCCAGTCCCTTGAGCTTGGTCTGCAGGCGCTTGACGGCGTCCGAATCGCCGGAGCCTGACTTCAGCGTATTGCTGCCGCACACGGTTTCGTAGGAAATCGCGTTGGCGTCCAGCAATTTCTCCCGGGTGGCGGTATTGGCCTTGCCGGTCACATACTTGCTATTCATGTTGTTGAACATCTGGAAGGTGCGCACGGCGGTCGCGACCGATCCGGAGTACAGGCCCGTGATCGCGCCCTTATAATAGCCCAGGCCTCGTTTGCCGTCCGCCAGCTCCTTGTCCGACAGCTGCAGCTGCAGCACCGCAACCCGGACGCCTCCCTTGCAGCCCGGTGACAGCTGCTGGCGCTTCATCGCATCGGTGACGTATTGATCAAAGGACTTGGCGGTATCCTTGTTGACCAGCGCGCGGACCGAACGGCTGGCGGTGCCGCTGGCGGAGAAGCCGTTGGCTTCCTGAAAGAACTTGACAGAATACTTGGTCTGCGCGTCGAAAACACCGGTTGGCTCGTCCCAATAGTACCCGAGGGCAGCCAGCCGCTGCTGCAGTTGGGTTACCTGCGTGGTGTTCTTTGAACGGATGCTCAGCGGCGTCAGGAAGTTTTCCGCATCGTACACGGCGCGGGATTTGGCGCCGGCAGAATAGAGCACCGCGCGGGTCTCGGCGTCGGCGATGCCGGAAGTGGAGAGGTCGTTGGCGGTCTGGAAGTCCTGCACGGCCTTGATGGTCGTGGAGCGGTACTTGCTGTCGATCTTGCCGCCGTAGTATCCAAGCGACCTCAGCTTCGTCTGCGCCTTTTTGACATACGCGCCGCTGCCGCCCGGTTTAAGCTGCGCGTCGGTCAGCTTTTCAACGTACTGGGGATAGGTGACGGCGTCGGGGGAAGCGGCCCGCATTTGGGTTTCATCGTCCGCGACGCCGTAGCCGGCCTTGGGTTTGATGTCGTTGGCAATCTGAAAAACGCCGACGGCCTTTCGCAACGCGGTGGTGTATTTCTCGGTAATGACCTTTGCGTTGAAGTAGCCTTTATCCTGCAGGTTCGTCTGAAGGGCGTAAACGGCGGCGTCCTTGGCGCCGAGTTTCAGCGTGGCGGCCGTCGCCTGTGAGAAGAGGAAAGTCAATAGAAGCGCCGTCAGAACGGCCGCCCTCAGCATGCTCTTCCCGCCCTTTTGCATCGCGCCTGCCCCCTCCGCTCAAGAAAAATCCCGGGGATGCCGCCCGTGCGGCGTACTTTTTCCACAATCCGGTACGAGACCGTTGCTAGGAGTATAACATATATACGACACCTCTGCAAGAAAAACCTGCCAACTATTGAGAAAAAATTTTTTCGAAGCAATCATTTTACAACTTTTCGTAATACTTATGTAATATATCGCCGCATTTTCGCCTGCTTTCGACGCGGTAACTCGAATGTACACGCCATTTGTCGCTCTTTTTCCGGATAAGTGGGCGGCACACTCATTCTGTCCACGCGTAAAAGGTTTCGCATCGCGCTGCAACAATTGATTATGTTTTCTTCATAAATTATGTCGCGCAGAGAGATTGTGTTCTTCCGGCGTGCTGTCACCAAGCGCATTTGCCGGTTGACGAATGGCCAGAAAGCCGTTATAATGGCAATACCTGCAATGACCGGAAAGAGTAGGCAACCCGGACGCAACAGAGACGGGCGGTCCCCGGCTGAAAGCCGCCCCTGCGCGAGGCCGCCGAAGTGCATCCGTGAGCTTGCGCGAGACCAAAGCGCGCCGGGTGCGCCCGTTACAGCGTTTTAAGCGCAGAATGCCTCCGGGCAGTCTGAAGCAGAGTGGAACCGCGCGAAAGCGCCTCTGTCGGATACGGAGGCGCTTTTCTATACCTGAATGGGAGGTATCGTCATGTTTTCCAGATGGCACGAGGATGTGCGCGCCATTTTATCCCGCGATCCCGCGGCGCGAAGCGCGCTGGAGGTCGTATTGTGTTACCCCAGCTTCCGCGCGGTGCGCAGGCACCGCCGCGCCCACTGGCTGTGGACGCACAACATGAAGCTGCTGGCCCGGCTGGTATCCCAGCGCACGCGCAGGCTCACCGGCATCGAAATCCACCCCGGCGCGAAAATCGGCAAGGGCCTCTTCATCGACCACGGCATGGGCGTGGTGATCGGCGAGACGGCCGAGATTGGCGATAACGTAACGCTCTATCAGGACGTGACGCTGGGCGGCACTGGCAAGGACGTGGGCAAGCGCCATCCCACCATCGGCAACAACGTGGTGATCGGCGCGGGCGCAAAGGTGCTGGGGCCCTTCGAGGTGGGCGACGGCGCCAAGATCGGCGCCAGCGCGGTGGTATTAAAGGAAGTCCCGCCCTATTCCACGGTGGTCGGCAACCCGGGCCGCGTGGTCCGGCAGGCGGGCGAGCGGATCGGCATCGACCTCGACCAGATCCACCTGCCCGACCCCATCAAGGAGCGCATCGAGGAGATGACGTCCCGCCTGATGCAGCTGGAAAAGTGCATGGAGCACAAGGTGCAGGGTATCGCCTGCGACCAGTGCCAGGACTTCAACCTGCCCAATTGCCTTTTGGTGCCCAAGGAGGAGATTAAAAATGAAGATCTATAACACGATGACCCGACAAAAGGAAGAATTGACGCCGGTACACGAGGGCGAAGTGCGCATTTATGCCTGCGGTCCAACGGTCTACAATTACTTTCACATCGGCAATGCGCGGCCTTTCATCATCTTTGATACCCTCAGGCGATACCTGACGCACAGGGGCTATAAGGTGACCTTCGTCCAGAACTTTACCGACATCGACGATAAGCTGATCCGCCGCGCGGAGGAGGAGCATACCACCGTCGAGGAGATCGCCGACCGCTACATTGAAGAATACTTCAAAGACGCGGACGCGCTGGGCGTGATGCGGGCGGACGTGCATCCCAGAGCCACCCGCCACGTCGGCGAGATCATCAAGATCATTCAGAAGCTCATCAAAAACGGTTATGCCTACGAGGCCCAGGGCGACGTGTACTTCGACACGGCAGGCTACCCCGGCTATGGCAAGCTGTCCGGGCAGAACCTGGAAGATCGGGAGGCCGGCGCGCGCATCGAAGTGGACGACATCAAGCATAACCCGATGGACTTTGCGCTCTGGAAGGCGCAGAAGCCCGGCGAGCCGGCCTGGAAGAGTCCCTGGGGCATGGGCAGGCCCGGCTGGCACATCGAGTGCTCTGCCATGAGCATGAAATACCTGGGCGAAACCTTCGATATTCATTGCGGCGGCGTGGACCTGATCTTCCCCCACCACGAAAACGAGATCGCCCAGTCGGAGGGTGCCACGGGAAAGCCCTTCGCAAAATACTGGATGCACAACGGCCACATCAATGTGGATAACCGCAAGATGAGTAAATCGCTGGGCAACTTCTTCACCGTGCGCGAAATCGCCGCCGAGTACGACCTGGAGGCGGTGCGCATGTTCATGCTCAGCGCCCAGTACAGAAGCCCCATCAACTTCTCGCGGGATCTGATTGAGCAGGCCAAAGCCTCCCTGGACCGGCTCTATACCGCCCGAAATAACGCGCTCTTTCTCTTGGAGTCCGCGCCCGAACGGCCGCGGACGACGGAGGAGGAAGCCTTCGTCGCCCGCGGCTGGGAGGCTGTCACACGCTTTGACGAGGCGATGGACGATGACCTCAACACCGCCGACGCGCTGGGCGTGATCTTTGACTGGGCGCGGGACATGAACGTCACCCTCTCCGCCGGAACGCCGTCGAAGGCGGCGATCCGGGCGAGCCTCGGCGCGCTGAACATAATGACCGGCGTATTGGGCCTCCTGACGAAGCCGCTCGACACCACGCCGGAGGACGTCAGGGCACTGGTGGAGGCGCGCCACGCTGCGAAAAAGGAAAAGCGCTTCGCCGACGCGGATCGCATCCGCGGCGAGGTTCTGGCTAAGGGCTACGTGATCGAGGATACCCCCGCGGGCCCCAAAGTGCGCAGGGCGTAAAGCGGACGCCGTCCATCCCGAAGCGCGCTCAAGGCATCGAAAACTTTTCGTATTTTTCAATGCGACGGGAAGAGGTGAGTGCGCGCCCGGAAATCAGGAGATTTTCGGGCGCGCACTGATCCGGGTGCGATAGCGCTGCCCATAGGTTGTAACCGGCGCGTTTCCGTTCACCGAAGTGCATGAAGCCGGAAACGATTGAAGCCTTGTGGATCTTTCAGACGGTCTGCGGGCACTCCCTTTTCAAGGGAGTGGACTATGATAAGCGCCGCCCAGCTTCTTCGTCAAAAGCCTTGAAACGCTTGAAGTTCAAAGGTTATCTTCCGCTTCGGTCGCCTTTCTCCAGTTAACGTATTCTCTGTCGTTACGAAAAATTTCGTCACCTTACCGACGCCGCTACCAACGATCGTTGCAATGGCGCTGCCGCTCCTGCTGCCATTGTTACTGGCACTGAAGCATCCGTCTCTGGATAAGGTATGCTGGAATTTTCGAAGCGCCCGGCATATGTCAGGTGCTTGACTTCCTTTCCGGTGTACCCACCCCAGTAATTCGCAAGCCTCCTTCGCGCCCAAGCTACCACGTTTGGTTGACGTATACCTTGCTGTATGGTAAAATCCAGATATGTTTTGTTCTCCACGGAGGTAAACCACTTGAAAACAGTGCAACATATAAATTTTATCAAAATCTTTGCAATTTTCCTGGTTGTGTTTAATCATACAGACAAGTACGGATATGGACTCTATACGGTGTCGACGGATTCCCCTCTGTATTGGTTCTATATAGCCATAGCGGTATTGTGCAAGGTCGCCGTTCCGTTGTTTTTCATGTGTTCCGGTTCGTTGCTTTTAGGTAAGGATGAATCCATTAAGAAGATATTCGTTCACAGGATACTTCGATATGCCTTTATACTTGTTCTGTTTTCATTTATTGTTTATTTAAATAGCATACGCGAAAACGCATCGTCGTTTAGTATCCGATACTTTTTCGAGACAGTATATACAAAACAGATTTGCGGAAGCTATTGGTTCCTGTATACGTATTTGTCCGCATTAGTAATGCTGCCTTTTTTAAGAGCGATTGCCAAGAATATCGACGCAAAGAAAATGATATATCTTGCCAGCTTGCATATTGTTTTTTTTTGGAATTATACCGTCCGCATCGGTGCTCACGCAAACAGGAAGCATCAACTCATATATTTCTATACCAATAGCAACAAGTTGGAACTTATTTTATATGATTTTTGGGTATTACGTAGATCGCGTACTAGATATATCCAATCTGAAAATCAAACACATATCATGGGCGTGGATATGTAGCGTAGTTTCCATTGCCGTGTGTTGTGTTATTGTAAATCACATGTTTAAGATGAACGGCACGTATATAGATTCGGCCTTGCCTCGCGCGCTTGTTTCGATTCCAACATTCACCATCTACATTACCGCAAAATTTATACTATCAAAGTGGTCGACGACAGATAAAATCTCGCGAGTTATTTCATACCTCAGCGGGCTTACGTTTGGTATATACCTTTTTGAAGTGATCGCGAGAAACCATACATATGATATCGTAAAACACCTTGCACCGGTGGTTCATTCATTGCCAGCGGCTATCCTATGGATCGTGATTGTGGTTGTGTACAGCGGGATAGTCACTGCGGTCCTTAAGCGGATACCATTCCTGTCGAAGCTGTTGTAAAATTAAGGCCACCCACCAATCCGAAGGCCGGTGGTTGTTAACACGTCCGTTCGATTTCGTCAACTTGTGCATCATTGATCCAATGGCCGCAACGTCCACTGAGAAGCCGCGCTTCTCTCGCTCTTACACCACGTCCACCAAGCTTCTCTGACTCTTTTACGGCACCGTGGAGCTGTTCGGCAGCGCCGAGATGGATCTCTGCCATTCTCCGAGAGAGGCAGGTTTTTGAGTAGGACTGCACGGACGGAAATACCTGCTCCCGCTTCATTCGTCTGGTAATCTATTCCGGTATGATGCCCGGTGAGCGTGCCAAGGCGCAGAAGTCTATGATTAAATGCGAGCGGCAAGTGATCGAAGGCACCGGCATCAAGACCGAGGAACGGAAAAAACGCCCCTGAAAATCACAAACAGTGTCGTGCCCGTTCTGAGCGCCTCTGCCGGTATTTTGAAAGTGATACTGCTGTCAATGAACTAAAACGACTTCCGTGATATGTTTGACGCCACGTTTCGACGGTGCGGCTGCCGAAATCTGACGCCCTGTGCCTACTGCCATACCGCAGCCCTGCCTTTCATCGTCATCCCACCATCTATTCGAGATCATGTGCCACAACGGAGCGGCACATTCACATCAACGCAGCCCCTTTGCCCATCGCGTTGATCACGGTTTTGAATTTGAATAGCCCCGCTCCCAATCCCCCTTCAACCGGCGAAGCACAAACCCATTGATTGCAAGGAGCTCCCTTCCCCGTCATGAAGCGCCCTTTTCGCACCCGCGTCGCGCCGTTTTCCAAGGCTCGCATAGTATTTAGCGGGGCATAGAACCCAAATGGGAGGAAAACGTATGAGTTTTTATTGGAGAAACGGCAATTCCAGCGCCGGGAACTGCTCGGGCTGTCAGTCCGTGTCGCCCATGGCGCGCTGCGATACCGCAGCAGGCGGCTCGGTGGCAGGCGCCACCCGGCCCATACGAATGCGAACCAGGGCGTGCCAGACCTGCCCCGCAGGCGCGATGGGACCCGCCGGCCCTCAGGGCGAACGCGGTTCCGCAGGCGCGATGGGGCCCGCCGGCCCTCAGGGTGAACGCGGCCCCGCAGGCGCGATGGGGCCCGCCGGCCCTCAGGGCGAACGCGGTCCCGCAGGGCCGATGGGACCCGCAGGCCCGACAGGTCCTGCGGGCGCGAACGGCGCTGTCGGCGGCGTGTCGAAAAAATACTGACCATCGCCATTTGATGGCCCGGCCGCATTCGCCCATGATGTGCCGGTCGACCACTTCATCGGAACGCCATGACGCGAAGCGCCGGAACGGTAAAGCCGTTCCGGCGCTTCGCGTCATGCTGCGATTATGCGCTCACTTTTTCCGCTCTGAGCCCAGGTACAGCGTATGCTCTGATTCGATCATCCGCCGGAGGTTGTCCCGTACGGCGCGGGGAAACAGGCGGCACTTTTCAGCTTCCTCAACGGTCATCCACTCGCTGTCCAGCTGGTAGGCGTCCCGCTCCGTAGGACGCGTGCGCTTTTCCGACGTCAATTCGCACAGGAAAATAAAGTACATCTTATGGTCGGAACCGGAATCCCGCCCGGCGGTAATCTGTTCGTACACACCGCTCATGCGGACGGGGCGCACGGCGCTGCCGGTTTCCTCCTTGAGTTCGCGCACCAGTGCCTCGGGGAGGGTTTCGCCCGTATGCTGACCGCCGCCGGGCAGCGCGTAATACGCTCCCAAGCGGGAACGGCACTTGTTGAGCAGAATTCTGTCCCCATCGAGAACGATGCCCTTGGCGGAGTTGCGCACGGCCATGCGAAGGCCCCTCTCTTCGCGAGAATCTGATCATATAATTATACGCCAGAAACCTGTTTTTGACAAGTCGCGGCAAAATCTTTCCCCCTGCATTGTTAACTTCGTTTAATTTGAGGATAAGAGTTTGTGCCAAGATTGAATCTCCGGGGGTATACTGTTAAAATGATCGCAGAAATACCCGTTTTAGGAGGATGCTTATGGCAGTAGCCGTCATCATGCCCAGGCAGGGGCAATCGGTGGAGAGCTGCATCATTACCAAATGGCTCAAGCAACCGGGCGACGCGGTCGGCGTCGGCGACATTCTTTTTTCATACGAGACCGACAAGGCCGCTTTCGAGGAGAGTGCCAAGGTTTCCGGCACACTGCTGGCGGCCTTTTTTCAAGAAGGGGACGATGTGCCCTGCCTGACCAACGTGTGCGTGATCGGCGAGCCCGGAGAGGATTTTTCCGAGTTTGATCCGAACGGCGCCGCGCCTTCCTCAGAAGCCCCGAAGGAGGCCGTTCCGGCCGCAGCGGCTCCGGAAGCGGTCGTCGAGGCGTCCGCCGCGCCGGTCGCCTTACAGACTTTGGGCGAAATGAAGATCAGCCCCCGCGCGCGCGGGCTGGCCGAATCCCATTTCGCGGATCTATCCAAGGTGTCCGCCACCGGCCCGGACGGCCGCGTGATCGCGCGGGACGTGCAGGCGCTCATTGACGCGGGAAAGGTCGTCACCCCCGCCGCAAGCGCCTCTTATGCGGGCGGCGTGACCGGCACCGGCCTCGGCGGCCGCGTGTCGCTGAAGGATCTGGAAGCCGCCGCGCCCGTCGCGAAGAATACGGAAGCCCCGGCAGCGGCCGTGGCAGCCGCCGCGCCCGCCGCCGCTTACACAGACGAACCGATGACCAACATGCGCAAGGTGATCGCCAAGGCCATGATGCAGTCGCTCAGCTCGATGGCTCAGCTCACCCATACGCTCACCTTCGACTGCACGCAGATCCAGTCCCTGCGCAAGCTCTACAAGGAGCAGGGCGAAGCTTCCGGGCTTTCGGGCGTCTCGCTGGGCGACATGGTGATGTACGCATTGGCCCGGACGCTGATGAAGCCCGAGCACCGCGCGCTCAACGCCAACCTGCTGGACGGCGCCACCATGCGCTACTTCCACGGCGTCAACCTGGGCTTTGCCTGTGACACCGAGCGGGGCCTGATGGTTCCGGTCATCAATGGCGCGGAGAAGATGAGCCTCAAGCAGATCTCCGACGCCGTCAAGGATCTGGCGAAGGCCTGCCGCGCGGGTACCATCAATCCGGACCTGCTGCGCGGCGGCTCCTTCACGGTTTCCAACCTGGGCGCGCTGGGCATCGAAAGCTTCACCCCCATCATCAACCCGCCGCAGACGGGCATCCTGGGCGTAGACGCCATCGTGCAGCGTGTGCGGGAGACGGGCGGCAAGATCGAGGTCTACCCGGCGATGGGCCTGTCCCTCACCTACGACCACCGCGCGATAGACGGCATGCCCGCCTCCAAGTTCCTGGCCGACCTCAAGTTCAATCTGGAAAACTTCCTGCTGCTCATGGCGAAAGGATAGAACTATGTACGATTTGATCGTCATCGGCGGGGGGCCCGCCGGATACCTGGGCGCAGAGCGTGCCGCCCACGCCGGGCTGAACGTGTGCCTTTTTGAAAAGAATTCGCTGGGCGGCGTGTGCCTTAACGAGGGCTGCATCCCGTCCAAGGCGCTGCTCTATTCCGCGAAGGTCTTTGAAACCGCGAAGCATGCCGACAAGTATGGCGTCAAGGTTTCGGACGCAAGCCTCGATCACAAAGCGGTGGTTGCGCGGCGCGGCAAGGTGGTCAAGGTGCTGGTTTCGGGCGTCGCATCCAAGCTGAAGGGCGCGGGCGTCACCGTGGTGAAAGCGGAGGCGAAGATCGCCGGCCGCGTACCGGGCGGCTATGCCGTTACGGCCGACGGGCAAGCCTACGAAGCGAAGAAGCTGCTCATCGCGGCGGGCTCTTCGCCGGTCATCCCGCCGATCCCGGGCCTCAAGGAGGCCGTGGCCTCCGGCTTCGCCATCACCAACCGCGAAGTGCTGGAACTGCCGGAAGTGCCCAAGGCGCTGGTCATCATCGGCGGCGGCGTCATCGGCCTGGAAATGGCCGCCTACTATAACACCGCCGGCAGCCAGGTTACCGTGGTGGAAATGCTGGACCACATCGCCGGTCCCACCGATGGCGAAATCCGTTCCATCCTGCTCAAAGAATACCAGAAAAAGGGCGTCAAGTTCCTTCTGGGCACGAAGGTCACCGGCCTTACCCAGTCCAGCGTCCTGTGCGAGGCGGATGGCAAACCGCTGGAGCTGCCCTGCGACAAGGCGCTGTGCGCCATCGGCCGCCGCGCTAACCTCGCGGGCCTGGGCCTTGAAACGTTGGGCGTCGAGACGAGCCGCGCCGGCATCATCACCGATCCCCAGGGCCGCACCAACGTGGAAGGCGTCTACGCCGCAGGCGACATCAACGGCATCCAGATGCTGGCTCATACCGCCTACCGCGAAAGTGAAGTGGCGGTCAACACCATGACCGGAAAGCGGGACACCATGCGCTACGGCGCGAATCCCGCCGTGATCTACACAAAGCCCGAGGTGGCCTGTGTCGGCTACACAGAAGAGGCCGCGAAGGAGGCGGGCATCCCCTACGAGGTAAAGAAGCTCTCCATGCGCTACGCGGGCCGCTTCGTCGCCGAAAACGAAGGCGAGGACGGCCTGTGCAAGGTGCTGGTGCATCAGAAGCACCGCAACGTCATCGGCGTACACATGATCGGCGGCTACGCCTCCGAAATCATCTGGGGCGCGGCGGCGATGATCGAGGGCGAACTGCGCGTTCAAGACGCCAAGGAGATCATCTTCCCCCATCCCACCGTCTCCGAGATCATCCGTG
Source organism: Bacillota bacterium (assembly GCA_023421395.1). Classification (GTDB taxonomy): domain Bacteria; phylum Bacillota; class Clostridia; order Christensenellales; family Aristaeellaceae; genus JAEZHK01. Next base: position 36,601 of record JAEZTL010000021.1, on the reverse strand, counting down.
AGGTCATCTGGGAATTTGCCGACTAGGCCACAATACCGAAGGAGTGAATCCGAATGTCCAAGCAACTGTTCGTCGATCCGTCGGCGCTTCGCAAGCCCGGCAAGGTGCACTTTCAGGACATCCCGCTCAATACCTACCAGAAGGCTGTCAAGGATGAAGTGGGCAACCTGACCAAGCAACAGCTTCGCGACATCTACCGCGACATGCTGATGCTGCGAGAATTCGAAACGATGCTCAACCTCATCAAGACCACCGGCGAATACCAGGGCATCGCCTACAACCATCCCGGCCCGGCGCACCTTTCAATGGGGCAGGAGGCCTCCGCGGTGGGCATGGCCTTCCATCTGGACGAAAACGACTACATCTTCGGCTCCCACAGAAGCCACGGCGAAATTCTGGCCAAGGGCCTGTCGGCCATCGAAAAGCTGTCCGATGACGCGCTGCTCGCCATCATGAAGGAGTTCTTCGGCGGCGAAATTCTGAAGGTGGTCGAGACCGGCAAGCACGATTCCGTCAAGGCGATGGCCATCGATTTCCTGCTTTACGGCGCGATGTCGGAAATTTTCGCCCGCATCACCGGCTTCAACCGCGGACTGGGCGGCTCGATGCATACCTTCTTCACGCCCTTTGGCATCTACCCCAACAACGCGCTGGTGGGCGGCTCCGCCGACATCGCCACGGGCGCGGCGCTGTATAAAAAGGTCAACCGCAAAAAGGGCATCGTGGTCGCCAATATCGGCGACGGCTCCCTCGGCTGCGGCCCGGTGCTGGAGGCGCTCAACTTCGCGTCGATGGGCCAGTTCACCAAACTCTGGGACGGCGATATGAAGTCGGGCCTCCCGGTGCTCTTCAACATCTTCAACAACAATTACGGCATGGGCGGCCAGACTTCCGGCGAAACCATGGGCTATGACGTGCTGGCACGCCTGGGCGCGGGCTTCTCGCCCACGCAGATGCACGCGGAGCGCGTGGATGGCTTCAACCCGCTGGCTGTCATCGAAGCCTACGGCCGCAAGAAAAAGCTGCTCCAGGAGGGCAACGGCCCGGTGCTTCTGGACGTGCTCACCTACCGCTTCGCCGGCCACAGCCCGTCGGACTCCTCTTCCTATCGCACCAAGGAGGAGATCGCGGCCTGGGAGGCGATCGATCCGATCAACGCCTACCGCGGCCAGCTGATCGAGGCGGGCGTCGCCACCGAAGCGGAATGCGACACCATCCACGAAGCGGTCAATGCGGCGATCCTCAAAAACTTCAAGCTTTCCATCGACGAGGGCGTGTCGCCGCGGATGGACATCCACAAGGATCCCGAGTGCATCAGCCGCCTGATGTTCTCGAACGGCCATGTGGAAGCCTTTGACGCCGCCAAGCCCGACGTGCTGATGCCGCTGGAGGAAAATCCGCGGGTCAAGGCCATCGCCGGCAAGGAACGCTTCTACATGAAGGACGGCAAGCCCGTCTCCAAGAACAAGCTCTATCAGCTGCGCGACGGCCTCTTTGAGGCGATCATTGATCGCTTCTACAAGGATCCGACGCTGGTCAGCTACGGCGAGGATGTTCGCGACTGGGGCGGCGCCTTCGCCGTGTACCGCGGCCTGACCGAGGCGCTCCCCTACCACCGCCTGTTCAACGCGCCGATCTCCGAAGCCGCCATCGTCGGCTCCGGCGTGGGCTACGCGATGGCCGGCGGCCGCGCGCTGGTGGAATTGATGTACTGCGATTTCCTGGGCCGCGCGGGCGACGAAGTGTTCAACCAGATGTCCAAGTGGCAGTCCATGTCTGCGGGCGTCATCAAGATGCCGCTGGTGCTGCGCGTGTCGGTGGGCTCCAAGTACGGCGCCCAGCACTCGCAGGACTGGACGGCGCTGACCGCCCACATTCCGGGCCTGAAGGTGGTCTTCCCCGCCACGCCCTACGACGCCAAGGGCATGATGGCCGCAGCGCTGGCCGGAACCGATCCGGTGGTGTTCTTTGAGAGTCAGCGCATCTACGACGTGGGCGAGATGTTCCACGAAGGCGGCGTCCCGGCCGAGTACTACGAAATTGAACTGGGCAAGCCGGACATCAAGCGGCCGGGTACGGACGTCACCATCCTGACCTTTGGCGCGGTGCTTTACCGCGCGCTGAAAGCCGCCGACACCCTGAAGGAGAAGTACAATATTTCCGCCGAGGTTATCGACGCCCGCTCTCTGGTGCCCTTTGACTACCAGATGGTGCTGGAGTCCGTCAAGAAGACCGGGCGGCTGGTCGTAGTCACCGATGCGTGCGAACGCGGCTCCTACGCCAGCGAAGTGGCCCGCAACGTCACCGAGCTGGGCTTCGACCTCCTGGACGCGCCGCCGGTGGTGGTGGCTGCCAAGAACTGGATTACCCCCGCCCACGAGCTGGAGGAGGCGTTCTTCCCGCAGCCCAGTTGGATTCTGGACGCCATCGACGCGAAAATACTGCCGCTGCCCGGCCATGTGCGCGAGACCAACCAAACGCCCGCCGAGAAGCTGCGCGAACTGCGCAACGGAATCTGAGCGCGGAATCCCGTCCACTTTCAGACCGGCGCGGAGCACTTGCTCCGCGCCGGTTTCTTATATCGAGAATAGCGATTTTTCGATGCGAATGGGAAATCCCGCGTACGCCTGAATTCTCCAGGAACGTCCCGGGCGGTGTACTGACCCAAGGATCGGATAACGCCACCCGCGCGAATGCCGGCGGCGTTATCCCGTTCCCGGTCCGCACACCGCCGGGAGCAATCGGGGCTTTTGCGACGGCTGACCGTAGGAGGGCCGTACCCCGCGCTGAGCAACCGTCAGCCTGTCCTGTTCATCCGCATATATGGCTGTGGCAGCGAAGTCATGACCGCCGGCGAAGCCGGCGGCTTGATGAGGCCCTGTAAGGGCCTGATACCGGCGGCGCTACTCGCGCTCTGAAGACCTGACAGCCGCATCTCTCACATGGCGGCCCTCCCACCGGAGGGCTGCTTTCTTACTTGCCCTTCTTGACCGGCTCACCCGTGAACGGGTCATACATCTCCTTCATGGTCAGCTGTTCATAGTTTTTGTCCTCTTCCCGCTGATTGCGGACGTACTCCTCGATGTTCTTTTTATTGCGCCCTACCGTGTCAACATAATACCCTCTGCACCAAAATTGCCGGTTCCCATATCGGTTCTTCATGTTCGCATACTTGTCAAATACCAGCAGCGAACTTTTTCCCTTCAGGTACCCCATGTACTCCGATACGCTTAGCCTCGGCGGGATACTTACCCGCATAGGGATGTGGTCGGGACACGCCTGCGCTTCTACAATCTCTACCCCTTTCCGGTCGCATAGCATCCGCTGTATCTTTCCGATGTCGTTCTTGATCTTCCCATAGATGATCCCTCGCCGGTACTTCGGGTCAAATGCGATGTGATATTTGCAATTCCATACTGTGTGTGCTAGGCTGACTACTTTTATCCCTCGTTCCCTCTCCTTTCGTTTGGGTGTGGTTGCCAGACCTCTCCCATACTATCATAGAGGTACGCTGGATCACTCATTGCTATAAGCTTTCCCGAACCCCCGCCCGAAGCGGGGCTTTGGGCGTACAACATAAGAAGGCCGGAGCGCATCGCTCCGGCCTTCCAGGGAAGATATGCTTAGCCGATCGTCGTGTAGGTCAGGTTCACGTCGCCATTGGGCAGGATCATGGTGTTCTTGACGTTGGGCTTGAGCATGTAGGGGTTGGTGTAGAAGTACATCGGGGCGACGCCGCCGGTAGCCATCAGGATCGTCTCAGCCTTCGCACTGAGCGCGGCGCGCTCGGCGGGATCGGTGGACAGCTTGATCTGGTTCTCCAGCGCGTCAAAGGCGTCGGCCCAGGTCTGGTCGCCGTTCTCTCCCCAATAGGCGCCGAGGCCGGCGTCCTTGGTGGTCTCGCTGTAGCGGGTATAATCGCCCACATCGCGGCCCAGGCGCGGGTAGTTGTTGCCCGACGCGCTGATGAAGATATCCAGGAAGTTGGTGACGTCGTTGTAGTCAGAGATCCAGCCCATGCGCGCGGCTTCCGCGTCGCCGGCCTTCAGCTTCTGCTGCAGGGTCGCCCACGCCTCGGTATTGATCGTCGCGGTGATGCCGAAGGTGTTCCACACTTCCTGCACATACTGGATGATCGCCGCGTTGGCGCCGGAGTTGTTGAATGCGAACTCGATGGACGGAACGTCGCTGAACTTGATATCGCCCGTCTCGATGGAGCCGGTGTAGGCATAGCCGAGATCCATCAGCGTCTTGACGGCCGCCACCTGATCCTCGGTGTAGTTGGCGTTCTCGGCAGAAGGCGTGCTGGTGCCGGTGTACCAGGTGCCGTAGCCTTCGGCGCTGCGCACATCGGCGTTGAGGCCGTCGGACAGGTTCTTCGGGAAGAAGCCCGTCGCGGGCACCTGACCGCCCTGGGTCACGTACTCAACGACTTCCTGACGGTTGATCAGCTGGCCCAAAGCGAAGCGGGCCTTGGACATCTCCTGCACGGTCAGCTGCTTGGTGGCCGGGGAGAGATCCTTATGCACGTTGAACAGGATGTACCAGGTGCCGAGATACGGCCCGAAAACCAGCTCGCCCGGATAGGTGGACTGCAGGCGCGGGAATTCGGTGGGGTCGATGGAGTTGATGAACGAGGCGGTGCCGTTCTCGTAGGCGGTCAGGATGGCCACGTTGTCCTCGGACAGGTAGCAGTTGACGCCGCCCAGCGAAACGTTCGCAGCATTCCAGTAGTTGGGGTTCTTCTCGAAGGAAATCACATCGTCCACCTTGTAGGCGGTCATGCGATAGGGGCCCATGCCGATGTAGGATTCCGGCTTGGTGGCCCACACGCCCTCGTTGTCCGCAGCCGCGGCCTTGACGGGCATGAAGGTCGGGAACGCGCACAGCTCAAGGAAGTACGGCGTCGGGGCGACCAGCTTGACCGTCAGCGTACGGGCGGCATCATCGGCCACCACGTTCATGCCGCCGTTGCCGTCGTTGCCTTCGATGACGTCAAACAGGAAGCCGTAGTCGGCGCCCAGGTCAGCGGAAGCGGAGCGCTTCCAGGAGGCCAGAACGTCGCTGGCGGTAAAGTCGCTGCCGTCGGACCACTTGAGACCCTCGCGCAGGGTGAAGGTATAGGTCAGCCCGTCTTCAGAGACGGTATAGGTTTCGGCCAGTTCGGGCGCGAGCTTGGGCTCGCCGTCCACAAACTGCCAGGCAATCAGGCCGGTGTGTGCCAGCTTGATGACGTTGGAGCCGTTGACCGAGCTGTTGAGCGCCGGGTCGATCGAAAGGGGCGTGCCGCCGCCGAAGAACACGGAAATGACCGGCGCGCTGGACTCCGCCATGCCGACCATTCCGGTGCCGAGCAGCAACGTGAGTGCGAGCAGCATCGCAAGTGCCTTTTTCATGATTCTCCTCCTCAAAATGATACTGAACCAGGATGCAAGTAACTGCCCCCATGATAGCATGCTGGTTGCATACTGTCAAGGAAACAAAACGAAAATGAATTATATATGGTGGCAGGCGGCAAAATGTCCCTTTTCCACCTCGACAAACTCCGGGTTGACTTCCGCGCAGACGCTGGTTGCACGGCTGCAGCGGGTGCGGAACGGACAGCCCGACGGTACGTTGAGCGGGCTGGGGATATCGCCGCTGAGCACGATCCGTCTGGAAGCGCGGGACCTGTCAGGATCCGGAATTGGCACCGCCGACAAAAGCGAAATCGTATAGGGGTGCAGCGGGTTTCGGTGCAGTTCCGAAGAGGAGGCAAGCTCCACCATCTTGCCCAGATACATAACGGCGATGCGGTTCGAGATGTGCTTGACCACCGCCAGGTCATGGGCGATGAACAGATATGCCAGCCCCAGCTGCCTTTGCAGGTCCTCCAGCATGTTGATGATCTGCGCCTGGATGGACACGTCCAGCGCTGAAACCGGCTCGTCGCAGACGATGAATTCAGGATTTGACGCCAGCGCCCGTGCGATGCCGATGCGCTGCCGCTGACCGCCGGAAAACTCATGGGCGTAGCGGGTGGCCTGCTCACTGGAAAGGCCCACCATACGGAGCAGACTCGTGATCTTTTCGTCCCGCTCCTTCTTGCTTTTGTATAACTTGTGTACGTCCAGCGGCTCCGCCACGATGTCGCCCACCGTCATGCGGGGGTTGAGCGAGGAGTAGGGGTCTTGAAACACCAGCTGCGCGCGGCGGCGGAAGGCGGGCAGCGTCTTCTCCTCCACCCTGGCGCCGTCAAAGTATACCTCGCCGGAAGTGGGCGTGTACAGGTGCAGAAGGCTCCTGCCCACGGTGGTTTTACCGCAGCCGGACTCTCCCACCAGGCCCAGCGTCTCCCCCTTTTCAATGACAAAGGAGACACCATCCACCGCCTTCAGCGGCTTCTTTTTAAAAAAACCGGTGCTGATGGTAAAGTGCTGTTTGAGATTCCGAACGTCCACCAGGGGATTTTTCCCGGCGTTCGCATTGTCAGGCATTTCGATCACCATTCCAATCGGTGTTGATGCGGAGGATTTCGCCGTCTTCCGCGGTTTCGATCGCGCCGTGCTCGAGACCGTCCCGCACGTTTACCCAGCAGGCGGACAGGTGATCCTCCGCAACCCACGTTTCTTGCGGATGCTCCCGGAGGCATACCTTCATGGCCTGCGAGCAGCGCGGCGCAAACGCGCAGCCGGCGGGCATGTTGAGCATATCAATGGGTGTGCCGGAGATGGGCACCAGCCGCTCCTGACCGTCGCTGTCAATGTTGGGGATTGACTGGAGCAGACCCTTGGTGTATTCGTGGCGCGGATTGTAGAAGATCTGCCGGGCGGTGCCGCGCTCGGCCACCTTGCCCGCGTACATGACGATCACCTCGTCGCACATGTTGGCGATGACGCCGAGGTCGTGGGTGATCATGATGATGGCCATGCCCAGCTTCTTCTGGAGTTCCGTCATCAATTCCAGAATCTGCGCCTGAATGGTTACGTCCAGCGCGGTGGTGGGTTCGTCCGCAATCAGGATGTCCGGCTCGCAGGCCAGCGCCATGGCGATCATCACCCGCTGCCGCATGCCGCCGGAGAGCTCATAGGCGTATTGATCCATACGCTTTTTCGGCTCGTTGATGCCCACCAGCGTGAGCATCTCCACGGCGCGGTCATAAGCCTGGCTGTGGTTGCGGCCGGTGTGCAGCAGGACGGCCTCCATGAGCTGATTGCCGATGGTGAAGACCGGATTGAGGCTGGTCATCGGATCCTGAAAGATGATGCTGATCTTGTTGCCGCGGATCTTGCGCATCTGCTCCTCGGAGGCCCCCACCAGCTCTTTGCCCTGAAACTTGATGCTGCCGCCGACGATGCGGCCGGGCGGCGTCAAAATCTGCAGGATGGAATAGGCCGTCACGGACTTACCGCTGCCCGATTCGCCCACGATGCCCAGCACCGTGCCCTTGCTCAGGTTGAACGAGACGTCGTCCACCGCCTTGACCTCGCCAGACGGGGTGAAGAAAGATGTGCGGAGGTGTTTGACTTCAAGCAAATTCATCGCACATCCCCCCTAAGCCCTGAGTTTCGGATCGAAGGCATCGCGCAGTCCGTTGCCCAGGAGGTTAAAGGACAGCACGATCAGGAAGATGGACAGCGCGGGCCAGATTAAAAGATATGGATAGGACACCAGGCCGCTCCTCGCCTCCGACGCCAGCGAACCCAGCGACGGCATCGGGATCGAAACGCCCAGCCCCAGAAACGAGAGGAAGCTCTCGGTAAAAATGGCGGAAGGGATCTGCATGGCGGCGGTGATGATGATCACCGATACGCAATTCGGGATCATGTGCTTGCGAATGATCCTGGCGGGCGAAGCGCCGATGGAACGGGAGGCCAGTACATACTCCTGCTCCTTGATGGAGAGAATCTGCCCGCGCACCTGCCGTGCCATGCCCACCCAGTACAATAGGCCGAATACAATGAAGATACTGACCATGCCGGCGCCCATCCGGACGATGAGCGCGTTTTTCGAGGCGCTGATCAAATCCTTGATGGCCACCGACAGGAGAATCACAATGAGAACATCCGGCAGCGCGTAGATCACGTCCACGATGCGCATCATGATCATGTCCACCTTGCCGCCGAAGTAGCCGGAGACGGAACCGTAGATGATGCCGATGATGACCACGATGATCGCGGAAACGAAGCCCACCAGCAGCGAGATGCGGGTGCCGTAGATCACGCGGCTGGCGTAATCCCGGCCCAGCGAGTCGGTGCCCATCAAGTGTGGGAACAGGTACTCGCCCTGGGCGATCTTGGCCTGCTCTTTTTTGGAATACTCCATCGGCGCCAGGTACTTGGAGGTCACATCCTGCCGGGTATAGCTGTAGGGGTAAATCGAGGGCACAATGAAGGCGATCAGCGCCACGAGGATCAGCGTGACCACGCAGGCCATTGAAATCTTGTTGTGGCTGAGACGGCGGAGTGCGTCGCGCATAAAAGAAACCGATTCGCGGGTAACAACCTGCTGCGCCTTCTCCTCCTCGGTCGCCTGCTGAAACAGGTCGGGATCCAGCTGAAGGCTGAACGGGTTTTTCTTGAGTGGCTTGTCCATCTTCTCTATCTACCTCACCGCAAATCGATTCTGGGGTCCATGACCTTATAGAGGATATCCGTCAGGAAGTTGAGCATGATGATCAGAAACGCCAGAAAGATCGTCACACCCATGACCATCATGTAGTCGGTGCGCAGCATGCTGTTGACGAAAAGCCGCCCCAGGCCCGGCACTGAGAAGATGTTTTCCACCACCATGCTGCCCGTCAGGATGAAGGCGATCATCGGACCGGCGTAGGTCAGAACCGGACTGAGCGCGTTCTTCAGCGCGTGTTTGAAGATCACCTTGTTCTGCCGGAGTCCCTTGGCGCGGGCGGTTCGAATGTAATCCTGCCCCAGCACGTCCAGCATGCTGCTGCGCTCAAGCCGCGTGATGTAGGCCAGCGGATACAGGCTCAGCGAAATAATGGGCAACACCAAGCCGCCCGGCTGGTTGCCCATGCTGGGCAGCCAGCCCAGCTGCAGCGAAACCACCAGCAAAAGCACCGTCGCCATGACGAAGGACGGCATGGATACCAGCGCGGTGGTCACCACCTGCACGATCTTGTCCGGCCACTTTCCTCTGGTCAGCGCGGCGATGGCGCCGAGAATGATGCCCAGAATGATCGCGATCAGCGCGGCGCTGATTCCGATCAGCGCGGAATAGCGAAATCCGGACTTGATCAGGTCGAACACAGTGCTGCCAACCCAGGCCGTCGAAAGGCCGAAGTCGAACGTTGCGACGTTTTTCACATAATTCAGGAATTGAATGCCGACGGGCTTATCAAAGCCGTACTTGGCCTCCAGCGCGGCGATCGTCTTGTCGGACTTGGCCTTTTCTGAGCTGAACGGACTGGCCGGAATCGCGTGCATTGTGAAAAATGTGATCATGATGACCAGAAAAACCGTCAAAATTGCCATGCCCAGACGCTTAAGCGTGTACATCGCAAACCGTGCACTCATGGGCTACCTCCCACCTGTAAACCACAAAAGAATACTCTTTATTATACAGCCCCATCCCCCGAATGTCAAACAATTCGGCAGCGAGCCGAAAAGGTTTTTGCTGGCATTCGGCGTTGCCGCGATCGGTTTACAATGACTCCCGGATCGTGTATAATAGAATGAAGACTTTTTTCAGGAGGACGGATTATGGCACGTGGCGGATTTCCCGGCATGATGGGCGGCAACATGCAGCAGTTGGCTCGGCAGGCGCAGAAACTGCAGCAGCAAATGGCAGATATGCAGGCCGCGCTGGACGCGCGCGAATTTGAGGCTTCGGCTGGCGGCGGCATGGTGACCGTCAAGGTAAACGGCAAAAAAGAGCTGCTCTCCCTCGCCATCAAGCCCGAGGCGGTGGATCCGGAGGACGTGGAAATGCTGCAGGATCTGGTGATGGCGGCGGTCAACGAGGCGTTACGCCAAGCGGCCGAGACCATCGAGCGTGAAATGGGCAAGATGACCGGCGGGCTCAACATGCCCGGCCTTTTCTAGAATGAACGACATCGAACCCATCGCGAAATTGGTCAACCAGCTGTCCAGGCTGCCGGGCGTCGGCCGGAAGACCGCCGCCCGGCTGGCCTATCACATCATCGCGCTGCCGGAAGATCAGGTGCGGGAACTGGCCGTCGCAATCTTCAACGGCAAAAAGCAGGTGCACTTCTGTGCGGTTTGCGGCGATTACACCGATACCGATCCCTGCAAGCGCTGCGCCGACCCGTCCAGGGACAAATCGATCCTGTGCGTGGTCAAGGATCCGCGGGATGTGGCCGCGATGGAGCGGATGCGGGACTACAACGGGCAGTACCACGTGCTGCACGGCGTAATTTCACCCATGGACGGCGTCGGCCCGGACGACATCCGCATCCGCGAGTTGATGACCCGGCTCGCTTCCGGTGAAATCAAGGAGGTTGTGCTGGCCACCAACCCGGACATCGAGGGCGAGGCTACCGCAGCCTATATCGCGCGGCTGGTAAAGCCGCTGATGGTCCGGGTTACGCGCATTGCCCACGGTGTGCCGGTGGGCGGCGAGCTGGAGTACACCGACGAGGTGACCCTCTCCAAGGCGTTCGAAAACCGGCGGGAGATCTGAAGGGATCCTCTTCCTTTTTCTTCTTTCCCTTGGATGCAATGGTCAGGCCCCCGGAAGCGCGCCTCCGGGGGCCTGACCGCAAATAGAGCATATTAAAAGGCCGCGTACGCATTCGCACGTCTCGCTAGCCGTCGCCAAGCACCGGGCGGCAAGCCTGGATGCGCAGAACCGAATGGGCCACGACGCCCGTCAGAACGCCGGTGGCGACACCCATAACGACCAGGGCGGCCATGTAGTAGACGAGCTTTCCCGTATGCAGGATCAGCATCGCCAGCGCGACCTGCCCCAGATTATGCATCGCCGCGCCGCTCACGCTCACGCCCAGGATGCCCGTTCCGGGTATGCGCCGGACGATGAGCATCGCGGCCATGCTCAAAAGCCCGCCGGCCAGGCTGTACATCATGGCGTTCACGCCGCCAAACGTCAGGCCGGAGAGCAGTACTTTCACAATCATCAGAACGAACGCCCGCTTCGCGCCGAGCACGTAAATTGCATACAGCAGGACGGAGTTCGCAAGCCCGATTTTGATGCCAGGGATGGCGGCGCCCAGCGGAATCAGGCTTTCCACATAGCCGAGCACCAGCATGACCGAGACGAGAAGTCCCGACAGCGCAATCCGCTTTGTTTCCGCTCTCATCCCACATCCTCATTTTCGGCACGCACCTGCGCCGCTTCCTCTGCCGTAAGGAGTTCCAGGGTTACTTCGTTCGGCAGGCAGATGATCATATTCTGCAACAATCTCTTCTGTCGGTTTTCCAGCGATACGACGCCCTGCTCCACGCAGTCCTGGTTCTCGCAGGTGGAAGAAGACATCCAGATGCTGTCCTTCGTCACGTGGATGGTATTCTCCGCACCGGTGTCCTTTTGACGGAGGGTGTACTCCCCTTCCCCATCCAGCGCGATCGGCTCATACTGCACGCCGCGCACCGTGATCAGAAGATAGGCTTCCTCCGGGCCGCCGGCGGAAGGGGCGGCCGTCGGCATCGCCACCTCCGGATTCTGCGTCGTCGAAGCCTTCGCGGTCCTCGACGCTTCCGCGGGCATTTCCTCTGTCGGGGCGGGCGTTCCCGCGGCAACCGTCGCCTTCTCGATCTGCCCCGCGGCGGACGTCGCCGCGGGAGCGGACGTCGCCATGGGCATCCCTCCGGACAGCAGAAAGAGGCCCGCCGCGACCAACAGCAGGATTCCCGCCACCAAAGCATCCCGTTTTTTGATCATGATACGCTCCTAACAAACCGGCCTGAAGGGAAGGCGATCCCCTTTGCGAAAGGCGCAAAGGGGATCGCCCGATGGGCGTTATTCCACGGGAATGAAGTCCGGAAGCTCGCCGGTCGCCACATAGTAACCGGAAATGTAGCCCATGCCGCAGGCGTCCGCGTCCGCGTTGGAGCCCAGACGGTTGGTGCCGTGCACGCCGCCGGTGACTTCGCCAGCCGCGTAGAGGCCCGGAATTACCTGTCCGTAAATGTCCTTCACCTGGGTGTACTTGTCAATGACAAGGCCGCCCATGGTGTGGTGAACGGACGGGAACTGGGGAATGGCGTAGTAGGGGCCTTCCTCCATCTTAACCATGGTGGAGGCCATGACCTTGCCAAAGTCCTCGTCCACGCCGCTGTCGATGAAGCCGTTGTGCTTTTCAATGGTCGCCTTCAGCGCGGCGGGATCCACCGTCGGGTACTGCTCCTTGACGGCATAAGCGTTGATGGCCGCCGCCAGTTCTTCCAGCGTTTCACCCTTCAGGACGCGCCCGCTGGCGACGCCCTGGGCGATCTCGTCGGCGGACACAAAGCTGGCAACCTTTTCCGTGAAGATGCAGTAGGTGGAGATGAAACCGGAATTGACGGCGGCGTTGGCACACACGTCGCGCCGCTCGCCCTCGTTCACATAGCGGTTGCCGGTGTAATCCACATATACAACGCCGTAGCTGGGTCCGGTAAAGGGCCACACAGCGTACTTGTCCAAAACGCCGTTGTTGGGATTGGCAAAGGGATAGCGCTGAATGTTGGACATCTGCGTCGTGTTGGCGCCGATGGCCTGGGCCAGGTAAATGCCCTCTCCGGTGGAGACGGCCACGTTGTTGGTGGTGGGGATGTCCGCCGTCAGGTAGGGCACCTGCGTTTCACGCATTTCCACGTTGGCGCTGAAGCCGCCGGTGGCCAGGATGACGCCCTTCTTGGCTTCGATGGTCTTGTAGCCCTCCGGCGTGGCCACGCGGATGCCGACGATCTTGTTGGCATCGTCACGGGTGCGGTAGATTTCCACCATCTTGGTGTCCAGTTCAACCACCGCGTCCGTGCCTTCGAGGATCTTCTTCTGAACCTCGGTGATGTCCGAACCCACTTGGTTCTTGGTCACGTAGGTGCGGTAGCCGTAGTGTCCGCCGGGCCGCGCCAGGGTTTCGCGAACCTCAAGCCCGTTGTCCAGCAGCAGGTTAAGGTAGAAGGGCGAAGCGTATACAAAGTTTTTCACAAGCTCGATGTTGGACATGTTGTCACCGCCCGCCATCGTGTCCGCGATGTGCTTTTCGGCGGTATCGGGCTCCAGATTGAACTCTTTCTGAAGCCTTTCGGCGATCTCCGAAGTATAGGCCGCATACTGGCCGCCGTTGATGGCCGAGTTTCCGCCCGTGGTGGACAGCTTCTCGACGAGCACGGTGCTGGCGCCGCTGGTCACCGCGCTGTACGCCGCCGCCATGCCCGCATAGCCGCCGCCGACCACGACGATATCATAGCTCTCGTCCCACTGGGCCGGGACTTCATAGGAACCCATCACCGGGAAGTAGGATACGGCCTCTTCCGCCTTGGGCTCCGCCTTGACGGAGAACGCAGCCAGATCCGCGCCGGCTTCCTCAAGCGCCGCCTTCACAGCCGCCTTGATACCGCCCGAGGACATGGTCGCGCCGCTGACGCTGTCCACCTCGATGGATTGGGCGTCGACGATCGCCTGGGGGAGCTTTTCGATGGCCGGATAGCCCGGAGGGGTTTCGTTGTGGGATTTGACGACGACGCTGACGATGGCGTCTTCGGAAAGGGTGACCTCAACCACCATGCCTTCAGACATGCCTTTGACGGTTTCGGTGTACACACCGGGCTTCATGCCCTGAGCGAACGCCGTGCAAGTGAAACCGAACATCATGGCAATGACAAGTACGACGGACAGAATCTTCCTGCTCATACAAATCTCCTTTCGATGCTTCAAGGACAAGGCAACCGCGTTTTGTTTATGCGGGTTGTATCCTACCCAGCACTCACCCCTCTTTCCCCCGTATCCACCCCAAAAGCACAAAGGCGTCGGCCAAGCCTGCATGCCCTCGGACGCGGGCACACAGGCTTGAGAATCCGCTGACTCCCCACGCGACGCCTTCGGACGCCTGAATCAGTATAAATCTACCGATATATTTTGTCAATGGTCTAAGTAATTATTTATTGATATTCAACAATCGATAATCTCTTATTTTTTGATGGTCGCGTTTGGCGAGCCTCCGTGCAAATAAAAGCCCCCGGGCCATACGTCGGCCCGAGGGCAATTTTGACGGCGCTCATCGCCACCCGATTGGCGTCCGCCGGATTCTAAATTTTAAAGGCCCGCCGTCCGCATTCTTGTTTCTCGACTTCTCCGCCGGCGGGCAGGCATCAAAAAACACCTTCCGCCCGGCACGCTCCCGCGCGTCTTCCGGCGAAAGGCGATCGTTCCATAACCGCGATCCACGCGGCCCACGCTGTCCGTTGCGGGAATGGCGTCGTCAGGAGACGTCGGTCTCCTTGGCGCCGTAACGGGAGGGTGCGGACGGTTCGACCACCGTGTCGTCGATGCCGACGGCCATCACGTGCGGGATCTGCACCCATTTGGGCGGCCGCGTCACCAGCGCCAGCATGTTGGCCGGCATCCAGGTCAAGAGGTATAAGCCCATCATGACGAGGCACTGGAGCCGCGCGCGGCTCCACTTCTTTTCCACCGTACAGACCAACACCACCGCGGCAAAGCCGCCGGCAAAGGTACTGGCGATGGCCATAAGCAGCGTCCAAGCCGCCCACACGCTGGCGGCCCGGGGGCCGGCGACGGCGACCAAACGAACAAACTCCGCCACACAAAGCCCGAAGGACGCGATGCCCAAGCCCTGCAACGGCGTTCCGCCGAACACAATCAAGACATCCAGCGCATCCAAACTGCGCCTTTCGCGGATCGTCCGAAACAGCGCCTTGCCATAATGCCTGAAGCACTGCAGCGTGCCCGCGCCCCAGCGCCTGCGTTGCACAAAGGAATCCCGGATTGTGATGGGCTGCTCATCGTAGGTGATGGCGTCCTCCATCCAGCCGATCTTTACGCCGTTCAGCGCGCAAATGCCCGTAAACTCCTGGTCCTCCGTTAATGTGTAGGTATCAAAGCCGATCTTCCGGATGGTGTCGGCGCTGATCATGATGCCGGTCCCGTTGAGGGCTGCCGACATCTTCATCATGAAGCGGGCGTGGTTGAAAAAACGGTTCATGAACCAGAAGAAGATGGACGTACAGCCCGCCACCCAGTTGTCATCGGGGTTTTTGCTGTCCCGGTACCCCTGCGCCACGCCGTATCCGGCCGCCAGCGCATTGTTGACCGCCTGAAAGAAGCCGCCGTCCGCCACATTGTCGGCGTCGAAGATGCAAAAAGCGTCGTATTTTTTATCGCCGCTCATCAGCTTTTCGAACGTCCAGCGCAACACTTCGCCCTTGGAATGCACCGGGACGTCGCAATCCAGCACCATCGCGCCCGCATCCAGCGCAGCCTTACGGGTCATGTCCGTGCAGTTATTGGGCACAACGTAGATGTCAAAGAGGGTACGCGGATAACGCTGTCTGAGCAGGCTGTCCACCAGCTTGGGTACGACGGCCTGTTCGTTCCGGGCAGGGATGATCGCGGCGATACGGCTGACCGGAGGCGCGGAGGGTATGCCTCGCCGCTTCATTAAGTTGCCCGCGATCGCCACCGCCAGAAAATAGCAACCATACACCGTAAACGCCAAGCCCAGAATCAGGGCCAAATGAAGAATCAAATGAGCTGCACCTCAAATCATTGCAGGTTGTCCGCGAATTCCTGCCGCTTTTGCCGGTTCATCAGGCGCACCAGCCTGGGCCTGTTGTAGCGCTGGATCATCACAAAGGGCAGGTTCCCCAGCGCGTAGAGCACCGCACCGATCCGCCCGGCCAACCCTTCCATCAACACCAGGAAGACGGGGCTGATCAGCACCAGCATCCAATGGACGAATTCCGCCACGCAGGTTTCCAGAATCAATTCCTTGATATAGTCGAAATCTCGAAACACGGAAATCTTCTTCCGGAACATGCTCTTGACATACTGGCTCATGTCCGGAACCTTGTCCTTCCAGAACTGAATTTTAAACTTGGTGTAAAACATGCCGTCCTCTTCCCACTTGTAAGAAGCGTAAGGGGCGGCGGCAAAATCGAAGTTCTTTCGGGGCAAAAGCTGTCCTACATAATGCGAAGCCGCGCCGATAAATGCAACGATCAACGCAAACTTGAAAAACTGCCCGATGAAAACGGGCAATGTCATCATAAAGCGGCTAAACATTTGAGTGTATCCCTTCTTACGAGCCGCTCGGCTCCTGAATCATTTTAGCACACATGTGATGGGTTTGCAAATTAAAACATGGAACTTGCTGCCGTTTTTACCCCGGGCGCGGCTTGCGGGCGTGATCAGCCACCGTCCAAATCCTTGACTTCGGTCTGTTTTCTTTAACAAACCAAATTCTCAAAGCGACGCCTCCGAATTTTACCCGTTTGAAAAAAGTGCTTCGGTCTGTTTTTCTTCATCGCCCGAACTTTTTCCCAGCGCATAGGCGCTGTAGAGCGCGCGGTACAGCCCATACTTCTCCATCAGCGCTCCGTGGGTGCCCTGCTCCTCGATGCCGCGGTCGGTCAACACCAGGATCAGCTTCGCGCCGCGGATGGTGGTCAGGCGGTGGGCGATGGTAAAGGTGGTGCGCCCCTTCATGAGCGACTCCAGCGAGTGCTGTACCACCTGCTCGGATTCGTTGTCCAGCGCCGAGGTGGCCTCGTCCAGGATCAGGATCGGCGGGTTTTTGAGGAACACGCGGGCGATGGAAACGCGCTGCTTCTGACCGCCGGAGAGCCGCACACCACGCTCGCCCAAGTAGGTATCGTAGCCTTCGGGCATCTGCATGATGAACTCATGTGCGCCCGCCTTTTTTGCGGCCGCGACGATCTCCTCAGGGGTCGCGCCGGGCCTTCCATACTCGATGTTGTCGCGAACGCTCCCGGCAAACAGGTATACATCCTGCTGCACAACGCCGATCTGGGATCGGAGGGATTCCAGTGTAAAATCGCGAATATCGACGCCGTCGATCAGGATCCGCCCCTTTGTGGGCTCGTAAAAGCGCGGGATCAGGCTGCACAGCGTGGTCTTGCCGCCGCCGGAAGGCCCTACGAGCGCAATGGATTCGCCCGGCTCCACGGCGAGACTGATGTCGCTGAGCACTTCTTCCCCGCCCGGTTCGTAGGAAAAGCTGACATGCTCAAAGCGCACCTCGCCGCGCGAAATAATACGGGCCTTCGCTTCGGGCGCGTCCACGACGCCGGGGCGTTCGTCCATCACCTCAACAAACCGCTCAATGCCGGTCATGCCCCGTTGGAACTGCTCGGTAAACTCGACGATGCGGCTGATGGAAGTGAGCAGCGTGGTGACATAGAGAAGATATGCCACCAGGTCTCCCGGCATAATCGCGCCGCGGATCATATACAGCGCGCCGACCACCACCACCAAAATGTACATCATCCCGTCGAAGAAGCGGGTGCTGGAATGGAACGCGCCCATCCACAGGTACATTTCGCGCTTGATCGAGAGGAAGCGGCGATTGCCGCTCTCAAACTTGGTCTTCTCCAGATCCTCGTTGGCAAACGCCTTCACCACGCGGATGCCCAGAAGGCTGTCCTCCACCTGCGCGTTGAGCTCGCCCAGCTGGTAGCGCGCGCTCTTGAAGGCGCTGCGCATGTTCTTATTGAAAAATCCCAGCGCCAGAAACATCATCGGCAGCGCAATGAAGATGATCAGCGTCAGCCCAACGTTCATCGTGCACAGGATCACGAACACACCCACCAGCTTGAGCGCCGCAATAAAGAACTCCTCCGGACAATGGTGCGCGAACTCCGTTACATCGTTGAGGTCGGTGGTGATACGGCTCATCAGCTGGCCGGTCTTGGCGTTATCATAGAAGGAATTCGAGAGCGCCTGCAGGTGGGAAAACAGATCCCGACGCAGGTCGGTTTCTATGCGGGAGCCCATGATGTGCCCCGCGGAAGCCATATAGTAGTAGGCGGCGGTATCCATAAGGCGAAGGATCACGTACGCACCGCCGAGTTTCAGAACGATCTGGGCCGTCAGGCTGGCCAGATCACGCATGGCGGTATCGGTGATGAACCGGACGATCAGCGGCAGCACCAGCTCGCACACCGTCGTCAGCGCCGCGCAGCCCAGGTCCGCAGCGAGAACCCCGCGATATGGCTTATAGTAAGGCAGGAACCTCCGGATTAAGACCCAGGACTTCTTCGCGCCCGGACGGCGCGCGGCCCGCTCGCTCATGCTTCCTCCGTTTGTTTCATGACAATACGTTGATCATACTCCAACCTCGGGCAGAATGTCTAGCGCGATTTGTAAACAAGCATGAAACGCCCGGGCCCGACCGATTTTTGGCCGCCAACGTTCACAAACATCGCGAGCCTACGCCACAGGTTTGCCGCACATTCCCAGTAAAATATGCCCATCAACACGATTGGGAGGGTTTATCCATGATGAAAAAACGCGGCGTGGGCGCCAAATGGGTCAAATGGGTCATACTTGTGGTCGTCTTGGCGGTGCTTGCGGCGTTTGCGTGGCCGACCGTTTCGTCAATGATCGGCGGCTCCTCGAGCAGCGGCCGCCAAACTGCATCGACCTCGGGCAGTTCGAGCTCCGGTTCCGCCCGAACAGGCAGTTCCGGCAGTTCGAGCAGCATATCGGCCGGCAGCTACTCCACCGCAAAAAAAGGCGAGCTTCAGGTCACGGTCTACGGCTCCGGCAGCCTGAGCCCCGCATCCACCAAGGATGTTTACAATGAGGCCGAAGGCAAGGTTGAGTCGGTCAACGTGGAAGTTGGCGACACGGTGAAGACAGGCGATACGCTGTTGAGGCTGTCCTCTACCGACCTTGAGACCGAAATCTCGTCGCTGCAGTCAGACCTCTTCGCCGCGCAGGTGGCGCTGAGCGAGGTGCGCGACACCGGCACGGATTACTACGTATACGCGCCGTCCGCCGGTACCATCAAGCTGATTGAGGACGTCGAGGAAGACGACGACATCTCCGTCATCATGAAGACCACCGGATATCTCTGTGTGATCTCCCGTGACGACAAAATGAAGATCGAGTTTGAGCCCCAGGTAAACAACACCTTCACCGTGGGCGACGCGGTCAGCGTCTGGATTGACAATGCGGAAGTCGCGGGCGTCGTGGATCAGGCGGACGGCCTGGGCGGCAAGATTTCCGTCACCGTGGCTGACGACGACTACGACGTGGGCACCGCCGCGCTGGTCACCACACTGCAAGGAGAAAAAATCGGCGAGGGTTTGCTGGAGATCAACATGCCGGTTCCGGTCACCTCGATCGGCGGCACGATCGATACCATCTATTATGAAGACAACGACTCCGTCGCCTCCGGCGCGAAGCTGTTCTACGTCACCGGCCGCATTCCCTCGGCAGAACTTCAGCAGGCGCTCTATACCTACGACGAGGCCCGCACCGCGCTGGACAACGCGCTCACCGATCAGGAGAACCTGACCATCAAGGCGCCCATCGACGGCGTCATCACCGCGGTCAGCGCCTCCGTCGGTCAGCTTCTGGAGGAGGGTTCCACGGCGGCGGTTACGATGCAATCCGACAGCCAGTTCAACGTCGTGGCTTCTGTAGACGAGCTGGACATCGTCAACGTTCAGGTTGGTCAGGAAGTAGACGTTGAAATCGACGCCTATCCCAACCAGACCTTCACCGGCAAGGTCACCAAGATCTCCGGCGTGGGCACCGTGTCCGGCGGCGTGGCCACCTATACCGTGACTGTCGCGCTGGATAGCGCCAGCGGTCTGATGGACGGCATGACGGCTTCGATCAACATCGTCACCACGGACATTCAGGACGCGCTGCTGGTGCCGGTCGAGGCGGTCTCCACCTCGAACAATCAGAACTACGTTACGCTGGCCAGCGGCCAGACGGCCAACGTTACCATCGGCTCTTCCAACGACGAGTATGTGCAGATCCTCTCCGGGCTTGAGGAGGGTGACAGCGTGCTGATCAAGCGCGACTCGTCCGACAGCAGCACCAGCACCCAGCAGGGCTTCGGCGGCGGCATGGGCGGCGGCGACTTCGGCGGCGGCGGTATGCCCAGCGGCGGCGGCCCGGGCGGCGGGTTCTAAACCGCATCAAAAACGCTCGCAACCATAAATAAACCCGGACGCGGGGGCGCATCCCGCCCCCGCGAAGGAAAATCCGCATCATGAACCGCCTGACAGGAGGGATTTCATTGATAGAGCTAAAACAAATCGTCAAGCGCTACAAGATGGGGGGCGAAGTCATCAACGCGCTTGACCGGGTGGATCTGACGATCGCAGACCACGAATTCGTGGCGATCATCGGCCCGTCCGGCAGCGGAAAATCCACGCTGATGAACATCGTCGGCTGCCTTGACTACCCTGACGAGGGGCAATACCTGCTGGACGGCGAGGATGTGTCCGAATTTTCCCCGCGCGAACTGGCCGTCATCCGAAACAAAAAAATCGGCTTCATTTTTCAGCAGTTCAACCTGCTGGGTAAGCTCTCCGCCTACGAAAACGTGGAGCTCCCGCTGATCTACCAGGGCCTAACCGCCGCCGAACGCAAGGAACGAGTCACCGAGGCGCTGGAGCGCGTGGGACTGGCGGACCGCATGAAGCACCGGCCCAATCAGCTCTCCGGCGGACAGCAGCAGCGCGTGGCCATCGCCCGCGCGCTGTCCACCCACCCGTCGCTGATCCTGGCGGACGAACCCACCGGCAACCTGGACTCCAAGTCCGGCCGGGACATCATGCGCATGCTGCACGAATTGCACGAGCAGGGCAACGCCATCATGCTCATCACCCACGACAACGCAATTTCTCTGGAGGCCGAGCGCCGCATGGCGATCCGCGACGGCAGGATCTCTGCCGTCAACGGGGACCACGACGTGACAAAAATGCTGGAAACCGATGAACCTGAATCCGTTGAACCCGGAACACCCGAAAGAGAGGAGAGCGCGTCATGAAAGTGCTTCAATGCCTGAAGATGGCCATGAGCGCCATCCTCGCCAACAAAATGCGCTCCTTTCTGACAATGCTGGGCATTATCATCGGCGTCCTCTCGGTCACGGTGCTGGTGGCCATCGGCCAGGGTTCCACCAGCGACATCACCAGCCGCATCACCAGCCTCGGCACGAACCTGATCACCGTGCGCAACAACGCGCGCCGTATCGTGCAATTGGACCTGGACGACATCGAATCCCTCCGCGGCGTTGGCGGCGTCAATCAGGTTGCGCCGCTGATCTCCTCCTCCCTCACCTGCAAGGCGGGCATCAACACCTACGACACCACCGTCTACGGCACTACCGAGGGCTATGACACAATCCGTAACTACGCCTTGTCTTCGGGCCGCTTTATCACGGCCAGCGATGTGGAAAACCGCAGCTCCGTGTGCGTGATCGGCGTCGAGGTGGCGGACGAGCTGTTTGCGCAGCGCGATGTGATTGGCGAAACCATCCGCATCGACGGCCGCGCCTACACCGTCGTCGGCCTCTTCACCGAAATGGGAGACAGCGAGGGCACATCGCTGGACGCGATGGTCTTCATCCCCTTCTCCATCGCCCAGCGCACCTTCCGCAACACCACGATCTCCACCTTCTACGCCAGCGCGGACAGCGATTCGGACGCGGACATCGAGCGCGCGGTGGAAACGCTGGAAGCGTTCATGTTGGAAAAGACCCAGAATGAGGATTACTACACCGTGACCAGCCAGTCCCAGTTGCTGGAGACGATGAGTGAGGTCGCCAACACGCTGTCGCTTCTGCTGGCGGGCATCGCGGGCATATCGCTCCTGGTGGGCGGCATCGGCATCATGAACATCATGCTGGTCTCCGTATCCGAGCGTACCCGGGAAATCGGCATCCGCAAGGCCATCGGCGCGCAAAAGCTGGACATCATGCTTCAGTTTCTGATCGAAGCGGTCTCGATCTCGCTGATGGGCGGCCTGATCGGCCTGGGGCTGGGTTACTTCGTGGTCAACGTGATTGCGCCGCTCATCAACGTCACGATGGTCATGTCCTCCAGCGTCGCGCTGCTGTCGGTGGTATTCTCGGTGCTGGTGGGCGTCATCTTCGGCTCCTACCCGGCCAACATGGCGGCGTCGCTGCTGCCCATCGAGGCGCTCCGGTACGAATAGCCGGATATCAATTACTGCGGCGCACCTGTAGTTCCCCAAGAATGACCGGGCGACACGCTTTCCAAGAAGAATGTATCCGCCCCTGGCGTAGGCGCCAGGGGCGGATACCATTCCCTGCGCACTTGCCGCCGGCAGCGTCTGAAGGTTCTATACGTGAGTCCAGGCTTGACACACGGCGCGCACGGCATTATCATGGCATATGGATTTTGCGTTTGAGGTGCATACGATGAACGGCGCCGCTGCCTCCAGCATGGACCCCCGGACCGTATCGGGGCTGCTAAATTCCTCCCGCAGCTTTTACCGGATCCGGACGATGTCGGAATCCCCCTCCACCAACGACGAAATGAAGACCGCCGCCCGTCTCGGGGAACCGGAGGGGTTGGTGGTCATCGCCGACCGGCAGTCCGCGGGCCGGGGGCGAATGCGTCGGGCTTTTTTCTCTCCAGAGGGCAGCGGGCTCTACATGAGCATCCTTCTGAGGCCCTCGCTGAAGGCGGGCGATTCGGTGCTGATCACCGCGGCGGCCGCGGTGGCGGTGGCCGAGGCGATCGAAAGCCTGACCGGGCGGGACGCCCGGATCAAATGGGTCAACGACATTTTTCTGGACGGTAAAAAGGTCTGCGGCATTCTGACGGAAGGCACCATCAGCGCAGACGGCCATCTGGAGTCCGCGGTTCTCGGCATCGGCGTCAACATCGCATCGCCACCGGGCGGTTTCCCAGAGACGCTTCAAGACATCGCGGGGGCGGTGTTTTCCTCGGAAGCGCCCAAAGAAGCCCGGGCGTGCCTTGCCGCGAACATCCTCGAACGCTTCTACGGCTACCGGGCGCTTGAGGCGCGCGCGTTCCTCGGCGGCTACCGGGACCGGTCGCTGGTGGTGGGCAGGCCTGTGATGGTGACGCTGGGCGAAGAAATCTTCCCCGCGCTGGCCAAATCCATCGACGACGACTGCCGTCTGATCGTGGAGACGGCGAAAGGCGCGCTCCCGCTGTGTGCGGGCGAAGTCAGCATCCGTCCGCTGGAATCATAGCGAAGGAATCGGGATGCCTAATTTTCAAAATCCGTTCCCGGCGATGATTCGCCGGGAACGGATTTTTTATAAAGCTTTTCGGCAAGCCGGAGCGCTTACCGCCCCCGCTGCTCGGTGCGGGTCAGAAACTTTTCGCGGTTTACGATGGCCCGAGCATGCTCTCCCCCGCCGATCTCCCCGGCATCGTCATAGGCGGTTACCCGGAACAGAAGCTTTCGTCCGTCCACCTCGATGAGCTCGCTCTCCGCACGCACGGCGCGCCCAAGAGCCGTGGCGGCGCTGTGGCGGATGTTCAGCGACACCCCCACGGTGGTTTCTCCCTCGCCCAGATAGGGTGCGACGGATAGGCAGGCGGCTTTTTCCATCAGCGCCACCATCGCGGGCGTCGCAAACACCGGGCAGTCGCCGCTGCCCATCATTTCGGCGGTATTTTCGTTTGCGACGCGCGTCTCCGCGCATCCCCTGACCCCAATTTCAATCATGGCTGCTCCCCCTTTTTGACGGCGCGCGCCTTGACGCGCATCCGTCTTTATGATACACTTTTTCCAAGTGAATAGCCAGCGCAAACGCACGAAAGTGCCGGCGACCATACGCCGAGGGAACACGGATGAAAATTCCGGGCTATCCCAGTAACCGTGAAGCGGACGAAAGGACTTTTCGCCACTACCCAATGGGTGGGAAGGCGTCCGAGTAGGATGAAGCCAAGCCGGGAGACCTGATGCGCTCCGTATGCTCCTGGGGTTGGGTTCGATTTGCATCCCTCCGAAGCATGGAGGGATTTTTTATCCCCCCGCTGTTCACCACACATAGAGGAGGGATATTCATGATCAAGAGAATCCTATCGCTGGCTGTCGCCCTGTGCCTTCTGCTCGCGTTGGGGGCGATGGCCGAAATTCAATCCACCGATATGCTGGGCCGTCAGCATACGCTGGCCGCGCCGGCTGAGCGCGTGGCGGCGCTCTCCGCCGCCGAGTGCGAAATCCTGTTCGCGCTGGACGCGGGCGATCGTCTGGTGGGCCGCGGCGAGTACTGCGATTATCCGGAAGAGGCGCTGAAAGCGCCGATCCTGGGTTCCGGCGGCAACACGAACATTGAAGAAATCCTGGCGCTGAAGCCGGATCTGGTCCTGATGAGCTCCATGGCGCAACCCCTGGAGCAGGTGGAGGCCATCGAGCAGGCGGGGGCGCCGGTATTCGTCACGGAGGCCGCGGACATCGCCGGCGTCTATGCGGCGATCGCGGGCATCGGGCAAGCGGTCGGCAAGGACGCCGAGGCTCAGGCGCTCACCGACGGCATGAAGTCGATCTTCGAGGCCGTGAAAGCCAGGGTGCCCGCGGGCGAAGCCCCCAAGACGGTCTACTTCGAGGTTTCCCCGCTGGAGTACGGGCTCTGGACGGCTGGAAAAGGCACCTTCATGAACGAGCTGGCTGAAATGCTGGGCCTGACCAACATTTTTGCCGACGTAGACGGCTGGGCCGAAATTTCGCAGGAGCAGGTCATCGCCCGGAACCCGGATCTGATCGTCACCGTCACCATGTACTACGGCGACGGCCCGAAGCCTGACGAGGAGATCGCCGCCCGCGCCGGCTGGGCGGATATTTCCGCCGTGAAAAACGGAAAAATCCTCGTCGCGGATTCCAATGCCATGACCCGGCCTGGACCCCGGCTGACCGAGGCGGCCCAGGCCCTTTGCGACTTCGCCTATGGCGGATAAAAGGCTCCGACCGGGGTTCTCCCCCGTTCAATACCTTGCGATGTCGGCGGCGGCGCTGGCGGTGCTGCTTCTTTGCGTATGCGCAGGCAGCGTCTACGTGCCGCCTCCGGAGACGCTTCGGGCCATCTTGGGCCTTGGGGGCGGCATGAACGCCTCGATCATCCTGAACGTCCGGCTGCCCAGGGTGATCTCCGTGATGCTCTCCGGCGCGATGCTCTCGCTGGCCGGCGGCGCGATGCAGGGCCTATTGCGCAATCCACTGGCCGACGGCTCTACCTTCGGCGTGTCGGCTGGCGCATCGCTGGGCGCGACGATCGCCATCGCACTGGGACTGACCATCCCCGGTCTCGCCGGCGGCGCCACCAGCCTGATGGCGGTGGTCTTTGCCTTCGGTTCTCTGGCACTGATCATGGGCCTTGCGGCGCGGCTGGACGGCGCGCTGTCCACCAACACGGTCATTTTGGTGGGCGTAATTTTTACGATGTTCGCCCATTCGATCATCAGCCTGATCGTGACGTTCGCGGGCGAAAAGGTCCGTTCCATCATGTTCTGGACGATGGGTTCGCTTTCGGGCAGTTCCTACCGGGACGTGGCGTGGCTTGCGTTCGCGCTGTCCGTTTTCGGCGCGATGGTTCTCCGGTACTCAAACGAGCTCAACGCCTTTGCGCTGGGTGAGGAAAACGCGAAAAGCGTCGGCGTGGACGTGCGCAGCGTAAAGCGTTGGGTGCTGATTGCGGTTTCCGCGCTGATCGGCGTCAGCGTTTCGGTGGGTGGTACCATCGGCTTCGTGGGCCTCGTGGTGCCGCACATGACGCGGATGGTGACGGGGCCGGATCACCGAAGGCTGCTCCCCGCCTCCATGTTCGCGGGCAGTGTGTTTCTGATGCTGGCGGACCTCTTCGCCCGCGTGATTTTAAAGCCGCTGGAGCTCCCCATCGGCGTGATCACGTCCTTTATCGGCTCGATCGCCTTTGTTTATATTTTTTTCAAGACCAGAAGGGTGCGCTGAATGCTGGACGTACGGGATATTTCGGTTCGCTATGGCAGACTGACGGTGGTGGATCACGCCTCGCTGACGTTGCCCTCCGGGCGGTGGCTGATGATCGTCGGCCCCAACGGCGCAGGCAAATCCACGCTTTTAAACGCCGTCGCGCAGATGATTCCCCACGAGGGCGCGGCGTTCATGGACGGCACGGATCTTTCTCTGTTGAAGTCCGCGGCGCTTGCCCGAAAGCTGGGCCTTCTGGCGCAGACCCATTCGGTGGGTTACGCCTTCACGGTGGATCAAGTGGTGCGGCTGGGCCGCTACGCCTACCGGGGCGGCCTCTTCTCCGATCCCGGCGGAGACGACGAAGCGCAGGTGGAGCGGGCGCTTGACGCCACCGGCATGACGGCGTTCCGGGACCATTCGGTGCTGACGCTGTCGGGCGGTGAACTGCAGCGGGCATTTCTGGCGCAGCTCTTGGCGCAGAATCCCGAGCTTCTTTTGCTGGATGAGCCCACCAATCACCTGGATTTGGCCTATCAGAAGGAAGTATTTCAGCTGATCGGGCGCTGGGTGAAGGATACCGGGCGCTCCGTCGTATCGGTGGTGCACGACCTCAGCCTCGCCCGCGCCTGGGGCGATGAGGCCATCCTCATGAACCGTGGCAGAATCATCGCCCACGGAGGCGTGAAGACCGCGCTATCCGACGAAAACCTCGCCGCCGCCTACGGCATGGACGTGCGCGGCTGGATGCGAGAACTGTACGGACAGTGGGCGTAATCGCCTCCTCAGGGCATCAAAAAAACCGCGAGGTTTTTGATGCCTAGCGGAAGACCTGCGAAAGCCTGAAATGCTTCGGCATTTCCGGCGCACAGGCCGCCGGAAACGGTTGAACCGATTGGGGACTATGTTGATGGTCTGAGGCGGCGGCCAGGATTGGCCGCCGCCTTTGCCTTTCATTTGTCGCCGGAATCCGGGTGCCTCTCTCTGCCCAGCACCGCGTCCGGCGCACCCACCTGGATGCTGCCCGGGCCGAATCTGCTGCGGATTTTATACACAGCGTCCTCCAGCTTCTCCAGCTTCTCCCGCCGCTTTTCGCCCTCTTCCCCAAAGAGGGACAGCTGCGCGGCTTCCTCGCCCTCCGGAATGAGGTTCGCGGCGGTCAGCGTCAGCGCGCGCACCGGCTGGCCCGCGCGCCAATGGACGCGGATCAACCGCATCGCCTGCTCGGTGAGCTCCGCCTGGAGTCTCGTGGGGTTCGGAAGCGTCGCCTGCCGGGAAATGGTCTTCATGGACGGGTCCTTGATGTGCACCGCCACCGTCTGGCACTTGACACCGTGGGCACGCATGCGGGTGGACACCTCATCCGCCAGCATCGATAGAGCGGCACGGATCTCCTCTGCCGCCACCAGATCCCGCGGGAAGGTCATCCCGTTTCCGACGGACTTGACCTCATCGTGGCGGTCAAAGGGCTGCACCGGGTCGTCGTCGAGGCCGTTGGCGTAATTCCAGAGCTGGCCGCCGCCCTTCCCCATCAACCGGGCGAGATCCTCCCGGTCGGCGCGGGCGATGTCCCCGATGGTGCGGATGCCGTGCTTGTCTAAAAGCTTCACCGTGGACCGGCCCGCGAACAGCATGTCCCCCGCCGGAAGGTTCCAGATGCGCTCCTGAAAGTTATCCCGGGTCAGCACGGTGGTGGCGTCCGGTTTTTTGAGGTCGGAACCCATCTTGGCCAGGATCTTGCAAAAGCTGACGCCCACGGAGATCGTGATGCCGATTTCCTCCCGCACCAGCCGGCGCAGCTCGTCCGCAATCAGCGGCCCGGTGGTATTCAATAGAGAAAGAGAGCCGGTCACATCCAGCCAGCTCTCGTCAATGCCGAAGGGTTCCACCTGGTCGGTATAGCGAAGGTATATCTGGTTGACCGCCCGGGAGACCTCCTGGTAGCGTCGGTGGCGCGGCGGCACCAGCACCAGCTCCGGGCATTTGCGCCTTGCCGCGTAGACCGTCTCGGCGGTCTTGATGCCGTAAGCCTTGGCCAGCTCGTTTTTGGCCAGGATGATGCCCGTCCGGTTCTTCGGATCCCCCGCCACGGCCATTGGCACATTTTTGAGCTCCGGGTGGTCGATGCACTCCACCGAAGCGAAAAAGCCGTTACAGTCGCAATGCAGGATGACCCTGTCCATTTCAGGCCCCGATCACCGCGTGGATCAGCGGCGGTTTTTCTGCGGGCTCGGCACCGGTTTCCACCGCGCCGTCCATCAATTCCAGTGCGCGCTGCACATCGGAGTTCTTGGAAATCCTCAGTTCGCACAGCGGCTGTCCAGCCTCGACCCAGTCGCCCAGGCGCACCTTCATCAGGATGCCCACTGATGGATCGATTTCGTCCTCCTTGCGTTCGCGGCCCGCGCCCAATGCCCGCGCGGCGTTTCCGATCCTTTCGGTGTGCATCTTCTGCGCATAGCCGCTCGCCTTCGCGCGCAAGAGCATCGACTCCGGCGCGCGGGGCAAGAGCTCCGGCCGGCGTACGACCTCCGGGTTCCCGCCCTGCGCCTCGATCATCTCCGCGAGCTTTTTCAGGCCCGCGCCGCTTTCAAGCGCCTGCATCAGCACTTCGGCGCCCTGTTCGACATAAGTAACGCGCCTCGCGCTCAGCAGCATATGCGTGCCCAGCTTCACGGAGATGTCCAGGAGGTCGCCCTTCACGCGGCCGGAGAGCACATCGATGGCCTCCTCCACTTCGAGTGCGTTGCCCACGTTCAGGCCCAGCGGCTGGTCCATGTCCGTGACCAGCGCCGAGAAGCGCCGCCCTGTCATGTTGCCGATCGCCACCATCTTCGTCGCCAACTCGATGGAGCCGGAGATCGTGGGCATGATCGCGCCGGTGCCTGTCTTAACGTCCAGCACCACCGCGTCACAGCCCGCCGCGATCTTCTTGGACAGGATGGACGACACGATCAGCGGCATCGAGCGCACGGTGCCGGTCACGTCCCTGAGCGCATAGAACAGCTTGTCTGCGGGCGCGAGGGATTTGGTCTGCCCGATCACCGCGCAGCCGACCCGGTTGACCTGCGCCTCAAACTGCTCCACGGACAGGTCCACGCGCAGGCCCGGGATGGACTCGAGCTTGTCCAGCGTACCGCCGGTGTGCCCCAGCCCTCGCCCGCTCATCTTGGCCACCTTCACGCCGCAGGCAGCGACCAGCGGCGCCAGAATCAGCGTCGTCGTATCGCCTACGCCGCCGGTGGAGTGCTTGTCCACCTTAGGGCCGGCAATGGCGGAGAGATCCAGCATTTCGCCGGAGTGGGCCATGGCCATCGTCAGGTCCCGGGTTTCCCGGTCGCTCATGCCGCGGATGGCGATGGCCATCAGCATCGCCGAAATCTGATAGTCCCGAAAAACGCCTTCCACCGAGCCGCTCACGAAAAAGGCGATCTCGTCTTTCGTCAGTTCCTGCCCGTCGCGCTTTTTCAGGATGATGTCCACAGGATTGATCATTTGAAAACCTCCGAATTTCTGAAAAGCGTCACCAATCCACGCGGCAGCAGGACAGCGCAATCAGGTTGACACCCGCGGCGATCACGTAGACGCCCATGAGCAGGCCGAACGTCATCACACCGGCCAGCGGATGCACGTAGGCCAAAATGCCCAGTGCGATCAGGGTGATCCCCAGCAGCATCAGCCACAGCCAGGACCTGTGCGGTCTCTCCCAGGGGAGCGCGGTGAAGAATCGGGCCATCCGGATGGCCGTCGCCACCAGCACCACCCCCGCCGCCAGCATCCAGAGGCCCGCGACGAACACGATGGCGAGGTTCGTGGCCAACTGAAACTGCGCGCTGGTCATCAAAAGGATGCCCAGTACCACCGAAAGGATCGCGCCCGCGATACCCCAGCCCTCGCCCAGCGCGCGGAAGCGGTGTTGCCCAATCAGCGAACCCACGCCGTGGATCAGGATAAAAAGACCGATCAGCGAACCGAGGCTGAGCACCATGGCGCCAGGGCTGACGATGGACATCACGCCGCCGACGATGAGCACGATGCCCAGAATGACCGATAGCGCCCGCATGAAAATCCCTCCCCCTTGAAGGCCGCGCCCGTCCGGGCGCGGGTTCTCACAGCCAAATTGTACCGCATTTTCCCGCCGGTGTAAAGGGCGGCGAAAACGCAAAAGGCCCGCGAGCGCATTCCCGCGGGCCGATCTAAGCGTATCGCTTACAGGATGTATTTGTGCAGGTCCTGCTCCGCGCACTCGTCGCCAAGCCTCGCCTTGGCGTAGGCCGCGTCCACCAGGATTTCCACCTCCGGCGCGTCGCCGCCGCCCGCGTTAAAAGCCACGTCGCTCAGGATGCCCTCCAGCACCGTGTGCAGCCTGCGGGCGCCGATGTTTTCACTGTTCTCGTTGGAGAGCCAGGCGAATTCCGCGATGGCGTCGACGGCGCTGTCGTCAAACTTCAGCGAAACGCCGTCCACCTTGAGCAGCGCCTGATACTGGCGAATCAACGCGTTTTCCGGCTGGGTCAGAATGCGCCGGTAATCCTCCCGTGTCAGCGGTTTTAACGTCACGCGCACCGGGAAGCGGCCCTGAAGCTCCGGGATCAGGTCCGTAACCTTCGCCACATGGAACGCGCCCGCCGCAATAAAGAGGATGTGATCGGTCTTGACAGGGCCGTACTTGGTGGGCACCGTGGAGCCCTCCACGATGGGCAGGATGTCCCGCTGCACACCCTCGCGGGATACATCCGGGCCGTGACCTGCGTTCTTGCCCGCCACCTTGTCGATCTCATCCAGAAATACGATGCCGTCCTGCTCGGCCTTTTTAATGGCCTCGGAGTTCACCGCGTCCATGTCGATCATGCTCTCTTCCTCCTCGGCCAGGAGGATGCGCCGCGCCTCGGAAACTTCCACCTTGCGCAGCTTGGTGCGCTTGGGCAGGATCGAGCCCAGCATGTCGTTCACGTTCACATCGGTACCGGGAATCTCGTTCTTGGGCAGGTTTTCCGCCACTTCAACTTCCACCAGTGTGCGCTCGAGCTCGCCGTTTGCCAGGGCTTTGCGCACATCCTCGCGCTTTTGGCTGACACGGGCGCGCTCCTCCGGCGGTACGTCCGGCTCCTTGGGTTTGTTGCCCAGCAACACGTCGATGGGGTTGACCTTCTTGGCGGGTCGGATAATCAGGTCCACCAGCCGCTCCTCCGCGGCGCGGGCGGCCTTCTCCCGCACGGCCTCCGCGTGGCGCGACTGCACCAGACGGATGGACGCTTCCACCAGGTCTCGGATGATGGAGTCCACGTCACGGCCCACATAGCCCACTTCGGTGAACTTGGTGGCCTCTACCTTGACAAAGGGCGCGTCCACAAGGCGCGCCAGCCTCCGGGCGATCTCGGTCTTGCCCACGCCGGTCGGGCCCACCATGAGGATATTTTTGGGCGTCACCTCGTCGCGGATCTCGTCGGGCAGAAGCGCCCGGCGGTAGCGGTTTCTAAGCGCGATGGCCACCGCGCGCTTGGCTTCGTCCTGACCGATGATGTAACGGTCCAGCTCGCGCACGATTTCGCGCGGAGTCAGCGTATGCGTTAATTTTTCCATCATACAATCTCCGTGATGATGTGGTCGTTGGTGTACACGCAGATCGACGCGGCGATCCGAAGCGCTTTTTCGGAAATCTCGGCGGCGGAAAGCGCTGTATTTTCCGCCAGCGCTCGGGCGGCTGCCAGCGCGTAGTTGCCGCCGGAACCGATGGCGATGACGCCGTCATCCGGCTCAATGACCTCGCCCGTGCCGGAGACGAGCATCAGGTTGTCCTGGTCGGCGCACAGAAGCATCGCTTCCAGTTTGCGCATGGCCTTGTCCTGCCGCCACTCCTGCGCCAACTCCACCGCGGCCCGCGGCAGATTGCCGGAGAATTGGGTCAGCTTCTCCTCGAATTTTTCGCTCAGCGCGAAGGCGTCCGCCACCGAACCGGCAAAGCCGATCACAACTTTGCCGCCGGCGATGCGGCGTACCTTCTTCGCGTTCATCTTCATGATGGCGTTTTCGCCGACGGTCACTTGGCCGTCGCCCGAGATGGCGGTCTGGCCGTTTCGGCGCACGCCGCAGATGGTGGTTCCCCGAATCATGGACTAACCTCCAATAATCTGTCGATGGCCATGAGCGAGCGCCGGGCCAGCGCCTCATAGCGGTTTTTTTTGCCCTTGACCTTCACGCCCAACGGCGTCAGGATGCCGAAGTTCGCGTTCATCGGCTGGAAATTCGCGGTCTTCGTGCGCACATGGGCTTCCAGCGCGCCGAGGAGCGTCTCGCCGGGGAAGTCGATCTCCGGAAGATTCCGCAGCGCCCGGCCCAGATTCAGCCCCGCCACCAGACCCGACGCCGCCGACTCTACGTACCCCTCCACGCCAGTCAGCTGTCCGGCGAAGCGCAGGCACGGCCTGCCGGCAAGCGCAAAGTTTCTGCCCACAATGTCCGGGCTATTGAGGTAGGTATTCCTGTGCATCACGCCATATCGGACGAATTCGGCATTCTCGAGCCCCGGGAGCATCGAAAACACCCGCTTCTGTTCGCCCCACTTGAGCCGGGTCTGAAAGCCTACCAGGTTAAATAGCGTGCCCGCCTCGTTTTCCTGCCGGAGTTGCGCCACGGCGTACGGGGTCTTTCCGGTGCGCGGGTCGGTGAGCCCCACCGGCCGCATAGGCCCGAAGGCCAGCGTGTCGTGGCCCCGGGAAGCCAGGATTTCCACCGCGAGGCAGCCCTCGAACACCAAATTCTTTTCAAAATTGTGCAGCGGCGCCAGTTCCGCGCCCGTAAGCGCCTCGTAAAACGCGTCGTACTGCGCCCGGTTCAGCGGGCTGTTCAGGTAATCGCCGGCCGCCTCGCCGTCATTTCTCGACTGACGGAAGAGCCGCTCCATATCGAGCGATTCGGCGGTCACGATGGGCGCGGCCGCGTCGAAGAAGTGGAGCGCCGACAAACCCGGCAGCGCCGTCAGCGCCTCCATGAGCGCCGGGTCGGTCAGCGGGCCGGTGGCCACAACCGCAGGCTCCTCCGGAAGAAGCGAAACCACGCGCCGCTCCACCCGGATCAGCGGATGCGCCTCCAGCGAACCGGTGATTTCCCGGGAAAAGACGTCCCGGTCCACCGCCAACGCGGTACCCGCGGGCACCCGGGCCTGCTTCGCGGCGGAGAGAATCAGCGAGCCGAACTTTTCCATCTCGGCCTTCAGGAGGCCCGAGGCGTTCGTCAGATGCTCCGCCTTCAGGGAGTTGGAGCAAACGAGCTCCGAAAAACCCGCGCTCTTGTGGGCCGGGGAGAACCGCTCCGGCTTCATCTCGATCAGATGGACGGGGATCCCCTGTCGCGCCAGCTGCCAGGCTGCCTCGCAGCCCGCGAGCCCGGCGCCGACGACGGTGACCTCATTCATCCTCCGCCTCGCCGTCACCGGAGGTGACGGGCACGCGGGTGCGGCACTTTTCGTTGACGCACACATGGAAGACCTCGCCCTTGCGGCCCCTCTTTTGCACCATGCGGCCGCCGCAGGCGGGGCACTTGTCCGTCACCGGCAGGTCCCAGGACACAAAATCGCAGCCGGGGTAGTTTTCGCAGCCGTAGAACTTACGGCCCTTTTTGCTGATGCGCTCCAGCAGGCGTCCGCCGCAGCTGGGGCAGGGCACGCCGATGTCGGTCAGAAGCGCCATCGTATGACGGCAGGCCGGGAAATTCGGGCAGGCCAGGAATTTTCCGAACCGCCCCATCTTATAGACCATCATCGCGCCGCACTTTTCACACTTGACATCGGAAACCTGATCCTCGACGGACACCTTTTCGATGGTGGCCTCCGCCTCGATCAGCGCTTTTTCGAAGGGGCCGTAGAAGTCGGCCACGATCTGGTGCCAGTCGGCCGCGCCGTCCTCCACCTCGTCCAGTTCCTCCTCCATGTCGGCGGTGAACTGCACGTTGACGATGTCCGGGAAGTTCTTCTGCATCAGGTCGTTGACCACCTGGCCCAGCTCCGTAGGCACCAGGCGCTTGTTCTCCCGGGCGATGTAGCCGCGTGCCATGATGGTGGTGATCGTCGGAGAATAGGTGGACGGGCGGCCGATGCCCTTTTCCTCCAGCGCGCGCACCAGCGATGCCTCCGTGTACCGCGGCGGCGGTTGCGTGAACCGCTGCTCACTTGAAACATCGAGAAGCTTGGCCTTCACGCCTTCCACCAGCGCGGGGATGGCGTTTTCGTCCTCCTCAGCCTGAGCGTCGTCCAGCACTTCCTCGTAGACGGCGGTGAAGCCCGCGAACTTCTTCTTCTGGCCGGTGAAGCGCAGGCGAAGGTTGTCCCCCACCACGTCGGCGGCCAGCGTTTCATAGACCGCGGGGGTCATCTGGCTGGCCAGGAAGCGGTTGAAGATGAGCTTGTAGAGCCTGAGCTGATCGCGGGTCAGCGAGGCTTTGATCGCCTCCGGCCGGTACTTCATGTCGGTGGGGCGGATCGCCTCGTGGGCATCCTGGGCAGACTTCCGGCTTTTATACTGAACGGGTTCCTCAGGCAGGTATTCGGGCGAGTAGGCGGTTCGGATGACTTCGCGCACCGCTTCGATGGCCTCTTCGGAAATCCGGGTGGAGTCCGTGCGGATGTAGGTGACCAGACCCTGTGTGCCGTCGCCCTCGAGGTCGATGCCCTCATAGAGCTGCTGGGCGATCTGCATGGTCTTCTGGGTAGTGAAGCCCAGCTTGCGGCTGGCCTCCTGCTGCAGGTTCGAGGTGGTGAAGGGGGCGGCGGGGTACTTGCGCCGCTCGCCGCGCTTGACCTCGCCAATGGCGAAGTCCGCCCGGCGCATCCTGGCGATCAGCTGCTCCGCCTGCTGCTGGCTGGTGACGTCGGTCTTCTGGTCACCCTCACCGTAGAATTTCGTGCAGAATTTGACGCCCTCGGTTTCAAACTGGACGTTCAGGTTCCAATACTCCTCCGGCACGAAGGTTTCGATTTCCTTTTCGCGGTCGCAGATGATGCCGGTCGCCACCGACTGTACGCGGCCTGCGGAAAGGCCCTTGCGCACCTTCGCCCAAAGCAGCGGGCTGATCTTGTAGCCCACCAGCCGGTCCAGCACGCGCCGCGCCTGCTGCGCGTTGACCAGGCTCATGTTGATGGGCCGCGGCTTTTTGATGGCGGACTTGACTTCCTTGCCGGTGATCTCGTGGAATTCCACGCGGCAGACGTCGCCCTCCGGAATGTTCAGGACCTTCGAAAGGTGCCAGGAGATCGCCTCGCCCTCGCGGTCAGGGTCTGTCGCGAGAATGATCTTCTGTGCGCCCTTCGCTTCCTTGCGGATGCGGTCCAAAATCTCGCCTCTGCCCCGTATGGTGATGTACCGGGGCTCGAAGCCGTGCTCCACGTCCACGCCGATCTGCGACTTGGGCAGATCGCGTACATGTCCTTGCGAAGCCTCCACCTTGTACCCTCGGCCGAGAAACTTGCCGATGGTCCTTGCCTTGGCCGGGGATTCCACGATGACCAGCTTATGCGCCATTTACGAACCTCCATCCGCATTCGCGGGGCGAAATCATATCTCCGCCCGGTACAGCCGACCGGGCACTTGTTTTATTATTCCTCGCAACTCCAGCATTGTCAAGAGAGAATTTAGTTTGGAACTGTTAAAGCCCGTGCGCGCGGCCAACTCATCGAAGGACATTTCCTCGATTCGGAGCGGTTCGACAAGCGTCGACTCGTCCGCGTCGAGCGAAAGCGCGCGGTTCGGCGAATCGCCCTTCCGGGGCCGCTGGGCCCAGCGGAAGTGCTCGAGGATCTCCCACGGCCCCAGCGCCGGAACCGCGCCTTCGGAGATCAGCCGGTTGGGCTCCGCCGACAGCGGCGAGTAGATGGACCCCGGCACGGCGAATACCTCCCGCCCCTGCTCGAGGGCGAAATCCACCGTCAGCATCGCGCCGGAACCCTTCGCCGCCTCGACCAGCAAAAGGCCGTCGGACATGGCGCTGATGATGCGGTTTCGCGCCGGAAAGTGCTGCGCCAGCGGCCGGGTGCCCGGCACGTACTCGGACACGATCGATCCGCCAGTCTCCAGGATCTTTTCCACCAGCGGGCCGTTCTCCGGCGGATAGACGACGTCCACGCCGCAGCCAAGCACCGCCACCGTTCGCCCGCCGCCGCTTAAAGCACCCTGGTGAGCGGCGGTATCGATGCCCCGCGCCATGCCGGACACCACGGCGACCTCTTCGCGGGCCAGCGCCTCGGCGATCTCGGCGGCGGCGCGCCTGCCGTCCCGGCTGGCGTGACGGGAACCCACGATGGAGAGCGAACGGTCTCCGTTGAGATCGCTTTCGCCGCGCACGTAGAGGGTGGGCGGCGGATCAAAGATGGTGGTCAGGCGTGAAGGGTATCCCGGGCCGAGCCGGGTGACCGCCGCGATGCCCTTTTTCTCAAGCCCCGCGAACAGGCCGTACAGGTACCGCTCGGTGCGGGCGGCAAGCAGGTTGCCAAGCGCCTTCTCGCCCAGAAACGCCATCTGCGGCCCGGCCGAATCCCAAACCGCGCGGGCGTCCTCGTAGAGGCTCATCAGCTGGTAAAACCGCTTGACGCCGATGCCCTCGACGCTCGAGAGCCAGATCCAGTATTGCTCCATCGCGGAGTATTCCACGCCTCTACCCCCAGTATTTCCGGTCCAGCGCGCGATACTGCACGGCTTCCGCCACATGCTCCCGCGTGATTTCGCCGCCCCCCGCCAGATCAGCGATGGTCCGA